>JACCQN010000002.1 GCA_015709215.1 Bacteroidales bacterium
AACGATGTGGACACGGGCATCAACGATGTGGACTCAGGCATCAACGATGTGGACAAAAACGACTTTGAAAAGGACTTGAATTAGTTGTGCAAAATCGTTACTAAATTTATTGCAAATCGGCGTCAGCCTGGAACCAGTCAGGAAAGTGTAAGCCTGAGGAAAACTCCTATAAAATGATCCAATTATATACCAAGTTTACATAATGTAAGATAAAACAAAAAAAGATTACTTTTTAAAATGCAGTTAATCAAAGGGCTAAAAACTTTTTTGAAAATATTTTCAAAAAAAGTGATTAGATTTGAGTTCTTGTTGACATATAATGGGTGAAGAGGGGAAGGACAATTTGTAACCTAAACCTTTACAAATAGAGATTAGTTGGCAGGACGATTTTTAGATTCGTTATTTGTAAGTTACATTTATGAGATTAAATACACACTATGAAAATGACACTAAGACACTGAGACAAGGACCCAGATGTCTGTTTAATGTTTCTATAAACCAAATACCTTTAGAATTTGTGAAAACACGTTTTTCTCAATTTTTTGCAATTATGTTACTGGCAGGCCTGCTGATGCAGGGATGCCAAAAAGAACCACAAACTGTTGATTCTGCCCAACAGGCAGATGAAAGCGTTTACACGCCCAAAGCAGCTAAATTAGTAGCTGACATTAACAGCTTTAAACAAAAAATGACTGCTGTGCGCGAAAACCCCCACCTCAAAAGTGGCGAAGTGATAAGCAAGGAAGAAGCCCGCTGGAACATTGAAACGCTTTTTAATGTTACTTATGGTTTTCCTGATCTAAGCTATAGCAAGACTGTTACTGACACTGCCCTTGTTTACCTGCCCGTTGATGCCTCGGGCAATGCCCTGCTGGAAGATGTGGTGGCTGTGTACGAAGAAGTGCTGGCACTGGTAACCGATTTTTACCTGGCTGCTAATTTCGACGAAAAAGGCTTTTTGTTTATGCAGCTCAAGAGTGGGGAAACCATCAATGGACAGCTCGAAATAAAACTGGAAGCCGTTACCGGTGCGCGTTTGGGCACACAGGATGATCCGCCGGTGAATTTCGGGCCTTTTTATGATGGAGATGATTGGCTGTATGGAGATGATTATGGAAAGTGTGGATATATCGGTAACTCAGATGCCGCTGAAGAAATTCAAATAAAGTTAAGGGAAAGAATGATAGCCTGGCCCGAACCACCCAATGGTTTCAGGTGGCTTGTACTTAACCCTTTCACCATTAATTTGGAAGGCGATGAGTTTAAGGATGAAAATGATGAAAACCTGATCTTTTATGTACCAAACTACACAGAGGATGATAAATGCCTGGATTCGATAAAAATGAATCTTCATTATTATAATGAAGAACAGGTCATTTACCAGTTGGTGCCACAGTTTTACAATGAATTTAGTGACCTTGAAGACTGGGCGTTTTTAGAATGTGATCTTATTGGTGAAAGCACCACTATTAATACGATTCCAACTATTAGACATAAAAATGAACTGGAATATGCAGAAAGAATTTTAGTGCCTGTTTCTGAGCTTCCACTTCCTATTGACCTTAATGATGAGCTATAAGTTAAGCATTAAAATGATCAAATTGATTTTTGTTTTTGCATTGTGCCTGAACAGCTACGCTATTCATTTATTCGCTCAAAATTCCTTTGAGATCGGCTATCAAACTTTGGATGACGAATTATTATATGACGGCATTCTTGATAATTCCGGTTCTGTTGTCATTATTGGTTCTATAGGTGATTTTTTGGAAACTAATTACGATGGCATCGTTTTTAAGGTTTTTCCTGACGGGGATTATATCTACCGGCGTGTTGTGAAGCAGGATACTTCGTGTCAGTTCGGTAGCATTACCTTGTTGGATAACGGCAATTATATGATATTCGGCCGATATGCCGTTGGAGATACTTTGCAAATCAAAGACAGGATGCTGGTGTTGATTTTAAACCCTGAGCTTGAAACGGTTATGGAAAAGACATACCGATTGAACAATGATTTTTATGTACTTTATGGCTTGGAAAATAACACACTGTTAGATGCTGACCGAAACATAGTTTATGCAAACGAACGATTGACTCCGCGAGGAGGCAATGATTATAATAGGGACTATTACTTCATGCGATTTAACCAACAGGGCGACACCTTGTTAACAAGGGGATATGAATCCTGGCCTAATGTTACAATTGGTTCACTATGTATAGTGCCGAATACAGATACCCTGATGGTGATAGGAAGAGGATATAACCAAAATGGATACCAGGAAATCTTGATTCTTGATCATGAGTTTAATATTATTGAGAGCTTTGACATATCGCAGGATGGGAATCCTAGCGGAAAACAATATAGCGATGTATGGCTTAACGAAACCGAGTTCTTAATGACTCGAAACGGTATTACTGATAGCCGGAAAAGAGAGTACTATGCGACAGTGTCAAGACTAAACACTTCAGGCGAATTGCTACAGGAGCTGATACTTGACAGGCCTGATACGACTGAATACATTGCCTTGGACAAAAGCATGTCATACCGCAATGACAGCACCATATACATTGGCGTTAATCAATCCTATAATACGATATGGGAAGCGATACCCATGAAAAGTGTAGTTTATGTTATCGATAAGGATATGAATTTGTTGGGTAGGAAAGACCTGGGTGGTGATACCAGTTATGAAATATTTAGTATGGAAGCCACTGATGATGACGGTTGTATGCTTTTTGGCGCACGCTATGTAAATAGCTCAGCACCTGACAGGGATATATACATCTGGAAAGTCATGCGCGAAGACTTTGAGATCATCACCCGATTGACGGATCAGCCCGCGATGGCATTGAACAGCAAGGCCTGGCCCAATCCGGCCGATGATGAGCTGCATATTAGCCTGGACGGCCTGCCCACAGGCAGCAATTTCAGGCTGCAAATCTACAACACTGCCGGACAAAAGTTTTTTGACAAGGCACTCACCGCCACTGCCGGCAGTGTGCAGTGCAGCATAGGCGTATTGCCGGCCGGCACTTATGTGTATCAATTGCAAACCACTGTCGGGGAAGCCGGCAGCGGCACATTTATCAAACAATAAAACGCACAAACAAAAACTAATGATGATGAGAATAAAAACAATTTACACGGGAGCAATAGTACTGCTATTGGCAAGCTTTTGTATGCTGCCCGAAGCAAAATCGCAAACTACCAGCCCGATGCAGGCCAATCAGCAGGAGGCATTGCTACACCAGGATGAAGGAGCAAAAGGAGACTATTGGCTGCTACTCCCGGATAAGAGCGGGATTTATTTTAATGAGGGAAGAGTGGGAATAGGTACAGCAAGCCCGAGTGAAAAACTTTTGCTGCATGTTGCAGGGGCTGCCGGGGTAAATGAACTGATGATTGGCAGTGAATATGCTTTACCGGCCAAACGTGGTACTGCCGATCAGTTTTTAAATGGCCTGGGTGAATGGGCTATCCCTTTCGGAGGCGTAAGTGGAGGAAATAACTATTGGCAGCCGGTTGATCTGAACAATGCAATTTATTACAACCGTGGCTGGGTTGGTATAGGGACAGATAACCCTGCTGCCAGCCTACATGTGCAAGGCAATATGAAAATGGGCAGCAATATTGGCGCGGTGGGTACGAATGCCTTTGCCGGGGGAGAAGAGAATCAAGCAAGTGGTCAGAGTGCTTTTTCTTATGGGAAATTAAATCAAGCAAGCGGGCCTTTTTCAATTGCTCTTGGTCGAGAATCAAAAGCACTGGACCATGCTGCTATTGCTCTAGGCTATCATGCTGAAGCAAAAGTTGGTAATACTATTGCGATTGGAAAGTTTGTAGAAGCTACTTCTAGTAGTGCAATAACAATTGGTACCGGTACTGGTACTGGATCAAACATGCTTAGAAATAATTTTTCTCATTCATTCATGTTAGGTTTTTACAGCAACGTTCCCACCTTCTTTGTAGGCCCTTCAGACGGCGCCGGCACTACCGGCAGTATTGGCATTGGCAATATGACAGCGCCACAGGCCAAGCTGCATATGTTATCAGATGAAGATGAGGCGGCCACCTTAAAGCTGGAACACCGCACCACCGGCACCAAACGCTATGCCGAAATAGGATTGGGCACGCACCGCATACGCGCCGGAAACACCGAAAACATGGTTTTTAGCACACCTGACGCCAACAAAGATTTTGTGTTTGAGAATGGGAATGTGGGGATAGGAGTAAGCAGTCCCAAAGCGAAGCTTGAAGTAAATGGCGATATTTTGTTTACGGGGCAGTTATTTACAGATGAAGGGCCATACCAGCCAAGTCCTTGGGAGATAAATGGGGAGGATCTTTATTATTTGAAAGGTAATGTGGGGATAGGGATTGACCAGCCAACAACATCATTAGGTGTATTAGGCACAATTTTAGTAGGATATCATGTTCCTGTTCCAAATGATCAGAATAATTTGCTTGTTGAGGGAAAGGTTGGTATAGGCACATTTGCTCCTGAAGCCCCGTTGGATGTGGCGGGTAAAATCAGAAGTGAAAGTCTGCAGTTAACCCAGGGATTTTATCCGGGCTATCTGCTTACTTCAGATGACCAGGGGCATGCCGTCTGGACGAATCCTGAAACCATACTCAACATCGGTCCTTGGAAACGACAAGGAAATAATGTTTTTGTTACAGGTTATGACAGGGTGGGGATAGGCACCGATCAGCCAGCAGAATCACTTCATGTTAGCGGGAATATCCGTTTGGATAATCAAGGCAATATTAAGGGTAACAGATCTAGCTGGAATGCCTTTAAGATTTATGCAGGGAATGATGAAAGTGACCCTTATATTTTGATGAACAGCAACTACAACAACGCAGGTTCGATTAAGATATACAGTGTGGGTTCAGAGGGTCAGATTGAATTTCATAATGAAAATATGAAAGTGATGTCGATAAGGGCAGACAATAATATTTATGTGGGAAATCCTGAAACGTCAAGCAATATATTTGTAAATGGTGAAATTACAGCTAATCAAATGCGTGTTAACACCAGTTTCTGGTGGGATAAAGTACTAAAACCCGGCTACGAGTTGATGCCGCTTGCCGAGCTTCAAGCTTTTATCACTCACAACAGTCATTTACCAGAACTTCCAAAAGAAACCGAAGTGCTTGAACAAGGCGTTGACCTGGGCGAGATGAACGGCCTGCTGCTGAAAAAAATTGAAGAACTTACCCTTTACCTGCTTGAGCAAGACCGTAAAATCAATACTTTGCAGGAGGAACTGCACCAAATAAAAAATGCAGGGAGTATAAACTAAACAGGGAGATAATTATGAAAAAGTTTCAAAGATTTTTAAGCCTGGTGGCCATGCTTTTTTTCTTCTTACAGGCACATGGCCAATATACCATAAAATTCAATTTCCATCCCTACGACCCCGATTCATGCATTGTTTCTTTTGTTGACACAGTGAAGAATGAGGTTATCCAGTCGTTTAGCCTGGTGGAATACAGCCCTTATTGGAATTTGCCTTTACAGCAGATTAACCATAATATGAGCAAGAAAGGCAGGAGATTTGACTTTCAAGGGACTAATTCTATTGGTGACATAATACCTGGTTTGGTAACATTTGAAGAAATAACTAATATGGTCCCTTCAGGTGGGGAAACATATTCCACTATGGTTCTTTCAAAAAACAGCCAATATATCATTATAATTCATTATATGCTTATTTGGCCGAATTATACTAACCAAAAAAATGATTATAACAGTAAACTATATGGGCGTGCGACAGTATTACATATTTACAATTCAAGAGGTGAACTTATCAAAACATATGAATCTTCTGATGTAAATATAATGCAAGAAAGTATTACAGATAACGGAAAATACCTTGCATACACCTTTGATCAAAATCAGGATATGATTTATGGTGATGATTGGAAAAAAACTGGATTTAGAATTGTGGACATTGATTCTGATTCAATCATTGTCCATGAGGTGCTCGGAGAAATTAATGGAATTGGTGCAAGAGGAAATGCAATAACAGTAACACTGAATTCTACCGATGATTTTTACACTCTAACAGCAATTACCTACTTTCCTGATTTAAACCTAAAGTATGAGATTCAAATATCAAGAGATCAACTTAACAGGTTGGCAGGGGTAACAGAAGAAGGGTATTTTTTTTATGAGAGCAGCATGAATAAAAATATGCAGGATGCATATTTATTACGCTTTGAAGATGGTTTTACTAAATCTGTAATAAAATGAAAGGTAAAATCATTACGCTAATTCTTTGCCTGATTGCATTAACTACAATTGCACAGAATAATTATGTATTCCAGTATAAGCTAAGGGGCGGAACCAATATTCAGAACTTTGAAAAGCGGCATATCACCTCAGATTATGGGCCACGGGATTTTCAGGGTTCTTATTGGCATAGGGGTATTGATTTGCAGAGCAGCCAGGTGGTTGGGGATATAGCTTATTCACCATGCACTGGTATAATCAGAAAAATAAGTGGTACCGGTTATAAATATGTAATTGTTGAAGGAACAAACGGGCATAGGCATTTCGGATATGGGCACTTTTTCAGTAATGAAAATCCAAGAATTGGTGTGCCAGTAATACATGATTCATTCGTCCTGATATTATTAGATGAAGAAGACGGTAACAGTATTATTCTAAACCTCGAAACCGACACCGCTATTGGCACCGAAGCTGGTCATGTCACATACAATGGGCAGGTATACCCAGTTTATAATACAGTTGAAGCGGGAAGCCCCCTTGGCCCAATGGGAAATTCTGGATTAGGCGGTAATAATCCTGCCGAACATCTTCATTTATACGCATTCCGTGATGTTACTACTGCAATTACTGGAAATTATGGACATAATGTAATCTCCAACAGCTACGACCCTATGGCAGTTATGAATATTGGCCCGGGCCCGCGAACCAATTTCCAATGCAGGGTACAAAATGTTGGTATAAGCTATGATGCGAATAGTAATTCCTATTTCAAAACAAGGGTTGAAATGCCCGGTGCTGGAAATGGAAATATATATATCAACGATATGTATGATGTAAACCTGGTCGAATTGTTCGTAAAACCAACTTACAAAGACGATGAGCCTGTTGCAAACTGGGGCTCAACTAATTCATCTTATCAGTATTACCGCGGAGAACACACAAGATCATACATAAATCAAGGTGGAAGGCCACAGGATAACCCCTCACCAATATACCCTATCTCACCCAATAATCACGATATCAGAAGGTACCAAACAGGAAATGCTCAAAGCACAGGTGTTGAACCTTTTGCATATAGAGATAATGGTGCAAGGCCATACGATTTCTTTTGGTTTTCTGATTTTTACCCACGGATTCACAAAAATCATAATATTGGGACAACCTTGCAATTTGCCCGCCATAACCTTGAAGCCCGCTATCCGGATGGCAACTATGAGGCTGTGCTTCGGGTAGCTACCTCTGTAAATAATGTACATTCTTCAGTAGGCAATACTAATCCTGCGAATGATTCGCTCACAAATTTTCAAATCGACAACTTCGCTCCCTTTGTGCAAAAAGTAGAAATACAGCAGGAAGGAAGCGAGGCGTCATATATTCGTCAATGGGATCCTACGCCGGCAGGTAATTTTGTTTTTTCGCCTGCCCCTGATATTGTTATAGAGCAGGAAGATTTGCAAATCATAATAACAACTTCAGAGGCTATGTCTGAAGTTGAATTGGTAATAAATGATTTTGCTCAAACAAAGGTCACTGCTTTGAATGATGAAAGAACGCAATGGCAGTTTAATGTGCCCGGCGGCGAGTTGCATAATCATGCATTCAATGAATTATTTATTGGAGGCGAAGATTTACATGGCAATGCCATGCAAAAGGATGCTGAGCAGATTCCAATCCGGCAAAGTACTGATCCAGATGTATTTAGTCCGGCATTGCGCAATGGTTATGATGAAAACCATGAAGTGTTCATAGGTCATCCGGATGTGGATTTTACTGCTGAACAATCCGGGCTGGATGATCTTACTTTCCGGTTTTTTCCCGAATCACCCCACACAGTATTTGCTTACAGTTGGGATTTTGGGGATGGCCATACCTGCAATCAACCGCCCAATGCACAATGTGAATCACCTGTTCACACCTACACTACAGAAGGTGTATTTTATGTTACACTTACAATTAATGGAACTTACGAAATCACCAAAAGTATTGTAGTTGAACATCTTACAGCTCCAACTGCCGGTTTTATGTATGTGCCAAGGGTCATACAAAATCGTGATGAAGAACCAGTTATTGAGGTTGATTTTTTTAATACATCCGAGGGTGTTGTGAATAATTTTAACTGGAATTTCGGAAACGGAACAACATCTCAGGAAGAAAACCCTGAAAACATACAGTTTGATCCAAACACCAACTATGAAGTTACGCTTACTGTATCTAATGTGGCAGGTGCCGATTTTGAAGAAAACGATTTGTATTTTGATCCGGCAACAATGCCCTGGGCTGGTATTGTGGCCTGGAGAATAACGGATTACCTTTGGGATTTTGATGTTTCAGCCGAAAACCTGGATCCCCCGTACAGCTATACCACAGAATACGGCGACGGCTTTAGTCAGACATTGAATGATGATTATCATGTAGTTACCTTTAATCACTATTATTCGCAGTACGGTTTATTTCAGGTCAGGGCATTTATAACTGGCATAGATCCACAATCAGGTCTTGAGCGTACAGTGTTTGATGTAAAAGAAATCAGTGTGCAACCTGACGACATACTTGTATCGCTGGTGAATGAGACAAGTAATGATGTGGTTTATCCATACACGGATGTTACTTTACGTCCTGTTCTTTATGATCCAGGAAGTTTTAATGAAAATACTTGGTTTTCTGAAACATATACCATCACAAAAGTTGGCGAGCCCAGTTATTATGAAGTAATTACACAAACCAATTCTGGCCCTTCGTTTCCTGAACGTAAATTTCAGTTCGAAAGTGAAGGCGAATACCAAATACAATTGTATATAACAGCCTCAGGTTTCCCGTATGGAGGTAATGCGGAAGCCCGAATTATAGTTGAAAATGCACCTAAATTTCTCCAGGCATCAGTGTGCTGTAACCCTTACACTATTTGTCAGGGTGCTCAAAATACCTACTATGCGCAGATTGAACCAATAGGCAATCCTGGATGGCCCGTAGAGAATTGGTATCCTACTAATGTCCGTTGGACACTGTTTGACAGTCAGGATAATATAATTGATTCTAAAGAAGAAGTGTTTGAGTATGATGAATATTATATTAATACCTTATACTTTACGTATACTTATGATGTAGAAGACACCTATGTTTTACGTTTGGAAACATGGAATAATACACATGATTATGGAGAATTGCTTGACCCGAAATATAACAATACCATATCTTTTTATGCGTTTGATGAAAAGGCAATAGTGGTATCGCCAAACATGGCCGCTCTTGAGATTTATACGGATAACTATGCGTATTATACCTTCGATGCTGAGGGCGTTCCAAACTCATCAAATCAGTTTACGATAGCAAACCCGGGTTTAATGGCAATGGACTGGCAGGTTGTTATCCCGGAGGAATTCTCTGATTGGATTTCTGTAGCAATTCCCTCAGGTACTCAATTGGTAAATGGCAGCATTGTCAATTTTATTAATGTTTCAGAAAGTGAAAATACTCAAACAAGGTATGGGTATTTTTATGTACATGCCATTGACGGAAACAATAATGTAGTGCAAGGAAGTCCCGCAGGTATTCAAGTTGAGCAATGGGGAGTCTCAGGTCCTGGCTCTCAGTTGGTAATTGGAGCAAATACTGACCAAATGTTTGGGTATTCCGTCTCCATTGACGGGAAAACAGCTGTAATTGGTGCTCCTGGTAAAGAAGCAAGTGATGCCAGCTCCGTATTTGTTTATCAAAATAACCATATAGGCGTATGGGAGTATGTGGCTCAACTGATCCCGCCTGATGGTCAAAAGCATTTCGGGATTGCTGTTGCCCTTCATGGAGAGTATGCAATTGTTAGTGGTTCTTGGAATGCTGCTATTTACAAAAAGCCTGCAGGGGGATGGTCAGGAGATATTTATCCATTGCAGGTTCTTGAAGATCAAGGCACCTATACAGAATACGAAAAATCAGTGTCCATCTGGGGCGATTATGCTATCGTTGGCGATAATAAATTTAACGATTCCAGGGGGAGTGTTTACATATACTACCGCAATGAAGGAGGGGCTGAGCAATGGGGAAGGCAAAAATTGCTTGTTGGTGACTCTCCGGGCGACTTTTTCGGAACTTCGGTCAGTATTTATAATGATATACTGGCTGTTGGGGCTCCTCAGCAGAACAGCAATAATGGGTATATTGACGTGTTTTATCGTAATGAATCCTTTTCAGAACCTTGGCAATCGGAGCAGAGACTTACAGTTCCGCAAAACATAGACAATGCTAAATTTGGTAATGTAGTATCAGTTTTTGAGAATAAAATTGCTACTGCATACAGAAACGAAACTTTCTTTCATACTGGTATATTATTTACAAGAACCAATTTAAGAACCTGGAACTATCGATTAAGCAAAGATTATTGCTTAGCAGCGAATGATGATAGTTGGATTTTTAATGTCAAGAGTATTGCTCTTTATAAAGACTTTCGTGATATTCCTGCACCATTTGCATATACTTTTAGAATAGGATTTCCTAGTTTATTTGATAATCGGGGATGGGGTTATGGATTTTCATATAATCATTCAGATATATGGAATGACTATTTGCTAAATTCTTGGCATACATATCCAAGTGGTACTCTAAATTCTGAAGAAAATGATTATTTTGGTAATTCTTGGGATATATCATATCACTCAGAAATAGAAAGCGCCCCGGGCTATAATGCTAAGGGAGCAGTTATTTTCTTGAATCAGAATAAAAAGAACAATTTATGTGATGCCGCAATAGACCTGCACTTCGAGAATTTTACAAAACCAGCAGGGCAGTATGAGCCTGTTATTGCTCAAAATATTACTATCGGAGGCCAAGGTATGCCGGCAGAGTATGAAGTAGGCACAAACATATCATATACAGGTGAGGAAATTGTCTTTAAAGATGGATTCCTCGCTTTGAAAGGCTCTGTAATTGAAGTTGTTGCAGGGGAGTGCTTTGCGGAAGAAGATACGGATATGATCTTGGAACCTATGCATGTTCCTCTTGCACTGCTAAGCCTCAACAGCCAGCAGGATGTTACTGATGTGAATAGTGATCAAAACAGGTATATCAGCATATCAGATATTTATAAGTATTTATCGAAGATATACCCGGATTTTCCCTGGTACCGCTTCGATTTTTACAACCCGCAAAACAAAATCGGAATTTATGATCTTAATACTGATGCACTTGCAGTTGAAGCACCAATTGTCCCCGGGTTAATGATTGACAATTCTTATTCAACGAAAGACTATCGGCTGATGATTGATATTAATGATGAAAATGCAGGACGGAATCTAAGGTTTCTGTTACCGGTATAGTATAGAAAAATGTGAGTTTAGACAACAAAATATAAAAGCAGACTTATGAATAGCATACAAATAAACTTAAAGAGAACGGGCAAATATTATTTAACCTGGATATTTGCTTTGGTTACCATGACAGGGATAGCAACTAATATTCCGGATTCGGGAGAATCTGAAATTTTAGTAATCTCTTTTGGAAGCAATTTTGTGGATAAGGCGAATTCCATGGTAGTGGATGACGAAGGGAATATGTATGTCACAGGATCCTTTCAGGGAGAAATATACGCAGGTGATGAGAAAATCCAGGCAAAAGGTGATGCTGATATTTTTTTGGCAAAGATCAGTTCATCCGGTGAAATAGAATGGTTAAGACAGGCAGGAAGCAACTTTTACGAGAAGCATATGATTTCAGAAACAAGCAACTCAATTCGGCTGGATGATGAGGGGAATGTGATAATTTGCGGTGTATTTACAGGGGCAGCTGCATTTGGTGATACCACAATCCGCACAAAAGGTGGCAGTGATGTTTTTGTGGCGAAATACAGCAATGCAGGAGATCTGTTATGGGTTAGCACATTTGGAAATCATGGCTGCAATATTTGCAGAGATATGCTGGTTGATAAAGAATCAATATATTTTTCGGGTACTTCCAATGGTTCGTTTGTGGGTGATAAAACGATACCAAACAAACCTCTGGCTTTTTTGGGGGCACTAAACCATCAGGGCGGGCTGGAATGGGTGTCTGAAAGATGTGATACTGCAACAGTTATGATAATCAATACAATGCTTGCCTGGCAAGACAATGAGCTTGTGTTTGGCACGGTTAATTTCAGAACCCAGGCGGCGGGCAACAACGGGCATGAGAAATTGCCATATTACCTTAAACTTGAAAAGTTTGATAAAAAAGGGAACGCTGTTTCTTCAGGCATTTTTGACCTGGCTACAAGGCCTGATTTTGAATTTAAATACGAAAACAATAGAATTCTTTTGCTTATTGATAATGCAAATAGTAAAACTGTACCAATCAATGAGTTGATGAATTCCTCGGCCCAATATTTTCTTCAGGATGAGAAAAATACCGGGGATGATGAAAAAGCACCTTCAAAAAGTAACTATTTCAATAGAGGAATAACGGGCAAAGGCTTTTTATGTCAGTTTGAAGAAGGAAATTTGTTTTGCACTCCAGGAAATGCACTGATACTTGATTATAATAAAAAACGATATCCAATTTTGAATAATATATCAATTGCCAGAATGGTTAATTCTGTTATTTCAAATGACAACTATTATTATGTATTGCTTAACTACTTTGGCGGGTTTAATGAAGAGTTGGGCATATACAATAAACCCGGAAGTCAGGATATGCTCATTGTTAGAATAGAAAAAAGAGAAAATATAGCATTAACTGAGCTAATTGAAAATAGTATGACTGAAATAATAAACTTGTTTCCAAATCCTTCCCGGTCTGGAATATTTCAACTTGAAGTAAATACCACTGAAACTATCAACTGTCAAAGTATTAGTATTTTAAACCAGGAAAACAGGCAAGTAAAATACATGAAGGTAGAGACTTTGCCTTATGTCATTGATTTGAGCGATATGTCTGCAGGCCACTATTCAATAGTTTTCGAACTGGATGAGGGGCGTAATGTGATAAAAAAAGTAATTACCCTTTAGTTTCTTTTTTGTATTGACTTTCCATTACAATGGAACGGGATTTTGGTTACGTGGATACTGAGGAGTTTTATTCACTCGCTTTTGCACAATTTATGAGCATTATGAATATTGGATCCAATCCGTATTAGCTAATAGGATCATAACAACAACATGACCTACGACCCTTCCAAAAAGATCACCGTATCCTACAACCCCCTCAACCTGCCCAGCTTGGGTTTCGATTTGATACAGAAGAATGATCAGGCCACTCAATCAGTTACACAGGAAACTTTTTGTAACCCTCCGGCCACGGGCATCTTGTGAGTTATAGCCTAGCCCCTCAATTTTGCGTTCAAAATCACAAGACCTATGACTATAGAAGAACGCAGAGAGAAGATGTTACAGCTTGTCAGCGATTGGCAGCAGAGCGGCCAAAGCCAGAAAGCCTTTGCAGAAGCACATGGCATCAAACTTTTTACTTTTCGCTATTGGATACAAAAACAGCGAGAACAAAGCCAACATACAGACGCATTTCTGCAGCTTGGAGCACCCCTGAGCGCAGCAGCCATTACCATTCGCTATCCCAATGGCACCGAGCTGCAGCTGCCGGCCAATACACCTATGGGCACCATCAAAGGACTACTAAGCCTGTAAGGCCATGTTTTCAATCACCTCTGCCAGGTATTTCCTGTATCAGGAACCCACCGATATACGCAAAAGCTTTGACGGGCTCTGTGGACTGGTGACCAATAAATTGGGTCAAAATCCCATGAGTGGTGATCTGTTTATCTTCGTCAATAAACCCCGTAATCGCATCAAGCTGCTGCGCTGGGAACCCGGTGGCTTTGTGCTGTTTTATAAAAGACTGGAAAAAGGCACTTTTCATCTTCCAAAACCAGCAACAGAAAACAGTAAAAAGCAACTTTTAGACTACAGTCAGCTGGTTATGATTATTAATGGTATTTATTTGGAAAAAGCAAAAAAATACAGGCGTTTTTCTCCACAAAATGCTGTTGGAAACTTTAGCTTAAATACAACATAATCAAAAGCTTGATTGTGTAAATTTGCCACATGGCAAGCACAGAAACAGTAACCATTTCCAAAGCAGAATACCTCGAATTTATCGAGGCAAAGCAAACGGTTTTGATCTTACAACACGAGCTTGCCCAACTCAAAAGGATGATCTTCGGCTCCAAAAGCGAGCGGCATATCCCTTCTGATGTCAATCAGCCAACACTGTTCGATCTGCCCGCATCAGAAGAACCCCAAGTCCAAAAAGAGCAAATCAGCTACACACGCGACAAAGCCAAGGCAAAAAGCAAGGCCGTTCGCCTGGAACTGCCTGCTCACCTGCCCCGCAAGACAGAGGTGATTGAACCGGAGAACCTTCCCGAAGATGCACGTAAACTCAATGAAAAGATCACAGAGGTTCTTGAATACGAACCAGGAACCATTTATGTAAGGCAGATTATCCGTCCTTATTACGTGGGAGAAAGCAATGACGAAAAAACAGACATCATCATCGCTGAACTTCCTTCACGTGCACTACCCAAAAGCAATGCTGGAGAAGGATTACTGGCGCACTTGATTATCAGCAAATATGTTGATCATTTGCCCTTCTATCGCCAGGTGCAGATGTTCAAACGACAAGATGTTGAGCTGGCCGAATCAACCATCAACGGGTGGTTTACTGCCGCTGTGCAACTGTTGGAGCCACTTTATGAGGTGCTTAGACAAAAAGTACTGAAAACGGATTACCTGATGGCTGATGAAACACCCATTTCGGTGCAAACCAAAGACAAGCCCGGAGCCACGCACAAAGGCTATCACTGGGTTTATTACAACCCCTTGTCAAAAACAGTACTGTTTAATTATCAAAAAAGCCGCGGACGAGAAGGGCCGGATGGCTTACTAAAAAACTTTACCGGTTATCTGCAAACCGATGGATACAACTCATACAACAACTTAAGCAATAAGGCTCATATTACGCAACTGGCCTGCTGGTCGCATGCACGCCGATATTTTGAAAAAGCATTGGATAACGACAAGACACGCAGTGAACAGGCACTGGGACTGATCAGGGAACTTTATGCCATAGAGCGGATGGCAAAAGAACAAAATCTGCAGGCTGATCAAATCCGGGATTTACGCAAAAGCAAATCAAAGCCGGTGCTGGGCGAACTGGAAACCTGGCTTAAAGAAGAAGCTGCAAAAGTATTGCCCCAAAGCGCGATAGGCAAAGCTATTGCATACACAATCAAGCTTTGGCCAAGGCTGACCCGCTATATAGAGGATAGCCGTTTAAACATAGACAATAACCTGACCGAAAACAGCATCCGTCCAGTGGCATTAGGGCGCAAAAACTATCTGTTTGCCGGCTCACATGATGCAGCTCAGCGGGCAGCCATGATCTATTCTTTCTTTGCCACATGCAAAATCAACAATATTGAACCCTTCAACTGGCTTAAAGACACCCTCACAAAAATCGCTGATCATCCCGCAAACAGACTTGAAGAGCTACTGCCCGCTGCTATAAAACAATAATCTTGCAACGGCAAGATGCATTTGGCCGAAGGCTTACAATTATATTGAAACAAGCCATCAGGATTTTATCAATGATTTGAGCATAAAAGATCAGGAATCCCGTCAATTAATAATAACTGATTTTGAAGAAAAAATAAAAACAATTGACCAATCTTTTCAAAACACCTCACGTTTTCTGGAATCCAAAACAACCCAACTTTCCGAAATTATTTCTCAGGTCGAGCCCATTACACAATCCATCAAAGTCTATCTGGATGAAATCAAACAAATAGACCTACCAAAACGACTTGATAAAATTGATGCTACCACTGCAGGCTTAATGTCAGCCCTGCAAACCGCTCAAAACCGAATCGACAACACCGAACGCAACATTACAGACCAAAACAGAGATCTAAAGGAACTCTTAAAAGCTAACGAACAACATCAAAGTAAAACACTTGAAAGCTATCAACTTCAAATAAAACAAATGTTTGAAAACCAACAAAAACGCCATACTCGCCATTCCATCATCACCTGGATACTACTTGGGGCTTCTGTAGCTTTTTTAATTTTTTGGCAACTTTAGCTTTTACATGTGATCGATGCCTATTTTTATCTATTTCAATTAAAATTATTATGGTAGTCTTTGAATTTCTAGCTGCAATATTTTTTACCAGTGCTTTCGGTGTGTTCTATGATATATTATATGCAAATAAGGATCCTTTACAGTATAGGCATTATCTAAGTAAAAAAAGATTAATATTTTTTTTCGTCTTTTTTAAAAGTCTAATAATCTTAATTCATTCAATAAGTCAAATTTTTAAAACCAAACGATCAATTGAGGCTTTCCTTTTACAGTTATTTTTTATTGGTTATATGTTTTTTTTGATTCATTGCTATCAAAATTCTAGTTTTGGAATATTATCGGGTAACAATGGTGTTTACTTTGTAGTGATTTTTTCAATAATCTTATGGGTTTTTATTTTTTCTTTTTTAATTACATCTACAATGTTCCTGATTGATTATTCTAAGGCTTTTAAAAAAAAAGAAACAAATCCTTATTTAATAATGGATATTCAAAAAAATAATTCATTTCCAAAAAAAATAAAAAAAACTCTTGAATTTATACCTTCTGCATTTCTTTTTTGGCACGTATATTTTCTTGGAGCATTAACCACCGTGTATGTTGTGATTGTCAATGCTATTCTTAAGTGAAATAAAAATGTCACTCTACTAATATAAAAGCACCCCAAAAACTTGGATTGTTGGGATACACTAATCTCATTTGAAGCTGTGCTTTTTTAAGAGCTTCATGGGCATCATGTTTTTCATCAATAAAATATCTATAAAATGCACTCATCAATTCAGATGTCTCTTTGTCTGGAACTTTCCATAGACTAATTATTAGTTTCTTAACTCCAGCAATTATAAAGGCTCTTTGTAATCCAAACACTCCTTCACTACCTCTAATTTCACCGAGACCAGTTTCACAAGCTGATAATACAACTAAGTCAATACCACTTAAGTCTAGTTTTGAAATCTCATAAGATGACAAAATACCATTTTCACCATCTTTATCTATTCCGATGTTATTTGCACCTGCGAATAATAATGCTGACCTTAATAACGGATTAGTGATTTTATTCGAATTTTCTCTAAATCCATAGAGTTCAGTGATATAAAAACTTAATTCAGGCGAATAATAAAAGCCATGCGTTGCTAAATGCAAAATTTCCGGTTTTTGATTATTTATTGTTTTAAATGACTGCTCGGTTGCTTTATCTTTTGTAAACATTTTTGATTTAATTCCTTTAGTTGCTAATATTTCAGCAATAGCATTAATTTCTTCTCTTGTTCCCGGTAAAGCTTTAAACCTTGATCTATTAACAAATGATCTTAAATCGTCTGTCTTAGTCTTTGCTTCTTCGTCGTCCATATTTGAAGTATAGTTGATATCTCCTGAAAGATACTAATACTAAACTTAAATTTATTCTTTTCATATTAATATGTCTAAAATTACCGCCTACACTTTAAAGGATTTTCAGCTAAGTCCTATATTATTGATACGCTTATTCTAATTCTGTTTCTGTTAATAATAAATATACTATTTTATGATAGTTGACTCAATCCATATCCCATAAATGCTGCATATAATACTATCCAGATAATATTTGCCATAAAAGACTCACGCCAGGTACATTTCCACACGATCTTCCCGATGACTATATAAAGGATCGATAAAATAACCACATTCAAAGCGAATATGCTAAAAAAACTCATTTTATATGCATCAACACCAATAAGATACCATATAAAATAATTAATAGCACTAGCTAGCAGACAAACCATAAATGAATTGCCGTATTTGGCATTTGAAACTTTTCCAACATATTTTGCTAAAATCATCAGTATGCCACCTCCAATTGCTGAACCTACTATAAGACCAACAATCATCATTGTAATAATAGTACTTTCCATAATATCAAATATTTTCGTTTATTCGTACAAACTAATTATTTTCATGATTAAAATCAATTATTAATCACAATTACCCATTTCTTTCAATAAAGCTTTCGCAAATTCTTTTTTCTCAGACTCCGAAGTGTATTTGCTTTCCATTTCTTCTTGTAACGCAGCCGCTTTGGCTGCTAAATTCATGGCATCAGCCTTATACTCATTACTAGTTGAGGCTTTACTCATTAATTGTTGTTCTTCGCATAGAACTTCTGCTACCTTTTTTGCATCTCTTTCTACACTCGAACTGCCTCCACAACTTGTAATCATTACTGAAGTAAAAATCAATACTCCCAAAATTCTAAAAATTGTTTTCATTTTTCCATTGTTTTATAGTATCCTACTCGTTAGGCTTTTCGGTTTCGCCTCGTTTTTTGAGTGGTTTCTGATCTCCACATAAATATTTATTCTCATTTCTTTTTTTGCATATAGTGCCTTTAATTTAGTTCAATTATATACCACTTGCTGCTTGAGCAATTTTCATTTGAATTTCTGTATATTTTCCAACAAATTTTGGATCATTCGCACATTCTTCATCAAATTCTTTCCATTTTAAAGCCTCTTGTAACATTTTAGTATAATCTGTTAATATACTGGCGTCATTTGTGTTAGCGTTATACTTTTTCATAATAGAAATATATTCATTCATAAATTTCTCATATCCTTTAAGAAATTCATCACAACCCGTAATGTTTCCTTCTGATTGATCAAAATCATATTCTTCAGAGGATAATTCATTATTATTTTCTTCATTAATAACATTTTCTTCAGAATCACTAATTTCACTTACGGGGATGGAAATCATTGACATGGGATCTATTAGTATTAAATCATTTATGTTATTTTTATATAAAAAATCTATGTGATCAATAAATGTTTTATACCCTCTAGAAGAGTTAGATTTAACCCACTTAACAACAAATGCGGGGTCCTTGGTGGTATAGAAATAAGATTTATCTCCATTTTTAAAATAAATACTATCAATAGCAATTCTAATCATACCATCTTGTGTCCATCTTCTACTACCAGTCTCAATAATCATTCCTTTAAGATCAAACACTTTCCCTTTATAATTACGGATGTCTACATCACCATTATTTGGTCCGGCAGGATAATACACATGGGATAAGAAATAAGTAAAAACAGGGTTCCCTGTATTACTTATAACATCTTTAAATTTATTTTCCTCTGGGTAATCCCCTTTATAATCTTTAAATTCATTTCTTTTTGAGTCAAGAACGTAACTTTCGCTTTTGGCAGATACCTCTTTCCGTCCCCAAAGTTCTTTCTTATTCTTATCAAATGGACATATATCAATTCCTTCACCCCATCCCTCATGA
Source organism: Bacteroidales bacterium (assembly GCA_015709215.1). Lineage (GTDB taxonomy): Bacteria > Bacteroidota > Bacteroidia > Bacteroidales > F082 > UBA5536. The sequence continues at coordinate 19,564 of JACCQN010000002.1, forward strand.
GGGACACTAAAGAAAACTAAATCTGTCAAAATTATTCCTTCGCCTACAACATTAACAAAAAAATCAACTATTGTCCTGTCATCTTGTTCCTTTAAAGATTTTAGACCAAAGTTTATCCCTCGCATAAAATCAACTCCTCTAATGTTTAAAGAATTAGATTCAAGTCTACTGTCAAAACCGAAAAATAGATTTAAAGTATCCGTATCAGTAAGAATATATCCTTTTCCATTTGGATAATCATTTTTAAAATTGAGATTGAATATTTGGTTGCCATATTCACCATAATATGACCAGGTTGTGTCTTTTAGATCATCTATAAAACTAGATTCAAGTTTAACTGTGCCATTATCATAGTATTCAATCCATTTACCATTCTTTTTGTTATTTATATAATTTCCTCTAAATACTAAATCACCATTCTTATTAAAATAATCCACTGGACCATTAAGTTTTTCATCTTTGTATAGAAAAGATATCCTCAGTTTTCCATTTGGATAATATTCTTTTCTAACTCCATTCAATAATCCATCCCTGTAGTTTATCTCTATGATTGTGTCAGAATCCTCATTAAAAAGCACCCAGTTTCCATTTTGTTTACCTGATGAATAACTACCCCAGAAGTTTACATTTCCATTTTTGTACCAAGTAGTATCTGCCCCATCTAATACCCCTTTTTTATATGAAAACTTATGTTTTATCTGTCCGTTTGAGTACCAATAATTTGCATCACCATTCAATTTACCCATTTCATAATTTAAACTATATTTTAGTTGTCCATTTGGATACCAAGATTTGGAATTCCCGTTCAATTTACCATTTTCATATTCTAAGGTACTCTTAATCTGTCCATCTGGATACCAATATTTAACATCCCCATGTAACTTACCATCATTTATTTCTTTTTCAAATTGATTCAAATCTTCATTATAAGCTGAATAAATGAGTCCGCTGTATAAATCATCTGAACCTAACTCGTAATAGAGGTCACCTCGCTTTTGAACCTCACTAGCTTCTTTTTTATTGCTGCATGCAGTCAATATCAGTATTAAAAAAAACAGAATAAATGCTTTCAAAAATGATAAAAAGGGCCAAAGACTTGTGATTTTAGAAATATTTAGGCCACCTTTTTCTTTTTGATTAGCTAGTCTAATTGTTGCTTTTTTCCAAAGATCAAAAGGAACAATAAAAATAAAATAAACAAAAAAATTGTAAAGAAAATGCAATAAAGCACTGACAATTTGATCTGTGAATTTTTTTTCTTCCATGATAATACATTTTAAATTTCTCCTACTCATAAGGCTTTCTCGGAATGCGCCCTTTTTTATAGTGGTTTATAGTCTACACTTTTTTATTTTAATCCATTACCGTGTTAACTGATGGATTTATCGTTTATTTCTCCCAGTTTTTTAAAACTAATTCGATAACCCTTTAGGATAAATCACGTTAATGGATCACTAATCAAAGCAAAGTTAAAATCAAATTTTTTCAATTTGATAATGAATGTATAATCGGTTTAAAAATTAAATAAACGGGTAATTTTAAATAATAAACGGACATTTTTCAATTAAACCATTTAATTCGGTAGAGCCTAATCCAACAAAAAAATGTATTCAAACTCCTTTATCTTTTTCATAATTTTCATCATTCATCTGAATAATGCTATCTAATAGTTTGCATTAATAAAGCTAAAAACCAACCATCAAAACATTCAAACCTCAGGCTTTCAGACCTTCAGTTGTCCGACAATTCTTTACTTTTCACTCTTCATTATAAATTTTTTCAAGTCCCCTCCCCCCCTCCAATGATCATTCCCACCAAAAAGCCAAAAGCCAAAAGCCAGCAGCTATCTTAGCCAGTCAGCAAGCACAAACGTTCTGCACCGGCCAAGCCCACAATCCAAGAACCCCGGGTGCAGCCCCACGCTAGCGCACATTTGCAATGTGTGCCTCTTAAAATTCAGTCAAACTAATGCGTTCCGGTTTTCGGAATGTAATTCTGGTCTGAAATAGTCAGCAACAACAACCAAAACCACTTTCTTACAGATTATGAATACGATGCCAACGGTAATATAACCAATTTGCAACGCAATATGGACAATACGCTAATTGACAACCTGTCGTATTCCTACTACAGCAATGGCAACCGCCTGAAAAGCGTTAACGATGCTAGCGGCAACACAGCAGGCTATGCACCCAATAGCGGCCAATACCTTTACGATGCCAACGCCAACATGACCTACGATCCTTCCAAAAAGATCACCATATCCTACAACCCCCTCAACCTGCCCAGCCTGGTGGAGTTTGATAACAACGATTTTATTGAATACACCTACTCCGCCACCGGCACTAAGCTCCGCAAAGCCGTAACCTCCTGGAAAACCACCGCCGGCGGCACCACAGATTATTCCGGGCAGTTTTTGTACCAGGATAACGAATTAAGCTGTATTTTTACGCCTGTTGGAAGAATTGTGCCCATGCAATACAACAATGAAACCTTCTGGAAGCACGAGTACAACCTAAAAGACCATTTAGGCAACACCCGCATCGTTTTTGCCGGTCACCCGCACGGCCAGCCCGAAGTGATGCAGCAAACCAGCTACTATCCCTTTGGTATGACGCTGCAACAGCAAAACTTTGGCGGCGCACTCAATCAGCCCAACAAACTGCTCTACAACGGCAAAGAACTACAAGACGACGAACTGGCCGGCGTAAGCTTGGATTGGTATGATTATGGGGCAAGGTTTTATGATGCGGTGCTGGGGAGGTGGCATGTTATTGACCCGATGGCACACGAACGGGAATGGCTTTCTCCTTATAATTTTTGCAGTTTAAATCCAATAAATAGAATTGACCCGAACGGGGCATTCGATGATTGGGTTGAGAAAACACTTGATGACGGAAGTAAATCTGTTGAATGGGATGAGAATGTAACCAGTGCTGATGACCCTGACCTTCCTACAGGAGATAAATATTTAGGGAAAGAAGGATATGGTGTTGAAGGAAAAGGAGATAATGAAGGGCTTGTAAAATATGGCTCTGATGGTAAAAAGTATGATGCAAGTCTTGGTTTAGCAGAAGTTGAAATCAATGGTGGAAAAATGTCAGATCATGCCAAAACTATGAGTAATCCATTAGTTCAATCAATACACAGAGGACAAAATGATATTCTTAAAGAAAGTGCTTTGCTATCAACTGACATATTGGGTAATGTTGGAACTGGTGTTACATTTGTTGGATATGGTGCTGCTTTTGCTCCAGGAGGTCAAGTTATTGCAGGTGGATTAATAGGAACAGGAAAGGCAATGACCACAACTGCCGGGTTTTTACAATTGGGAATTAACGTTCAAGATGGTAATTATGGGCAAGCAGCTGTGAACTTTGGGTTTATGGCTGGCGGTGCAGTTTTAGGCACCAAAATAAACAGTTTGAATTTTGGTAAGCAAAGTACTGTCATACTTAAGACAGGGGCTGACTTAAAACTAAATATAGGGAACAGAATAGTTAATACTGTTGTTGATAGGAGAAAAAACAAATGAATCTATTCAAATTAATAGGAGGATTACTTATTTTGGTAATTGCTATTCTTCTTTTTATTTATTTGTATAAGAATCCTATTCCTAAAGAAGAGGATACAAACTTACATATGTTTCAAGGGTATCTTGCAGTTATTGGTGGATTAATTATTGGGTTAGTTTTAATAATTAATGAACTTAGAACTATACTTTAACCCTCAGATAACTATGATAAAAAACAAAAACATTTCTCTAAGCCGCGAATTATCTACAAATGTTCTTTTATCCCTCTCATGCTGGCGCACAATAGGCTGGACTGCGATGCCCTGAGCAAACTGAAGGGAGCCTGTCTGTTGCCAGGTAAACCTGCCTAAGTGTAATGTGTACCCTTGATAATTCCACCAAGCTGGTGCTACCGGCCATCAGGGATGCAATCCCTTTCCGCTTATTATCCCACAAAAGCCAATATGACCTACGACCCTTCCAAAAAGATCACTGTATCCTACAACCCCCTCAACCTGCCCAGCCTGGTGGAGTTCGACAACAGCGATTTCATTGAATACACCTACACCGCCACCGGTACCAAGCTCCGCAAAACCGTAACCTCCTGGAAAACAACCACCGGCGGCACCACAGATTATGCCGGGCAGTTTTTGTACCAGGATAACGAATTAAGCTGTATTTTTACGCCTGTTGGAAGAATTGTACCCATGCAATACAACGATGAAACTTTCTGGAAACACGAGTACAACCTAACTGATCACCTAGGCAACGTACGCGTGGTATTTGCAGCCCATAGCAACGGCCAGCCCGAAGTGATGCAGCAAACCAGCTACTACCCCTTTGGGATGACCCTGCAACAGCAAAACTTTGGCGGCGCACACAACCCACCCAACAAACTGCTCTATAACGGCAAAGAACTCCAGGACGACAAACTGGCCGGCGTGAGCTTGGATTGGTATGATTATGGGATGCGTATGTACGATCCTTCCATAGGGCGTTGGCATGTTCCTGACCCTGTTGCAGAATGGGCTTATGATTGGACTCCTTACCGTTATGCATTCAATAATCCAATTTCATATTTTGACCCTAATGGATTATTTGAAACTAGAAAAGAAGCTAGAGAATATAGGAAAGAAAACAATCTAACAGGAAGGGTTCGAAAAGGTGCAGATGGGGTATATTCTATTGATAATCGCAAGGCAGGTACATCTACTTGGAATGATTCAGAATATGGTGTAGTTACTGGAGCAATGGTAGTTGCAGACCAAGTGTCAGGTAAAGTAAGTAATTTGCCATCTGATATTACTTTTAAGTATGACCCATTATCGTCTGTTGAGAGAGGCGCAATGGATAGTGATGTGCCAGCAATTATAATGCATAGGACAGTTAGTTCAGTTGGAGCAAATCTATACAGCTCGTGGAAAGCAGGAACTAAGGTGGCAGGAACTCATTTTCTTGTTGGTGAAGATGGAACAGTTTGTCAGACTGGTAACCTTAATAACCATACTATCCATTTGAGGTCAGGTTCTAGTAAGCAGATGTATAAGAAATATTTTAAAAAGATATTAAACTCTAATACTGTTGGAATAGAAGTGATAGGGAATTATAATGCTACAACAAAGACCTGGGACCCACTTACGCCAGACCAAGTTACAGCTGTAGCTCACTTGGTGCTTGAATTAACTTTTCGATATGATTTAGACATGAGCAATGTGTTGCCACATGAAAATGTGCAAAGAAAAACAACAGGAGAAGGACAAGTTGTTCTAGATGCTATTAAAGAAACAATCCAAGAAAATTGGTAGCCATGAATAAAATGGATATTAAAAATTGGTATTGCTTTTTTGTCTGTTTTATAGTTATAGGTTTCATTTTTGCGTGTAATAATAATGCAGCAAACAAGGATGCTAGTCAAAGTATAGTGCAAGGTGATAGTTTAACTAAATCAGAGCTGATCTATAACAAAGAGGTATTTACAGATACAGTTTTAACGATGAAAATTGTTAAAAGTAAAGAACTACAATGCACTGAATGGAAAGAGCCAGAAAAAGCTGATATATTAAAGCTTTTATATGCATTACAAGAAGTGTCAGGGCGAGAATGGAATGACTGTTATGGAGATTGGACTTGTGGAATTGAAGGTGAATTAATTTATAGAGATAAAAAGTGTTATTATAGGCTTGATGCAGGTGCATGGATTATTTTAAATGATGGGGACAAACAACAATATTTTGTATGTAAAGACGATAATTGTTGGAAATATTTTCCATCAGAAAGCTTTTGTGATAAAGAAGGTAATATAATTGATTCTCCTTGAAATAAAATTGACATACATGATATAAAAAAACCGGTATTTACCGGTTTTTTTATATCATTAAGCTTTGTAATTTGCTTTTAGCAAAGAAAGCATCAAGCATAGCATACACATGGCTTTTATCTTCAGGCGTAAGCTTTTCAATGTTCTACCCCCCTGCTGGCGCCGTTTTGCAATCGGTGTCCACCATAACTAACTAAATAAATCCCCACGATAACTATGATAAAAACGCCACGCTAGCGCACATTTTCAATGTGTGCCTCTTAAAATTCAGTCAAACTAATGCGTTCCGGTTTTCGGAATGTAATTCTTGTCTGAAATATTCAACAACAGCCAAAACCACTTTCGTACAGATTTTGATTACGATGCAAACGGTAATATCACCAATCTGCAACGCAACATGGACAATACCCTGATTGACGACCTGGACTATACCTATTACAGCAACAGCAATCGCCTGCAAAGCGTTACCGATGCCTCAGGCAACACAGCCGGCTATGTGCCCAATACAGGCCAATACCTTTACGATGCCAACGGCAATATGACCTACGACCCCTCCAAAAAGATCAATGTATCCTACAATCCCCTCAACCTGCCCCGGCTTGTTGAGTTTGATAATGATGACCACATTACATACACCTACACCGCCAACGGCACCAAACTCCGCAAAACCGTTACCTCCTGGAAAACAACCACCGGCGGCACCACAGATTATTCCGGGCAGTTTTTGTACCAGGATAACGAATTAAGCTGTATTTTTACGCCTGTTGGAAGAATCGTGCCCATGCAATACAACGATGAAACCTTCTGGAAACACGAGTACAACCTAAAGGACCATTTAGGCAATACCCGCGTTGTCTTTGCCGCCCACCCGCACGGCCAGCCCGAAGTGATGCAGCAAACCAGCTACTATCCTTTTGGGATGACCCTGCAACAGCAAAACTTTGGCAGCGCACACAACCCGCCCAACAAACTGCTGTACAACGGCAAAGAACTCCAGGACGACGAACTGGCCGGCGTAAGCCTGGATTGGTATGATTATGGGGCGAGGATGTATGATGCGCAAATTGGGAGGTGGCATGTTGTCGACCCGATGGCAGAAAACTATTATTCTTGGTCATCATACAATTATACGATGAACAATCCTATTTCATTCATTGATCCCAATGGTATGTATGTAGATAATTATGAAATTTACTCAAATGGAAATATTGTAAAATACGAAACTGATGATAAATCTAATACTTATACATATGTCGATGAGGACGGTGCCAGACATGAGGTTGGAACTTACGACAAGAATGATAAGGGTTTAATTCAACTCGGTAATATCGATGATAGTGATGGAAGCGGAGCAAAAATTAGCGTAAAACCAGGAAATAGCGATAGAATGTATGCCTCAGGAGACGCAGTTGCAAGCCTTATTGGAGCATCGGCAGATTCCGGGGAAGAAATATATGTCATCAGTATTAGTAATTCTGATGGTTCTTCACCCTCTCCAAGTGTTTCGCATAAAGATGGTAAAAATTTGGATACAAGATACGCAGGAAAGAACGGTTCGCGTGATGCCATTAACTACAAAGATAGTAAAACTAATTTTGATAAAATTGATCAAACTGCTTCCGCTAGCATGAATGCGGGAATGAAAAAATTTGGATGGAAAGACATTCGATCATCTACGCTAACCATTTCAAATACAAAAACAGTTGGCGGAAAAGAAGTATCCACTTCAACAAATTATTCCGTTTCTGGAACAACCCACTTGAAGAATCATTATAACCATCAACACATTCAAGGATATAGACCTAATGTTGTAAATAGAACCGCAGCACTTAAGCCATTACCTATGATTCCATTTAGAGGGTTTTAAACAAAAAGAATATGGATATGAAAAACATAATGTTTATTAGTCTTGGATTTTTTATTCTAAAAATATGCTGCTCTCATCAAGCATTAACTTCATCTTTCAGAGAGAAGGAATTAGAAGACAACCCAATAGGGTTCGTTTTCATTGATATATCTGGGGTAAATGCCTCGAAAGGAACTGTTTTTATTTTAGAGATGAACAAAGACACAATCCTTAGTTTACGAAATCAAATTATATCAGTAAATGGAAGCGACTATAAAATATATGAAGAAGATCATATTTATCGAAAATTGGTTAATGCTGAAGTGTTTGAGCCTGAATATGGGTTATTTATACTCAAATGCTATGAAACAACGAATAAGTTTTACAAAGTTGAGCTAAACGGTAGAATGGCTTTGATAAGCAATAGTCCAGTAAACGAGTCCGTACAATTTAAAAGCCTTGAGCAATACATCATGGATTTCTATCCTGTTCCTACCGAACAAAATCCATTAAGAGTTGCACCTGATGAAAGCGCAGGGGTAGTAACCAATTTTGACAATTGGGTTTACTCCTCTATTGAAATTGATGGAGATTGGGTCAAAATAATTGATGATAAAGACTGCTATATAGGAGAGGCTCCATCACCAATTGATATTAAAGGTTGGGTTAGATGGCGAAAAGATGGAAAGTTTATACTTAAAGTTGCCCATACCTGTTAATCAGATATAAGAGCCCTCGAGATTATTTAAATAACTGTGTCAAATGAAAATGAACATTAAATTTGACACGATGAAAAAAGAAGAACCATTTGATTACGCGTCCTTTGAGCGAGAAGCGATCGAAAGATTAAAAGAAGGCAGACCACTATCTGGCGTAGATGGCATCTTTACGCCACTGATAAAAAGGTTGTTAGAATCAAGTTTAGAGGGAGAACTAGTGTATTAATTACTTAGTTAATTAACTAAATATTTTCTATCTTTGTCCCATGGCAAGGATAGCAAAACCTATAAAACTAACCATGGAAGAGAGAGCAGACCTCTTGACCATGAGTCGCTCCCGAAAGCTTGAGCGCCGGTACGTTGAGCGAGCAGAAGTAATCTTGTTGTCGGAACAAGGTTTGTCGATGGACAAAATTATTGAGCAAACTGGTCTCAGCCGACCCGTTGTCAATAAATGGCGGCAGCGTTTCCGAGAGAAAGGCGTTGAAGGATTAAAGGATGCTCCGCGAAGTGGAAAGCCCAGGACTATTACTGCCCAGCAGCACCCCAGATGGAGCTTTGGATGATGGTTATCGGGACATGAATAATAATTACAAATGGTTTGATGATGAAACAGCTGACGTTATTGGAAGGGACGATAAGCTTTGGGTTAAAGTCACAGATGATAAGAATATTTTTAATATGGCAGCTGCAGGAATATTGGACAATGTTCCTGAACCTACAGACCCGGGACAGATAACCGAAGCTGATAATTTAACAAGTTTTGAAATGTGGCTTGATTCTCCATCTGAAAGTGCTGGGGAAGGAGTTGGAAAAATAGGGGCAAATATTGGATATAGTATTATCAATTCTCCTTCTATTTTATTAACTGGAAAATCTTTGGGAGGAACTAAAGCAATGCCTCAGGATAAAATGGAAGCTTTTATTGATGCTGCCCCTGCTGTAATATCATTTGGTATGACGAAGACAAAGGAAATCGTGAAAGTTACAGGAAAAAATTTGCAGGGATATAATCAATTTAAAAGCAAGAGCGGCATTTCGTTTAGTGGAAAAGGTTGGCAACAAAGAGCAAGCGAATTATTTAAATCAAATAAAATTAATCAATCTGCTTTAGAGGGGTTAAACTTGGGAACCTTTGGAACGGGAGCTATTGACAAAACAAAGGATGAACTCAAAAAATAGAAACGAATATGTATTCTGCAGCTATTTATCTTGGAGGTCTTGTAAGGTGGCTTTTAAAAGGTTGTAAAACAAGTCTGAAAGACGAGCTTTCAGGCCGTTTGAACCCAACATGGGGAGGGTCTTACGATTTAGAAAACTATATTATCGGGCTGGTTTTTGCAATTATTGTCTTTGGATTAATAATTTGGCTGGCTTTTTAGTAGAAGTCTAAGTATATTATAAACTGGATTTTTATTTTAGCAGAACCTACCTTACTTTTAATTATGCCTCTGTAACACCCAAGCTCCGCAAAACCGTAACCTCCTGGAAAACAACCACCGGCGGCACAACAGATTATTCCGGGCAGTTTTTGTACCAGGATAACGAATTAAGCTGTATTTTTACGCCTGTTGGAAGAATCGTGCCCATGCAATACAACGATGAAACCTTCTGGAAACACGAGTACAACCTAAAGGACCATTTAGGCAATACCCGCATTGTTTTTGCCGCCCACCCGCACGGCCAACCCGAAGTAATGCAGCAAACAAGCTACTACCCCTTTGGTATAACGCTGCAACAGCAAAACTTTGGCGGCCCCCCGCTGGCGCGGATTTGCAATCCGTGCCTACAAACAATCAACAAATAAACCGAGCAATTTATCTGTTGCAGCATACAAAAAACACTTAATTTTGTTTTATCCTGAGGATTACGTGTACAGCGGTGCTGCTATCTATTCTGGTGGGAAGGGTTTAATAGAGGTTACAACATGAACTATAAATGGATAATGCATGTGGTTTAAAAGCAAGAGGAATGGCCATGGCACGGATTACAAATCCGCGCCAGCGGGGGGGACAGTACGGGAATAACTAACAGGCCCTTGATGCAGCTTCACTTGCCATTAAATGAAGATGCAATTCCTTCATTATATTAACAATATTCAACATATTCAGTCGAAGGAGGATCATTATAAATACCGCAAGAAATGAGATAAATATGAAAAAATATTATGTAAAACACTCACTATTTATTGTTTTTAGAAATGCATCAGTTATCGGTTTGGGCTGCGTTTTTATTTACTATAGTTTTTTCTTTAAGTATATTCCCTTAATCAAGCCATACGCTGATGTATTAGCCCTCATCTTTTTTGTCTTTTTTATCTTTAGTTTTATTGTCTTTTTAACAGGTCGTGTGAAATGAACGAAAAACGTAATTCTTTAATGTGGATATTGGTAATTAACCTTATCATCAGCATATTGTTATCTTCGATTGGACAAGAAATAATTATCTCAGAATTTATTAGCTATTATTTTTGGCTAAGTTTAGGTTTGTTTTTAGGATTTCAATTGTGTAAGTACGAGTGTAAAAAAACTGCTTAAGAAGTTATCCGGCAATTAATTTTACATCCTGCTCAAAGAATTCTCTGCCTATGAGCTACAACCGCTATGGCTATGTATTTAACAACCCTTTGCGGTTTACCGACCCGAGTGGCTATTTTGCCAGTGGCGATGGCCCCGGCAGCAACAACAGCCAAAACCACTTTCGTACAGATTTTGAATACGATGCCAACGGTAATATAACCAATTTGCAACGCAATATGGACAATACGCTAATTGACAACCTGTCGTATTCTTACTACAGCAATGGCAACCGCCTGAAAAGCGTTGCCGATGCTACCGGCAACACAGCAGGCTATGCACCCAACACCGGCCAATACCTTTACGATGCCAATGGCAATATGACCTACGACCCTTCCAAAAAAATCACTGTATCCTACAACCCACTCAACCTGCCCCAACTTGTTGAGTTCGACAACAGCGATTTCATTGAATACACCTACACCGCCACTGGTACCAAGCTCCGCAAAACCGTAACCTCCTGGAAAACAACCACCGGCGGCACCACAGATTATGCCGGGCAGTTTTTGTACCAGGATAACGAATTAAGCTGTATTTTTACGCCTGTTGGAAGAATAGTACCCATGCAATACAACGATGAAACTTTCTGGAAGCACGAATACAACCTGAAGGATCATTTAGGTAACACCCGCATCGTTTTTGCCGCTCACCCGCACGGCCAGCCCGAAGTAATGCAGCAAACCAGCTACTATCCATTTGGTATGACGCTGCAACAGCAAAACTTTGGCGGTGCACTCAACCAACCCAACAAACTGCTCTACAACGGAAAAGAACTCCAGGACGACGAACTGGCCGGCGTGAGCTTGGATTGGTATGATTATGGGGCGAGGATGTATGATGCGCAGATTGGGAGGTGGCATGTGGTGGATCCTCTCGCAGAAGAAAGAAAATGGCTGTCGCCATACAATTACGTGCAAAATAACCCTATTATGCGTATTGACCCAGATGGAGCTTTGGATGATGAATGGAATCTCAATACTGAAACAGGAGAAATGACTTGGGTTAGTCATATGGGGGGAGATGAAGTTCAGTTTGTGAATTTTGTAACTCCACATGAGAATGGGGCTATGGAATGGCATGGAACAACTTCTATTGATGGTGCAGATATTTTTTCAGGTCCTATGGCTAATAACTATAATGGAGATTTTACATTTGGCGTTTCCAACAAAGATTTATGGTCTGATATTCCAAATGTGTATCAAGGACATTACATGGCATGGGATTTAAAACTACGTTATGTATATTCTAATAGGAGCAATCAAACCCAAATAAATTCTATTCGTTCACAGGAAGCTATGGGATTGGACAGGCGGGAAATGATATGGAATTCTTCTGATGAGTATAGACGAATAGTCAATAAATACGGTACGGATGCAAGCTTTGTTATGGCTCATGTATATGGCATGATGCCATTGCCTGTTGGACGAATGGGAGCCATGAGCTATACCCCGATAGCGTTTATTGGTTTGATTAATTATATTGTCCTTGCTGAATAGTGTTAGTTGAGTTTGGTGTTGTTTGGGTGAAATGAGGATTTGATTTTACTGTGCGATGGGGCTCCCATGCTGGTACGAATTTACAATCCCTATCCAAAAAAAAGAAAAACCACTACCCACCTATATTTTTATTATCCACTATCTCACTCTCAGCTAAAAAATCCCTAAATTTAGCTCATGGTCAGTCACCGTCAGCCAAATTTCCCAGAGGTTCTAATCGATTTCAATGCCATTTCTTTGTATTTCTGTTAAGAAACCACTCAGGTCATTTTCCCTCTCGATAAGGATTGGTTCAATTCTGTCGTCCACCTGCCTTCTGAGCTTCCACAATAAAGGTTGGATCTTAAAGTAATCGCCTTCTATCTTTTGTACAACAATTGCAACATCGATATCGCTATCCATACGATGGGTATTACTGGCATATGAACCAAACAGATATACTTTATCGAATGCAATATGCTCCTTCAGCAGCATGCGATAGGCTTTCACTTTGCTTATAGCTTCTCCTTTATCCATGCTTGTAGTTTTTTTGTTTCATTTAAAAGCTCATTGCATTTGGTTTCTGTCAGGCTCTTCAGGAGTCTTTCTTTATGCGAAGGATAACGCGCCTCGATGTTCAGCGGTTCAATCTGGTCAATAAAATCTTTCTGGTCTTCTGAAAAAAGTTCGTAAAAACCACCTTTTTTCGCCAGATAAGATAAACTATGCGAAAAGGGTGCCACATCTGCACTCAAAAAAGTAAAATAGGCTTTGAAAGCTTTTTCTATTGTTTGATGGCACATAAAACTTACGTAAAGTTACCTTTTGCTTTCGAGCATGGCCTCTGCTGTTTCCAGATCATAATCTGACAACTCAAGCCAATAGTTTACTTTCTCATTCATTTTTAGTGGTTTTTACAAATGTACAAAATATTCATGCCCCAGGAAAACTATGATAAAAACAAGAACTTTTTTCCAATATAGGCATCAAATACGGCATGCTACACAACCTGCCCATCTATATCGCCTAACGGCAAACGGGCGGCGGCATTGCCTGCGAAGAATAGCTTCAAGGATTTGAAAAACCTTCAAGTGTTTTGGAATACCCTACCAACGATAGCCGAACCTCCCGTAGGGAAAATCCTATCCACAAGAAAAATTAATAATTTGTTAATAACTTATGGAACGCCTGTAAACAGTGCTGTTTGCTGCTGTGATTCGCTTTGTAAACAGAATTGTTAATAAAAAACACTTGACAAGATTTACAATAAGAAATATATTTGCATTCGAATCAACAAACGATTATCTATTAAGATCAGAAGTTGATACAAATTTAAGCATAAAAAAGCATGAAACTAAAACAGGTGTCCGTACAGTTATCAACAGCAGGAAAGAGTTGCTGTAAGAAGGTGCAGGATGCCACCCAAAAAGCTCAGTTATGGAAAGAGAAACCATAGGCAAACGACTGCGAAGCGCCCGGCTGATGCGCGGCCTGACCATGGACGAGCTGATCGGGCAGATGCAGCACAAAGTATCCAAAAACGCCATTTCGCGCTATGAAAATGGCGTGATGGTGCCCCGGCTGAACGTGCTGGAAGAGCTGGCACGGGTGCTGCAACAACCACTCGACTACTTTATGCGACCCGTATCGGTAGTGGTGAAGGATGTAAAATTCCGCACCAAGAGCGCCCTGCCGGCAAAAGCACTCGAAAGCATCCAGGCCCAAGCCATCGAGCTGATGGAGCGCTACCTGGAAACCGAACGCCTGCTGATGCACAACAGCAGCTTTGCAAATCCCATGGCCGGCACTGTGATCCACAATGCCGAAGAGGCCGAAACAGCAGCAAACAGCTGGCGCCAGGCCTGGCAGCTGGGCGAAAAAGGATTGCATAACATCTATGGGCTGCTCGAGAAACACCACATCAAAGTGGCCGAGCTGGACAATACCGATGAGGCTTTTGACGGATTGGCCATCACCATCAACGATGATGCTCCCATCATTATGCTCAACAAACAGATGACTATCGAGCGCCGCCGCTTCACTGCCCTGCACGAGCTGGCCCATCTGTTGTTCAAATTTGATGAACAGCATATGAGCAATGATGAACAAGAGAAAGCCTGCCACCGCTTTGCCGGAGCTGCACTGATGCCCTGCAGCCTGCTGCAAAGCCTGCTGGGCAGCAAACGTGAATCAGTGCTGCTCGATGAGCTGATCAACATCAAAGAGTTGTATGGCATCAGTTTGCAAGCCCTGATGTATCGTTGTGTAGAGTGTGATATCATCAGTTACAGAAGGCACCTCAGCTTTAAAAACTGGATAGCGGATAATGTAAAGGAAGAAGGCCTGGGCAGCTATCAGGGCAAGGAAGAGACGAACCGTTTTGAGCTGATGGTGCTCAAGGCACTTGATCAGGATCAGGTGAGTTTGAGCAAGGCCGCCGATTTGCTGCGCATGGAAGTGCGACAGTTGAAACAGAAGCTGGAGAGGAGGTTTTAGAAGTGAGGGATTGTCGAAGGTCAGAAAGTCAAAGGTCTGAAGGTCGAAGGTCAGAAGGTCAAAGGTCTGAAGGTCGAAGGTCTGAAGGTCGAAGGTTAGAAGGTCAAAGGTCTGAGGGTCTGAAGGTCGAAGATCTGAAGGTGATCGAGCGGCTTGTGCTGAGCGAAGTCGAAGTAAGCCGAGAGCACCGGAGGGAAAAGGAAGAAGAGCCAAGGAAAAAGAGCCAAGTAAAAAGTAAAAAGAGCCAAGGAAAAAGGCAAAAGAGAAAAGTAAAAAAATAAAAAAAGAGCTAGCAAAAGCTTTAGAAATAAAATTAGGAAACATAACTAAGACTAAAACACAAGATGAAAGCAGAAACAAAGAATTTAGAATTAATGGCCGGGAGAACGGCTGTAAAGACATTATTAATTAAAATAGGAGGAAATGAATTATTTGATTTTACCGGAGTCAGATTTTTTGAACGATGCACATGTACGTGCCCATCTGACTAAACTTGATTTAAGTAGCGTGTCGTTGTTGACAGCAGCGCAGTTTGCCAGAGACTGGGAACCAGAGACCAGGCAATGGGTGAAACAGGCAGTAGCACAGGGAAAGCTGCAGCTGCTGGAAGTAGAGACCCATCAGCTGGAGGAAGTGCCAGTTCATTGCCGGTCGGCTGCACTTAATTACCTGGAGCAATACCTGCTCTGGTATGCCACCCAACATCAGCACACGCTGGTAGTCCGCAGCAAAGTTTGGCTGCAAACAACTACAACCGATCAGCCACTGATCTGTTACAGCAATCCCAATCTGATTTTTTCAGCTATCAGGATGTTGTATGTGCAGAGTACCAGCAGATCGAAAGCGCTCAACACCCTCATCAAACAACACTATCAGCCCCGGCTGGAAGGTATAACCAAAACAAGGAGGGTTGAGCGATGAAAAACAAACAAAATTCCATATACAATTTTCTGGTCTTTTTGGTACGATCAGCTCATATGCTCAGCTATCTGTGGAACACGCGCAAACTGGCAGCACTACCTTGTGAGCAAGATCTTCCGCCTTGTGATTATTGCAGAAGCAGGATGCTTAAGCCAATCGCTGCAGAGGAGCTGGAAATTCTGCTTTATAAAGCGATGAAAGACCGCCTGCCGCTGCAAGAACCTCCCTGGTATGAATACCTTTTGCAGTATGATCTGGAAATTGTCACCATCTATTATCAGGGAGACCGGCAGTATGAACTGCTGCAGTACCAACAGCCACCCAATCCCACCACACCAGCCAATGCCTATTTGTATCCCTATGATCAGCGCAGGGAAAATATCCGCAAGCTAGGCAAACCCGCCTTAGGACTAAGTCCGCCAAATCAGTAAAAACATTCAGCAACCGGGCACGGATTGCGATCTCAAGTAGATATTAAAGTGTATATCAACCGGGAAACGGGAAAATCCGTTATGTGTTTATAATGTTGAAGTGTTCAAAGCTTCAGTAAAGTATTAATTCTAATTATTTTAAGTAATGAATAAAGTAATAAACAGATATCAAAAATATCGTCAAATAGATCAATTATTCAACGAATTTGAAACCTTGTTTCAGACCAATACGGCAGATCAGGAAGTCAGGGCTGCCTATAGTGCAAGACTATCTGAAGTAGAAAACCGGATTAACGAGTTGCTGCAGCCAATGCAACCCTATTACAGGGTGCAGCAGGAAGGCAGAGCACATCTGCGCGAGCAGTTGCGGCTAATGGCAGGCAGAGGAATGGCGCTGGCCAGGCAGTTGAATGATACCCAACTGTATGGTCAGATGCATCATGCCTTCACTCAAGCGCGATTAGGAGGATCTTACACGCTCAAAGCCTTGAGTCTTTCAGTAGCCAGCTGGTTGGAAAGCCATGCAGAAGCACTTGCCGGGCTTGGTGTGAGCGCCGAAATGCTCAGTGCTTTCAGGAGCGAAACAGAAGCCTTTGACGCTGATTTGGATCAGACCAGTATGACTAAATCGCAGCGGAAAGCTTCGCGCACACAGCTTAAAAACGTGCTGAGTGAGTTGCATGATATGCTGCGAACGCATTTTGACAGCTTTGTGCTGATGCAGCAATCCGGATCGCCGGAGTTTGCTGAGCGATATCAAAACCTGCGCAGGCGTAAGCCGCAGTATCGCAACCGTGATATTGTGATGCATCCGTCAGAGATTTTTGGTGTGGTGAAGGATAGTGTAAGCGGTGAGCCGCTTGCCGGAGCCACCATCAATCTGCTGGATCACAGTTATGTGGTGCTTACAAACGAAGACGGAAGCTTTAGCTTTGATGAGTTGCCGGCAGGCAGTTATACGGTGAGCTGTCATGCACCGGGCTATCAGGTGCCGGAAGTGGTGACGGTTGAAGCCGGTAATAATAGTTTGCTTGAGGTGAACTTTGAGCTGCAAGCCCTTGCTGCCACTGCCTGAGCCTTCCTTTAACGGATGGAAAAACCCGATGACGTTTGTTGTCGGGTTTTTTTTATGGAAAACCTTCATCCGCCATGGCGGATCCAAAACCTTGAAGGTTTGGTGATTAAGATGTCAGGGCTCTGCCCCTGCTGCAATAGCGGAACCCTGTCTGGGTTCTTTAGCATGGGCGTGCAGCATAAACGATATAATTTCTTCCTTAGTGCTGTCCCGCTGGGGGTATCGTAATATCGCCAGCAGAAAACCTTCAAGGTTTCCAAAACCTTGAAGGTTTGGTGATTAAGATGTCAGGGCTCTGCCCCTGCTGCAATAGCGGAACCCTGTCTGGGTTCTTTAGCATGGGCGTGCAGCATAAACGATATAATTTCTTCCTTAGTGCTGTCCCGCTGGGGGTATCGTAATATCGCCAGCAGAAAACCTTCAAGGTTTCCAAAACCTTGAAGGTTTGGTGATTAAGATGTCAGGGCTCTGCCCCTGCTGCAATAGCGGAACCCTGTCTGGGTTCTTTACTATGGGCTTTGCTTGATCCTACAATATCGGAATCCTTTCCAGGTTCTATTATTACTAAAGATTAAGGGTTCTTCAATAACGGAATCCTTAGTTAATAATTGAAAGAAATTCTTTTCCTTATTGGTTCTCATCCGAAAAGCATTATTTTTGCTTAATGCGCTTCCAATTAATATATGACCCTGAACAATGGGATTTTATTCAGGAAAAGCTTTTACCTCTGGTCGAAGGGATTATTGATGATCATGCAGCTTACAGCCTGGATGAGCTAAAAACACTCAAAGGAGAAACTGCCCTGCTCGTTTATCTTTCAGATGGTGATTTGCATGAAGCTTTGCCCATAGTACTCGAAAACAGGCTCAAGCTCGCCGTTTTGCCGCACCCCGAGGCAAAGGAAGCCTGTATAGGTTTGGGTGTTAGCCGTCAATTGGAAAAGGCCGTTGATCATCTAAAAAAACTTGAAGAGCCGGTGCTTACTGATGTGCTGTATTGTAATGATCAAGTAGTTTTTAATCAGGTTTCGGTAGGCGAA
Organism: Bacteroidales bacterium; assembly: GCA_015709215.1. Classification (GTDB taxonomy): domain Bacteria; phylum Bacteroidota; class Bacteroidia; order Bacteroidales; family F082; genus UBA5536. The sequence goes on from JACCQN010000002.1 coordinate 37,973, forward strand.
ACCTTTATGACCAACAGTCATTCGGGGGCGTTTAATTTCTTTAAGGCTGGGAGTTTCAAAAGCCTTAAAAGATTGGTTAAAACACGATTTTTCAGGGTGAATATTAGTTTACCCAACGACAAAATTATCAAAACAGCGGTTGCCGGTATCACCATTTCGGAGCATCGTAAAAGTTCTCTGTTGTCGCGGCTGGTTTTGGAAGAATCCTCTATAAATGATGGTTTGTTGCATGCTCTGTTGATCAGTCCGAGAAGCATTTCGCAGATGCTGCGTTTTCTTTTTGGCTTTTGGAAAAATGGCAAACGGCTTCCTGATTTTGCTGCTCATCTGAAGGTTTCATCGCTCCTGCTTGAATTTCCGGAAGGAGAAAAGATTTTTGTACACGATGCAAAAGTGCGTAAAGCTGATAAACTGGAGTTTGGAATGGGGGAGCAGCAGCTTCAATTGTATCCGGGTGCTCTACTGGAACTGCCCGAATCGACAGATAAGCCTGGCGAACTCATCAAGACCAGTGCATTAGCGGGTGAGCAGACGGCCCGCGAACTTACAGGCCGCACCATTCCATTGATCAGGCAGGCATCAACAGATGAGTTTAAAGAGCTTTTTCAGCTGCTGCGCGACAATGCCAAATTAAAATCATCGTATCTGGTGCTTATGGTACTTTCGACCATGCTTGCAACCTTTGGTTTGTTTGCCAATTCAAGTCCCGTAGTAATTGGTGCGATGATTCTGGCGCCGTTGATGAGTCCGATTATCTCGCTGAGTATGGGTGCGCTTCGTCAGGATAAATCGCTCATCATTCAAAGTGCGAAAACCATTTTAACGGGGATGGGAATTGCGATGCTTTTTGCAGTGATTTTAACCTGGGTTACACCCATTCAGGCTGCCGGACATGAAATATTATCGCGTACCAGACCTAATCTGTTGGATCTTGGTGTGGCAGTAATTTCGGGTATTGCCGGAGCCTATGCCCATGCCCGGGAAGAGGTTGCCAAAACCCTTGCCGGCGTGGCCATTGCAGTGGCTTTGATACCGCCACTGGCTGTTGCGGCTATTGGCTTGGCCTGGCTCGACTGGCAGATTGGGCTGGGCGCCTTATTGCTCTTGGTTACCAATCTAGCCGGAATAGTGCTGGCTGGTTCGTTCACATTTATGTTGCTTGGGTTTAGTCCTTTCAAATTGGCAACAAGGGGCATGCTTATCTCGCTGTTGGTAGTTTTACTGCTCAGTATTCCGCTGGCACTAAGTTTTGGGCAAATGGTGCAGGTGCACAGGTTTACGCGGGATATGGAAAAAATGGAATATAAAGGACTATATATCAAGGATGTGCAGGTGCAAACCTTGAATCCCCTGCGTATTGGTTTGAAACTGGTTACGGAAGAACCTCTGAGTACAGATCAGCTGGATTCCTTTAAACTGGAAGTGGAAAAGCATTTGGAGCGGGATGTTGAGCTGGAAGTGGTATTGGCGCTTGAGCGAAAATGAATCAGCTGATTCTTTGTATAATTCCTGCTCGTTTTTTTTGTTGAGTCTAATCTAAAAAATGTCCCCAACAGATTTTTCTGTTAGTGCGCTGATAATTATTATGATACAGCTACTTTGAGCTGCGTAACCTGGGGGGAATTAAAATAAGATGAGTTTTGGCTAACACACATTCTTACTTAGCGCTATCGAAAAAAAAAACGGGAGCCATAACCCCCGCTTTCGTCGTTCAGTAAAATAGTAGTCTTAGAGATTAAATTTTTCAGCGAGGTCAACAACGCGGCAGCTGTAGCCCCATTCGTTGTCGTACCAGGCCAGTACTTTTACAGTTTTACCCATTACCATAGTGCTTTTGGCATCGAAGATAGATGAGTGGCTGTTGTGCACGATATCAACCGATACAATTTCGTCTTCGGTATATTCAAGGATTCCTTTCATCGGACCTTCGGCAGCTTCTTTGATGGCTGCATTGATCTGATCTTTAGTGGCTTCTGTTTTTAGGTTCACTACCAGGTCAACCAGTGAACCTGTTGGTGTAGGAATACGAACTGCCATACCATCAAGTTTACCAGCCAGTTCAGGGATAACGATGCCAACAGCTTTTGCAGCACCTGTAGTAGTAGGAATCTGTGAGAGCGCTGCCGAACGTGCACGGCGCAGGTCGCTGTGCGGAGCGTCCAGAATAACCTGATCGTTGGTGTAAGCATGGATAGTGGTCATATAACCATTTTCGATACCAAAACGATCATTCAACACCTTGGCAACAGGAGCCAGGCAGTTGGTGGTACAGCTTGCATTTGAGATACATTGATCGCTGTCTTTCAGGTCGTTGTCGTTAACACCCAAAACGATGGTAGCATCGATCTGATCTTTTGAAGGAACACAAAGGATTACCTTTTTGGCGCCATTTTTCAGGTGATCGCCATATCCGCCTTTATTACTTTCGCGTGAGCGGAAAACTCCGGTTGACTCAACTACCACATCAGGCGTAACAGACCATTTGATATTGATCGGGCTGCGCTCAGCTGTCACAGTAATACGTTTGCCGTTTACAATGAGGGCATTTTCGTCGTAGGCAATTGTGCCATTAAATTTTCCCTGTGTGCTGTCGTATTTGAGCAAATGTGCCAGCACTTTGGTGTCGGTAAGGTCGTTGATACCAACTACTTCCATGTTGTTGCGTTCCATGGCGATTTTGAACACATTACGTCCGATACGTCCAAAGCCATTGATTCCAATTTTAATTTTTGACATAGTTCTTTGAAATTTTTGTGATTAATGCTATATTTTAAACAAGCCCAACGGCTTAAAGTTTTTATTTATAGATTTTACACTTCAAAGTTAGTTGAATTCTGTATCTTCGAATGTTAAAAATATACCTATGGCCACGCAATTTACCTCAAAAGCACTCGAAGCAAATCTTGCAGAGACCAGATACAGAGATATTTACATCCCTGAGGAATACCAAAATTTCATCAGCCTTTCTGAAGGATATTATGGTATAAAAAAACGCGCAACCGATTGCATTACAGAGTTTCATCATCCCTTATCGAACAGGAAATTTGTGATAGAGGAATTGCGTGAAATTCTGATCACCGACTTCTGGTTTTATGCCAAAGCCGAAATGCCCAAGAACGCCCTGCGTGTGCCCGTGGATATGATGGATTTGCTGCTTGGCGAAGACAATAGCTGCGAGCTGCGTTTGCTGATTGCGCGCACCTTGCTTGAGCTTATAACGCTGATATTGCAAAATGCTTCACATCAAATCAATCTGGCTGCCAGGGCTTTGGAAGTGCTACAAACCAGATTCGATCAAAATAAAGACTGTTTTATCCGCGGAACACTGCATTTTAAGCGGCATCTCGACAATGCCCAAACGCATAAAGAACTCCGCGAAACGGCCTTTGCATTGTTGCGGCAAATCAAAGCACAGACCTATCATTATTGGCAAAGCACTACGCAAATTGAAAGCTGGATCAAAGAACAGGGAACAAGGCTGAACAGCAAGGATAAAAAGTTTTTGACAGAAGCCCTGGGAGCAGTTTATTTCAAGGGATTGCTTGACAAATTGGAAAGCTTCGAAAATTGGGATGATTTGTTGGAATCACCAGATTATGAGGTGGTATCCAAGCATTTTATTGAAACAGGCGCCAGCCTTGATACCTTTTTAAAGCAGTTTCAGTTTCAGTTTTACCTGCTTCATTTGCCGGGTTTGGACAGCAAGCAGGAGCGTATGATCTGGAACCTCGATAAGATGATCAGGCATGCCATCGACGAGCTAAAACAGGATGAGGTGATTCCTTTTATCGATTTGATTTTTAGTCTGGCCGAAGAACTTCGAGAAACACATCTGGCAGCGGTTTTAGATTTTCAGCTCACGCTTGGGCTCAAGGTGATTGATATAGACGAATCAGAACACAAGGAAATGATTAATCACTTCGAAAAGAAGCTCATTGCCTTTGGTTTTGCATCGCCGGGGATGGTTTTTGTGGACGAGGACTGGCAACTCAGTGTAAACGAAAATCATATCAAAAACATTCGCATTTGGCTTCAGTTGATCGAATATTCACAGTCGCTGATGGAAAAGCTGCTTTCGGCTCTTATCGTGAACCTTAGGTTGGGCGGTATTTTTATCAGTGATACCGATTTGTTTCAGCGGGAAATAACCAAAATTCTCAATTCCAATATTGCACCGTATTACAAAAAGGTAAAACAACTTACGCGCATTTTTCCGGTTTATTTCAGTGAGATTGGAGCCGAGGGAGAGATTCGTAAAGTGACCACAACCATGGATGAAATCTGTGGTCGACAGGACAAGCTGATTCACTTTTTGCGCAAGCAGGTGCACACCGAAAGCAATAACACGCTGATAGCATTAACGCGAAGGGTGTTCAGGTTTTGGCACGATGGAGACTTGCAAAAATTGCGCGATGCATTGCCCGATAATGTTTACCAGTACATTGATACTGAAAACGAATATTTCGTCACGGTACACCAGCTTGTGAACAAAATGGCAAGCCTCAACCATTCAGATGCTGACGGATTGCTGAGTTGTAGTCTTGAAAAATTTGAAGATCTGCTTGAACAGGCTATTGTGGCCGCAGAGGCTGATTCGGAGCTTGTGAAACGCGATAGTGAACGTTTGCACGATATTAGGGTGTTGTACGATCACCTGCGTGAAAAGTACTCTTTTGAAACAGTGAACATTATTGCCTTATTGCGGCGTTATCCTTTTATCCCCGACGAAGAAATTAATCAGTTGCAATTGGCTATGAACCAGCAGGATTATGGTCATTCACTCAAACTGATCTATGCCTTTATGGAACGGTTGAAGGCAATCATTTTTAATCCAAAGGAAAGCGAAAGCTGGGAAAATATTTATCACAAACGGCACATCGCAATTGGAATTCCATCCATGTATGGGGTGTATCGCGAGAACAAATTTGAAGCGTTGGGGCTTACTTTCAGGCTCGAAAAAGTGGCTACCAGATTGATGGAGAAGGTAGTTTCGAACCTCAATCTGGATTATATTTCGGCTCGCACACTGGAAGAAATCAACAGTATTTTGGAAGATTTCAAAGCCGGACTCGAGTTGGACGGCATTACCAATCAGAGCTTTAATTCCAATTTGCAGATGCTGCGTTATAGCCTGACATCCAGGAGTTTTTCCTTTGATCAGTATATCAATATCTTTCAGTTTCTGGCAGAGGACGTTAAAAGGATAATCATCAAGTATTTCCTTAAATCCTATGAATATCCGCTGAAGATTGTTATTCCGCAGATTTTTGATCCGCTTGCTGAGCAAACCGATCGCGAGATGCAGCAGTTGATCAGTATGAAGTCAGAAGCTTTTCACCGGGATGTGATCGCGGAGGCATTTCTGGTGCAGCCGCTTGATAATTTTATCAGCCGTATTTTGCAATCGTTGCGCAGTATGTCCGATCGTTTGGATGGCAGTCTGATCAGCGATATCATGTCGTACAATTCTGAATTGGTGATCAGTCCGTTTACGGAGCGCAATCCCAAAACCGATAATCAGGTGTTTTTGGGCAGCAAGGCCTACCACCTAAAAAACCTTTATTTGGCAGGTATTCCGGTGCCTCCCGGCTTTGTGATCACTACAGAAGTATTCAGGCGGCATCAAACTATTTTAAGTTTGAAAGCCCTGAAAACAGAGCTGCACGATATGATTCGCAAATACCTGAAGCAACTCGAGGAGCTGAGCGGTAAGCGTTTTGGTGATGCACAAAATCCTTTGTTGCTTTCAGTTCGTTCGGGCACGGCTATCTCCATGCCCGGAGCGATGGACACTTTTCTAAATGTGGGTCTTAACGACGAGCTGGTTGAAGCCATCAGTAAAAGACCTGAGATGAGCTGGTCGATCTGGGATTCGTACCGGCGCTTAATTCAAAGCTGGGGCATGGCTCATGGCATCGAGCGCGATGTGTTCGATTCGGTGATGCTCGGATATAAGCAAAAGCTGCAGGTGAAGCAAAAACAGGAGTTTGAGCCTGCCGATATGCGCCTGATTGCATTGGCTTACAAAGAAGTTTTGGAAGCACATCACATCCGTTTTGTGGAGGATCTTTTTGAACAGTTGATTCAAACGATTGATATGGTTTTTGCTTCCTGGTCATCAGAAAGGGCTTTTGTGTATCGCCGGCATCTGCAGTTTTCGGATAATTGGGGAACAGCGGTTATTGTACAGGAAATGGTCTATGGCAATTTGAATGATCAGTCGGGAACAGGTGTTGTTTTCACGCAGAATCCGCATCGTGAGCGCCCGGGCGTTCACCTTTACGGCGACTTTAATATGCGCAGCCAAGGCGAAGATATCGTAGCCGGATTGGTAAAGCCTGCGCCTGTAAGTGAAACACAGCGCCGACAGGCCGATATCAGCAGGTTATCGCTCCAAATCAGCTATCCCGAAATTTACAAACGCATTCATTCGATTGCTACTGAGCTGACCGAAAACCTGGGATATAGTCCGCAGGAAATAGAGTTTACCTTTGAATCCGAAAAAGCTGAGGATTTGTACATCCTTCAGGTGAGGGATCAGGATTTACGTTTTGAGCTGGAAACCAATGCTTTTGTAAGTACGCCCGAAACAATGGAACTGGCAGGTCGTGGCATCGGAATTGGCGGAGGGGCACTTAACGGCTTGGCTGCCTTTGACGAGGAAGACCTCGAGCAGCTCAGGCTTGCTCATCCAGAAAGCCCGCTAATCCTGATTCGTCCGGATACTGTGCCGGATGATATTGGTATGATTTTTAACTGCGACGGCTTGATTACTGCGCGCGGCGGAGCTACTTCTCATGCGGCTGTAACGGCTGTGAGGCTTGGAAAGACCTGTGTGGTAAACTGCAATAGCCTATTGGTTGACGAAAATAATAAACAATGCGAACTCGATGGCAAGCTGGTAAAAAGCGGGGATCAAATCAGTATTGACGGCAACCTCGGAAATATTTACATGGGTCATTATCCGATTGAAAAATCAAACCTCACAACAGGCTATAATTATTGAGGTTACGGCTAAATCCAAAAAGCCTTCAAAACAGGTGGCTTAAAATTTTTCCTTTCTTATTGAAGTCCAAAGATGCTTCTGCGAGGAAAGAAAACAGTCAAATCAGACCCATATTGTATTTTTACCGAACTATGTTAGAGATTAGTGGAATATCGTAATTTTGCAGTCCATGAAAAATACACGCAACTTTTGCATCATTGCACATATTGACCACGGTAAAAGTACCCTGGCCGACAGACTATTGCAACTCACGAATACGGTTTCGGAGCGCGACCAAAAAGAACAGGTGCTCGATAGTATGGACTTGGAGCGGGAACGTGGCATCACCATTAAAAGCCACGCCATTCAGATGAATTATGAAAAAGGTGGTGAGAACTATATCCTCAATTTGATTGACACTCCTGGTCATGTCGATTTTTCATACGAAGTTTCCAGATCGATTGCGGCCTGTGAAGGTGCGTTGCTTGTTGTGGATGCTACACAAGGTATTCAGGCTCAAACTATTTCGAATCTTTATCTGGCCCTTGATCATGACCTGGAAATCATTCCTGTTTTGAATAAAATCGACATGGAAAGTGCCATGGTAGATGAGGTTGAAGATCAGATTATCGACCTGATAGGGTGTGACAGAGAAGATATTTTGCGTGCCAGTGCCAAAACAGGAGCTGGTGTGGCTGAGATACTCGAAGCAATCGTTGCGCGGGTTCCGGGGCCGGTTGGTGATCCCAATGCCCCTCTTCAGGCACTTATTTTCGATTCTGTTTTTAATCCTTTCAGGGGGATTATTGCTTATTTCCGAATCATGAATGGCAGCATGCAAAAGGGCGATCTGGTTAAATTTGTGGCTACCGGAAAAGAATATAATGCTGATGAAATTGGTGTTTTGCAGTTGAAGCAAGTGCCCAAAAAAGTGATGAGTGCCGGAGATGTGGGCTATATCATTTCGGGAATCAAAACATCACGTGAGGTTAAAGTGGGAGATACCATCACGCAGGTTGACCGCCCATGCGACAAGGCTATTGCAGGTTTCGAAAATGTGAAACCAATGGTTTTTGCCGGGATTTATCCCGTGGATGCCGATGACTATGAAGAGTTGCGGGCTTCAATCGAAAAGCTTCAGTTGAATGATGCCTCTCTGGTTTTTGAACCCGAAAGTTCTGCGGCTCTTGGATTTGGTTTTCGTTGTGGATTTCTTGGGCTTTTGCATATGGAAATTATTCAGGAGCGCCTCGACAGGGAGTTTGATATGGACGTGATCACAACGGTTCCTAATGTGCAGTTTAAGGCTTATACCACTGCCGGCGATCTGATTGAAGTGCACAATCCTAGCGGTCTGCCCGATGCCAACAAGCTTGATTATATCGAAGAACCGTATATCATTGCGCAGATAATTTCCAAATCGGAATACCTGGGTAATATCATGACCCTGGCCATCGAAAAACGTGGCGTGCTCAAAAATCAGGTCTATCTCACTTCCGATAGGGTAGAACTAACCTTTGAAATGCCGCTGAGTGAGATTGTGTTTGATTTTTATGACAAACTGAAATCCATTTCCAGAGGCTATGCTTCATTCGATTACCACATCGAAGGCTATCAAAGGGCTACTTTGGTGAAGCTGGATATCCTGCTCAACGGGGAATCGGTGGATGCGCTGTCGACCCTGATACATCGCGATCATTCCTATAATTTTGGCCGCAAGATGTGTGAAAAGCTGAAAGAGCTTATCCCACGTCAGCAATATGATATCGCCATTCAGGCAGCTATTGGAACGAAAATCATCGCCCGCGAAACAATCAAGGCGCTACGCAAAGACGTAACAGCGAAATGTTATGGTGGTGATATTAGCCGTAAGCGTAAATTGCTCGAAAAGCAAAAGAAGGGCAAAAAACGCATGCGACAGGTGGGCAATGTAGAAGTGCCACAGTCGGCTTTCCTCGCTGTGCTTAAGCTGGACTAAAGCTTCCTGACTTTTTATTGATTTTTTCTTTTGCCTGCTGTAACTTTACCGCGGCCTAATCCGTTTTACACATTGAAACCTGATTACAGCGCATGACGCGAAAAGAATACAATCGTTGTGTAGATAATTTTTCTGACGGACTTTACCGCTTCATTATCAAAAATATAAGAGATGAAGAACAGGCAAAGGACGTAGTTCAGGAAACCTATGCCAGGGTGTGGCAGCGGGTAGATGAAATCCCTTTTGAAAAGGCGCGATCTTATCTGTTTACCACGGCATACCACACCATGATTGATGAAATAAGAAGAAATGGAAAGTCGGACAGGCTCGAGCAGCAGCACAGTCATTTGCAGGTGAGCTACAACAGCTATTCCGATTTGAAAGAAGTGCTCGATGAAGCCCTGCAAACACTTTCGGAAATACAACGATCAGTGATTTTGTTGCGTGATTACGAAGGCTATTCGTATGCTGAAATAGGGCAGATAACGCAACTGACTGAAGCACAGGTAAAAGTATATATTTTCAGGGCGAGAATGAACCTGAAGAAATACTTACAAAAGATAGAAAACGTATTGGAAATACCGGCATGATGGAACTCAACACACATACTTACGAAGCTTATCTGCTTGATTATTCCGAGGGGCAACTTTCGGATCAGGAGGTGTTGTTGTTGCAGCAGTTTATTACTGCTCATCCTGAGTTGGGTAGTTGGGAAGAACTTACTGAGGAACTTCCTGTGCTCGCAGCTGAAGAGCTAAGTTTTGAAAACAAAGCTTTACTCAGGCAAAATCCGGATTTTACGCTTTCCGGCACTGCTGGAATTGAACGCTTTGATCTTACGGCCATCAACTACCTGGAGGGTGAGTTGAGCAAGGCAGAACAAAAACAATTTGAAGCTGCATTGATAGAAAATGAGGCTTTGGTGAATGAGTTTGAATTACTCAAACGCACTTACCTGAATACGGATGATGAAGTTGTTTTTCCCTATAAATCAAGCCTTAGAAGAGCTGCGTTAGGGTTTTATGTGGCGAAAAACAAACACTGGATGGGTGTGGCTGCCGGATTGCTCTTGCTGTTGAGTGCAGGATGGTGGTTTTTGCGAGAGCCGGCGCCAATCCCTGCGCGTAGCTATGAGCTCCTTTCGATGAGTATAAAACCGTTTACTGAAACATTGGTATCAGGCAAAATTCAGCCTCAGCAAACAATTGTACATCGTTCTGTTACATTTCCTGATTATAGCCGGCCTTCACAGGATGAGGCAGCTTTACCAGATGCCTTGCCAGTAATGCCTTTACTGAAAAGTGAAACCATATACTGGACAGCTATCGGACAGATATTGTATGATGATCAGTGGCAAACCATGCATTTTTATTTTAACGGTGAAGCCTATCTGGCCAGGATCGAAGGCCGGCAAGAGAGAGGAAAATCACTGGCAGGATTGATACTGGCCAATACAGGTCGTAAATTATTAAGTGTTTTCAGAAAGGAGAATGCAGAACAGAATTTAGAAGAAGAAAGTGCTGAACAGGGTGTTTATGCGCAGGATCAGCTCAACGAGCGCTTTACTGCAATACGCTGGGCCGAAGCCGGAGTAAAAACATTTAATCTATTGACAGATAATGAGGTGGAGTTGAAGAAAATTGCTGACGACAATGGTCGGATCAAAGCCTTGCATTTTCAATCTCAGGCTGTGAGTATCAGAAAGAGTTTGGATAAGAAGGAGGATAGTGATTAGATTAATTTACAAAATCATTCAGGCTTCTTTTTTCGAATTTAAGTTCATTCAGCGGGATTTTTCCTGAAGGATAAAATCTAATAGTGGCAGGCTTTGCGGGTTCCAGATCAAAGTAATTGTTTTCCCAGTTGCCATCCGGATCATTGGAACTAAGTTGTAGGTACCGCACATAGTTGTCTGATTGCAAAATAATTTCAACAAAATCTTTACGTGGCATCAGGCGCATATAAACCTCTGATTTCGGCAGCTTGACCATCTTGGGGGAGACAAAGAAATAATTATGCACGGCAAGATGTTTGCCCGATGCTGACAGTCGTATTTTGAGCCATACTTTTCTCCTGTCGATTTTTTGAAGTATCTCGGCCGGAATAATATTCGAATAGGCTTGTTGTTGGCCGGGCTCCAGCTGAACGGGAACAGAAAGGGCATGCAGTACATTGCCTTTAAAGTCGAGCAAATCAGCATACATACGTGCATTTATTGGCAGCAAACCTTGATTGGCTATCAAGGCTTCGGGTGTTTTATTTGACGGGTTCATGCCAATCAACACTGGCTTGTAAAGCCTTTTCAAATGATAAAAGAGCGCTTTTGGGCGGCCATAAAAATCAATAACCGACCAGGAAATACCCGGCCAGGCGTCGTTGAGTTGCCAAATCAGGGTTCCGCTGCTGTGTCCATTTGAAAGTCTTTGCGCTTCAATTGCCATTCCAATGCCATAAGCCTGAGTGAGTTGACTCATGTAAATATAATCCTCAAGCATTTCAGGAACTGGAAAATCAGCCTGCATATAACGGTCAATTAAAACTGTGCCGCGTGGATGTTTTTGATAGTATTCGAGTCCGGCAGAGCCCGGAAACCACTCATTTTGTGGTGTAACTTGCCTGAGGGTATGAGCATCAGGCAATGCCTGAAAACCAAATTCACTGTTAAAACGGCTTACTTTCTGCTGATACTTTTCAAAAGGTTCTTCGCCCCACCAAACACCCCAGTAATGAACATCGCCATGGAGCAGGCTTTCGGGACGACCCCAACCGGTAGCAGGAGAGCTGGGCCAGTAAAAGGTATAAGGATCATATTGATGTACCAAATCAGGTAGCATTTGCCCGAAAAGTGCCTGATACCCATTCCACAAGCTGTCTTTTTGGCCGGGAGTCCAGCCCAATTGCTTTTCCCAGCCCCAATTATGAAAACCTTCATCAATTTCATTATTGCCGCACCAGATTGCTAGTGAAGTTTTGTCGCGAAGCCGTTTTATCTGCTGTTCGGCTTCTTTTTTTACATTGGATAAAAAAGCTGAATCAGACGGGTACAAAGTGTTAGCAAACATAAAATCCTGCCAAACTAAAATGCCGAGGCTATCGCAAATGTTATAAAATTCATCCGATGGATAAATCCCACCTCCCCACACGCGCAGCATATTCATTCCGTTTTCGGCTGCGGCCAACAATATTTTTTTTGTTGCGGGGGTCTTAATATTTGCTGTCAGCAAATCTTCGGGCACGTAGTTTGCTCCTCTTGCGTAGATTCGTAATCCGTTTACTTCGAAAGTAAAAGACTGGCCAATACTGTCGGGATTTTGAACTAGCTTAATGCTTCTCAATCCAATTTTTTTCTCTTTATTGTATATGATATGGTTTCCGTCGAAGATTTGAATGTCAAAATTGTACATCGGTTGATTGCCATAACCTATGGGCCACCATAAATCAGGATTTGAAATGGTGAAAGGAATTTCCAATTGGTTAATGCCGCTATTCAGGTGTACTTTCTCTTCAACCAGCTTCCTTCCCTGATGAAGTAAAATTATCTTGTAAGTTCGTTTTTGATCGGCCTCTATTTCAGCTGATAAGGACAATGATGCACGCTCAACATCAACATGCGGTTGTAAAATCGATAAGGAATTTACTTTTAATTTGCTCCATCCAAGCAGCTTAACTGTTTGGCTTATTTCGGGAGAAATGATTTTGGGAGCCCAGTCCCAGCCCGACTGATAAGCTGCCTTGCGCAAAAATGCTCTGTTGTCGGGCAAAGAAGCGCCGGCTTTTGCTTGCAGGCTATCAATATAAGATGCTTGAGGCGGGAAAACAATTTTAAGTTGGTTTTGACCCTCTTGCAGGGCTTTATTGGCAACCACCTCATGGCTTTGGAACATATTGTCAGCAACATAAATCAAGCGGTCATTTAAAAAAACCTGAGCATAGGTATTGATACCTTCCAGCAGAATTAATTGATTGTTATGTTCCAGTAAGGCTTTGTCAGGAATAAAACCAGTTTCCCAAATCCAGGTTTTTTCCGAAAGCGGAGCTAAAGATTTTTCTGCCTCAAAATCATGATAATGAGGAATCATTTTCTGATCGTGCAACAGTTGAAACACACTGTTTGGAAGGTTTACCTGATGCAGCGTATCCAAAGTGTCTGAAAAAACTGTCCATCCCTGATCAAGATTTTGAACTTCGACACCTCCTGGTTTGTAGCAGGCCGACATAGCGAGCAGCATCAATGCCACTAAAATTTTTGGGATGGCAGACAGCATTGTTTTTTTGTTCTGGTTTTTTAATTCTGACTCATTTCAATGGTCAAGACAACTTAAAAGGAAAAAAAGTTCAGTTGGTTTTAACATCTATTTTCAGGATGATCGATTAAGGACGAATAGTTAAATACAGGGGCTAAATTAGTCCATTTGTTTGCAACGTATGAGCAGAAAATACGCAAAAGTCAAAGGGTTTTAATTTTGAGAGGCTATTATCAAATAACAAATGAAACGCTAATGGTTTATGCAAACACAAAATTCGTAATTAACTTTTAAGGGGCAAAACATTTTTGACTGATCAATATTCATTTAACGAGCTGGTCAGTGCCAATTTTATCAGAATCATTTACCTATAAGACTTTTACTCAAACGGCCAGCCATTTGGCTTTGCAAGAATACCTTACCAAAAACTTTACGCAAACAGAGTATTACACTGAAAAAGAAACTGTTTTTTGCAGGTCACACTCCATTAAAGTTTACAGAAATTAGAGATAAAAACCATTATAAATCATCTACTAGCTTTTATCAACAGACTCATTGATGCCATACCCTTCCGATGTGAGTTGATCAATCAGTTGTTTTATCTTATTGGGGTCGGATGCATGGGTTTGCATGTTTGCATCCGTTTGGTCTGTTCCTTTGGGCCAGGCCACAGGCACGGGAAGTTTTTGTTTGGCACTCAGGTGGATAGCGTTAATGTTAGTAGTTCGAAGCAAGTCGATTACATTACTTGCCAGGATGCCTCCGCCGGCCATCACTTCGATTTGTGTGCCATATTTTTCATACATTTTCTTGATATTATAAACACCTTGACAAGCTTTTGGAAAGCCTCCCGAAGTAAGAACAGCATCAAATCCCAGGTTGATCAGTTCGGGTATTGCTTCCAGCGGATTATTACAGGCATCAATAGCACGGTGAAAAATAAGTTTGAGTCCTGTAGCTGCTTTTGCGAAAGTTTCCAAAGCCTGAATATCCAAATTTCCGCCGGGCTTTAAAGCACCTATTACGATCCCTTCAAATCCCATGGATTTTACCAGTTCAATATCTTGAAGCATTTGTTCCTGTTCGTGTTTGGAATAGCAGTAGTGCCCGCCACGGGGTTTGATCAGCACATGAACCGGTCTGTTTTTTAGCCCGGCTGCAAGTTGCAGACAACCATAGGAGGGGGTTGTCCCTCCGATTTCAAGGTTTTCGCAAAGTTCAACTCTTGAAGCAAAAAAAGCTTGCCCAATACGCATCGATTCGATACCGTTTGCGCAGATTTCCAAAGTGATAGTTTGCATACGAAAAGGATATTTCATTGCAAAGGTGGTGATTTTCGTGAGTTTGTTTAACCAGAAGGCTCTGATATGTTTGGATAGCATACGATTGCATATATTACCCGACAAACGAATACGATTTCTGTTGACCAACTGAAGAATAAAGTGTATTTTTGAGAATCAAAACGATTAAGATGATCAACATCTATCAACTTTTCCCCAGGCTTTTCGGTAATCAGGAATCAAATGTAAAACCTTATGGCACAATAGAGGAGAATGGCTGTGGCAAATTTGAATCTATTAATGATCAAGCCCTGGAGGCCTTGCAGGAGCTTGGAATTACCCACATCTGGCTTACCGGAATTATACGACACGCCAGCCTTACCGATTACAGTGCTTTAGGGCTGCCGGCGGCTCATCCTCAAACCGTGAAAGGAGTTGCGGGATCGCCATATGCCATAACTGATTATTATGATGTTTGTCCTGATTTGGCCACTGACCCTGAGCAACGTATGACTGAGTTAGAGGCATTGATCGAACGCATCCATCAAAAAGGCTTAGGTGTACTCATGGATTTTGTACCCAATCATGTAGCACGTGGCTATGCTTCTTTTGCCAGACCCGAAGGAATTCCCGATTTAGGAGAAGGTGATTGCAGCTCTTTGGCTTTCAGTCCGGAAAATAATTTCTATTACTTGCCAGGCCAGAAATTGCAACTTCCCGCACTTGCTGATCAATTTGGAAAACCCATTGAACCTTATGATGAATTTCCGGCCAAAGTAACTGGAAACGATTGCTTTTCGGCCACGCCAACAATTAACGATTGGTACGATACGGTCAAGTTAAACTATGGGAAGGATTTTCAAAACGGTGAACAAGTTACACAGCCAATACCTGACACCTGGCTTAGAATGCAAGAGATTTTAAGTTTTTGGTCAGCCAAAGGGGTGGATGGCTTTCGCGTGGATATGGCAGGAATGGTTCCTCTTGCTTTTTGGGAATGGCTGATTCCACCCCTAAAACAGGATTATAAGGAGTTGATAATGATAGCCGAGATATATGAGCCGGAACTGTATCAGGGATTTGTAAACGCCGGTTTTGATTTTTTATATGACAAGATAGGCATTTATAATCGTTTAGAGGCAATATTACGTCATGGTCAGGCAGCCGAATCTATCAGTATTTGCTGGAAAATGCTCCAGGGACTTGACGATAAAATGCTTCGATTCATGGAAAATCATGACGAAATCCGCCTTGCTTCGCCACATTTTCTCACGGATCCTTTTGCTGCTTTGCCAGCTGTAAGCCTCAGTGCGCTGATGCATCGCGGCCCTTTTATGCTTTATAACGGGCAAGAATCGGGCGAAAGAGCAGAAGGAGCAATGGGATACAGCGGTGATGATGGCCGAACAAGTATTTTCGATTATACACATATGCCTCAGCATCAGCAATGGTTTAATGGCGGAAGGTGCGATGGTGGAAAACTAAGCGAAGAACAAGTGTTTCTGCGTCGCTTTTACCAGAATATTCTAAGGCTGAGGCTGAGCAGCAAAGCATTCAGCAAGGGACGGTTTTACGATCTGATGTGGGCCAATCCATGGTACACCAATTTCGATCCCAGATTTGTATATGCATTTTTGCGTTATTTCGAGGATGAACGTTATCTGGTATTAGTAAACTTTAACCGGCACGAGAGCCGAAATATGTGTGTTAACATTCCGGACGATGCACGGGAGATGGCAGGGATTTTTCCCGGAAAAACCCGTAGATGCTGGATCGCTGAAAATATCTTTGAAGACTCAGATAAACTGACTTTTGACCCGGATCGTATCGCAAAAGATGGAATCTGGGTGCATTTAGAACCTCTGCAAACTATAATTTATAAACTACAACCTATTCCAAAAAGTTATGACAACCCCAACTATGAGAATTGTTGAACAGGATCCCTGGCTCAAACCCGTGAGCCAGGCAGTAACTGAAAGATACTTAAGATTTAAAGGACGACTGCAGGAACTTGAGCAGAATTATGGCAGTCTGAAAGCTTTTGCGACAGCAGATAAACTTTTTGGGTTTAACTATGATTCCATGCGTAAAGGCTGGTGGTTTAGAGAATGGGCGCCCGGGGCGTCACAGCTTTTTATTATGGGCGATTTTAACAACTGGAACAAATATAATCATCCGTTGATTAACAATGGCAGAGGTATCTGGGAAATCTTTTTTGATGATAAAACCTATCATTCCTCTCTGGTTCATGAAAGCTTGTATAAGCTTATTGTGCAATCTCAGATTGGTGAAAATGAAAGGATTCCTGTTTATGCCAAAAGGGTAATACAGGATGAAAATTCCAAGGATTTTTCGGCTCAGTTCTGGAATCCTCAAAAGGTATATAAGTTCAAAAATAAAAGCCCTGTTTTGGATGCAAATCAGCCTTTGTTTATTTACGAATCACATGTAGGTATGGCGCAGGAAACAGAAGGTGTTGGAACTTATGCCGAATTTAGAGACAAAACACTTCCACGCATCGTAAAAGCAGGTTACAATGCAATTCAGCTGATGGCCATTGCCGAACATCCCTATTATGGCTCATTTGGCTATCATGTGGCTAACTTTTTTGCGCCAAGCAGTCGTTTTGGCACGCCCGAAGAATTAAAATCACTCGTTGACAGGGCTCATGGGTTGGGTTTGCTGGTTATCATGGATATCGTTCATTCCCACACTGTTAAGAATACCCGCGAAGGGCTTAATCTTTTTGATGGCACCGATTATCAATATACTCACCATGGAAGCCGTGGCGACCATCCTCAATGGGATTCTAAGCTGTTTAATTATGGTAAAGAGGAAGTGCTTCATATGTTGCTTTCGAATGTGCGCTACTGGGTTGAAGAATTTGGTTTTGATGGTTATCGCTTTGATGGTGTTACTTCCATGTTGTATTTTCATCATGGAATGGGTGTGAACTTCGATCAGCCCGAAAGGTTTTTTACTGATGGTGTTGAGTTTGATGCTGTGACCTATTTGCAGCTGGCCAATACGCTGATCCACCAGTTAAATCCTGCTTATCTTACTATTGCAGAAGACGTTAGCGGTATGCCCGGATTGTGCAAACCTATCGAAGATGGCGGTATTGGGTTCGACTACCGATTGGGAATGGGCCTTCCTGATTTTTGGATTAAACTACTGAAACACCAGCAGGATGAGGCATGGAATATCCATGAGATGTATCATACAATGACCAACAGACATTTTGACATCAAAACGGTGGCTTATGCCGAATCGCATGATCAGGCTCTGGTGGGAGATAAAACTATTGCATTCCGGCTAATGGATAAGGATATGTATTTTCATATGGCCAAAGCCGAGCAAAGCCTGGTGATTGATCGGGGAATTGCGCTGCATAAGATGATTCGCTTGTTTACTATATCCCTTGGTGGAGAGGCCTGGCTTAACTTTATGGGCAATGAATTTGGACATCCCGAATGGATCGACTTTCCGCGTGAGGGAAACAACTGGAGCTATAAATATGCGCGCAGACAGTGGTCGTTGATAGAGAAAGATTATTTGAAATATCACTGGTTATCAGACTTCGACAGAGCCATGTTGCAATTGATGAAAAACTATCAGATAATGCAGGCGCTGCCACCATGGCTGCTCAGAGCGGATGAGGCGTGTAAAACTATTGTTTTTGAGCGAAATCATCTTGTATTTGTCTTCAATTGGCATCCTTCTGATTCTATCCCTGATTATGAAATACCACTCAAGCAAACAGGTGATTATGAGCTGATCTTGTCAACTGATGATCCCCTTTTTGGGGGTTTTGGAAGGATGGACAAAAGTATCCGCTATCCAAGTTATACGAGAGATGAGCAGGCCTTTATGAAGATTTATAACACGAATCGCACTGCAATGGTTTTCAAACCTGTTAAAATTATAATGAAGTAAATATTACAGTTAATCTATTGGTTTTAACCTGATTAACTGGCCAGGTCTTTCAGTTAAAACATATAAATAGCCATCTGGTCCTTGCCGGATATCTCTAAAACGCGCATATCCCTGAAGCAGCTTTTCTGTATTAACGACTTGTGCTCCACTTAAAGTAAGGCGCTGAATTTGCTGGCCGGCTAATGCTGTCACTATCAGGTTGTTTTTCCAGTTAGGGTATTTATCGCTTGTAACGAAACACATGCCGCATGGTGCAATCGAAGGCACCCAGTAATGAATGGGATCAGTGATTCCGGGAAGGGTAGTGTCGTTGGTGATAGTGGTGCCATCATAGTTTATACCGAAGGTTACGATTGGCCAGCCATAGTTTGCTCCTGGTTTTTCGATATTGATTTCATCGCCGCCTCTTGGCCCGTGTTCGTGTGTCCATATTTCTCCGGTTTCCGGATGAATGGCCATACCCTGGATGTTGCGGTGGCCATAATTATAGATTTCGGGTCTAGCATTATCTTCTCCAACAAATGGATTATCAAGGGGAATGCGACCATCATCATGGATGCGCATTAGTTTGCCATTATGATTGCTTAGTTTTTGCGCATTTTCCATTTCCCCGCGGTCGCCAATAGGAAAATACAGCCTGTTTTGCCCATCAAAAACAATTCTGCAACCAAAGTGATAGGTCAAATCAGTCAGAGGGGTGCCCCAGAATAGTTGTTCAAAGTCAACAAGTGTAGATCCCTCCAGTTTTGCCCTGCCAATTGCTGTATTGCCTTTTTGTCCATCAATCGAAGAGGCATAACCGAGATAAATCCAGCCATTATTTTCATGTTCCGGATGAAGCGCTACTTCCAGCAAGCCCCCTTGTCCGTTTTGCCAGATTGGCGGTAATCCACTTATTGGAGCTGATAATTGTCCGTTTTCAAAAAAACGTAAGCGTCCGGGTCTTTCAGCAATCAGCATACGGCCATCCGGAAGGAAAGCAATACTCCATGGGTTTTCGAGGTCTTTGGCCAGCACTTCTACTTCAAGCTGATGAGTTTGCCCTGATGGGGGTTCCTGATTATTAATGCTGTCCGAAGTATTGCAGCCTGTATTGAGGCTCAATATCCAAATTATAATAACGAAAAAGGTTTTCATAAGCTGATGTGGTTTTCATCTAAAGTGTGAAGATAAAAAACAGCCTGATGGTGTAGGCCGTTTAATATTTAGCGAAAGCCTCTTATCCCAACTGTTTCTCCAATTCTTTGTAAACCAATGCACTTGCACCCACAATGGCAGCATCACCCGGTTTGAGCTGGGAAGGCAATATTTTTACTTTATTTTTAAAAATCGGGATCAGGTGTTGCTCCATACTTTCTATGGTTGGCCTTAAAATATAATTTCCGGCTGCCATGGGTCCGCCAAACAGGAAGATAGCTTCGGGGCTTGTGTGGGCAACGGTATTAGCCAGGCCAATACCCAGCCATTTACCCGTTAGTTCGAACACTTCTTTGGCAATGGCATCTCCTGCTTCGGCTGCTTCAAAAATAAATTTTGAATCCATTTCGTTGAAACATTTTGTGGCCAATATACTTTTTGTTGCATTGTATTTAGCCAGCAATTCAAAAGCTGTTCTTTTCATGCCTGGTGCTGAGCAATAAGCTTCCAGGTGGCCTTTTCCACCGCAACCACAAAGTCTGCCATTGTTTATAATAGTAGTATGGCCGCATTCACCAGCAAAACCATCATGGCCATAAACCAAATCGCCATTTACAATAATACCGCTTCCAACTCCTGTTCCAAGCGTATAAACCACAAAGTTTTTCATTCCCTGTGCGCCTCCGTAAATCATTTCGCCAATAGCTGCGGCATTGGCATCGTTGGTGATGGCAATGGCTTTCATTTCCGGGAAATTCTCTTCCAGAAGTTTCACCATCGGGATTACGCCTTTGAAGGAAAGATTGGGGGCATGTTCAATGGTTCCGGTGTAGTAATTGGCATTAGGTGCACCGATACCTAAACCCAGAATTTCAACTTTTGGATTGAGTGATCCAACGGAATTCACAAGCTCTCGTACCGAATTGGTAATATCATCAATAAACAGCGTAATGTTGCTGTGGCCGGGAGTGGGAATGCTGTCTTTTACAAGTACTTTTCCTTCATTATCAACTACTCCGATAGCTGTGTTGGTTCCACCTACATCAATGCCAATTGCGACTTTCTTCATATGCGTATTTAGTTTTTTAGTTTATTGTTGACTCAAGTTTAGGTCTGATTTTGCTTCCTGAAACAGCATAATAAAAGATGAAAAGGTAGCTGACGGCCGGAACAAGGAAAGCGTATGTGTAGCCGGCTGTATCGGCTATACCACCCATTAATGGAGGAAGAATTGCTCCTCCGAGAATAAGGGCGTTGATCAAACCGGAAGCGCCGCTGAGTTCAGCGTTATCAAGGTCTTTCACAGCCAGAGAAAATATATTGGGAAACATAATAGAATTAAATAGTCCGATCGAAATAATCGTCCACAGGGCAATTGATCCTGTGGTAAAGGTGGTGGCGATATCCAGCAGGGCAGCAACCAGCGCAAAGGTGGCCAGGGTGCGTGCCGTATTGCCACGACCAAATTGCATGATGATAAAATTAACGGCAGCAATGCCCATAAATACTAAACCGATATTCCAGCTCCAATCCGTAACAAATGCCCCCGAAACCAACGCAAGCGCTAACACCGGCAGGGCATAAATATATTTTCGGATGGCTTTCATGTCAGAAAACATGAAGGAACCAAAAAACCGGCCAACCATTGCACCTCCCCAGTAAATGGCTGCATAAGTGGAAGCCATCTCGGCCTGCATGCCAAGGCTGTGTTTCAGGTAGTTTACAATCAATCCGGCATTGCCCACTTCAGCTCCTACATAAAGGAAAATGGCAAGTCCGCCTAATACAACATGGGGGTATTTAAACACACTTTTCTTTTCTTTTTTCTCTGATTCAAGTGCTGGGAGTTTGATTGTAAAAATGATGATGGCAACCACTAAAACAATGATTCCCATTATCATGAATGGCATAGGAACCCTTCCGGCTGCAACTTCGATATCAGCCGGAAACTGTAATCCTCTGAAGATGGCTATTGAAATAAGCCAGGGAGCGATCATTGTGGCGATAGAATTGAGTGCCTGTGTAAAATTCAATCGACTAGAGGCAGTTTCAGGCGAACCAATTGCTGTTACGTAAGGATTAGCAGCTACCTGCAAAAACACTACACCGGTAGCCAAAACAAACGTTGCAATCAGAAAAACAGGAAAGGAGGGCAGGTTTGCAGCCGGAACATAAATAAAACTTCCTAACGACATCAGGATGAGCCCGGCAATTACTGTCCATTTGTATCCAATCCGGTCAATTAGCTTTCCTGTGGGTATCGACATTACCGGATAGGCAATAAAAAACGCCGATGAAAGCAACTGTGCTTCAAATTCTGAAAGGCTGAAGATTTCTTTTACTGGTGCACTTAGCGTCACTATAAAAGTAGTGGCAAAACCAAAGATGAAAAAGATTGCACCGAAGACTGAGATTCCCAGAAAGGCCTGATTGGAATTGTTGGGGTGTGTCATAATTTAGTTATTTGCTAATTTTTTAATCTGATCAGCTGCATTGTACACAGCGCTAACAAAAGTAGAAAAATAATTGATTTATGTTATTGTGTTTATTTTGTTAGGCAGGTTTATTTTGAAGCCTCGGTTAAAGGAATGGCAGAGTTTTATTAATTTCGTCCTGTTATCCGACTTTTCACCTCCCGTGGTTGTCTGATAATCCAGAACCTTTAAGATAAACTTGATGAGTAACAGAAGAAAATTCCTGATACAGACTTTTGTAGGAGGGATGGCTGCCGGTTTGGGATGTCGCTACGGATTAGCTACAACAATGATGAAGCAGCCTGCGCTGATTCCGGATAAAAATACATTTCCTGTTGTAATTTCTACCTGGAATCATGGATTGGCAGCAAATAAGGCTGCAATGCAGGTGTTTGCTGCTGGGGGGTCTGCCTTGGATGCTGTAGAACAAGGGGTGCGCATTTCGGAGGCAGATCCAAAAGTTGAAAGTGTTGGATATGGAGGTTTCCCGGATGCTTCCGGCGAAGTGACCCTTGATGCTTGTATTATGGATGCCAATGGCAATGCAGGCTCGGTAGCTTATTTAAAAGAAATCTTGCATCCTATTTCCGTTGCCCGAAAAGTGATGGAGCAAACTCCTCACGTGATGCTCGTTGGTGAAGGCGCTCTGCAGTTTGCGCTGGATCAGGGTTTTGAACGAACCAATTTACTCACGCCAAAAATGAAAACCAATTATGAAAAATGGAAAGCTTCAGGAGAACGCTACGCTCCACATGCCAATTGGGAAAACCATGATACAATTGGTATGATTGCAATTGACGGCAAGGGAGATATGGCCGGTGCCTGCACCACAAGCGGCATGGCTTTTAAGCATCCCGGCCGTGTGGGAGATTCTCCTGTTATAGGAGCCGGACTTTTTGTTGATAATGAAGTGGGCGCAGCTACCGCCACCGGAGAGGGCGAGGCGGTGATGAAAACCCTTGGGAGTTTTTTGATTGTTGAACTTATGCGGCAGGGTTTTTCACCTCAACAGGCGTGCGAACAGGCAGTGAGAAGAATAGTTGCCAAAATGAAAGTGCACGACTCTTTTCAAATTGGATATATTGCGCTGAATAAGGCAGGTGAAG
The DNA here is from genome assembly GCA_015709215.1 of Bacteroidales bacterium. GTDB lineage: Bacteria > Bacteroidota > Bacteroidia > Bacteroidales > F082 > UBA5536. Next base: position 61,113 of record JACCQN010000002.1, read on the forward strand.
TTGGAGCTTATGCTTATGCTCCCGGATTTCAATATGCATTTGCGAATCGGGAGAAAACAGCCCTGATTGATGTGAAATCATTGAAAAATGAATAAAATGAACAGATATTTAAGCTTGCTCATTCTTCTTTTAGGTCTTGTTTTGGTAAACTGTAAACGGACAGAAAAAGCACAAATCAACATCATCCCAAAGCCTGAAAAACTTTATGTTTCTGATGGTATATTTACCCTGGATGCTGACAGCAGAATTATTTTTGAAGACCCTAATCCAGCGCTCAGGCTGATAGCCGAAGCATTGGCAGATTCTATTGCCGGTGGAAGCTCGTTTAAACCTAAAGTGGTGCCTTATAGTCTGGCAAAATCAATAGAAAATGATATTTTCCTATCAATGAATCTGAACGACAGCACTTTTGGAGAGGAAGGTTATCAGATCAGAAGTAATAACGGCCAGTTTATCAGCATTCAGGCCAATACCGCGCGTGGAGTTTTTTATGGCGTTCAAAGTCTGTATCAGCTTTTTCCGGCAGAAGTTTATGATCTTATGAATCAAAATCATCAGGAATGGGAACTCCCTGCTGTAACTATTAGCGATAAAGCACGTTTTGCTTATCGGGGCATGCATTTGGACGTTAGCCGACATATGTTTCCGGTTGAGTTTGTAAAACAATATATCGACTTGCTGGCGATGTATAAATATAACCATTTGCACTGGCATTTGACTGATGATCAGGGTTGGCGAATCGAAATCAAAGCTTTTCCAAAGTTGACGGAGGTTGGTGCCTGGCGCAACGAAACCTTAGTCGGACATGGAGGAGCACGACCAAAAGTATATGATGGACAAGTTTATGGTGGTTTTTATACACAAAGTGAAATCAGAGAGATTGTTGATTATGCTGCTTTGCGATACATTACTGTCATTCCCGAAATTGAAATGCCCGCACATGCTTCTGCTGCCTTAGCTGCTTATCCAGAGCTCGGATGTACTGGCGGCCCTTATAAAGTGGAAACCAGCTGGGGTGTTTTTGAAGATATTTTTTGTACAAAAGAGGAAACCTTTACTTTTTTGGAGCAGGTTTTGGATGAAGTATTGGAATTATTTCCTTCCACCTATATTCACATTGGAGGAGATGAGGCTCCAAAAACAAGATGGAAGGCTTGTAAGCAGTGCCAGCAACGAATCAAATCAGAAGGTCTGGCAGATGAACACGAATTGCAGAGCTGGTTTATTCAACGTATTGAAAAATACCTTAATGCACATGGTCGTAAGATTATTGGTTGGGACGAAATTCTCGAAGGAGGACTGCCTCCGGATGCAACTGTGATGTCGTGGCGTGGCATTGCTGGTGGGATTGCCGCTGCTCAAATGGGGCATGATGCAATAATGACACCCGGGAGTCATTGCTATTTGGATCATTACCAAGGCGATCCCGCTGTTGAACCGCTGGCTTTCGGCGGATATACCCCAATATCAAAAGTTTATGCCTACGAGCCAATCCCAGAAGAACTCACCGAAAAGCAGTCAAAGCATATTCTTGGAGCACAGGCGAATGTGTGGACAGAATACCTTAAAATGCCTGAGGATATAACTTATATGGTGTTGCCGCGAATGGCCGCACTTTCAGAAGTGCTCTGGAGTCCGGTAAAATCAAGGAACTGGGAAAATTTCTATGATAGATTACCTGCACATTTCGAGCGTTATAAAGCCTTGGGGATTAATTACAGCATGTCAGTAAATCAAATCAAAGTGGAAAAAATACAAGCAGCTGACAGTGTGATACAGCTAAATTTGAAAACAGAAGTGCCAAATGGCATGATTTATTATACTACCAACGGCTCTACACCCGATACGCTCTCGGCACGATTTGATCAGCCATTTGATCTGGCAGAGATTGATCTGCTTAAAATGCAACTATACCGAAATGGCCAAAAAGTTGGAGATATTCAGCAAAGAGCGATTTCAGTTTCAGCCGACAAATAAATCGAAAATGTTGGCTAAATTACTGCTTTTGGTCTTGTAAAATTCTGTGTAGGTGCATCGGCTGCAACTAATGGTTGAGAATTTTTTGTTTTGAACATCAAAGATTTTGGCCAATAAACTGCCGGTTACACGGATCTCTCCTATTTCATATTGTCTGTTGCCGCATTTCGGGCATTTGTAATTCATATTTCTCATGTGGGATTATCTTTTTTTGCACTTTTTTTAGAGCGACCTGCTTCACTTAAGGCTTTGCTGATGATCCATTCCAGCTGACCATTGGTGCTTCTGAACTCATCAGCAGCCCATTTTTCAACAAGATTTAACAGATCTTCATCAATACGTAAAGCAAATGCTTTTTTTTTCGCCATAATTTTATTGATACAAAGTTCCGGTATTCACTACTGGTGTAGCTTCCTTATCGCCGCAAAGCACAACCATCAGATTGCTAACCATTGTAGCTTTTTTATCGTCGTCGAGCTCCACAATTTGTTTTTCAGTCAGCTGTTCGAGTGCCATATCTACCATACTTACAGCACCTTCAACAATTTTGAAACGTGCTGCAACAATTGCAGTGGCTTGTTGACGCTTGAGCATGGCCTGTGCAATTTCCTGAGCATAAGCAATGTAATTTATGCGCGCTTCAATCACTTCAATGCCTGCAATATCAAGCCTTTCGATGATTTCTTTTTCCAGCTCGGCATTCACTTCTTCTCCCCCCGATCGTAAAGTAATCTCTGCATCATGGTCTTCGAAATTATCATAAGGATAAATCCCGGCAAGTTTTCTGAGGGCTGCCTCACTTTGAACAACTACAAAATGCTGAAATTCATCCACAGCAAAAGAAGCTTTAAAAGTGTCTGATACTTTCCAAACCAGTACAACACCAATCATGATTGGATTTCCGATCTTGTCGTTTACTTTGATCGGATCACTGTCAAAGTTTCTGGCTCTTAAGGAAATCGTCCGGCGAATAAAAAATGGATTGACCCAGAAAAATCCGTTGTCTTTTATCGTTCCCGAATATTTTCCAAATAAGGTAAGCACAACAGCTTTGTTAGGATTGATTACCGTGAATCCAACCGAAAGAAAAATTGCGATTAGCAAAAGGGTAACAAACCAGGCTGACTTTATCACCGCCAAACCTGCAATTCCAAGGCCTAAAAGCAGGATTATAATAACCAGCATCAAATAACCGGATGCAGCAGACTTTAATTTTTCCATGATGTGAACATTAAATTGATATTAAAATAATATCACAAAGATATAAGTTTATTAAGCTGTTGTCAAGTAATTCAGGTTAAATTTTATTCGTATTACAACCATATTTGCTTTAAGTTTGTCTATCAATTATCAGCCCGAATAAGGTTTGTGGCCAATTGTCATAAACTAAATACAAGCAAATTGTGTGGGATAATAATTCATAAAACTTTTCATTAATCTTTTACTATGCGACCAGTGCCGTTAATTTCGATTCTGATTCTAGTTCTGCTTTCTTTTTCCTGCGAACAAAAGAAGCAGGTTGTTGACTATGTTGATCCATTCATCGGCACTGGAGGGCATGGTCACACTTATCCCGGGGCCACCATGCCTTTTGGAATGGTGCAGTTAAGTCCGGATACACGAAAAGATTCCTGGGATGGCAGTTCGGGTTATCATTATAGCGATCAAACTATAATGGGATTCAGTCATACCCACTTAAGTGGCACTGGCGTAGGTGATTATGGAGATATTCGTTTGATGCCGACTGTTGGCGATCTTATACTTGAGCCGGGTTTTGAAGAGAATCAGTCAACAGGCTACCGGTCGCGGTTTTCGCATGACAATGAACAGGCTCAGGCTGGTTATTATCAGGTTTGGCTCACAGATTATAAGCTAAACGTTGAACTGACTGCCAGTGAGAGGGCAGGTTTTCACCGCTATACTTTTCCAAAAAGCGATAGTTCTCATATTATTATTGATCTTTTCGAAGGTGTAACTTCCGATCTGGTGTTGGATACACATTTAAAAATTGAAAACGACAGCATCATTAGTGGCTACCGCAGAACAAAAGGATGGGCCAATGATCAGCACGTCTATTTTTATGCTGTATTTTCCAAGCCATTCAAGCGATACGGCATTGCACAAAACGATAAGTTGCAGCCTATGCAAACCTTCGCCGAAGGTGGTAAAATTGTTGCATGGGTTGATTTTACTACTGAAGATAAGGAAGTTGTGTTGGTTAAAGTTGGTATTTCAGCCGTGGATACAGAAGGTGCAAAGCAGAATCTTAATACAGAAATACCTCATTGGGATTTCGAACAGCAACGGCAATCAGCTCTTGATGCCTGGAATCAGCAACTTGAAAAGATAATCGTTGATGGGAATTCAGAAAAAGATAAAACGATTTTCTATACAGCCATTTATCACACCATGCTGGCGCCTAATCTTTATTCTGATGTTGATGGTAGATACCGCGCTCATGATATGAAAGTTTATACTACACAAAATAAGGCTTATACAGTTTTTTCGCTGTGGGATACCTTTAGGGCATTGCATCCACTGTTCAATATAATTGAGCCGGCACGAAGCACCGAAATGATCAGACATATGCTCGATATTTATGAAAAAGGAGGCTTATTACCCGTTTGGGAGCTGGCCGCAAACGAAACCCAATGTATGATAGGTTATCATGCTGTTCCGGTAATTGTTGATGCCTGGAGAACCGGAATTCGGGATTTTGACAGCGAACAGGCTTTACAAGCTATGGTGAAAAGTGCCACACAACCTTTGCATGGTTTGGATGCTTATCAGCAATATGGATTTATCCCGGCGGATTGTGAAAGCGAATCGGTATCCAAAACCCTGGAGTATGCGTATGATGATTGGTGTATTGCAGAATTCGCCAAAAGTCTGGGAAAGAATCAGCTGGCTGATTCATTTTATTTGCGAGCGCAGTACTATAAAAACCTGTACGATCAGGAAACCCGTTTTTTCAGAGGACGACAAAATGGTGGGTTTATCGATCCTTTTGATCCGGCTCAGGTTAATTTTATGCTTACTGAAGCCAATTCGTGGCAGTATAACTTCTTTGTTCCTCAGGATGTTGACGGACATATTGCCTTGATGGGAGGTGAGGAATCTTATACGCAAATGCTGGATTCGCTGTTTCGCGGTAAAACTGCTTTAACAGGTCGCAAACAGGCTGATATCACAGGACTTATAGGTCAATACGCTCATGGTAACGAACCCAGCCATCACATGGCCTACTTGTATAACTTTGTAGGGCAACCTTATAAAACCCAAGGGCTTATTCATCAGATTATGGATGAGCTGTATCACGCTTCTCCTGATGGGTTGAGCGGCAACGAAGACTGTGGCCAGATGTCGGCCTGGTATGTGTTTAGTGCCTTGGGATTTTATCCGGTTACTCCCGGTTCGGGTACCTATATTATAGGAGTACCTCGTTTTGAATATGCCACAATACGATTGGAAAAAGGCAATGATTTTCAGATCAGGACAAAAGGCTTATCAAATGAGAATAGGTATATTCAGGAGGTATGGCTTAATGGAAAACCGTATCAAAAAAGTTTTATAAACATCGAAGATATTGCATCCGGAGGGTTATTGGAATTTAGGATGGGGCCGGAGCCGGGAAAGGTATTTGGAATTGAGCCTGATAAGCGGCCGCAACAAAATATCGATGGGCAGGAACTTATGGCAGTTCCTTTTATTCAAGCCACTTCGAAAACCTTTACAGACCAGATTGAAGTGAGGCTTGGACATCAAAATCAGGAAGCTATAATTTATTATACAACAGATGGATCGCATCCTGATTTATCCGGCGAAGTTTACAGAGATCCGTTAATTCTTAATAAAACAGTTGAAATACATGCGTTTGCAATGGAAAATGAGAAATCCAGTGCCATTGTTTCAGCAAATTACTATCGTATTCCGGCCGGAAGGAGCATTGAGTTGTACACGGAGTACAGTCCGCAATACCATGCAGGTGGCGATATTGCCTTGATCGACAGGCAGCGTGGGCAAACCGATTTCAGAACAGGATCCTGGCAAGGTTATCATGGCGTTGATTTGCTGGCAATTGTTGATTTGGGCAAAAAGCAAAAAATCAATCGTGTAGCTGCTGGCTTTTTACAAGATGAGCAATCCTGGATTTTTATGCCCGAATGGGTTGAGTTTAGCTTTTCGGATGATGGCATAAACTTTGAAAAGGCCGGAAGAGTCCTAAATACCATTTCGGTATATCACAACGGCAGCCTGATAAAAGACTTTGAACTGGATACAAAAAGAAAATCGGCGCGGTTTATTAAAGTGATGGCGAAAAACAGAGCTGTTTGTCCTCCGGGACATTCGGGTGCAGGTGAGCCGGCCTGGATTTTTGTTGACGAAATTGTAATAAATTAAAGGAATTCTACCCAGCCTTTCATTCCTCACTTTTAAGCTGGTTCAGCATTAGCACTTTTGTTTCCGGAAGAATAGGCTAACTTTGCCTTTCATCAAATTATCATGCTGTATTTAGTTGCCACCACCTTACTTTCGTCGGCGATTTTCGTGGTTTTTAAACTTTTCAAAAAGTTTAGGATCGATAATTTGCAAGCCATTGTTGCCAATTATTTAACGGCCAGCGCAATGGCACTATGGGTTTATTCGGGCGAATTGCAATTGAGTAGTTTTTTAAGTGCCAGTTGGTTTACTTTTTCTTTATTGATTGGCACCGCTTTTATCGGAGTTTTTTTTCTTTTTGCTTTGTCGAGCCAAAAAGCCGGAATCGCAATTACAGCAGTATCCAGCAATATGTCGGTTGTAATACCTGCTGCAGCTGGTTTTATCCTTTTCCAGGAACAGAGTTCTTTGCTAAAAATAATAGGTATCATTCTGGCGCTTTTGGCTTTGTATCTGTCGCTTAGGAAGAAAAAGCAAGAGAAAATTAAAGTTTCGTGGCAGGTATTTTTATTACCGGTGTTTTTATTTTTTGGTACAGGATTGAATGACCTGATGATGAAAATTGCTGAATATTATTATGTTACAGACGATCTATTACTTTTGTTAGCATCAATTTTTATCGTGGCCTTATTAATTGGTAGTTCGGTCTTGATCTTTCGCCTCAGGATGGCGGATTACAAACTGAATTTCAGGAACTTTATCGCTGGATTTTTACTGGGATTGATTAACTTCGGCTCCACCTATTTTTTGTTTTTAAGTATGGCCTGGTTCGATAATTCTGTTTTGTTTCCAATAAGAAATACCGGTGTTGTGGCAATAACCGCTTTAATAGCATTATTCTTTTTTGGTGAAAAACTTACAAAAACAAATTGGATTGGAATTGGAATAGCCATTTTGGCCATCATAATGATTGCTCAGGGATGATAAATGAAGACACATACAAGGAACTATCCGGAAACGGAGAAGGGCTCTATAAAGAGAAGGGAAGTAAATTTATTGCTCATGCTTTTTCAGTGTATAGCGAGGAGGATGTGAAAGAAGAATTGGAGAACATGAAAAAGCGCTACCATGATGCACGACACCATTGTTACGCTTATATGATCGGGACGGAAAAATCGGTGTTTAGAGCGAACGACGATGGAGAACCTTCAGGCACAGCAGGAAAGCCAATTCTCAATCAGATTTTATCCAAAGAGCTTACAAATGTTTGTGTAGTGGTTATTCGTTATTTTGGAGGTACAAAACTGGGTGTAAGCGGCTTAATAACTGCCTATAAAACTGCAGCACGCGAAGCACTTGAAAACGCAACGATTGTTGAAAAGACCATCAACAAGATTTTTGCACTTCATTTCGACTATCCATTGATGAATGAAGTGATGCGAATTATGAAGGAGGAAAATTTGGAACAGCACAACTCGAAATTTGAGTTGGATTGTTATTTTGAAATTCAAGTCAGAAAAAATGACGCTGATCGAATTTTTGAAAAATTTCAAAACCTCTACGGATTAAACATTAAATATCTCGAAATCAGATAGAATTCTAAAGAAAAAAGGGGATTATCTCCAAAATCGGATAGTGATGGTATAGATACACTAAAAAAAATATTATATCAAGCCTAATTTTACTTTTTTTTTCACTTTTTTCCTCTCATATTTGTTGAAAAATCAGCAGCTCCTCAAACGAATTGTAAATTAATAATAATCAGCTATTTGCTGATTAGATGGAAATGTGCGGTTGTTAATTTTGTATTAACTGATTGATTATAATTTAGATGAAGAAAAGACACATCGAAGTTTGGGAAAATTGTTTAAGTGTGATCAGGGATAATGTTCACAATCAAAGTTTTAAAACATGGTTCGAACCTATTAAACCAATCAAGCTTGAGAATAATGTCCTGACGATTCAGGTTCCCAGCCAGTTTTTTTATGAGTGGTTAGAAGAACACTACATTAATTTGCTCAAGAAAACAGTAAAAAAAGAGCTGGGTATAGAAGGCCGACTGGAGTATAGTATCATCATGGATAACTATGATTCGGGAACGCCATATGCCATAAAATTTCCAACCAGCAACAAGAAAGACACTAAGAATCCGCTTGTTTCTATGCCACTCGACCTGAATAAAGGCACTTCAAAAGATATTCCAAATCCATTTATTATTCCTGGGCTTAAAAAAATTAAGGTTGAATCTCAGTTAGTTGAAAGTTATTCCTTTGATAATTTCGTTGAAGGCGACTGTAACCGACTGGCTCGGTCAGCCGGATATGCCGTGGCCGAAAATCCCGGGAAAACGGCTTTCAACCCATTGTTAATCTTTAGTGGCACCGGATTAGGAAAAACACACCTGGCACATGCCATTGGATTGCAGGTGAAGAACAATTACCCTGATAAAACAGTATTATACATTCAAACAGAGCAGTTTATAAGTCAATTTATACAGTCAGCACGTAATAATAATCAAAACGATTTTGTTCATTTTTATCAAATGATCGATGTGTTGATTATTGATGATATCCAATTTTTGGCCGGAAAAGACAAAACACAAGATGTGTTTTTCCATATTTTCAACCACCTGCACCAGAGCAACAAGCAGTTGATTATTACCAGCGACAAACCTCCGGTTGAGTTGAAAGGAATGGAACCTCGCCTGCTTTCCCGTTTTAAATGGGGCCTCTCTGCCGATTTACAGGTCCCCGATTTGGAAACAAGAATTGCCATCCTGAAAAGAAAACTTTACAATGATGGTATCGAAATACCACAGGAAGTAATTGAATACCTGGCATATAATATCACTACCAATGTACGTGAAATGGAAGGTGCTTTGATTTCGTTGGTTGCCCAGTCGTCTTTGAATAAAAAGGCAATAACCATTGAGCTTGCCCGGCAAATGATTGACAAATTCGTGAAGAATACTACACGCGAAATTTCTATTGATTACATTCAAAAGATTGTTTGTGATTTTTTTGGACTACCTGTTGAGCAAATCAACACCAAAACACGTAAACGCGAAATCGTTCAGGCTCGTCAACTGGCAATGTATTTTTCGAAAAAACACACAAAATCATCACTCGCAACAATTGGTCTGCACTGTGGAAATAAAGATCATGCTACAGTTCTACATGCCTGCAAAACAGTAAGTAACCTCATTGAAACTGATAAACAATTTGAAGGATACGTAAACGAAATCGATAAAAAAATACAACATTAAACTTAAAAATGTGGTATATTCGTGCAGAAGAATCAAAAATATTTTGTTGATAAAAAAATGATTTTGAAGCAAGTGATCCGGGATTTAATAATTTCATAAAGCTATGAATGTACTTTTCGTTTGTTTAGGAAACATCTGCCGCTCTCCGATGGCAGAAGGAATTTTGAAAAAAATTTATAAGGAAAAAAAATTAGAAGGAAAGGTTGATTCTGCAGGATTCGAGTCTTTCCATATTAACGAACCTCCAGAACCCAGAGCGGTCAAGGTAGCTGCAAATCATAGTATTGATATCTCAAAAAAGCAAGCCAGACTTTTTAGAAAAGTTGACTTTGATCAATTTGATCATATTTATGTGATGGATACTCAAAACATGAATGATGTGAAGGATTTAGCCAGAAATGAGACTGACTTGCAAAAGGTTGATTATCTGATGAATGTTTTGGAACCCGGTTCCAATAAAGTAATTCCTGATCCTTATTTGAGTGGCATTGAAGATTGTGAAAAAGTGTTTGAGTTGATGGAAAAAGCTTGTCACAAAATTGCTGAAAAGGCCTGATAACATGCTGCATACTTCAGAAGGTTTGCCTGACAAACAGTCCCTTCAAACAGCAGCTGTCAGGATTGCAGCTTATATACATCATACCCCGGCACTCACTTCAGCCTTTCTGAATCAGAGCGTTAACGGAAAGCTTTTTTTTAAATGCGAAAATTTTCAAAAAGCCGGAGCCTTTAAATCCCGGGGTGCATTCAATACCCTCTTATCGTTACCGGAGGATGAGCTTATAGCTGGCGTTGCAACACATTCCAGCGGTAATCATGCTCAAGCCCTTGCCCGGGCTGCATTAATTCTTAAAACCAGGGCTTATATTGTCATGCCCCGCACGGCACCTAAAGTTAAGGTTGATGCAGTGAAGGATTATGGTGGAATTATTACGTTCTGTGAGCCAACGCTTGAGGCTCGCGAAACAGCTTTGCAAAAAGTGGTGGCTAAAACCGGAGCTACTGTTATTCATCCCTACAACGACTACCGCATCATTGCCGGACAGGCCAGCTGCGCAATGGAGTTATTGCAGCAGGTAAATCACCTTGATTATATTTTTTGTCCGGTGGGTGGTGGCGGTTTATTGAGTGGCACCGCCTTATCTGCACACTATTGGTCACCTGAAACAAAAGTGATTGGCTGTGAACCTGAGGGAGCTAATGATGCCTGTCTGTCTTTTGTTACCAAACAATTTGTGCCGAGTATCAATCCAAATACGATTGCTGATGGGCTGTTAACCTCGCTCGGAAGTTTGACTTATCCCATCATTTTGAAGCATGTAAATGATATATTGACGGTTGGTGAAGAAGAAATTATCAGCGCGATGCGTTTGGTTTGGGAACGGATGAAAATCGTGATCGAGCCGAGTGCTGCTGTTCCGTTGGCGGTTGCTTTATCCGGAAAAATTGATCTAAAAGGAAAACAGGCCGGTATTATTTTTTCCGGAGGAAATGTTGATTTAAATGCCTTGCCCTGGTTATGAATAATGCCGGAACCTTATACTTAATACCAACGCCAATTGGCGATATAGCAGCAGAACAGACTATACCTTTACAAACCCTTGAGATTGTGCGAAAGCTCGATTACTTTATCGTTGAAAATATACGCACGGCAAGGCGTTTTATCAGTAAAGCGGGTGTTTTAAAAACGATAGATGAGTTGGAATTTGTGGTTCACGATAAACATTATGATCCACACGATATTGGTTTGATGCTGAAGCCTTTACTCAAAGGAAAGGATGGTGGTCTTTTATCGGAGGCAGGTACTCCCTGTGTAGCTGATCCCGGCGGAGTGGTGGTTGCGCAGGCACACGAATGGGGAATTAAGGTTGTGCCACTGAGTGGACCAAATGCTATTATTTTGGCTTTGATGGCATCAGGCTTTAATGGGCAGGCGTTTCGGTTTTATGGGTATTTGCCGATTCAGGAAAATGATTGCGTACAGAGTATAAAATCGTTGGAACAGCAAGCCTTTTCGACCGGAGAAACACAAATTTTTATTGAAACGCCTTTTCGGAATAATACCTTGATTGAGCGAATCATCAAGCATGGTCATCCTGATACTTTTTTATGTGTAGCGGCAGGTATCAGCACTCCGGACGAAAAAATCATTTCGATGCCTATTGGCCAGTGGCGTACAATGGCATTCGATTTTCATAAAATACCTGCGGTAATGCTGATTTGGAGTGCAAATAAAAACGTGTTTCAGAATAAGCGAAAAAAATATAAGCGCTAATTCCAAAACACGTTAGCTTAAAGCCATTGAGGCTTTAAAATCAAATCTTAATGATGATGCTCATGATGCGGGCCATGAACATGACCATGATTTTGTTCTTCTTCAGTAGCTTCACGAACATCGAGAATATCGCCTGAAAAATGAAGATCCATTCCGGCAAGCGGATGGTTAAAGTCCATTTTTACAGCATCATCGGTAATTTCCATAACAATACCATCAAGTGGATTGCCATTCTGATCCTGCATCGTTATCTGATTGCCAATTTTTAATAAATCTTCATCAATTTTGCCATCAATCTCAAAGATTTTTTTGTCCAGGTCGATAATTGCTTCCTCACTGGGTTGTCCGTAACCTTCTTCAGCTGATAAGCTAAAGCTGAATTTGTCGCCAACAGCAAGGCCGCTGAGACTTTCTTCAAACTTAGGCAGCAGACCACCTACCCCGAAAAGGTAAACGAAAGGTCTGTCTTTTTCTACTTTTTGAATGAGTTCTCCTTCTGCATCATTCTGACGCAGCTCGTAGGTGAGCGAAACTACTTTTTGATTTCCTACTTTCATTAAACGAGTATTTGTATAGTTTTAAAATAGATTTTCAGTCGAAAATAATATAATCTACTTGAAAATCAATAATTTTTCGGTGCAAAGGTAAGGTAATTATTTAAACCGTAGTTTTGATTTTGAATGGGACTAATGGGTATTTTGACAGCATCTTAGCCAGAGAAGTTGACTGAAAGCTGTTTTATCTGGTGAGGATGTAATAAATATCTGCTACATTCGTCTTTATATATCGCACCTAAGAAAATCAAATGTATGACGTCTGAAACTGTGCTGAGCATTCATGGCTTGGTAAAGCAATTTGGCAGGGTCAAAGCTGTTGATTCATTGCAGCTGGAGATCGCTTCGGGTCAGATTTTTGGGATTTTAGGTCCCAATGGCTCCGGAAAAACAACAACTTTGGGAATGGTTCTCGGGTTAATCCGTCCTGATCGAGGCTCGTTTGAATGGTTTGGCAAACCTTTATCGCCTGATGTGCTTAAGCAAATAGGATCGATACTTGAAACGCCGCTGTTTTATCCTTATCTCAGTGCCACAGATAATTTGAAAATTATTGCAGATATAAAACAAACGAAATATAACGAATTACCAGAGTTGTTAAAAATGGTCGGACTTTTTGAAAGACGAAAAGATGCTTTTAAAACCTACTCGCTTGGTATGAAACAGCGTCTGGCAATCGCGGCTGCCATGCTTGGAGATCCGGAGGTACTGATTTTGGATGAGCCAACAAATGGGCTTGATCCACAAGGAATTGCTGAAATACGTGAATTGATACTTCAAATAGGCAGGCGAGGCAAAACCATCATCATGGCAAGCCATTTGCTGGATGAGGTACAAAAAATTTGTACAGATGTCGCCGTATTGCAAAAGGGCGTTTGTCTCTATTCCGGCAGCGTAAGCGCTATCATGAGCGACGGGGTTTCATTGGAGATTTCTGCCGAGGATACAAAACAACTGCTCAGTGTGATTGAGGCTTGCGAATGGATCGCATTATTGGGTCAAAAAGGAGATGTGATAAAAGTTAATCTTGACAAAAATAATTCACCTGCCGACTTAAATATTTATTTGGTACAGCAGGGTGTCCGTATTAATCATCTGAGCGCAAGTAAAAAATCGCTTGAAACCCATTTTCTTGAAATTCTAAAGCAACAGGCATGAAAAGGTTATCAAAGATTGCATTCAGAAAGCTTTACAAAAGCCGTGTGTTTTGGATTATGCTGTTGTTGTATGCAGTAAGTATGAGCGGTATGTTGTTTGGTGTGGAGGCTTTTATAAACAAAATAGCGAGCAATACCGGCAAAAATTCTCCTATTCCGATCCCTGATTTTTCGCTTTATGAATTTCCTTACATCTGGCATAATCTCAGTTATCTGGCGGGTTTTTTAAAATTGTTTCCGGCATTGATATTAATGGTTTTTGTAGCTGCTGATTATTCTTATCGAACAAATCGAATGCAGATGATGATGGGCTTGAGCAGGACGGAATATTTTTTCACCCAGGTTTTATTAGTGTTGGCGCTTGCCATTATTTCTGCTTTATTGCTCGTATTTTGGGCTATGGCGAAAGGATTGGTGCATTCAACCGATCTGAATGTGGGCAGTATTTTCGGTAAAAGTTATTTCGTAGCAGCCTATTTTTTGGAGCTTATAGCTTTTTTGAGCTTTGCTTTACTTCTTGTTACTACTCTTCGCAAAAGCGGTTTGAGTATTATAGCTTTTTCAATTTCATTTATTGCCATTGAGCCAATTATTCGTGTTTATGTGCCAGATGTAGTTGCGCAAAATATGCCTTTTAAGCGTATCGGAAGCATGATAGATGTGCCAAACACGAGCCTGATGCAACTTTTTGGGTTTAATTTTAAAACGTATATTGATTTGTCGGATTTAGCTATTACGCTGCTATATACGATTTTATTTTTGGTTTTAACCTATTGGATTATTAAGCGTCGCGACCTCTGAAAAGGAAGTTGTTTTTACAGAATCATTCGGGTCTTATATAGGACTTTGCTTGGTTGAAAGAAATTCATTTATATTTGCGATCAATTCAGCCATTTTTATCCTGACTTAGAATTAAGCTGTGTTAATCTGTCAGGTATAAGTGAGAACCTAATGAGTAAAATTATATTTCCCGAGAGGGAATCATTTAAGCAATATCGAATCGGTTTCGGGAAGAGGCTGTTTGATATTATATTTTCGTCGTTGGCGCTTTTAATTGCATCGCCGATTATTATTTTGATTGCGATTCTTATTAAGCTTGAATCAAAAGGGCCAATACTGTATGTTTCTGAGCGCGTGGGCACCGGATATGATATTTTTAAGTTTTATAAGTTTCGTTCGATGCGTTTAAATGCAGAGAAAGAACGAACGCAACTCTCTGAGCTTAACCTCTATTTGATCAACAAAAAGCATCAACAGGATAGTGATGAAGAAAGCTGTCCTGAATGTGAAAGACTTGGTAAACCTTGCTCACCACTATTGTATATTGATGGAACTGAGATTTGTGAAAACTGGTATCTCGAGCTCAAAAGGCGCAAAAACAGAAATACTGCTTTTTTTAAAGTGAAAGATGATCCACGTGTCACCGTTATCGGAAAAATTATTCGCCGTTTTAATCTGGATGAACTTCCACAATTTATTAATGTGATTAAGGGTGACATGTCGATTGTTGGTAATCGCCCGCTTCCACTTTATGAGGCCGAAAAACTGACTACTGATCAATGGTCTTACCGTTTTTTAGCTCCTGCCGGTATCACAGGAATGTGGCAAATTGATCCGGATCGTTTCAAATCTGAAGAAAATAGAATCAACCTCGACAACCAGTATGCCATGATTGCTTCGCCACTCAAAGACCTTGAAATCATTGTGAAATCGTTTCCAACTTTTTTTAGGAAAAACAACTATTAGTCCTGAATTTTGGTTTAGGTAAGCTTGCGAAGACAACTTTTTAGATCAGGATGCTGGTAATAAAACTGAACATAAAGCGGATGTGGGTATAAGTTTACGACCTCTTTGGCTGCTTGGCTGTTGTAGAGCTTTGGCCAGCGACAAATCCGGTTTGGCTTTTTATATCTTCATTTACTCGCAATTCAAAATTCCGGTATAGTTAGGAGTTGCTGAAAAAGTCTGTCGTGCCCCATGTTTCGGCTCGGCGCTCAGCACGGGTATTCAAGGCGCTAAGACAAAAATGTATTGACATACTTAACGTTATAGACATCCGGCAAGCGAAGAAGATGACGTGCAACAGACTAACCTATTCATGTTTCAAAATACATATTAATTTGAATTAAGTTTTGTTGAAATTACTGAATTCAAATGCTTTAATGTGCTGCAAGGCTTTGTGATGATTTCGATCAAAAACCAGCATTGAGTTTTGTGCTTCTTCATTCAATTTCTATTATATCAATGAGTTATTGGTTTTTTATCAGACCCCTGTTTAACCCGTTTTTTATTACAAAAACGCATTTCCAGACGAAAAACCCTGATGATTTCTAAAGGAAGTTTCAGCATTTGAAGTAGCGAGGCAAATATCGAAAAAAAACTATTCCAAGCGGCAATGAACTCAACGGTTGATCTCTTAATTTCTCATCCAGCAAGCCCGGTAAACCAATAGAAACGAGGAAAATAGAAACGATATAAACGATGTGTTGGATGCTTCATTCACAATCAGGATTAGCGCAATGAATGAGCTGCCGCCGCCGATACGCGCTGTAACGATAAATATTTTTAACCATTGCTGGTAATGAATCAAACAGGCGAGACCGGTTTAGAAAATAAAGCAGACTTCTTATGAAAAAAATCAATGAATAGTGCCATAAACAGGTGAGCTGGATTCGTAGTATTGAACACATTAATGCTTTAATAAGCACCGAAATATTTGCGCAAAAACCATTCGACTGCAAGCAAAAAGATTATAGCATTGAACAATAATTCCAGATCAATGAGGGCATCAAATAAATTTTCAAACCGGGAAACACTTACCATAGTTTCATCGGCCGAGATATCGGTAATTAGTTCGTTTAGGTTTGCACTGGAATAAAAATTTCCACCAGTTTGGTTGGCAAGTTGCTGCATTAATTTCCAATCAGCCACGAGGACACTGCTTTCGATACTGGTGCCTTCGACAATAAACCGTCCGCTGGCTTCGAGAATTTCCTGGCCCAATTCGCCGGAAATCATGTAGGAATAAACTCCTTCGTTCAAATGGCCGGCATTCAAAGTGTAAAAGGGAGGATTTTGAACCAAATCAAATTGGTACGAACGCTCCTCCTGTTCATGAAACAATCGAGCCTTAAGAGGAACATCCGTGACAAGCTCGCCACTTTTATTGCGGAGCTCGGCTTTAATAATTACAGGGCTTCCACTGGAATATTCGTTTTCAGCAAATACTTTTAAAAGACTGTTATCATTTTGAAGACTAACATAGCGGATGATTTGCTGTATTAGCGCATCAAAATTAAGGTGTGAGCCATTGTTTTTGAAATCGTGTAACCGCCATCTCCAGATTCCCGTACCTAAAATAAGCCCAGATTTACGATCCTGATCTCTTGTGAAAAGCAACATCGGACGATCAGTTTCTATGCCTCTAATCTTTTGATAGAGAAGTGTTTCTGTTAGCGAAGCCAGCTCAATATCAGCAAACAGAAGATTTAGCGGAGGCCATTGGCTCACGTGAGCTGTTGTTTGCGGATCAGTAGTAAAGGCTGAAAAATTTGGATTGAACCAGGCATTAGCCTGAATTATTTCGTCAGAGGTGGCGTAAATTTTGCTGAATTGCTGTAATTCGTTATAAAACCTTAAGCTGGTTTGCTGGCCAATAATCCAGAGCACAGGTAATTGTTTCCGGTTTTGCAATAAGCTTTGCAGGGGACGAAAAGAGGCTTCGCCATCAGGCATTTGATGAAGGATAAGCAAGTCATATTTTGGGATATCGCCGTTCAGGTTTGAAGTATTGTATTTAAAATCAATTTGATACTGATCTCCTAATGCCGCCTGAATGGCTCCCAAATCGGGATGAGGTGCTTTAGCAATGACAAGAATGCTTTGCTTTTGTTCGATCACCTCCACAAAAAACTGTTTTTCGTTATTTGTTGTGTATATTTCACCATCGAGCGGGGCAATTCGAATTTCCATATTTTTGAACCCAGGTTCATCTGCTTCAACCTGAAAACTTAAAGTGCCGGAAAAACGATTCGACCCTGCTTTCAGTTTTTGTTGTCCAATTTTTTTTCCGTCCATCCAAAGTGAAACGTCAATATCCTGCCGGAGCGCATTTTGTGCTCGCACGGTCACTTCTACAGGGAAAAGTGATTTTTTAAGCACTTGTTTGTTGAAACGTAAATCATAAACTGCCAGATCAGGATGAATTAGCGTATCGCCCAAACCTACTGTATGCATTTTGAAAGGAAAATTTGAAGCTGCCAGTTCAGGCTGGTATCCAGCGTTATAGATGCCATCGGAGAAAAGCACCACAGCGCCAAGGTTTCGCCTGAAATAACGTTTTTTTAGGTGATTAAAAACTGCTGCGAGATCAGTTTGGTTTTCTGTGTAATCTGGGAATGATCCTACATGGATTTCTTTTCCAAACAAAAGCGTATCAATTTCAAAATCAGCACTAATTTCCTTGTAAACGGAATCGAGTTTTTGGCGGTATTCTCCCAGATAAAAGGCAGAATCGTATGTGGATTTCAGGGAGATGGAGTTGTCGTGAGCGAACACAATAACTGGGGGCTCAACTTGTTTGATGCGCTGCAGCAGATATGGTTTTAACAAAAGCAAGCCCAGCACTAAAACCACGAGAAAGCGAAGGGCAAACAGCAGCCGTTTTACCCAAATAGGGTAGGGGAGTACTTTATTTTTCCAATAAAGCAAGGCAGCTATTCCGGCTGCTGCAATTATTACAGGAATAATCAGCCAGCCGGGGTATTCCAAAAAGATGGGAAAATTCATAAGCTCCGGCTAAGTTTGTTCTGTTAAAATTAACAGTGCTGTCAATAGTAATTAGCAATGATTACATGCTCATTCCACCGCAAACACTAATCACCTGGCCTGTGACATAAGCTGACAAATCTGAAGCTAAAAATACAGCCACATCAGCTACATCTTCCGGTTTTCCACTACGGCGCAAAGGAATTGTTGAAATCCATTGAGTGCGTACATCATCCGGAAGTTTGTGTGTCATTTCCGTTTCAATAAAGCCCGGAGCTATGGCATTGCAACGTACGTTACGGCTACCCAGCTCGGCTGCTATTGATTTGGTAAAGCCAATCATTCCGGCTTTGGATGCAGAATAATTCGACTGGCCCGCATTCCCTCTAACACCAACTACGGAACTCATATTTATGATAGATCCGCTGCGCTGTTTGAGCATGGTTCGTTGAACAGCTTTTGTAAGGTTGAAAACAGATTTTAGGTTTACCGTCAATACAATGTCCCAGTCTTGCTCCGTCATGCGCATCAGCAGGCTGTCCCTGGTAACACCGGCATTATTGATCAGGATATCAATTCTGCCAAAATCAGCTACTACAACTTCGGCAAGTTTTTCGCTGTCTTCAAATGATGCAGCATTCGAGCTGTAACCTTTGGCTTTAATTCCTAAATCGAGTAATTCTTTTTCTGTTTGCTCCATGAGCTCATCTTTTTTGAGATCAGAAAATGCTACAGCAGCTCCTTCGGCTGCAAACCGCATGGCCAGGGCTTTTCCTATGCCACGGGATCCCCCGGTTATCAGGGCAACCTTACCTTCAAGTAACTTCATATACTTTTGTTTTTGTGGTGGCGAAGATACAAAAGAAACTTTTAAGTGATTCATGCGATTTGTTAGCTGCAATGGCTTGCAAATAGCCTATTGATTAAAATAGAGCTGAATGCAAGCGCCTCCGGCATCCCTGTTTTTTATGGTAACATTGCCATTATGAGCTTTTGCAATCAGCTTTACCGCCGCCAGCGAAAGCCCAAATCCTTGTTCAATAGTGAGCTGATCTTGCGACATAAAATCCTGCAGCCTGCTGAGGTCTTCGTCTGAAAATCCCGGCCCGTTATCATGAACTTCTATGCAAATGCCACGAGGAAATTTTTTACTGCTTAAAGTGATTTTTCCTTTCGATGGTAAGTGGGACAGGGCATTTTCGACTAATATGCATATGCTTTTTCTCAACAAATCAGCATCTGCACTTAGAAGTTTGGCTTCAGGTTTTACATCGATAGTTACGCTTATATTTTTTTCATCAATTGCTGCTTGTAGCTCATCAATTGCCATTTCAAAGAGGCTTTCGAGGGCAATGTCAAAAAGCTCAATTTTTTGATTGCTCGATTGCAGAGCGGTAATTAGTAAGGCCGTTTCAGAAAACCTGACCAAACGCTCAGAAGAACTTTTCAGGTAATCCAGATATTCTTTTTGTTCTTCATCCTCAATGATTTGTTTTAGAAGTGAAGTGATGCCGATGATGCCGTTGAGGGGAGTGCGTAGTTCGTGGCTAATGATATTCAAAAAATCGCTTTTAGCTTTTTCAAGATACGAAAGCTGCTGATTTGCTTTTTGTAATTCCTCTGTGCGCTGCGCCACTTTTTCTTCCAGATTTTGATTTAAAAGTTGTAATAGTTTTTTGTTTTTAACCAGATCGAGTTGCGTTTTGATGCGGGCTTGCAGCTCAGCCGCATTAAATGGTTTGGTGATATAATCGTTAGCGCCGCATTCAAAACCCTTAACGATTTCGGCAGGTTCCGTTTTTGCGGTTAGGAAAATGATTGGAATGGAAGCAGTTCGTTTGTCTTTTTTTAACTTAACACAAACTTCAAAACCATCCATTTCGGGCATCATAATATCGAGCAGGATAAGGTCGAAATCGTTTTCAGAAGTTAACCTTAATGCTTCACTTCCTGAGAGTGCATAAGCAATTTCGCGATTCTGACTGCTTAGCAATTTGCCAAGAATCTGGATATTTTTTGGCAGATCATCAACAATAAGTAGCCTTTCGGGATTTGAATTTTGTTGCATATCACATATTTTTGGCATGATCAGGCTTTATTTTTTTGCTGCATGAGGTAAACCTCAACAGCTTTGATATTTTGAAACTGCCGGAGCAAACGACTAATTTGTTCTACATCAAAATTTTCGACAGCTTCTTTAAGGCTTTTACTGTAATGAAAAAGCTCTTTTAGTTGATTTGTTTCTGCAAGTTGAAGGCATGCCAGTGCAAACTGATGCGCATCGCTAACAACATTGCTGCTAAGGGCTTTGAGCCAGAGACTGTGTAGTGTTTCAAAGGCTGAATTTGTACTGTTTTCAAGGCTAAAGAGTAGTTGTCCATTTCCATTATTTTGTCTTGAAGATTCATTCAGGAGTTTGTTTAGATAATGTCCGAGCAAATCTTGCTTATCAGGCAGATCAAAAATAGCTCCATCTGGCAGATTTTCTTGCTGGCTGGATGAAAGATTATCAGTATAAACTAACTGCAGCCTGTGTTCGCGAACAAGTATAAAAAGTTCTTTCCTTAACGACTCTGTTACTTCAGCGGGGTCAATGATCAAACAGCTTGGATGATGATTAAAGGTTTTGGTTCTGAGATCAACATCGTTTTTTGATAAAATCACTTCAAAACCGGATTGACTGGCAATTTCATTTATCAGGTGGTGATGAACCGGATTTTTAGTAAGGAGAATAAGGCTGTGGGAATTATCTAATTGCAAATAATCCTCTTGGATTTTTGTTGAAGGATGACTAAGAAGAGATGTTTGCTTAAGTTGATTCGGTTCAACGGCAGAGAAACAAATCGAAAATACAGTTCCTTTTCCGGGTTCGCTTTCCAAATTAATTGTGCCATTCATAGCCTCAACAAGGCGCTGCGTGATGGCAAGGCCCAGCCCGGTTCCTTTTAAATTGCCCGCTTGGGAGTGATGTTGATAAAAAGCCTCAAAGATCTTTTCCTGACCAGCTTTATCGATGCCCACTCCAGTATCTTTTACCTGAATATGCAAGTCGAATAATGACTTGGTATTTTTATTTTCACTTGTAAAAATAGTTAATTCAATGTAGCCTTCAGTTGTGAATTTTACTGCATTGCCAATGAGGTTAAAAAGTATTTGCCGCATTCGTATTTCGCTCAGGAAAATCTCTTCGGGAAGTGAATCATCGATTTGAAGTTTGAAGTTTAGCTTTTTCTCTCTCAGTTGTATCGAAAAAATCTGTTTTATTTCGGCTGCCAGTGCACGCAAATCGAGTGGCCCGTTATCGATGATTAGCTTGTCAGCTTCAATTTTCGATAGGTCGAGAATATCGTTGATAAGCATGAGCAGGCTTTGTCCTGATTTTCGAATAGCATCCAAAAAAGACCGGTGCTGACTGTTATCTATCAGTTTGTCCAGGATGTCGGCAAAACCAATAATAGAATTCATCGGTGTTCTGATTTCATGGCTCATATTAGCCAGGAACTGACTTTTTAATTTGCTATGATGTTCAGCTTCTTCTTTTGCCTGAAGAAGTTTTTCGGCATAATCTTTTAGTTCGGCCTGTGCTTTTTCCAGCTCATTTTTTTGTTCCAATAACAGTTTATTTGAACGATTTTTCATGTGTACTACATAAACGCCTGCTATAAGGGCGATTAAAAGCACTACAAGCCCGAAAACACCGATCAGGTTGATTAGTCTTTGGTCTTTTATGCGCAGTTCGGCAAGTTCTTTTTGGTGTTGCAACAATGCAATCTGACTTTCACTTCTTTCGCGATCAAAAAGTGTTTGCATTTGTATTACCGTGCGGCGCAAATTATTGCTCAAAATACTGTCATTAATACGGTCAGACTCCTCCATGTAGGCAATGGCTGTTTTGTAGTCGCCTTTGTATTTGCGGTACTTATACATGAGATCAATTGCCCTTTTATAAGTAGCTAATGCATTTGATTTCCGGGCCATTTCTAGTCCCTGATTGATGTAGGGTAAAGCTTTTTCATACTTTTCCATTTCAATGTAAAGCTCTCCAACACTTACATTGCTCTGAGCCAGATAGTGCAGGTCGCCTAAAGATTCATAAATTTCCAGGCCGAGGAGATAATAATTCAGTGCTTTGTCGAATTGTTTTCGTTCGCGGTAAACGCTTCCCATATCATTATAACAAATAGCTACCCCCTTTTTGGAACCTGCTTCTCTGTTCACTTCGAGCGAAAGCAGATAATACTCAAGGGCCTTATCGTATTCATACTGTTTAAAAAAAACATTGCCAATATTGTTAAGGTTGATGGCTACTCCAATCAAATCGTTCCGTTTCTGCTCCATAGCAAGGCATTCCCTGAATCTTCGGAGGGCTTCCTGATAATTTCCGAGCATAAATTGAATATTGCCCAGTCCGTTAGCAGCGATCAGATAGCTTTTTTCGTCCTTTAATTTCTCGGCCAATGCCATTGCCTTTTGGTGATAATCACTGGCAAGCCGGTAATCGTCCATCCATCGGTGGGCTATTCCCAGATTATTGAGCGTTACGATTCGTGCTTTGTCAATTTGTAGTGAATCAGCCAAGGCTAATTCCTGCCGGTGCCAGAACAAGGCCTCATGATACAGGGCTTGATTACGAACATAAACACCTATTTCACTCATTTTTTGCAAATAAAGTAGCGCAAAATCCTGTTGAATAGCAAGTTGCTTTGCAGCATGGATTAGCGAATCTGCTTTTTGTATTGAATTTGTCACCTCAGCATGAGTGCGGCAGTATAGTGCGGCTTCGAGAAGCAGATTGATTTTAATACTATCTGGAGTATTGGGGTTTTCTGTGAGTAAAAGCAAACTGTCGAGCTGAGTAATTGAATTTTGCGCAATCGATTTTGAAACAGGCAAAAAGCTTATCCAAAATATAAAAAAGCTGGCAAAACAGAAAAACTTGTTTCTCCGATACAGCTTGCTGAAAGTGTTGGATGGAATGTTTGTCATTTAGTGGCTTATGTCAGCAATGTTTTACAAAAATAGCTGAATTTTGCGATTATTAATAAATAAAACAATTCAAAGTGGAATTTGACAGGCTCATCTGTTGCTGTTTTTGGTTGTTTTTTTTGAACGGATCTACTGCAATTTGATAAAAGCTTTATTGCGGTGCTGAATGAAAGTCGCTACTTTTGTGAGCTTAAAACAAATGCATGATCAAGCGTATTCTTGTCATACAGACTGCTTCTCTGGGTGATGTGATTCTGGCAACTGCCCTGCTCGAAAAACTTCATGAGTATTATCCAAAAGCCCGTTTGGAATTTTTAATCAAACAGGGCTATGAAGGGCTTTTCAAAGATCATCCTTATTTGGGGCGTCTTTGGGTTTGGGATAAGTCGGAGCACAAATATGAAAACCTTCGCCTCACCATTCGTGAAGTAAGAGCCGGAAAATTTGATTTGGTGATCAATTTACAACGATTTGCTGCTACGGGTTTAATCACAGCAATGAGTAAAGCGCCTATGCGTATTGGTTTTACCCAAAACCCTTTCAGTCTATTTTTTACGCATCGTGTAAAGCATCTGATCGGAAATGCTGAACATCCGGTTCACGAAACTTATCGCAACCAGCAGCTTATAACGCATCTAACAGACCAAATTCCTTCGCGCCCGGCGCTTTATCCGGGCAAAAATGATTTTGCAAAAGTATCTGAATTCAAAACGAAGACCTTTATTTGTATCGCTCCGGCTTCGCTGTGGTTTACGAAGCAATTTCCGGAAGAAAAATGGGTGAGTTTTATGCAGCAACTCGATCGGGAATTACATGTTTATTTATTGGGTGGCAATGCTGATAAAGTGCTGTGCGAAAGAATCATAAAAGCCTCTGCTCATCGCAATAGTATCAATCTGGCCGGAAAGCTTAGCCTGCTGGAATCGGCTGCTTTGATGCGTGATGCAAAAATGAATTTTGTGAACGATTCTGCTCCCATGCATTTGTGCAGTGCTGTTGATGCACCTGTTACAGCCATTTATTGCTCTACTGTTCCTGACTTTGGCTTTGGGCCACTTTCGTCGGATTCGGTAATTGTACAATCTACTGAGCAACTCGATTGTCGTCCTTGCGGGCTTCATGGCTGGCAATCGTGCCCCAAAAAGCACTTCCGTTGTGCGACAACCATTTCAATTAACCAGTTGTTAAAGCGTGTAAAATGACCTACGAACAAGAAATTGAAGCTGCTGTCGAAATCCTGAAAGCCGGAAAAGTGATGCTTTATCCTACTGACACAATATGGGGTTTAGGTTGTGATGCTACGAATCAAAAAGCTGTTGAAAGGCTCTTCAAAATCAAACAGCGAACAGAAAAAAAGAGCCTTATCATATTGGTTGATAGTGAAAAACGTATAAAACAATACGTAAAAAACGTCCCTGAAATGGCCTACGACCTGATTCGTAATGCTCCCAACCCAATCAGTATTGTTTATCCGGGGGCAAAAAACCTGGCAAAAAACGTGATTGGTTCAGATAAAACAGTCTGTATTCGAATTACCTCCAATGAGTTTTGCATTGAAGTGGTCAAACGTTTTGGAAAGGCAATAACTTCCACTTCAGCCAATATCTCGGGCCATCCCGCGCCATTGATTTTTGGGCAAATTTCTGATGAAGTTAAGTCTGCTGTAGATCATATCGTTGGTTTGTATCAGGATGAGGTGAAGTTGCCAAAAGCGTCCACCATTATCAAATTGGAGAAGGATGGCACTTTTGAGATTTTGAGGCCATAATTTTTCCCCCAAGCGACATTGTCAAATGTGAAATAGGTTAACGCAAGCTAACCCTTGTAATTCCATTGCCTCCTGATTCAGGTGGTGCATCACCAAAATTTGCAACTTCTTTTTGCTTGCTTAAAAACTCACGAATCAATTTACGAAGGATACCGTTGCCTTTGCCATGCAGAATATTCACTTCTTTTACGCTGAGCAAAATGGCTTCGTCAATATATTTGGCTGTTAGTTCCGAAGCTTCTTCGGCACGTTTGCCACGCAAATCGATGGTTAGTTTGAAGTTGCTTACTTTTTCGTTCAGGTCGGAAGTCACACTGCGCGATGATGCTGATTTGCGATGCTGATGTGTTTGTTTTCTGCTTTCGCGATGGCTAAGTTTCCTCAATTTTTCGGGAGAGGTGCGCAGCTTCACGGTGTTGAAACTTACAACGGCTTCATGTTCGTTGATTGAAATCAGTTCGCCAACAATATCCATTTCTTCAATACTTACCAGATCACCGGCCTGAAGCTCGCTTGCCTGCCAGGTTGTTTCTTCCTTTTCTTCTTTTTCTGCCAGCTTTTCGGCTATTTCTTCTGCCTCCGAAGCAATCAGATCGCGCGATAACTTAAGATCCTGACGCAGGGCTTTTGTCTTTTCCTTTTCGGCCTGTGCTTCTCTAATCTCTTTGATGGTTAGCTCTATCTGGCGGTTTGCTTTGTCGATCAGGGCTTTGGCTTCTCTGCCAGCATCAGCCAGCATGTCTTTTCTGCGGTCTTCAAGCTGTTTGAGCAGCCGTTTATATTTCTCAATGACTTCATTTAAAAGTTGATCAGCCAGTTGTAGTTCAGTTTGTTTTTTGGAGAGTGCTTTTTTTTCTACCTCAAGTTGCTGTAGTTGTTGATCAAAGTTGAAATGCGATTGTCCGCTGATAGCTGCAGCAGAATCCAGCAGGCTTTCGGGGAATCCTATTTTACGTGCAATTTCGAAAGCGAATGAGCTGCCTGGTTTGCCGGTTTGCAGCATATACAAGGGTTCTAGCCTTTTGGTATCGAATAGCATGGCTCCGTTAAAAACGCCGGCATGTTCATCTGCAAACAGTTTGAGGTTGGCATAATGTGTCGTAATTAATCCAAAAGCCCGCAGTTCGTTTAGCTTTTTCAGCACTGCCTCGGCAATAGCGCCACCAAGCTGAGGTTCGGTTCCGGAGCCAAATTCGTCGATCAAAAATAATGTTTTGCTATCTGCATGCGTCAGATAATGCTTCATATTGAGCAGGTGAGAGCTGTAAGTGCTGAGGTCGTTTTCGAGGGATTGTTCATCACCGATATCGATAAATATTTTGTCGAAGATTCCGCATTTCGAGTCTTTTTCCATGGGAACAGCCAACCCACACTGAAGCATATATTGAATGAGACCGGTAGTTTTCAGGCAAACGGATTTACCACCCGCATTGGGGCCTGAAATGACCAAAATACGTTGCTCTTGATTTAACTCCAGTTCGAGCGGCACAATGGATTTTTTTTCCTTTCGCAGCTTATGTTCGAGCAGGGGATGCCGGCTTTGTTTCCATTTGATAAATGTCTGATCGGTAAGCTCGGGCACGATGGCATGCATCTCAGCAGCCAATATTGTTTTTGCCCGGATAAGGTCGATGCTACCCAATAACTCCCATCCGGCAAGTAAATCGCTGATAAAAGGTCTGATAAGTCTTGAAAAAGTGGCAAGAATGCGATTGATTTCACGTTTTTCGGCATATTCCAGTTCGCGCACTTCATTGTTGGTTTCGAGCACGGCGGCTGGTTCGATGTAAACGGTTTGGCCTGTTGAGGATTCGTCGTGAATAAAACCTTTGAGTTTGCGCTTGTCGGCGGCCCTAACCGGAATTACCATGCGGCCATTGCGTATGGTGGCTTCCACTCCGGAATCAGCCCATCCTGCATTTTTCGCTTCCTGAAGCATCTTGTTCACCTGCCGGTCGATATGGCTGAGCTTTTGTCTGATTTGTTTGCGGATATCCGCCAGTTCGGGTGAAGCAGCGTCAGGAATATCGCCTTTGTCATCAGTGAGGCGGTTGCATTCGCTCCAAACGTTTTTATCTACACTAATACCATCACAAAGCCTTTGAATGGCAGGATAAGGCATCGCTTGCTCCGAAACAGCAAATCGAAGAATGGCTTTTAAGGCATTGAGCCCCGGCTTGAGTTCGAACAGCGCTTCCTGGCTGATCACCGTTCCTTCGATACGCAATTGGTGTAGATCGGAGCGCAGGTCAGCCGTTTCACTGACAGGGAATGGGAGTCCGTTTTCCATCAACTGACGGAATTCTTCTATTAAAGTAAGTTTTTCCCGAATTACCGGCAGGCTGGTTTCAAAACCCATCTCATCAACCTGTGCAGCACCCATCGGACTGATACAATGCGCTGTAATCCATTCACGGATGCGGTCGAAACCCAGTTTTTCTTCAAAATTGGATGGATAAATCAAAACCTATGTAATTTAAGTTTACAAAAGTAATAAGAAATTAAGGTCGGTCAGCGAATCTAAAGAGATAGGCTGCATTTCAAAGAGATGTCAAGAAACGTAAATAATTCATAATGGTTTAGTCGGATTAATGTTTATGAATTGCCTGAATTTATTATCACTCTTTTTGCTTTCTGGGTGTTCTCCGTTTGGCAAATAGAGCCAGGCCGCCTTCAGCTGTTTCTTTGTAAAGGCTGGGCAGGTCTTTTCCGGTAACTTTCATGGTTCGCACCACTTTGTCGAAGGAAACAAAATGCTTGCCGTCCGAAAGCAATGCAAACATATTTGAATCCAGGGCGCGGGCTGCTGCATGCGCATTACGCTCGATACAAGGCACTTGCACCAGACCATTGATTGGATCACAGGTTAGTCCCAGATGATGTTCGAGTCCCATTTCGGCTGCATATTCAATCTGTTGCGGGCTTCCTCCAAAAAGCTGATTAACAGCGGCAGAGGCCATGGCGCATGCCGTTCCAATTTCGCCCTGACAACCTACAGCGGCTCCCGAAATAGAAGCATTTGTTTTAACGATATTACCTATCAAGCCAGCAGTTGCAATGGCTTTAAGGATTTTTTCATCCGAGAAACCATGTGCATTTTTAGCATGATAAAGCACAGCAGGCAACACACCACTTGAGCCACAAGTGGGAGCTGTTGAAACCAGACCTCCTGAAGCATTTTCTTCTGAAACAGCCAGTGCATAAGCAAATACCAGACTCCTGCTTTTGAGCGAATCTTTCAAACTCTGTGCTTTGATATAGTAGGACGAGGCCTTGCGCGCCAGTTTTAAGCCTCCTGGAATCACGCCTTCGCTTTCCAGCCCACGTCTCAGGGCTTCCTGCATCACCCTCCAAACCTCACGGAGGTGATCCATTGTTTCCGGGGGTTCATGCATTTGGACGTATTCCCAGAGTGTCCGGCCTTCGCTACTGCACCATTTTAAAACGTCGGCCATGGTGCGGTGCGGGTAAATGGTATCTGATTTTTCTGCTTGGCCCTCCCAGATGATTGCTCCGCCTCCAATGCTGTATGCAGTGCGGCTGGCAATAGTTTTCCCGTTTTCATCAATAGCATCAAAAGTGAGGGCATTGGGATGGCGCTCAAGAAAAGTTTTGGGTTGCCAGTCAAATGTTACGCGGACCGGCTCCATCACCTGTATGATTGCCTGATCGGTAAGATGCCCTTTTCCGGTTGCTGCCAGGCTTCCGTAGAGGGTTACTTTGAAGGCAGCAGCCCGAGGATTTTCTTGTTTAAAAATACCGGCAGCCCGACTGGGCCCCATTGTATGACTACTTGAGGGTCCATAACCAATACGAAAAAGATGACAGATAGATTCCAAAGGTGTTTATTTTGCGAACCGAAGGCTGTAATCCATGCCAATCAATATGTCGGCGGTAGGTTTGAGAGCCTGAACTTCCTGGTGTTCTTTTTCGAGTACCTGCATGCGGTATTCATTTTGAGGTTCTTTGCCACGAACCACTTGGGCTTTCTTCGTTTCGTGATAAGTAAGTTCAATAAAAACCCGCACATCAACATCTTCAGTTTTGATGGCATAAAGCCCGTCGATGATGAGCATATCAATACCGCTGTAATCAGTTGTAAGCTGGTCGATTTGTTCGGTTATCAGATCCACGCATGGGCCTGTGGAGGTTTTGCCTTCCTTAAATTCTTTGATGTTTTTATTAAGCGTTTCCCAGTCTAATTCGCTGGGGCCAACCACATTTTGAATGCCATTTTGTTTACGCCATTCGGTACGTTCCAGCGGATGGATGCGATAATAATTATCGATATGCAAGAGCTTAGCCATAATTCCATGCTGGCGTAAACCTTTTGCTACTACATGAGCTAGCTCTGATTTTCCTGAACCTGACTCGCCCGAGATAGCGATCATCATCTTAGGTTTAGGATTGTTGAGGATGTGTTCGATGATGGCTTCTCCGGCCTTTTGGTGTTTTTCGGTGATGAGTAGTACGTCTCCTAACATATTGTCTGTGTTTTAAAATGCTGTTATAAATGATATTTATCAACAAGGGCGTCAAAGTCGAAAAACAGGTCGCAGCCTTTTTTTAAGCCTTGTACCATTTCGTGTTCCCTTTCCAGAATTTGCTTTCTGAAGGCCGTCATTTCCTCTTTGTCGCCAAAAATCTGTGCTTCTTTGGTTTCGTCATAGGTAAGTTCGATGAAGATGCGCAGGTCGGCCTGTTCTATTTTAGTGGCATATAGGCCGTTTAGGATTATAACGTTAACATCCTCAAAATTGGTTGTGATTTCGTCCACATAATCTGTGATAAGGTCAACGCATGGCATTACGCTTTTCTGGTTTTCATAAAAGTCGTTAATCACGTGAATAATCTTACCCCAGTTATATTCGGATGGGCCAACACTTTCGATGCCTTTGGCACGACGCCACTCTTTACGCTGGAGAGGGGGGATTTTATAAAAATCATCCAGATCAATGATTTTTGAACGAATACCCTGTTTTTTAAGCTTATGAGCCAGTGCATAAGCCAAGGTAGATTTACCGGAACCCACCTCACCTCCGATGGTGATTATAAATTTGGGCTTCATTTTATCGGCCAGATAATCGATTACCACATCAGCTGCCTGTTCATGTTTGGGTGTTACTGTTATTCTGTCGTTCAACATGTTTTTTCTTTATTAAGGATTAATTTCCAGTAGATTCCATTTGTTAGCTGTAAGATTTACTGTCTTATCCAGAACGCTGATTGATGCCTCTTTATTGGCCAGGATTCTAATCTGATCGTGATTGATATTAAAGCGATATTGTGTTCCTTTGAAAGTCAGGCCAAAACGAATCGATTTCCAGGCTTTTGGCAACTCTGGATTTAGCGTTAATTGAGCTTCGCGATAATTAAGGCCGGCGTAGGTATTCAGAGCGATTAAAACAGTTCCGGCCATTACGCCAGCGTGGATTCCTTCGCCGGTTGTGCCACCCTGTATGTCGTTATAATCGCTTGTAAGTGCATCCTGATATAATTTCCAGCTCAGTTCATGATCACCGGTCATTGCTGCTAAACGGGCATGTACCACACGACTTAAAGTTGATCCATGTGAAGTACGCTGCAGGTAGTATTCCAGGTTTTTGCGCAGGTAATCTTCCGGAAGCTGATAACCCATTTGTTTTAGGAGTTGATCCACTTCTGTTTTGTTGAGGTTGTAAAAAGTCATCAGCGTATCAGCTTGCTTGGCGAGTTTGTAAGCATCAGGCGATTTGCCCTCTGCCTTTAGGATGCGATCCATACGGTAGATATTACCATATTTCTTGCGATAGAACTCCCAGTCGAGTTCCTTTAAATCAAAATAGCCGTCAAACTGAGCTATAATGCCTTCCTTATTTATGATAAGATTAAGTTTTGAAGCAATTTCTTTCCAGTTCTGCACTTCCTTATCATCAAAATCCGGAAGTGATTCTTTTGAGTTTTCAAGCAGAGAATTGATTTCTTGAGCTTTACTGAATAGCCAAGCCACCATAATATTTGTGTAGGCATTGTCGGTCAGGCCACCTTTTTTTGTTCCGGGTAGATGTTCATGAAATTCATCAGGTCCCATTACTTCGCTGATGTGATAGCGAAGGCTTTGTTCATTGTATTGTGCCTTGCTGGCCCAGAATCGGCAAATTTCAAAAATCAGCCGGGCGCCATATTTTTTTAGAAATGTCAGGTCATTTGTGATCCAGTAGTAGTCCCAAACATTGTAGGCGATAGCCAGTGAAACGTGGCGCTGCAGTGAGGAATGATCATCGCCCCATTCTCCGGTAAGCGGGTTAAGGTGTACAACCTGAGTTTCTTCGCGCCCATTGCTTCCGCTTTGCCATGGAAACATAGCACCTTGATAACCATGCTGTGCAGCATATTTGCGTGCCTCATCGAGCCGGCGATAACGGTACATCAGCATTGATTTGGCCACTTCGGGAAGGTGCATATCATATAGCGGAAGAATGTAGAGCTCGTCCCAGAAGATATGACCACGGTAAGCTTCGCCATGCAAACCACGGGCGGTAATGCTGGCATCAAGTTGCTGGTTGAAAGGCGATACAGAAATCAGGAGGTGAAAAAGGTGCAAACGCAGGAGCTTTTGCGACCAGCGATCACCTTCAATTTGGATATCTATTTCTTCCCAAAGCTTTGCCCAGGAGGAGGAATTGTCGGCTAGGAGTTTTTCAAAATCCGGAGCTGATTTGATTGCCAAAAAAGCTGAGGCCAGCGCATCATCCACAAAATGTTCCTTGTCGCTGCAAATGGCAACTGTTTTTTCGAGCCGAATTTTCTGACCTGAGTGAATATCCAGGCTGTAGCTTGCAAAAGCTTTTCCATCTTCAAGTTGAGATTGTGACGCAAGGGTGGTCAGTTTTTCATCAATAAAAAGCTTGTGGCGGGCTACTTCTGCAATTTGATGATGGGATTGATTGGTTTTGACCAAAACAAAGAGTTTATCATTTTCCACACCTTGCTTAAGCGGTTCCAGGTGTTTAGATGCCAAAGATTTATATCGATCAACACCGCTATTGATGATAGTTCCGTCGATACCGGAACGTAAAGTAATGTTAGCAGTATAGTTTAAAGGTTCGAGCTCATATTGCAGTGCAGCCAGCAGGTTGTTATCAATGCTTGCCAGCCTTTTGCTGCGGATGGCAGTTTTTCGGCCTTGTACATCTTCCACAAGCAATTCGCGGCACAAGACTGCATTTTTAAAATCAATTTTTCGTGTGATGTTGTGTATTGTCGCATTATTTGGATCGAACCAGGCTTCATTATTAATCTTAAAACTCACTGGAAGCCAATTGGGCAGATTCACAAAGTCTTCATTTTCCACATTGCGATCTGCTACTTTAGTAATCAATCTGTTGTACATTCCGGCCATATATGTCCCGGGATAATTTATCTTGTTAGCACTTGTTTCTTCCATGGCACCTCTAACGCCAAAATAACCGTTACCTACTGCCAGCAAGGTTTCGCGCGAGCGTTCTTTTTCCTGATTGTAGCCATGATAGGTTATAGACCAGCTATCGGCTTCGGCTCCTTCAGCAAACCAACGATTTAATTCAGCAATGCCAATGCCTTCAAGATCTTCTACCACCCAATCGGCACCGTTATCATATAATTCAGTTGTATTTTTTTCGCGCGCAAGTCCAAGCACTAAACCAAAACGGCCGTTTTTGCCTGCTGCTACTCCCGACACTGCATCTTCCACAACGATGCAGCGATCGTAGCTACACCCCAGCTTATCGGCTGCGGTAGTAAAAATATCTGCTTCGGGTTTGCCTTTCAAACCCAGCTCGGCCGATACCACCCCGTCAATCCGTGTTTCAACCAGATCAAGTAATCCGGCTGCATGCAAAACATTTTCACAGTTTTTGCTCGAGGAAGCCACTCCTACACGATATCCCTCTTTTCGCAGGTTTTTCATCAGGATTACGGTTGAAGGATAAACCTCCACGCCATCGCGATCGAGCACTTCGTTAAATGCTTGATTTTTACGATTACCCAATCCGCAAACCGTTTGCATCTCGGGACTGTCGTTGGGATCGCCAAAAGGTAGTTCGATACCACGTGAAGTTAAAAAATCAGCAACACCTTTGTATCTTGGCTTGCCGTCAACATAAGGAAG
Organism: Bacteroidales bacterium; assembly: GCA_015709215.1. Taxonomy (GTDB): domain Bacteria; phylum Bacteroidota; class Bacteroidia; order Bacteroidales; family F082; genus UBA5536. The sequence goes on from JACCQN010000002.1 coordinate 94,370, forward strand.
GTAGTCTGTTTTATGCTCGAAGGGGATAAATTCGGTTCCTGTTTTTTCGGCATGTGCTTTCAGGAATTCATCGAACATCAGTTTCCAGGCAGCGCTGTGGACAAGCGCAGTTTTAGTAATAACGCCATCCAGGTCGAAAATTACACCATCAAAATATTTTTGAGCAGTCATAGGCTTAGGGTAATTTCAGGGGTTAATCAATTTTAATCCAATGATAAGCAAAAGGTTTCATAACAATCTCGTTCAGCTGAACAGCTTTGTCTTGCAGCAAATCGACACCTTCTTTAGCAAAATTATCGAGCATAGCAAGCTGGGGTTTGGACGACAGGTTTTGCAGCACGATAATGCGCTGATCTTCAATGCGGCGTTCATAAGCCAGCAAAGCAGGATTGGCACCTGCTTCTCCAGTTTGAATGGAGATAAATTCCATGCTTCCACGCCCAAAAACGCCTGTTTGACAACGCACTTCCAACATTTTTTGGATACGATGAAACACACGGTATTGAAACGTTGAAGGGTCGTTAAGCTGCACTTCGCGTAAGGGCCAGTTGATTTTGCCCCGTACCAGAAAACGGGTATCATCTTTACCGGTCAGCTTAATCATTTCCTCGTAGTAGCGTTGGTCGTTTTCTTTTCCAAATTCATCACCATAATAAATAACCGGTGTTCCTGGGAGTGTGAGCATCATGGAATAGGCTAGTCCTATTTTCCGTTCATCAAACTGGAAGAGATTGGCCAGGCGTGCCGAGATGCCTTCGCCCTGGCGAAAATCCCATTCAGGCTGAAGGCAATATCTGTCGTGAATGTATTTACGATCTTCTTCCGAAACATAAACAAGCTCCAGGCTCAGCTCATCATGGCAACGCAGGAAGGTGAACCATTGGGCATTTTCAGGTATTGGGGGAGTGATTTTGGTGTCCAGAATTTTAATGATAGGCTCAGCCTGTTCACTGGCAATGGCTTTGTAGAACATCGGCATCAGTGGAAAATGATAAGCAGCGTGACATTCATCTCCATCTCCCATATACTCCACAACTTTGTTTGGTTTTTGACAGGCTTCGGCCAGCAACAAAGTGCCCGGGCGAATACTATCCAAAATAGCTCTGATAAATTTTACGATCAGATGGGTTTGTGGAAGATTTTCGCAATCTGTGCCGTCTTCTTTCCATATGTAGGGAATGGCATCAGCTCTAAAACCATCAACACCCAATCTTTGCCAGTAGATGAAATGGCGTAGCATATCAAGCAAAACATGGGGATTGCGGTAGTTTAGATCGGGCTGAAAATTGAAGAAACGATGGAAGAAATACCAGTCGCCTACTTTTTCCCAGTTACTGGTTTCCATGCCTTTGAAGATGATACGGGCGTCTTGATAAAGTGAAGTGTCTTTTGTCCAGATGAAATAATCACGGTAAGGATTATCCTCGGACGAGCGGGCTTGCTGAAACCAGGGGTGAGTTTCCGAAACATGATTCAACGCGATATCAAAAATAACCCTCAAACCTCGGGTGTGCGCTTCGTTAAGGAATTTTCCGAAAAGATATTCTTGTTCTTCTTTGGAATGATTTTCGGGAAGCCCAAGCAATTCGTGCCTTATTTTGTCGTAATTGCGAATGTCGAAACCGGCATCGCGCATGGGCGAATCCAAAATGGGAAGCAACCACAAGGTGTTCACTCCCAGCGAGCGGATGTAATCAAGTTTTTCAATTAGCCCTTCGAAATCCTTGTTGAATAAGTCAACATAAATGGAGTAAACCACAGCGTCCTGATACCAAAAGGGCTGGGAATCCTGTTGTATTTTTTTAAAACTTTCCAGTTCAGCAAGAAAGCTGTTTAAGAGCGTGAGATCTGATTTCGGGTAAATCGTGTTCCAGAGGGTTTTGATTATCTCTTTTTGATTCATATTCAGTAGATTAGATGAGTGTAAGGCTTTTTACAAAAATAGCCTATTTCGGGCAGTTGATCCTTGCTTTTAGTTGGTTTGGCAAGATTATTAGACTGCAAACGGTTTCGGTTAAAAATTTGAGATGCAGGACTTATCTTCGTAGCTGATATTTTTGATCTTCGGCTGTACTCAAAACCCTCATTAGCTTGATTTTTTTAAAATTTGGAGTATTCTCAGAAACTTATAATTCAACTTATAATGCGATATTCAAATCTCATTCTTTTCGTTTAAAGCCTTATCTTTACTGCCTTATCGTTGCTCATTAGATAGCACCATCGTAACACTAACAATAAAATAAATGCTATGACCAGATTCAGATCGATCGTTTCAGGATTTATCCTGATTGCAGCTTTTCTGCTGCTAAACATGCAAGTAATAGCCCAATCAAAGTCAACTGATATATCAATAGAACCTCCGTTTTGGTGGGTGGGTATGCAAAACCCCAAGCTTCAGCTGATGGTACATGCTGATAATATTGGTGAAACGCGCGTTCGGATTAATGAAGAAGGAATTAAGCTGGAGCGTGTTTCGGCGGTTGAAAGCCCGAATTACTTATTTCTGGATTTACATATTGATGCTTCGGCAAATGCCGGTAACTTTGAGATAGAATTTTTGAAATCAGGAAAAGTAGTGCATCGGGTCACATACGAATTGAAAGGCCGTAATGCAGGTTCGGCCGATCGCCTGGGTTTTAACAGTTCGGATGCGATTTACCTGCTGATGCCTGATCGTTTTGCTAATGGAAATCCAGAAAATGACGATATGCCCGGCATGTTGGAAAAAGCCAATCGCAAAAATCCGGATGGTCGTCATGGCGGTGATATTGAAGGTATTATTCAAAATCTGGACTATTTTACCGATTTGGGAGTAACTGCCTTGTGGCTTAATCCGGTGCTCGAGAATAATATGCCGGCCTATAGCTATCATGGCTATGCTATCACAGATTTTTACAAAGTTGATCCACGCCTGGGCGGAAATGAAAAATACCTGGAACTTGTTGAAAAGGCACGAAAAAAGGATTTGAAGATCATTATGGATATGGTTTTTAATCATTACGGAAAAGGACATAAATGGACTGAAGATATGCCGATGAGCGATTGGGTAAATCAATGGCCCGAGTTTACACGATCGAACTATCGCGGAGGCTCGCTTACTGATCCTTATGCCTCAGCCTATGATCAGGATAAAATGCTGCGCGGTTGGTTTGATGTGAGCATGGCCGACCTGAATCAACGCAATCCTTTTGTAGCCAATTATCTCATTCAGAATAGTATCTGGTGGGTTGAGTATGCTAATCTTGGAGGAATCAGGATGGACACTTATCCCTATTCTTTTAAAGAATTTATGCAAGAATGGATGCAGCGTCTCAGAGCAGAATATCCAAATTTTTCGGTCGTTGGGGAGGTTTGGCTCAACTACAGCCCTATGGTGGCATACTGGCATGAGCAAAAGCATAATTTCGACGGTTTCAATTCTCATCTGAATTATGTGATGGATTTTCCTTTGAAATACGCCATTGGTCGTGCATTCAACGAATCGAACGGCTGGAGTTCTGGTGTTGCGGCATTATACGAATCCCTGAGTATGGACTTTCAGTATGGCGATCCGAATACCATCGTTAATTTTCTCGACAATCATGATATGGATCGCATTGCTACTACTTTTGGAGAGGATATTGACAAACAGAAGCTGGCCGCCACTTTTCTGCTTACTGTAAGGGGTGTGCCGCAACTTTATTACGGCAACGAACTTGGCACTTCGGGCGTTGAACATAAAGGGCACGGGCAAATGCGTAATGATTTTCAGGGCGGCTGGGCTGGCGATAGCAGAAATGCTTTTACAGCTGAAGGCCGAACAACCGACGAAAATGAATTGTGGAATCATTTTAGAACTTTGCTGCATTTTAGAAAAGACAGCAAAGCTCTTCAAAATGGGGTAATGACCCATTATATTCCCGAAGACGGTGTTTATGTTTATTTTCGCTACAACGATGAACAAAGCCTGATGATCATTCTGAATAATAATGCAGAAGAAAAGACTATTGAAACTAAACGTTTTGCAGAAAATATGAAAGGCTTTGAAACCGGAACTGATTTGTTGCATCGTACCTGGTTCGAAAACCTGGATGAGATTACTATCCCGGCGATGGATAGCCGTGTGATTGAACTGAAATCCAAATATAATTAATGAATACAACTATGCGTTTAAAACAGTTTTTTTATTTTATTCCGATTGCCTTATTGCTGACGATATTTTTCCCACGGCAGATCTCGGCGCAGATGGTTCGGGCAATACCGGCCCAGCCGGAAATAACAGATACACTTTTATTTATCTTTGATTCCAATCAGGGAAACCAGGCATTAAAGGACTACAACGGAGCTGTTTATTTTCATGCAGGATTAATCACCGACAGGAGCAAGGACGGAAGTGATTGGAAGTTTGTGGTTGGCGAATGGGGACAGCCCGACGAACGAGTAAAAATGATTCCGATGGGAGCAGGGCTTTACAGGGCAAGCCTGCCATTGCAATCGTTCTTCGGGGTGGATGAAGATATCCTTGTAAAGCAACTGGCACTTGTATTTCGTAATGCTGATGGAAGTTTGGTTGGGAAAACAGCAGACGAATCGGATTTTTTTATCAATTTTAAAGGATACCAGCCCGAAGAAAAAATTCTTGTTACCAAGCAAGGTGTTAAAGGAAAATATTTGGGTCAGCGTGTCGAAGGCAGCACCTTATTTGTATCTACCGATTTAGGTGAATATACTTTCAGGGCATTTGTCGACAGCATCCTTGAGGTTGGCTTTCATCCCGGTGGATTTCAGGGTTTTGATAGTTCACATGCCGTCATTCTTAAGCCAGGAAAGGTAGATGTGTTGCTCACAGAAACACCTAATGCCTTGATGTTTGACTTGCCCGGAATGCAGGTGTTTATCCAAAAGAAAAATCTTGATATCAGTTATTTAAGTAATGGCAGAACGTTGTTGAAGGAAGAAAAAGGCTTTTTTTCGAGTAGTCAGGAAGTTGGATTTCGTTTTGAGGCACAGCAGGGAGAGCGGTTTTATGGCAGTGGCGGTCGGGCTCATGGTATGGATTTGCGCGGAAAGAAACTTGGACTTTACAATCGCGCTCATTATGGTTATGAACTGGGCGCCACAGATTTGAATTATATGATTCCACTGATGGTGTCGAATCAAGATTACCTGATACTTTTCGACAATCCCCAGAAAGCTCAGCTTGATGTGGATAGTAATCGCGATGGTATCGTGGAATTTTCTGCCATGGGTGGCCCTCAACGTTTTTATCTTGTTCATAGCCACTCTTATGCCGGATTAATGAAACAATACGGCCAGCTCACCGGAAAGCAGGAATTACCGCCCAGATGGGTTTTTGGTAACCTCCAGTCGCGCATGGCTTATCGTACACAGGCCGAAACAGATTCAATCGTAAATCTGATGATTGATCAGGATTTTCCTCTTGATGCCATTATCCTTGACTTTTATTGGTTTGGCGACAGCATTCTTGGACACCTCGGTCGGCTTGATTGGTATAAACCTTCCTGGCCTGAACCCGAAAAAATGATTGCTGATTTCGCCTCCAAAGGAGTGAAAACCATCACTATTTCCGAACCCTATATTATTGATTCACTGGCCAATTTTGAAGTAGCGAAGGATTTGGACATATTGGCTAAAGACACCCTCGGAAATGTTTATATTGACAAGCAGTTTTATTTTGGCAATGGCTCATTAATCGATATTTTTAAGCCTGAAGCAGCTGATTGGCTCTGGAGCAAATACAAAACCCAGTTTGAGCAGGGTGTTGCAGGTTTGTGGGGCGATTTGGGCGAACCCGAATCGCACCCCTCTGATTTGAAGCATGTAGTAGGTATGGCCGATGAGGTACATAATATCTACGGACATTATTGGGCTAAATCAATTTATGAGCGTTTCCGAAGGGATTATCCTAAAAGGCGCTTATTTTTTTTGGCACGAAGCGGTTTTGCCGGAAGCCAGCGCTACAGCATGTTTCCCTGGACAGGCGATGTGAGCCGAAGCTGGGGAGGCCTTCAGGCACAGCTACCGGCAATGCTGAACATGAGCATGTCGGGGGTGCCTTATATGCACAGCGATGCCGGTGGTTTTGCGCTCGGCGAAAAGGATGATGAACTTTATACCAGATGGTTGCAATATGCTGTTTTTACGCCCATTTTGCGTCCGCATGGCTCAGGAGTGCCTTCGGAGCCGGTGTATTTTAATGATACCACCAAACGAATCGTTCGTGATTTTATGAAACTACGATACAGGTTATTGCCCTATATTTATACAGCAGCATGGAAAACTGCCACGGTTGGAATTCCAATTGCAAAACCTGTATTTTTCTATTATCCTGATGATGAGCGTTTTGAAAATCATTATAACAGCTATTTCTTTGGAAGCGACCTGCTTGTGGCGCCTGTTACCTCTCCCGGCATTAACCGGATGCAGGTAGAGTTGCCTGCCGGTTTGTGGTATCATTTCTGGTCGGGAGAGCAGCTGTACGGAGGTAAAGCGGTTGGAGTGAATGTGGCGCTCGAGAGTATTCCGGTATTTGCACGGGCGGGTAGTATCATTCCGATGACAAAAAGTGTGAATACTACGGATCACTATAACAGTCGGATGCTTTTTTTGAAAACTTATTTGCATGACAGAGCCGGGAAATTGAAGGGCGAAGTGTTTGAAGACGACGGACAAACTTATGGAACTTATCAGTCGGGTGATTATGAATTGCTTACTTTTGAAGGAAAACAGGATGCCGAAGGTGGGATGGAGCTGCTTTTCACAAGAAGTGGGAATGGTTTTGCCGGTATGCCGGAGATCAGAGTGGTTGATATGGAGATTTTTGGCAAAGCAAGAGCTTTGAAAAAAGTTAGAATAAACGATATGGAATTACAGCCACTGAATGCCGATGCTGTTCAAAATGGCGACCTGGGATTCTGGACCGACAGTAAAGGTCGTAATCATGTGCGCCTGATGTGGGCTGGAGAAGATATTAAACTTACTGCAGAGTAAATTGTTAAAAATTAAAACCCAAAACTATGAGAAGACTATTTAAATTTTTGCCGTTTCTGTTAATTCCGGTAACGGTATTTATTTCTGGCTGTGAAAACCAACCTAAAAAAGTGGTTAATGATGAGCCTGTTACATTAAGTAAAAATCCAGAATGGGCAAAAGATGCCGTGATTTATGAAGTAAACACACGTCAATTTACTGAGGAAGGTACATTTGCCGCATTCGCCAGTCACCTTCCCCGATTGAAAGAGCTCGGTGTTGATATTTTGTGGTTCATGCCCATTTATCCCATTGGAGAAAAAAACCGAAAAGGAAGTCTGGGAAGCTATTATTCCATTAAAGATTACACTGCCGTAAACCCTGAATTTGGCTCTCTTGAAGACTTTAAAGTGCTTGTTAATCAGGCTCATGAAATGGGTTTCAAGGTAATTCTTGATTGGGTTGCCAATCACACGGCTTTTGATCATGAATGGGCTGCTACACACCCCGAATGGTATAACAGAGATGAAGATGGAGAGATAATTTCTCCCTTTGACTGGACTGATGTAGCTGACCTTAATTATGATGACAATCCCGACTTGTGGGACGCCATGATTGGCGAGATGAAATTCTGGGTGAGCGAAGCCAATATCGACGGTTTTCGTTGCGATGTAGCCGGAATGATTCCTGTTGAATTTTGGAACAGAGCACGGAAGGAGCTTGATGAAATAAAGCCTGTGTTTATGCTCGCCGAAGATGAAGGCGTAGTCGAATTAACGGATTACGCGTTTGGCGCTAATTACAGCTGGGAAGTACATCACATCTTTAACAAAATGGCCAGAGGCGAAAACACCATTGCCGATTTGTGGGCTTATCTCAAGAAAAATGACAGCATTTTTGAACCGGATGTGTTTAGAATGACCTTCACCTCCAATCATGATGAAAACTCCTGGAATGGTACTGTATTTGAGAGACTTGGTGACGGAGCCAAGGCTTTTGCAGTGCTGTCATACACTATCCCGGGCTTTCCGTTGATTTATAACGGACAGGAAGCAGGCCTCGACAAACGACTGGAATTTTTTGAAAAAGATCAAATTGACTGGGAAAACCCAAATGCCGATGCTTTCAGTGCTTTATACACAAAACTCAATAAAGCTAAAACCGAAAACCCTGCGCTGTGGAATGCCGGACATGGTGGTATAATGGAAAAAATTGACATCAATGTGCCAAACAAAGTCTTAGCGTTTGCACGTGTAAAGGATGATAATAAAGTTTCGGTTTACATCAATATGAGTGCTGAGCCGCAAAATGTGATCGTCACTAACAAGTGGGATTATGGCGCTTTTACTGATTTGATCAGCGGAAGAGAATTGCTCATTAGCGGAACTACGGCCTTTGAAATCCCAGCATGGGGTTATTTTGTGCTGAAAGAGAAGAAGTAACAATTTAACTAAATATACTTACAAAGCTTGGGTTTAGTGGTGTTTTGTTGTTTTAGATAAGCAAAAATATTTTTAAACATGCTTGCTCATGAATGGGATTGCCTCTACATTTGCGTTTTGTTTTGCGGGCATAGCTCAGTGGTAGAGCATTAGCTTCCCAAGCTAAGGGTCGTGGGTTCGAGCCCCATTGCCCGCTCCCTTAAAAACCAGTGAAATAGGGCATTTCGAAAGAAGTGCTCTTTTTTTGTTTCTGCACTTTCATTACAGAAAATGCAGTTATCCATTTTAGATCATTAAGCATGCCTTTCTATTTTTAAAAATGACTCATCTTAATCCCAGATAGTTGTGATCATTTACCTTACAAGGTGGGTTAAACGTTTTTGTAACTTAAAAATACACTGCTCAGCAGGTGGTCATGTTATTTAATTTCTACTCCGACTGAATTTCATTCATTACCTCAGGGTTTAAAGACCCCGTTTTCGGCAACAATTGTTGGGGTGATATCTACCTGGTACAGTTCTTCATTATTGATCCATAAAAACTCCCCTGTGGCAGCATCGAGGCATAACAAACCGGAACCATTATCCACATCAAAACTTAGACCTTCGTAATACAATCTTCCATTGGCATAAGCAGGAGAATCATGAACACTTACATCGTCATTCTCCCATATTATATCTCCTGTTTCCACTGAGAGTGCAATTGGTTTCCCGTTTAATCCTCCGTATCCTGATCCCCGGTGATAGACTCCAAAGACCAGTTTACCAGCCGTTTTCAGACTAATCCGGGCAGCTTCTCCAAGTCCGGCATTTGTCGTCCAGAGTACATGTCCGTTGGTTTTGTCCAGGCAGTACACTTTTGCATCAACCTCTGAGGCACCTCCCTGAAATATTACTTTATTGCCTACAATTACAGGTTTGCCCGTTCCATAGTAATCATTCACAGGAAATGACCATATTATTTCGCCCGTTTGAATATCCCTTGCTTCGAATTCAGTACCGGGGACATACACAACATTGTTTTCAATAACAACACCTTTTCCAACCATACCATCACCTTTCAGGGGCTTTTTCCAGATTAATTCACCTGTTTTATTGTTTATACAAAATAGATGATTGTCATCCATTGTGGAACGGGTACCATAAACCAAATAATCCCTGTCCAGGGCCAGATCCCCGTAAGTTCCCATAAGATCATCCATAGAACCATCGTCATGCAATGAGTATTGCCAGATAATTTCACCCGTCACCGGATTGACTGCTAAAAGGATACCCCATAAACCTCCTACATACAATGTATTGTTGTAAAAAGTGGGCGCCGTTTTGGAAATTGAACTCGAGTAGGCTTCCGGTAAACCAATAGTCCAGTTAATAACTCCCGTGAAAGGATTATATGCGGTCATATAATTATTATCAGTAACACAATAAATAACATTATCATGATATTCAATCGTTGAGGCTACATCCCAACTATGACTATTAAATGTGAGTGTCTTCTGACTAACACCCGTAGCCGGGTCGACTCCAAATACTTCTTCATATACCGCAGTGAACAACAACTGGTTTAATGAGGGATCCTCATCAATCCAAGCTATATCATTATCATTTCCATCATTATCCTCATTACTTCCAACATCATCATTATTTTTTGAGCAGGAGTAACTGAATACAATAAGCAGCAAAAACAAAATTAATTTGTCAGGTTTTCTGATTCCCATATCTATCTGGTTTTTAATTTATACAAGAAAAGATTCACTAGGTTGTTGAGTAAAACAATCTTGCTTTGTTTTAATTTGATATTGCAAAGAAAATACTTTAGTATTAACTGAATCTTAAATCCGCAAATAATAATTATTGGGCAAACATAATGTCATATCAAACATCAATTGACAGATAAAGGCGATGCAGTTTTATTCTTGCCTCAAAAGAGCTGAACTGCCACTTAATCTTCGTATTCTTATTGTTTATGTGATTTTGCCAAGCTCTGACTTCTGCTTTTACTGTATTTATTTTATCAATCCTTCTGTTAAAACATTGTTTAGTTAATATTTCCAGCTCTATTTCTGCTATGTTCAACCAGTTAACATGTTTAGGAGTAAAAATCTACTCCAAACGATCCCAAAACCTTTTTGCCTTTGTTGTTTTAAAAGTTTCATTTAATGCCGCAGCGCTGTGTGAAGCAGGATTATCCATTACCAAGGTTATGGTTTCTGCCTTGTGATATAGCTTATCACAAATATACTGAACCATCAATGCCCAGTCTTTTTTTGTCCGTTGTTACGTTAGCTTCATCTTTTGTCCTTCGGCCAGAGGCTCGCTACCACAAAAATATTACAAACCCCATTGCGTGAATATTCATAGCCGACTCTTTTCTCAAAGACTGGCTTCATCGGTATTGTTTTGCAAACTTCTTTTATTAATTAATTGTTTCAGTGTTTCATCCATGCGAACTACCGGATTTACCTTTATTATAGGGTCGTTTGTAAACATCAAGCACCTGCTCCATAGCGGCAACAAAATGACTGTTTTGCTCTTGTGGTATTACCCAACCTTTGACCCGCCAAGGATGACTTTTTTGGCTGTATGACTGCCCTTACGTGTGTTTTCCATCAATGATTCTCTTTCTTCTTTCGTTAAGATTACATTGTACTGTACCATTAGCGTTTGGGGTATAGATATAAAAAATACATTACGTCATACTATTGTTGCCATGACACTAGTGATGAAAAGTGAACAAAACAATTCAGAAAACAAGTCTTTATTCGTTCATTCCCAACGCATTGTTTACCTCATCCCTGAAACTTCGTCCAAGCGGTAACTGTTTTTGGTTAATTTCAATTGTATTCCCAAAAACAGCATCAATATTCTTAACTGAAACAATATAGGATTTGTGCACTCTGATAAACCCTTTTTCTTTTAGAAAATTCTCCATGTTTTTCATCCGGTCGAGTTTAGTAAATTTTTTGTCTTTTGTATGGATGACCACGTATTCTTTCATACCTTCCACGTACAGGATATCGCTGATATTCACTTTCACCGACTTTTAGCCTGATTTGACAAAAATAAAATCGCGGGTGGTTGTTTCGTTTTCATCAGCTGGTGACAAGCCGATACTGATATTGCCGACTTGTTTTTCCAAACGTTTGGCCACTTTGTTCACGGCTTTAGCAAACCGGTCAAAAGAAATAGGCTTCAGCAGGTAGTCGGCTACATCCAGTTCGTAGCCTTCAAGGGCATACTCGGAATAAGCGGTGGTAAGAATAATCGCCGGTTTTTTTTGTAGGGTGCGGATAAATTCTATTCCGGTTAGTCCTGGCATTTGAATATCCAGAAAAACCAGTTCGACTGCTCCTGAACCGATGATTTCCCAGGCATTCTTTGCACTGCTAAAAACAGCCAGTAGTTCAAGTTGAGACATTTTTGCGATATAATCGCTCAAATACTGACGGGCAATGGGCTCATCATCCACCACAATACATTTAATCCTTTCCATTACAACTCCTCTTTTTTTAAAAAAACCGGAAACCGGAGCGATACCATGTACTCGTCTTCCTGTTTCACAATTTTGAGCTCATAATTTTCCCCGAAAATCAGGTCCAACCGCTTTCTTACATTTGTCAGTCCAAGCCCTGTTCCATTCATTTGCCCTTGTTTTTTATCTTCACGGCAACTGTTTTTACAAACAAAAAAGAAACGTCCCTTGTCATCCCAGATATCCAGTTCGATCCACCCTTCATCTTCCCGGCCGATGGTACCGTGTTTAAAACAGTTTTCTACAAAAGGAAGCAACAACAAGGGTGGGATAAAACCAGTTTGGCTGGCCATGTTAACCGAAAGGTGGATATTTTCAGGGTGTGAGATGCGCTTTTTTTCGAGGTCGATATAATTACAGATAAAATCCAGTTCTTTTTCCACTGGCACTAACTTTTGCTCGGTCTCATAAATCAGGTAGCGCATCGTGTCCGAGAGCCCCAGTACCATTTGTGGGGCCAGGTCGGATTTAGAATAGGCCAGGCCGTACAGGTTGTTCAAGGTATTGAAAAGGAAATGCGGGTTGACTTGCGATTTCAGGTACAGGATTTGAGCTTCCTGGCTGCGTTGCAGCTTTTCACGGCTTTCCTGTTCTTTCTTCGCCTTATGTTAATACATTCTAAACAAGGTGGCGACAAGCAGGATAACCACGTTCATAATAAATCCGGGCAAATAGGCAGCTCTGCCTGGTTTTAAACGGTTTAGCAATTCAGGATTATACCCCGGGTTCAAATCCCTTTTCGATTCTAAAAATTCTCTTGGAAACCGGCCGGTAAAGCCGGGTACAGATTCAGGAAACAAGCCCAGTAATTTGACCCGTATTATGGAAAACACAATACACAACAAAATGGAAGACAGCATGAACAATACATACTTTTTACGTTTGATCAAAAAATGGGAGGCCAGCACCCACCCCGAAATATAGAAAATACCGGCAATCAGTGCAATTCCGGCAATCGCCCTGGTTAATGCCATTGTCCAGGGCAAAAACAATGCGAAGGGAATATACAGGAAATAAGTAAGGACTAACCAAACGCTGATATGTATAAGCATTTTCTTCATACTGCAATATTACAATTATTAGGCAATTCAGGATAAATCACTTAAACCAACGTCATTTAAACTTAAACCAATGGCTAAAATGTTCAACGAGCTGCTTGTTGAGTTGTCAGGTTATTGGTATAAAAGAATGTGCCGTTTGACGAAAAAGTTTTCATTTACCTGATAGGGAGACGTAAGTTTGAACCAAATTTTAAAGTGAAATATTATGAAAATAAAAAACATTTTTATTGGAACAGCAGCATTGCTTGTAATAATTACGTTCAGCAGTTTTGCGCAGGACAGGCAAGATGGCTTTCGTGAGCTGTTCAGGAAAAGCCCGGAAACCCGTGCACAAGTGGTTACTATGATCATGAAAAACAGATTGGACATGGATGAAGCTCAGGCTGAAAAATCCTTACAGATTAATCTGAAATACGCTAAGTTGAGCCAGCCCTATCTGAAAGTGGATGGCGGGGCAATGGAAAATACCGCTGAGCTGGTGACGCTCAACCAAAAGCGAAGCATTGAACTAAAAGCCATCCTCACACCAGAGCAAATCAAAAAAACGGAAGATATCCGTGCAAAGTGGATTAATCGGCTGGAAACCATTCTGGCCCATTTAAAAGAAAACAATTTTTAATAATCATTTAGTTAACTTAAATTTTTAAAAAATGAAAACTAGAAATCTTTTATTAACAGCTATTATTATCCTTTCGGGGATGTTAATTTTTACTTCCTGTAACAAGGATGACGAACCGGTAGTGGGTGATTTACCGGCTAGCGAAACGGAAGCGGCCGAAATGGTGGCCTCTTCACTGGCCAACGGCACCTCAGGCACCGCATCGGATATTGAAACTGCCGCTGCGCTTGCCAATGAGGCGGTTGGTTATGAAAGTAACCTGAAATATGCCATCACAAATGACAAAAGTTTAAGTTGTGGCGAATCGGCGGATACGACAATAGTTACTGTCGAAACCGGTGTAATTATCTATAATAACACTAAAACCTACAATTACACATTGGAGTGCGACGAGTTGGGAAACCCCTTGAAGTTGGATGTAGGCTTTAGCTACAACGGTGAATTCGATGCCCCCCGCCTGGCTTCTACTCATTCGGTGAGCGGTAATTTTGAAATCACTCAAATCGAATATACTTCCGATATGTACCTGATAAACGGTACGTGGCAACGAAGTGGCGGGTTCGAGTCTAAAATTGGAAACAAGGCAAACCGTCAGGTCACAATTCAATTTGAACTTATTGATATAGCCGTTGAAAAAGAACCTAAGGAAATCGACAACGGAACCATTCATTTTACTATTGAAGGCAGTAGTAGTCACGGTTCGTTCAGCTACGACGGAACCATTACATTTACCGGCAACAGGGTAGCAATCATCGAAATTTCCGGAAACCGTTATGTTACCAATCTGGAAACAGGAGATGTGGAAGAAGAAGGGGCTCAAAGGTAAGAGTAACAGGAAAAGGTAGTTTTTGTTTATAGGTAGTCCTTTATAGATTACACATCTCACATGCTGGTGATAATTCACCGGCATGTTTTTTGCTTTAAAATGGTTTTACATGAAAAGAATAAAATATTATCGTATGAAATATATGAGCATATTGTTATTTGCATTACTATTATTGACAAGTCATAGTAAAGATGACAACCCGGTACCGACACATCCAGATTCTTCTATGTATTTTCCTGCAAATTCAGGCACAGAATGGGAAACAACATCTGCATCGGAATTAGGTTGGAATCAAAATGCAATTCAGCCTTTAAAAGATTTTCTTGTCCAGAAGAATACAAAATCATTTATGATTCTTGTAAACGGCAGAATTGTTCTGGAAGAATATTTTAACGGACACACGGCAAACACAGACTGGGAGTGGAACAGCGCAGGCAAAACTTTGGTAGCCACAACAACGGGAATTGCTCAGCAGGAAAGTTTATTGAATATAAATAATAAAGCATCCGATTATTTGGGAACGGAATGGACGAATATGCCATTGGAAAAAGAAAATCGGATAACAGTAAGGCATTTACTGACCATGACCTCTGGCATTAACGACACTAAACAATATGTGAAAAAATTTAATCTCACTTATGTTGCTGATGCCGGAACGAGGTGGGCTTATGGCAATGTTTTCCAAAAACTGACAGCCATAGTTGCCGAAGCAAGCAATAAAGATTTTAAAACGTACTTCAATGAGAAACTGAAAAACAAAATCGGCATGAATGGCTATTGGAAATTTGGCATAATTTTCACCATATATCACAGCGATACAAGAAGCATGGCAAGATTTGGTCTTTTAGCTTTAAACAAAGGAAAATGGAAAAACGAACAATTGGTCAATGAGCCTTTTTTCACTGAAAGTATTAGTACATCACAAAACATAAATCCGTCTTATGGCTACCTGTGGTGGCTCAACGGAAAAACAAAGTTTATGATGCCGGGCGAGCAAACCGTTTACGCTGGTTTTTTAGTTCCCAATGCACCAGCAGATATGTACGCAGCTATGGGTGCAAAAGACCAGCGGATTTATGTTATACCAAGCAAAAAAATGGTCATCGTAAGAATGGGAAATGCCTCTGACCCAAACAACCCCAATTTTGTTGTTTCAGGATTTGACAATGAACTTTGGGCAAAAATCAATGCGGTGATAAACTAAAAAATACGAACAGCCAACAAGGATCTGGTGTCAGGCGGGCTGATGTTCTAAACGATGACGAATCAATATCTTTTCTTCAAAAATAATTATACAATGAAATCAGTAGTTTGTTGATAGAATAAACCATTGATATAAGTAAATCTGCCGTTTGATGAAAAGATTCCTGCCAACCGGGGTTCATTGTTTAAGTTTGCACTATCATTAATTCAGGAACAAAAATTATCTAATTAAAAATTTTAAAAAATGAAAATAAGAAATCTTTTATTAACAACTATCATTACCTTTTCAGGAATGTTAATTTTTACTTCCTGTAACAAGGATGACGAACCGGTAGCCGACGACTTATCGGCTACTAAGACAGAAGCGGCCGAAATGGTGGCCTTCTCACTGGCCAACGGCACCTCAGGCACCGCATCGGATATTGAAACTGCCGCCGCGCTTGCCAATGAGGCGGTTGGTTATGATAGTAACCTGAAATATGCCATCACAAATGACAAAAGTTTAAGTTGTGGCGAATCGGCGGATACGACAATAGTTACTGTCGAAACCGGTGTAATTATCTATAATAACACTAAAACCTACAATTACACATTGGAGTGCGACGAGTTGGGAAACCCCTTGAAGTTGGATGTAGGCTTTAGCTACAACGGTGAATTCGATGCCCCCCGCCTGGCTTCTACTCATTCGGTGAGCGGTAATTTTGAAATCACTCAAATCGAATATACTTCCGATATGTACCTGATAAACGGCTCATGGCAGCGAAGCGGCGGTTTCGAATCTAAAATTCGTAATCAGATAAACCGCCAGGCCACGATTCAATTTGAATTTGTTGATGTTGCTGTTGAAAAAGAACCTAAGGAAATCGACAACGGAACCATTCATTTCTCAATATCAGGCAGTAGTAGTCACGGTTCGTTCAGCTACGCTGGAACTATTACGTTTACCGGCAACCGGGAAGCTACCATTGAAATCTCAGGGTCCCGTTATGTTACTAATCTGGAAACAGGTGAGGTGGAAGAGCAATAAACTTCTTCGAATGTTTTTAATACAAATACCTGTCTTTTAGTAAATTGAAAGATGAGGTTGTTAAATTGAAACCAGATAAAGTTTAAAAAGAAACCATGCCGGCAGAAAGAATGATAACGGCATGGTTTTTATAGTTCCGAAAAATATATGAATAATGAAGAAAAGACTAATTATATTTTTATTATTGATGATTCCACTTTTCTGGTTTTTGAGGCTAAATTATTTGTTCAACGAAACTGTGGTATAATGGCTTTTGATAATCTAAGAAGAGATAATTAGTTCTTTCCTTCCCCTCATGGCAGATTTTGAAAATCGGTTGAGTGAAAAGATAATTACGGATGCCCTGAAGGCAAAATCTCTTGGGATGCCATTGATATGATTAACATTTAGCTTGACTATACAGATGATGCATGTATGGATATTTTAACAAATTGCCGGAAAGAAAGGATGTTTACTGTTCCGGAAAATAGTCCCCGAAAAAAAGAATTGGTTGAACATCCCGGCAAATCTGTTTCAACAGCTGAGATGAAAACTAAAATAAAGGTATATGTGAATCTGTTATCTAAAACCTTGTATGTCGAATTTCCTCGTCCTGCGGATAATGTATCAAATAGGATTTTCACTATTGACCAAAGGCAGTTAGTTGGTGAAGTCCAGTTGCATTCAACTAATAAAATGGTGGGTTTAAACCATTTGCCATCAGGCTTTTACATTATGGAATTTGCCGATGCCACCAGAAATTTCACTAAAAGATAAAACTTAAATAAAAACAATAATTATGAGAAAAATAATTTTTAACGTTATTTTCGTGTCCTTTTTCCCGCTTGCCGCCTTTGCTCAGAATTTTGGGATGCAGCTTACACCCGAAGAACGCGCCCAATTGCAAACGGAATGGATGAAAGAAAACCTGCAGTTAAGCGATTCGCAACAGGTAAAAGTTGAGGCGCTGAACCTGGAATATGCGCTGAAAATGGAAAAAATAAAGGGCATTGATGGCAATTTAAGCAAGCTGAAAAAAGCCAGAAAAACATCGGAAGAGAAAGACGAAAAGTTGAAAAAACTGTTGAGTGAAGAACAGTTTGCGTTTTACCTCGACAAACGGAAAGAACTGAGGAAAAAAACCAAGGAAATGGCCAAAGAGCAAAAACAGGAAGAACAGGGAATGTCTGACCAACCTGGCAAGTGTCCATAAAAATATTTTTGGTAAGCTTGTTTTAAATTTTTAAATCAGTAATCCGTTTAATCAAATATACCGCTTATTGAATTATCAGGTCATTCGTTTAAATGGATTTACTGTTCGATGAAAACTTTTCCACATTCGGAAACTGAAGGTTATCTTTGGACTGGAATAAACAAAAACATAAAAAATCATGAAAGCAAAACATATTGTATTTATTTTAATCATTGTTTTTTTGGGTGTAGCTTCAAGTTCGTATGCACAACGAAGGGTGATTAATACCCCCCGCCGGACGGTGGTGCAAGGGCCGCGCGGAACAGTTGTTTACAAGAAAAGGCCGGTGGTAAGGTCGGTCAGGCGTCTTCACCGAAATGCTGTTGTGATCCGGTATCGTAATGTCCCCTATCATTATTATGGTGGTGTGTTTTATGTGGCCCGCAACGGGGTTTATGTCCAAACTGCGCCGCCCGCTGGCATCCGGATTGCGGCATTGCCTGCCGGATATATGCGGGTTGTTGTCGGGCCGAGCGTTTTCTTTTATGCCGGGGGAATATTTTACACGCTGGATGAAGCCAGCAAGGAATATGTCGTTGCTGACCCACCCGTGGGAGCGGTTGTAAACCAACTGCCATCCGATGCTGTCGAAATAGAAATCGACGGCAAACCTTTCATGGAATACAACGATATCATTTACAAGCAGGTAGATATAGAAAAAACAGGTTACGAAGTGGTGGGGAAACTTGATTCTTAAAAGCAATTATTTTAAATATAGCATTTAACCCACATCACAGCTAGTAGGTTCATAACTGTCTGATATTAAGAAGAATTATTTTAAAAATGTTGGAGGGAGACTACGTATTTTTTTCCGATGGAATGGAACTGTTTTATATCCCATCAGGTCATATACCTGTTTTACCTTTTGTGAGGGTTCAGTACATTGGCGGGCAGATACTGTTTCCCTTTTTGTGTTTTTTACAATTGTAGTAAGGTGTTTTTGTGTATTCATAGTGCGTACAATCTTTTTCCAGGTGTGGTTATTCTTATTGCTTTAGATGATACTTAATGGTAGGCATAAGCCAGGATGCCTGTATTCCCTGGTGCTGTTGGGCTTTAGAGGTATCATCAGTTTTTTGGAATATGGAGCGTAAGTCCCAATCAATTTTAATATTCTGGAAGTATATTCAATCTCCATGATAGTATTGTAAATTGACTCTAATGTTTAAGCATCGGTTTTATCCTTGCTTGACTTTTACTGCTAAAATATAGTCGATCTGCTGGTTGATTATTTTTTCCCATGATCTCTTGATCCGCAAATTATTGTACCGTCTGTGCTTATAACTTATGCATCGGTCATTTGGGACACTGAAGCTACCCAATCAGGGAAGTACTTTTCTGATTCACTCGGGATATAAAGCGCTGAAAAATAGATTGAAGGTGCTGTGAAATGGGATACTTCACATAATCTTTTTATCCAGGGTGCTTTTGAAATGCTAAAGTCCTCTATGTCATTTCACGTTTCCACATTGCAAATCACGTGGCTATGGTGATAAAAATAATATCAGCAAGCAAATGCTCTTTTGATCAGTCAACTTCCGGATGGGGCAATTTTAAAAAATCATCAATTGGCGATTATATCTGTGTTTATTTGCAATATGATGGAATTTTTTAACACACTAATACGTTTCTAACAGGATAGCTTTCAACTATGAGTTGATAGTTTAAAGGCGTTTGCGCTGAATTTAAACCTTTGGCAATTTGAATTTTAAAAACGCATCACTACTTTTGATCAATAATAGAACCAGACCTTAAAACTAAACCGAAACATCCTACCTTTGCAAACTGATTTTTTGAAACTTAAAACGAAGCATCATGGCACTCAATTGTGGCATTATCGGACTGACAAACACAGGCAAAACAACCATTTTCAACTGTATGTCGAACACCAAGGCAGAGGCATCCAATTACGCTTTTAGTGCGACAAAATCAAATATTGGCATGGTTGAAGTGCCCGATCCGCGCCTGGATGCCATTGATGCTCTGATTCATTCAGCAAAGATAGTTCCGGCCACTGTTGAAATAGTTGACCTTCCCGGCCTTGCCAAAGGCGCTAGCCAGGGCGAAGGAGTAGGCAATAAATTCCTGGCCGACATACAACAAGTTGATGCGCTGATTCATGTGCTGCGCTGTTTCGAAGACGACAACCTGGCTCATGTGGAAGGCTCGATCGATCCTGTGCGCGATAAAGATATTGTAGATTTTGAGTTGCAGGTGCGCGATTTGGAATTGGTTTCCCGAAAATTGCATCGTACCGAAAAGCTGATCAAAGCGGGCGACAAAGACGCCAAAAGAGCTATGGAAGTGTTGCTAAAATATAAAGCACACTTCGAGAACTTTGGCAATGCCCGCGACCTTGATGTAAGCGATGAAGACAAAAAGTATGTGCAAGAATTACAGTTGCTCACCGCCAAACCTGTGATTTACGTTTGCAATGTGGATGACAAATCTGCTACAACAGGTAATGCCTATACTAAGGCGGTGGAAGAAGCTCTTAAAAATGAAAATACCGAGGTGCTGATTATTGCCGGTGCTCTTGAAGCAGAAATTGCCGAGCTGGAAGATCCTGAAGATCGTGAGGTATTTCTATCTGATGCCGGTCTGAATGAACCCGGCGTAAACAAATTAATTCGAGCAGCTTACAAAACACTTAGTCTGCAAGCCTTTTTTACAGCAGGCCCCAAGGAAGTTAAAGCCTGGACCATACGCAAAGGCATGACGGCTCCTCAGGCTTCGGGAGTTATTCATTCCGATTTGGAGCGCGGCTTTATTCGTGCTGAAGTGATGAAATACGACGACTTCATTCAATACAAATCAGAGCAAGGCGTTAAGGATGCCGGAAAATTTAAAGTGGAAGGTAAAAACTATATCATTGAAGATGGTGACATTTTGCACATCCGTTTTAATGTGTAAGGTGTTCTGTTTTAAGTTTTTGTTTCAATTCAACTTGTTGTTCTCGGGTTAGATTTGATTTCTTTAATTGATCTGATATCAACATCCGATTGTTTTCACTGGCATAAAATTCCTGAAGTGCCTCCAAGGCAACAGGGCTCAGCCGGAAATTCCAATGAAAAGCTGCTGCTATTAAATTTTCGGCTATCGCTTCATTTATTTTATTTAGGCTGGCTAAAGCCTTGATCGCATTCATACGTGTTCGAAATTCGTATTGATTACCCGAAAAGTTTGTTAAAAGTTCAAAAGCCTTTTCGTTGCCGGAATGCGCCAGCAATTCGAGTTGTGCAATCTTCACGTTCAATCCCGGAAAACCGGTTGCTGTGTCCATCAACGATAGATAAGCCGGCAAACGATCTGGATTTAAAGTGGCCAGTTTTCTCAAGGCCAGTTCCTGATTGCTGTACGAAATATCCGAAAGCACTTTTTCAAGCTCCAAAACACCTTCTAAATGATGTTCTTGCATTGCGTTGATCGCCGCTCTACGAACAAAAACATTCGTGTCAGTCAGGCAGTTAATGATAAAATTCCTGCTCTCATCATTTTTATCCGCCGAAAGTTGATCCATGATTTCGGATTTGATCAGGTGAAATTCAGAGGTGCTCCCGGCTTGTAATAAAGCCGTGCGTTTATCTTCAAGAGGAAAATTACGCAAATCGAGTAAAGCTTCATAACGATCAATCATCAACTGAGCCTGAAGCAATTGGTTAATTAACAGATTTGCTGGTCGATCAAACTGTTGTTGTTTTAAGATACGATTGCCCGGATCAAAAAGGATATAGGCTAATTGCTTGGATTCGGGATAAAAACGTTCAATACGTTGATATTGCGTTTGGTTGATAATTTGGAAATGATCGTAACTTCCGTCTTCAAAATGAATTTCGAAAAAGGGTTTTGTTAAAAATAATGGCCTTTCAGGTTTTGCCTCCTGCATTTGCCTGATTTCTAATATCAAGCTATCATTTTTTTTACTATAATCAAGCCTAAAAGATGGTTCTCCACCTCTTTCAATCCATTGATCGAAAAACCAATCAAGGCTTCTTCCGGTGGTTTCGTAAATGGTTTTTTTCAGATCAGGTGTCCAGGTTTCAGTGTAGGCAAACTTTTTCAAATAAGCTGTAATTGATTTCTTAAAATCCGCATCTCCCAATTCATCCCGAAGCATATCCAACACCAGCGAGCCCTTTTGATACCATCGCGCTACGCCTCCCAAACTGCTGGCAACTGCATAATTATCATGTGATGATGCGTTAAGGGTGATGGTTGTTTCTTTGAGCCTTTCCCAATGGTAGTAATCTTCGCCATAAAGCTGTTTTTCAAATATTTTTGCATAATAAGTGGCAAAACTTTCTGTAAGCCACACATCAGCAGGGCGGAGATGCGAAATATAGTTTCCAAACCATTGATGCACAAGCTCATGTATGTTTACGTTCACATAATTGCGTTCCCAGAAGGCGCGCTCATCAATATGTAAGTAATCACCAAAAATGGTTGATGTTGTGGTTTCCATCGCTGCATAAAGGTAATTGGCTACCGGAGCCTGGCGATACAGTTCGTAGGGATATCCAATCCCAAATTCATTTTCACAAAAGGCAATCATCTCATTCATATGCTGATAGGTCGCTTCAAAATGATTTTCCCGATCGGGATAATACCACAACTCAACGGGAAGTCCTTTTTTAGTATGGTTTTGTTGGTATTTGTATTTCCCAATTACCAGCGCGGTAGAGAAAAACGGATGGGTACGATACATTTTGTAATGCCAGCGTGAAAGGCCGTTATCGAAATGCTCCACATTTTCACGAACGCCGTTCGAAAAAACCTGATAACGGCTGTCGAAAGTAATGTAAAGATCCATGGTTAAGCGATCATTGGCAAAGGGCAGCCAATTGTAAGGTCGATGAGCCCAAACCTGCCGGCGCATGCTTAGCGTGGTATCGTCCCAACCAACAAAATACAATTCGCTTTCAGGTTTTACCTGGTATTCCAAATACAAGCTGTGGGTAGCTCCCCGCTTGGTTTTTGATGGTAAGCCGACAATAAGATCTTTTCCGGAAAATTTCCATTGCGCATTGGTATCATCAAGCAACAGCCTGCCAATTTTAAAATCCGGAGCCAGCAAAACCATACTATCCACTTCCGAACGGGTTTGCCTGAAAAGTAGTTCCACTTTTGCCGCTACCAGCTGATTGAAAGGATCGATACGAATATCAGCAGAAAGATGTTCCAGATCAACAAGTTTCTCAGGAATAAAACGATAAGGTTCCTGTTGAAAAACCAGAAAATCCTGAGCATATCCAAAGCGAATAGGCCCAAAGCACAGAAAAATCAGCAAATAAAAAAAACGTAAACCAGCCTTAATCATAATTTTAGATTAAAGCGCAATTTACGTTTTTTGATGATAATCTATTCTGAGACTATTAGGAATTGCTAAAAATCAACTTGCCATCGGAATAATCAACCAGAATTGTCTTGGATTTATCTACAACATCCGACAGTATCATTTTCGATAGCTCGTTCAGCAATTCGCGCTGTAGAACACGTTTTACAGGTCGGGCGCCATATTGAGGGTCAAATCCTGCTTCTGCCAGATGATCCAGGGCGGCAGCTAAAAGATCGACATGAATGCCATTTTTAAGCAACATCTTTTGAACCTGTATAAACTGTAAATTAACCACTTCTTTAATTTCGGCTTTGGTGAGCGGCTTGAACATGATAATATCATCAATACGGTTCAAAAATTCAGGTCGTAGCTGCTGTTTGAGCAGTTGAAAAACTTCCAAACGAGTATGTTCAAAATCTGCTTCAGAAACCTCGTGAGTATTTTCATTTCCAAGGTTTTGCTGAATGATATGTGAACCAATATTGGAGGTCATTATGATGATCGTATTCCTGAAATCTGCTGTCCTGCCTTTATTATCAGTCAAGCGGCCATCATCAAGAACCTGCAGTAAAATATTAAAAACATCAGGATGAGCTTTTTCTATTTCGTCGAGCAGCACTACGGAATAAGGTTTGCGCCTTACTGCCTCTGTAAGTTGCCCGCTTTCATCATAACCCACATATCCCGGAGGTGCACCAATCAATCGCGATACAGCATGACGTTCCTGGTATTCTGACATATCAATACGTACCATATTTTGCTCATTATCAAATAAAAACTCAGCCAGTGCACGCGCCAGCTCTGTTTTGCCCACACCGGTAGTACCTAAAAAAATGAATGAGCCAATAGGTCTTTTAGCATCCTGCAAACCTGCCCTGCTGCGGCGAATCGCATCTGCCACGGCAACAATAGCTTCGTCCTGTCCAACCACCCGCCGATGCAATTCATCTTCCAGTTTCAAAAGCTTTTCGCGTTCGCTCTGCATCATTTTACTCACAGGAATTCCTGTCCAGCGTGAAACAATTTCTGCAATATCTTCTGCTGTTACTTCTTCATTGATCAAAGGATGCTCTCCCTGTATGTTCATCAACTCCTGTTTTGCTCTGTCGATCGCCTTTTCGGCTTCTCCAATGCGACCATAGCGCAGCTCGGCCACTTTGCCAAAATCACCATCGCGTTCAGCTTGTTCGGCCTCCAGTTTGAACTGCTCAATATTTTTCTTTTCCTGTTGAATCTTGTCAACCAGCGTTTTTTCAGCTTCCCAGCGCGAACGAATTTTGTTGCGTTCATCGGTAAGTTCGGCGATCGTTTTGGAAATAATATCCAGTTTGGGCTGGTCTTTTTCCCGACGAATAGCCTCACGCTCAATTTCCAATTGTCTGATTCTTCGTTCAATCGTTTCCAAATCTTCGGGCAAAGAATTGATTTGCAGCCTCAATCGTGATGCAGCTTCATCTATCAGGTCGATGGCCTTATCAGGCAAAAAACGATCGCTGATATAGCGCTGCGAAAGTTCTACCGAAGCAATCACGGCTTCATCTAAAATGCGCACCTGGTGATGGCTTTCGTAGCGTTCTTTCAGGCCTCGAAGGATAGAAACAGCATCTTCTGTATCGGGCTCGTTAACCATCACCAATTGAAACCTACGCTCAAGGGCTTTGTCTTTTTCAAAGTATTTCTGATACTCTTTTAAGGTTGTTGCGCCAATTGCACGTAGCTCACCTCGTGCCAGAGCAGGTTTCAGAATATTGGCAGCGTCCATGGCACCTTCACCCTTGCCGGCTCCGATCAAGGTGTGAATCTCATCGATAAACAAAACCACATCACCTTCCGATCCTATCACTTCCCGAACAACGGATTTTAGGCGTTCCTCAAATTCTCCTTTATACATGGCACCGGCAACCAATGCCCCCATATCAAGCGAGTAAATTTGCTTGCTTTTTAGGTTTTCGGGTACATCGCCATTGATAATACGGTGTGCCAGGCCCTCGGCAATGGCCGTTTTGCCAACACCTGGCTCTCCGATTAAAATTGGATTGTTCTTGGTGCGCCGCGACAAAATCTGCAATACCCTGCGGATTTCTTCATCTCGCCCTATCACCGGATCAAGTTTCCCTTCGGAGGCTAATTGATTCAAATTGCGGGCATAACGATTCAGTGCATCATAATTTTGTTCGGCATTTTGGGTATCAACTTTTTTGCCCTGACGCATTTGCCTGATGGCTTCAACCAGTTCATTGCGTTTTATTTGGCTGTCTTTCAACAGCGTTGAGGCGGTACTTTTGGTGTCGAAAATTGCCAGCAATAAATGATCAAGCGAAACAAAATCGTCTTGAAAAAGCTTGGCATTTTCCTGCGCTTTTTGAAGGGCTTTGGCAGTTTCCTGTGCATAAAATTGCTCGTCTTCATTTTGCACCTGAGGTAAACTATCAATGATACGATCAAGCGCCTTTTTAAAATTATTGACCTCAACCTGCAGTTTGCTGAGCAGATTTGGTATCAGGTGTTCATCTTCTTCAATAATTGCTGCAAGCAAATGCACATTTTCAACGGCTTGTTGGTGATGAGCAGCTGCAATTTGCTTAGCCTTTGCAATAGCTTGCTGCGCTTTTATAGTAAACTGATTTAAGTTCATGACATTCATTTTCTTTGCTTTATATCAAATTCTTTACCAGATTCAATTGTTTCCCAAATTCGGAAAATATGTCGGCATTCGGAAAATATTGCTGGCAAATTGGCAACAGACCAAACCTTGATCTGAATTTTCACTTGCCTTAAATTAAGTCAGAAGTTAGATTTATACTACTTTTACACTCGAAAACAAATGTTTTTATTCTAATATTAAAACTGTAATTTCCTTATATTCAATTACTTAATTTATGTCATCAATCAGAACTATCATAAGCGGAACCGGAAGCTACATCCCGGAGAACATTATAAAAAACAGTGAATTTGTTAAACAGATTTTCTTTGAAAAAGACCATACAGAAATTTTTAGCCATGGCGAAGATGTTGTGAGGAAATTCAAAGACATAACAGGTATCAGTGAGCGTCGATGGGTAAATGACAACCAAAACAATTCCGATATTGCTGCTATTGCTGCCAAACGCGCTATACAAAATGCGGGAATCGACCCCGAAACCATTGATCAGATTATTGTGGCTCATAATTATGGAAATGTTCTGAAAGGCAGTATCCAGTCAGATACAGTTCCAAGTATGGCATCCCGTGTGAAGCATAGATTAGGCATCAAAAATAACCAATGTGTGCCTTATGATGTTCTTTTTGGTTGTCCGGGATGGATACAGGGGATGATTCAGGCAGATGCCTATATTAAATGCGGTTTGGCCAAACGTTGTCTTGTGATTGGATCAGAAACACTTTCGAGAGTTGTAGATATTTACGATCGTGATACCATGATTTTTTCTGATGGTGCCGGAGCTGCAATTGTTGAGGCCAATACAAAAGATGACGGTTCCGGTATTATTGCAACGGCTAATATGTCGCATACCGAAGAAGAAGTGGATTATCTGTATTATGGGAAATCCAATTCCCCGGAAAGCAATCAAGACATTAAATATATCAAAATGCTTGGGCGGAAAATTTATGAATATTCGCTCAACTATGTTCCCGAAGCGATGAAAATGGCATTGGATAAATCAAGTATTCTCATTGAATCCATAAAAAAAATTCTGATCCATCAGGCCAACGAAAAAATGGATGCTGCCATTGTGCAACGATTTTACCGCAAATACGGCATCAGAGTAAAGGTTGACGAAGTGATGCCTATGAGTATCCGCGAGTTAGGCAATAGTTCTGTGGCTACTGTACCCACTTTGTATGATATGGTACTGAAAGGTCAAATTCCTGAACATCATATCGAGAAAGGAGACATCATGCTCTTTGCATCGGTGGGCGCCGGAATGAATATTAATGCTTTTGTTTATCAACAATAAAAACGGGAAAAATGCATTAATAAGTAGTGCTGATATAATTTAATTTATGACAAACACTACAAAAAAAACGCTGGTGATCGGAGCTTCAGAAAATCCGACGCGGTATGCCAACAAAGCAGTAAAAATGCTTCGTTCATACGATTATGAGGTACTCGCCTATGGCCTGAGAGCAGGGAAGATATTGGATACACCCATACTAACTAACTGGCCCGAGAAGGAGTCCGTTGACACTATAACGCTGTATATAGGGCCACAGCGGCAACCGGATTATTATGATAAAATACTGGCACTCAATCCTAAACGTATTATTTTTAATCCGGGAACGGAAAACCAGGAATTGATTGCTTTGGCTCAAAATGCAGGAATCGAAACCGTTTTGGACTGCACCCTTGTGATGCTGCAATCCGGAACATTTTAGTCAAGAGACTGTGTCATTTTTATTAATTTTGCCCTTGTATTACGTTCAATACTAATTCAATGATAAAAAAAATCCGTTCGGAAATTCCTGCACTGGCAGTTTTTGCTTTTTTCACAGCAATTTTTCCGTTTTTAAGTCATTCAGCCAAAGCTCAGGTTGACTGTCAGATTTCTGCTGATGCCCCAATGCCATTATGTTATGGCCAGCTCGTAAAACTGGAAGTGTTGGAACAGGAAAACGTAATCTATTCCTGGTCAACAGGTGATACAACCTCGGGTATTGAATTTTACGCAATGGAAACAGCAGATTATCAAATTACTGTAACGGATACCATCACCGGAGAAATTTGTGAAAGTGCCCTATTCACTTTGGAAGTTCGGCCAAAATTTGATGTTATGTTGCAGCAAATGCAACTTACCTGCACCAATGGCGATAACGACAACGGAAACACTGCCATGATAAGTGCTGCTGCATCGGACGAATCAGCCACTTATGAATATCGCTGGCAGGTGCCTCCAATTCAGATTGCGCCCGGAAATCCGGCTATGGCAATCGGGCTGAAAGCGCATCTGTGGTATTTTATAAATATTGAAGACGAATTTGGCTGCATTCAAATGGATTCCATTTATACGCAAGCCTACGATAATCCCCTGGTTGAAATAGAGGCTGATCCTGATACGGCTTACATTCAAAATCCTTTTATCGACTTTTCCTATGTCAATCTTTCTGCCGACAGCATTCAGATTACCAATCATTTCTGGGAATTTGGCGACGAAAGTCCCAGCTCTGATCTGCTAACACCCCAACACCTTTATACCGAAGAAGGCGATTACAATGTGATCTTAACTGTGGTGAACGAGCAAGGATGTGATACGATTTTCCTGAAACGGGTGAAAGTATTGCCCATCAAACTGAAAATACCCAATGTGATCACTCCTAATGGCGATAATATCAACGACTATTTTGTAATTACCGAAGCTCCTGCAGAATCGCCTGAGGAAGGAAACAGCACTCTTAAAGCGTTGAATAACAATCAGTACAGGCCGCTTAACGATTATTACCAAAGAACCACCCTGGTAATTTTTAACCGACACGGCCGTAAAGTTTATGAATCAGTAAATTACCAAAACGATTGGGATGGTGGTGGTTTGAAAGACGGCACTTATTTTTATGTGCTGCAATGCGAGGGCTTTAAAAGTAATGAGGTGTATAAAGGCTCACTCACAATTATCGGCAGCGTAAATTAGGATTCGACTACTTAGTTCAGAGATAAATATTAATTTTGCGATCACTAATGTGCTTTTAAACCATAAAACATGAATTTCAGGTTACTTTCATTTCTTATTTTATTCGTTATTGGGTTTTCCTGTCAAAATCCTGACAAACAAGTTTCCGGCGATGTGGTTCATAATCCCAAATCGGCTGACAGCAAAGGAAAAGCTACGGATATGCCGGAAATCTCTTTTACGAAAACTGAACATGATTTTGGAAAACTCATTCAGGGAGAAAAGGTGAGCTATATTTTCAAGTTTAAAAATACCGGCGATGCTCCGCTGTTGATCAGCAAAGTAAGTGCAAGTTGCGGATGTACGGCCAGTAAATACCCCACAGAAGCTATTGCCCCCGGAGAGGAAGCAAAGCTCGAAGTTACATTTGATAGTAGCGGGCAACGTGGCATTCAAAACAAAACCATCACAGTACTCACCAATACGCAACCCAAATCAACTACGCTGCGCCTCAAAGCGCAGGTAGCAACACCAGATTCTTATTAAATTTAATCACATGAATATCTTAAACATTTTATTATTAGGCCCAACTCCTGACGGACAGGAATCAGGTGGATTTATGTCCTTTTTGCCTTTGATTCTGATTATGGTTGTTTTCTATTTCTTTTTCATTCGTCCGCAAATGAAAAAGGCAAAAGAACAGCGCAAATATCGTGAAGCCCTCAAAAAAGGAGATAAAATTATCACCATTGGTGGTATCCACGGAAAAATTATTGAAGTGCGTGAAACCTCATTTATAATCGAAGTCGAAGGTCAAAACAGACTCGAAATTGAGAAAAGCGCTGTTGTAATGGACAGCTCACAGATTGGACAGGGCAAATAAGCAGTGGATTTACACTTTTGTTCGATCAGGTAAATCCTTCCAATGGCAATGAATGCAATTAGTTCTTATGGTAGAACCTTAAGATCCGACGAGAAAAAACGGAAACAGCTTATGGTGTTTCTGTTTTTTTTATTGCTTTCGGCCTTTTTTTGGCTATTGATCAAGCTTTCGGATGTTTATACTGTTTCCTATGTTTATACAGTTCGCCTCACTGAAGTGCCGGCAGATCAGTTTATCCAAAATCCGGAATCGAACATACTGCGATTTACAGTTGAATCCTCCGGGTATAATATCTTGCTAATAAATATTTTTAGAAACTCTAAACGTAAGCTTAATATCCCGCTTAATGAGGTGGTGTATCGTCAGATTAAGGATAAAACTTATGCAATAAGCACTTCACAGTTGCGCGAATCACTAAGTAAAAAGCTCAGGCTGAACGAAACAGAGCTAAGCTTTAGCGTTAACGAGCTTTATTTTGACATGGAAAAACTCGTCTCGAAGAGGATTCCTGTCCGTGTGGATACAAAACTTGAGTTTAGAGAAGAATTTGGTTTGTATGATACAATTGTTTACAGCCCAAAAACAATTGAGGTTTTTGGTCCGGCTGATTTGCTCGATACTATCCGATCAGTAAAAACATCACTTTTGAAAGAGGAGGATGTTTTCAGGTCATTTTCCAAAAGGCTAAAACTTGTGTTGCCACATGAGTCACTGAAAACTTCAACCAATGAAATTGAAGTGAAAGTGGATGTGGCGCGGTTTACAGAAGCACAGTTTGAAATTCCAGTTCATAGTCCTGATAATTTGCATCTAAAGTTATTTCCTGATGTGGTAAACATCTATTTTTCAGTAGCCATGCGCGATTACGCCAGCATAAAACCCGAGCAATTTTTTGTTGAAGTGGATGAAAGCCAAATAAGTCAAAGGCCTCAATATTTGTCGTTGCAGTTGGCTACAAAGCCTGAAAAAGTAAAAGTTATACGCCTCATTCCACAAAAAGTGGAATACCTAATCATCAGTCAATAAAATGTTTAGAGTTGGGATTACAGGCAATATGGGCAGCGGCAAATCGCTGGTTTGCAGCATTTTTAAATCGCTGGATATTCCAATTTTTGAGGCCGACCAACAAACCAAACTGCTTTATACCGAAAACGACATCAGGCTAAAAATCCAAAAGCAGTTCGGTAAATCCATTTACCTTCCCGATGGCGAACTCAACAAAACCAAGCTGGCACAGCTCATCTTCAACGATCCTTTTGCCATGCAGTTTATAAGGGAACTGATGTACCCGCGACTACACGAAAGATTTGAGGAATGGGCAACAGGTCAACAAAACAGGCGATGCCCTTATGTGCTGTACGAAGCCGCTCTGATTTTCGAGAACGGTTTTCAATCTCATTTTGATTTTACCATCCTTATTACAGCCCCCGAAGCCCTTCGTGTGGAACGTATAAAAGAAAGGGACAAACTTGCTGATTCCGAAATCCGGCAACGTATGGATCACCAATGGCCGGAAACAAAAAAACTGGAACTGGCCGATTTTGTGATTCAAAATGATGGCAAAACCATGCTTATCCCGCAGGTATTGGAAATCCACAGGAAGTTGCTTGCTAATTCCTAAAGCTTGGTAAATCAGCTTAAATCCAAAAAAAAAGGGACTCCCATACGGAAGTCCCTTTTTATTTATTTCAATCAAGATTATTCAATCATAATCTTTTGTGTAGCAGTGCCATTCACCGTTTGAATGGTCAGGATGTACATGCCTGTTTCGAAGGCATCAGTAGCAATGCGGGTTTCGCTTTGGCCAACAGTACCTTCATAAACTACCTGTCCGAGCGTATTGCTGAGGATAATGGAAGTAATTTCGGTATTGCCTTTAAGGAACAGCACATCATTAGCCGGATTAGGATAAACAGAAACATAAGTCTGTTCGCCATTTTCGTTCAATCCAACCAATACGGTGATCCATACACTGATGTTAATCTGCTGGTTAGCAGGATCATTACTTCTTACGTGCATTTTACCTTTGTAGATGGTTTGTGGTGTAAGACCTGTAGCATCCAAATCAATGGTGATATCTTCTGCTTCACCAGCTTCCACTTCACCAGCTGTTGGAGAAACGGTCAACCAAACTGAACCAGCTTCACCAGTAAGTTGTGCGCGGATATTCCAGTTAGCATTCAAATCAGGATCAGGGTTAGCAGACAGGTGACTCCAACCCGGGCCGGAAGAAATCCAGTCGCCATCAGGTACAGCAGGACCGGCATCAACACCAGCAGGGAAAATACCAGCAGGCTGATCCATCCAATAACCTACCCAAAGGTCGCGTCCGCTAACATAAACGGGCTGTGTTAAAACAACTGTTGTCCAGTCGCCAATATTCGGGAAGAAATCTTGCTCGTAAACCAATTCACCCGGGCCGGGAAGATTGATCGAACCCATATCCCAGATCATGATTTTGTGACCATCAGCGGGATCGTTGATAAATACATCAACAGAAGTAAGATACATGCCGTTGTAAGGATTTACCATATCAGCAGGGAATCTTGCAGCTACGCGCCATTGATTTGCATTGGTCAAACCAATAGCAGAAGCGTTTTCGCCGCTGTAAGTAAGGGTTACATCACGATTGGCTGGAGCAGCCGGGCCTGGAGTATAATTAGGAGCAGCAACCGGAACACCATTTGTGCGACCAATCTTTGCATCTGAAACAATAGGTGTAGCAGCTTTTTTGGCAGGCTCATCAAAAGAGGTAACGATATCATAAATTAACAAGCTTTCGCCGGTATTACCAAGTGAACGGATAAAGGTTTCGGTTTCACCCTCTGGCAAAGTAGTCAGGATTTGTGAACTATTGATATCGATTGTAGGATCTTGTGCCGGGGGAACCAAAGCAATAAATGCAACATCATCAAAATAATACTGTGGTGTTTCTGTACCATCAGCACCTGCATAAAAATCAATTCCACCTAATTGGAGTGTTCCAGCTGTTCCATCAGATTGCAAACTAAATTGCCATTCATAAATCAACTCCTCATTAAAATAAATCTGTGCAACATCATTATCCACATCAATAACATTATTAACTGAAAACCAGTCATTGGTTGGATAAGTAAAAGTAGCAGTGTTTTGGCCTCCAGCATGCATATAACCAGTACCATCTGCCTTGAAATATACCTCAACTGCAAACTCAACTCCCGGAGCTTCAAAATGTTGAATATTGTAATAGCCTCCAAAGCCATCGGAAATTAACATCATCCATTCAACAATAAATTTTCCGGAAGTTTTATTCCCAAGTTTTAAAACAACATCAGACACTCCATCAATCTTAACAGCTTGTTCAGGGCTATTTGATTGTTCATCTAAAATAAGGGCATCCTCATCACTACCTGGATCATCATTCCAGGTCATCCACCATTCGGGATTAGATTCGGCAATATAATCTCCCAAATTGTAACTTTCAAAATCATCAACGTAAAGTAATTGCTCGATGTCGGCTTCAAAGTTTACATCATCGAAATAATACTCTGGTGTTTCACCTGTTTCAGCACCAGCGAAGAAATTAACTCCGCCCAGTTGCAACTGACCAGGTTCGCCCTGAGCCTGCAGACTGAATTGCCATTCGTAAATCAATTCGCTGTCAAAATACACTTGTGCCCAGTCGTTGTTGAGATCGATATAGTTTTCTACAGTAAACCAGGTGCCTTGAGTATAAGTGAAAGTTGCTGCTTCAGCACCACCGGCATTCATAAAACCAGTTCCGTCAGCTTTGAAATAAATTTCAAAAGCCCATTCAACGCCTGGTGCTTCATAATGCTGAATATTGTAATAGCCAGCCATTCCTTCAGGAACAAAAAAGTTGAAATCAACCCAGTACATTCCAGAGGTTTTATTGCCAAGCTTAAGAACCATATCATTGGTTCCGGAAACATAAACAGAATTCACACCAGAAGCAGCTTCATCAGATGAAATTACAGCGTCTTCTGCACTTCCCGGATCATCTGACCAGGTTGTCCACCATTCAGGATTTGACACGGCCAGATAATCTCCGACTGTGTAGCTTTCGAAGTCGTCTTCATAAACGACTTCACGGTTTTGTGCCTGCAAACTGAAGGCTGATAGCACAAAAGCCATTAATGTGACCGTTAAAAAAGTAAATTTTCTCATAATGATAAAATTTAGGTTAAATAAAATGTTGATTGATACAAAAATAATTCAAATTACAAAGTTTTACAAACTTTCATTTGCGTCTGCCAAATTACAAAACTTTTTTGGGAGCAAAGAATTTTTTGCCCTGAAAAGTGTCCCGATTTTCTAATTCTTTCTCTATGCGTTGTAATACAGCATCATAGCGAAGTGTTCCAAAAGGTGCAGAAATAAGAAAACGCGGCGGCACTTCCCCTGCAAATCGCTCAATCACAATTGCCGGATTCAGCCGTTCGGTAAAAGAAACAACAAAATCAATGTAAGTTTCAAGGTCGAAAAGCTGAAATGCTTCAGGATTTTGCTTGTATTCTTCGGCCATGGCCGTGTTTTTAAAAAGCTGAAGCTGATGAAATTTGATTGTTGTAAGCGGCAAATTTGATAAAACCTCAGCAGCATCCAACACCATCTGAGGTGTTTCGCCTGGCAGGCCAAATATGAGATGCGCTCCAACCGGAATTCCCATCGCAGCCGTTTTTTGGATGGCATTGCTGGATGCTGTAAAATCATGCCCCCTGTTGATTCGGTTAAGGGTCAGATCATAAATACTTTCCACACCATATTCAACCATCACATATTTTTCTTTTTGGATTTCGGCCAGCAGATTGAGTACTTCATCATCTGCCACATCAGGCCGTGTTCCGATTACCAAACCTTCAACTCCTTCAACCGAAAGTGCTTCCATATAACGCTTTCTCAAAGTATCCAAGTCGGCATAGGTATTGGAATAAGCCTGAAAATAAGCCAGGTATTTACTCGCTCTCCTATAACGTTTTTGATGAAATTCTTTTCCCTCTTCCAGTTGCTGAGTGATGGATTTTGAGGGCTGGCAGTAAGAAGGATTAAAGGCATCGTTTATGCAATAGGTGCAGCCGCCAATTCCCTTGCTTCCATCGCGATTGGGGCAGGTAAAACCAGCATCCAGACTGATTTTTTGTATTCGTCCGCCAAAAATCTTTTTGAAATAAGCTGTGTAGCTGTTGAACCGTCGTTGATCGCCCCAGGGATAATTCATAGCACAAATATAAGCATTCACACAAAAGCAAAAGCCGCAGAAGTAGTAACTCCGGCGGCTTTTGTGAATATTCAAATGTGGTTTATGAAACCTTTTCCAGCTTTTTCATAATGGAGAAAATAAATGCTGCTGCGATAAGCGACAATACAATAAAGATTAACCAAACCTGCCAAATAGCAACGCGTTCGTACAAATAGCTACCAACCCAAAGCATTTGATTACCCAACGCAGTGGCACCAAGCCAGCCACCTTGCATCAAGCCCTGATATTTAGGCGGAGAAACTTTTGATACAAAGGAAATACCCATCGGGCTGAGGAATAGCTCAGCAATAGTAAGTGTGAAATAAGTTGAGATGAGATAATAAGCACTTACGCGTGGCGAATCGGGTGTCAACTCTTTGAAAGGATCAAGCCCGATCGAACCTATTAAAAGAATAACAAATCCAATGGCGGTTATGATCATCCCAATACCAATCTTGCGAGGTGCTGATGGCTCCATATTTCTGCGGTTGAGCCAGGCAAAAAAGCCAACGATTATAGGTGTAAGCAATACAATCAAGGCAGGATTAAAATGCTGGAAAATTTCAGGTGAGATAGGGTTAACCTCAGCATTATTGGTGTAAAAATAATACACTCCCATTGCGGCCAGGAATGCAACCGCAGCGCCTATAAATTTAGATTTTGCGCTCGATTTTTTGTTGATAAGGGCACTCAAACCAAAAATACCAACAATAATGGACAGCAACGACCAGATATTGAATATTAAATAAGTGCCGGGACCAACAGAAGTTTCAGTATAATCACGTGCAAAGAAACTCATGGTTAGGCCATTTTGGTGGAATGCCATCCAGAAGAAAATTACCACACCAAATACGAGGAACAAAGCAGTAAGTCGCTGTTTGGTTTCTTCCTTGCTCATTTCGATGATTTTTTCGCCTTCGTTGGCAATTTTCTTTTTCACATCGGGAAGTTTGTTTTTAAACATGACAAACACCAGGAAAGAAACGATCATTGTAAGCGCTGCTGCACCAAAAGCATAGTTGAAACCGGCACTGTAAGCTGCGAGGTATTTTTCGGAAAATGCCGGCAACTGATCAAGACTAACATTAACACCCGAAACCTCAGTAGCTAATGTCTGAAGGAGCGTAGTGTCTCCTAATATGCCATCCTGATATTTATGAATAAGACCAGGCAGCTCATTATTACGCAGATAGCCTTCTGATTTGATAAACCAGTTGATAATACCGGCTGCCACACTCGGAGCAAATAAAGCGCCGATATTAATTCCCATGTAAAATACACTAAATGCAGAATCGCGCAGATGAGCATACTTTGGATCGTCGTACATCTGTCCAACAACAGCTTGCAAATTACCTTTGAAAAGTCCATTTCCGAAGGCAATTACAAACAAAGCTATCAAAGTGAAAACCAATCCAAAACCTGGTATGGTCATCAACACGTAGCCAGCAAGCATCGTGATTAAACCAACAAAAATTGTCCCTTTATAATTCATGGTGCGGTCAGCTATAATGCCACCAACCAGTGCCAATCCGTAAATCAGTGCATAGAACACACTATACACTACGCCGGCATTGGATTCGGTTAATCCGTACTTGGCAGTAAGGTAAAATACTAAAATACCCATCATGGTATAAAAGCCGAACCGTTCTCCCATATTTGCGAAAAACGCAACTATCAATCCTTTTGGATGTCCTTTAAACATAGTTAGTTAGGTTTTAATTACACATTACAATAATTGATTTCTGAAACTTGAGAGAACAAAAATAGAGAAAAAAACATGCCGGCCAACAAAAATCGGACGTCTCACCAAGTATCAAGAAAGTTTCTAAATTGCAGGATATACATTGATTTATCAGCGAGTTTGAATTGCGATTGATTTTTTTTACGCAGGCAAAATGGAGCCTTGTAATCGTGTAATATTTTAAAGGTATATTCGTCTTGACATCAGAACAGTGCCTATGAATTCTGAAGACTTTAAGCAGCAGTTATTTGGGTTTAAGAATAAGCTTTACCGCTTAAGTCTGCGTCTTTTATCAGACCATCAGGAAGCAGAGGATGCCGTTCAGGAAACCTATCTCAAACTCTGGAAAATGCGAAAGTCGCTCCATCATTACAACAGCAAAGAGGCCCTGGCCATGACCATGACAAAAAATTACTGTCTGGATCAGTTAAAAGCCAAGCGCCGAACTACTTTGTCCTTATCCGATGATGAGCAAAACAGCAGCAATTTACCTGATCCGCACAAGCTTGCTGAGCTAAAAGACGAGGCCTTAAAAATTAACTACTTGATCAATGCCTTGCCTGAACAACAAAAAATTATCATTCAGTTAAGGGATCTGGAGCAATATGAGTTTGAAGAAATCGCGACAATTACTGGCATGAATTTGAATGCCGTTCGGGTAAATCTTTCACGGGCACGAAAGCAAATCCGTAAACAATTGATTCAACAACACAACTATGAAATACAAAGCTATTAATCAACTTATTGAAAAATATTTCGAAGGCCTTACCACTTTGGAGGAGGAAGCGCTGCTCAGGGAATATTTTGAACAGGAAGAAATTCCTGAAGAATGGCAATCGATCAGGCCACTCTTCAGGCTTAAACAAGATGTATCGCTTGCCGACAAGCCATTTGAAGAAGCTTTTGATAGGCATCTGGCCAATCAAAAATCGGAAATTAACAAGATCTTTCAGTGGCCATTGGTCGCAGCTGTTGCTGCAGTTGCTATATTATTTTTCAGTTTGTTCGATTTTAATGAACCCTCATCAACAAAAGACACTTTTAATGATCCGGCAGAGGCTTATGCGGAGGTAATTAGGACATTACAATTTATGGGTATCAAATTATTTGATGGCATGAGTCCAACAATAATGGCCGGAAACAAGCTGGATAAGGGAATTGCTCAGATCGAACGTCTGAGATGGATCGATATCGGAATCGAAAAAACCAGACAGCTGGGCGAAATTGATCAAACAAGAAATCTTTTAAAATTTAATGATAAACCTTAAACACCTAAAATCATGAAAAAAATCTTAATTATCCTGAGTGTAGTTTTAGCCCTTCCTTTATTAGGATTTTCGCAGACAACCTCCATCGACAAGCTCTACGAAAAATATGCCGGCCAGGAGTATTTTACTTCTATTAACATCTCTTCCGAAATGTTTAAGCTGGCTGCAGGCCTGAGCCAGAATATGGAAGGCGAAGATGCCAAAGAACTCAACGATTTAGTGAATCAGATCAATGGCATGAAAATCCTGATTTTTGAAGATTCATTGAAAAAAAGTAAAATTGATTTTATGTCCGAATTGAATAAATCAGTTAATTTCAAGGATTTCGCCGAGCTGATGCGTGTGGAAGAAAAAGATGGAACGGTACGTTTTTTAACCAAAAAGGAAAACGGAAACAAGATCAGCGAAATGCTGATGATTGCTGAAGACGGCGGCGAAGTGGTTGTGATGAGTTTTACGGGTTCTATCGATCTGCAATCCATCGGCAAACTGGCTAAAACCATGAATATGAAAGGTATGGAGAATCTGGAAAAGCTTGATAATAAATAGATCGACAGCTCGAATTTTTTTTTAAAGGCATCGAATTGTTTCGGTGCCTTTTTTGGATTTCTCACTTTCCGTTTTTCCATAAATCATGGAAATGAGTACTTTTGTACAAAACGATATTATGAATGCCAAAACCATCCGGTGGAAACAGCGTTTTCAATATTTTGAAAAGGCAACAGACAGATTAAAAGAAGGTGCCGAAATTTCTAATCCAGATGATTTTCAAAAGGCGGGGCTTATCCAAATATTTGAAATCAGTTTCGAGCTTGCCTGGAAAATAATGAAAGATTACCTTGAAGCTGAGGGTTTTCTTGAAATAAAATCACCACGCGATGCGATTAAGCAAGCTTTCAATATCGAGTTGATTGTTCAAGGTCATTTATGGTTGGAAGCACTTGAAAATAGAAATCTTAGCGTACATACCTACAATGAAGCCCTCGCCAATGAATTGGTAAATAACATCAAAAACAACTACTTACCTTTGTTGCTGGAACTGAAAAATAAACTTTCACAAAAAATCTAATGTTTGGACTTCAACAAGCTGACTTATTGCAGATTGAAGCAATCTTTAATCGCTATGCCGAACTTGAGAAAGTAATAATTTTTGGCAGCAGAGCATTAGGAAATTACAAGGCAGGAAGTGATGTGGATCTGGCACTTTTTGGTGATTTGCTTACTGAGAAAATTGTTGCCTCAATTCATTTTGAACTAAATGAAAACAGTTTGATGCCTTATTTTTTTGATGTGATCAATTACCACAGCATCCGCAATGATTCTTTAAAAGATCATATCAATCAGCAAGGTAAATTGATTTATGAAAGGAAAAATGTATAGATAAAAGCTTGGCAGAAAATTCTACCAGGCTTTTTAATAATGTAATGTTAATGGAGCCTAATATGCCCTGGCAAAATAAACCCGCTGTGCCGAGGGTTTTCCGCTGTAAATACAATTGCCTTCTTCGGGATAGCTTTCAATCGGGATCAAACGAATTGTGGCTTTGGTTTCTTCTTTGATTTTTTGTTCTGTTTCGGACGTGCCATCCCAATGCGCCATCACAAAACCACCCTTTTCGATCCTGTCTTTAAAGTCACTCCAGTTGTCAACTTTAAAAGTATTTTCATTCCTGAAATCCAAGGCTTTCTGATAAAGATTCTTTTGAATCTGTTCCAACAAATTAGCTACTTTTTGTTCCAGATTTTGCTGATGCAGAGATTCTTTTTCAAGGGTGTCTCTGCGGGCCACTTCAACGGTATTATTCTCAAGGTCGCGCGGCCCGATAGTCAACCGAAGCGGAATACCCTTCAATTCCCACTCAGCAAATTTAAAGCCTGGTTTTTGCGTTGTGCGGCTATCGTATTTCACCCTGATTCCTTTTGTTTCCAAAGCCTTTTTAATTTCATTGGCTTTATCAGAAATCTGCTCATACTGCTCATCATTTTTGTAAATCGGCACGATAACAACTTGAATAGGAGCAAGTTTTGGAGGCACAACCAATCCATTATCATCAGAATGCGACATAATCAGCGCCCCCATCAAACGTGTTGAAACACCCCAGGAAGTTGCCCAAACATATTCCAGTTTGTTCTCTTTGTTTAAAAACTTTACATCAAAGGCTTTAGCAAAATTCTGTCCCAAAAAATGTGAGGTTCCTGCCTGCAGCGCTTTCCCGTCCTGCATTAAAGCCTCAATACAATAAGTTTCGACGGCACCTGCAAAACGTTCATTGGGCGACTTTACCCCACGCAGTACCGGAACAGCCATCCATTCCTCAGCAAACTCTGCATAAACCTTCAACATCTGCTCGGCTTCGGCAATTGCCTCATCCTTAGTGGCATGAGCCGTATGGCCTTCCTGCCATAAAAATTCTGCGGTGCGCAAAAACAAACGTGTACGCATTTCCCAGCGAACCACATTAGCCCATTGATTTATTAACAATGGCAGGTCGCGATAGCTCTGAATCCAGTTGCGATAGGAGTCCCAGATAATCGTCTCTGAAGTTGGCCGAACGATTAGTTCTTCTTCTAATTTAGCCTCTTCATCAACGATAATCCCTTTTCCATTGGGATCATTTTTGAGCCTGTAATGGGTAACTACTGCGCATTCTTTTGCGAAACCCTCCACATGGCTGGCTTCTTTGCTAAAAAAAGATTTTGGAATAAAAAGCGGGAAATAGGCATTTTCGTGCCCTGTATCCTTAAACATCTTATCCAGAGCTTGTTGCATGCGTTCCCAAATGCCATATCCGTATGGTTTAATCACCATACAGCCTCTTACTGCTGAGTTTTCTGCCAGATCGGCTTTGGTAACAAGATCATTGTACCACTGAGAATAATTATCTTTGCGAGAGGTTAATTCTTTAGCCATGAATTTTTGGTATAGTATTTGTATTTTTTTACGATGAAAATGCAAAATTAGTAAAATCCATTGGGGATAACACATAAAAGTCAGGAGGATGATAAAATGAAAACTTTAAATTTAACCTACATCGCACTGGTTCTGCTCACAGCAGGATGCGCTTCGAGCGGCGCTGTTTACGATGATGTTTATTATTCGCGAAACGGCAACGCAACACCTGCTTCCGGAAAACAGGAAAAACTGGCTGAAGCAAACCCCACTAAAACATACACTTCAGCAACAGTTAAAAGCAGCAGCAATTACGATTATGAAACTTATTACCAGGATGATGCTGCACAAACTGTGAATACTGTTCCGGCCGAACCAGTTTATCAAACCTCCGAAACAGTGACCGAAACAGATGGCACCACTTATACCACAACCGAAACATATTACGACAGCGATTATGCCAGCCGTATCAGGCGTTTTGGCTCAGGTTCGTCTTCCAATTTTGGATATTACGACAGTTACAACACCGGATGCTATAGTTGTGGCGGAAGTAATTTCTACCTTGGAGTAGGTTATCCTTATGGCTGGTCGTTCGGATTTAGTTATGGCTATCCCTATTATGGCAGCCGCTATTACAGTCCTTTCTACAGACCTTACTACGGTTATGGCTGGGGTGGATACTATGATCCATTCTTCTATGATCCATGGTATGCTTGGGGTCCGAGCTGGGGCTGGGGTGGTTCTTATTGGATGGGTTACAACCATGGCTACTGGAATGGCTATTACGATGGCGGCTGGGGATATCCGGATTATGGTCGTTCAAGAAGATATTACGGCCACAGAAGCGGCTTGGCTGGCGGATCGCCACATTCATCGGGAAGCGCAAGAGGTGTTAGAAATGGAGACGATAAGGAAGATACCTATGTTAGTAGTCGCGGAACGCGCGTTGGATCTGCCGCAACCGGCGGAAGTGCTGTTATTGATAAAACCACTTCGGCAAGAGGTAGTAATAGCGGATATACCAGAGGTACTGCTGAACAAAAAACCGCTGCCGATCGTCAGGCCAGGTCAGAAAGACCTGCTAACAGAATAGAGAGGCCACAGCAGACTAATGACAGAGGTACCACTCCCGCTACAACGCGCGAAAGCCGCCCATCAGCCAACGAAAAAGTGAACGAATACAGAAATCGTTATCAAAGACCAACAAGTAGCACTGCTGCTCCAAGTGAAAAACGCTACGAAAGGCCGAAGACTTACAGCTCGCCAAGCGATCGTCAACCAAGATCCAGCTCGGAATATGTAAGGCCACAACGTGATGCCAGAAGTGTAACTACAAGTCCTTCAACACGGTCAACGTACCAATCAAGGCCATCTGGCACCCGGCAGTCACCTACTTACTCCAGTCCGTCGCGGAGCACCAATACACCGAGCTACAGCACGCCTTCGAGAAGTACAAGCTCTCCAACAAGGAGTTCCTCCGGCACGATCTCCAGAAGCTCGTCAGGAAGCAGCTCAAGCGGCAGTACAAGTCGCGGT
The DNA here is from genome assembly GCA_015709215.1 of Bacteroidales bacterium. Taxonomy (GTDB): domain Bacteria; phylum Bacteroidota; class Bacteroidia; order Bacteroidales; family F082; genus UBA5536. The sequence goes on from JACCQN010000002.1 coordinate 136,770, forward strand.
AGCAGCAGTTCTTCTGGAAGTTCATCACGCGGTGGTAGACGATAGGCTATCAGTGATGCACAACTTCAGGTAAATAATTATTTAGTTAAACCCACAAAACTGCTCTCAAAAGTAAATTGTGGGTTTTTTATTCAAAAATAATAGATGCACTATGAAAAGGATAAAATTAACAGGAATATTGCTGCTTATAATGGGATTAGCTCAGGCGCAGGATGAAGTAGATGCTTTAAGATTTTCACAAAGTTTTTATCAGGGAACAGCCCGAAGTATGGCCATGGGTGGTGCATTCGGAGCACTTGGTGCCGACTTTTCGACTTTGAGTACTAACCCTGCAGGATTAGGATTATACAGAAGTTCAGAGTTTACTTTTACGCCGGAAATTTCAACAGGAAAAACCGCTTCAACTTATAATGGAATGTTTGGTGAAGATTCCAGAACAAATATGGGAATAAGCAATTTAGGTTTTATAATCACTAATCCAATTCCTGAAGGAACTACCTCAATCCCATGGAAATACTACCAGTTTGCCTTTGGGATGAACCGAACCAACAGCTTTAATAACAGAAGCTTTATTCGGGGTGATAATGCTGAACATTCGCTCGTAGATGTTTACCTCGACGAGGTATGGAATTATTATCCGGATGAAATTGAAGGTAATTTTCCTTTTGATATCTATCCAGCCTGGTATGTTTATGTGATTGATACCATAAGAGATAACAACGGTGATCTGATTTATACCAGTCCTGTGCCTCCCGGCGGAATACGTCAGCAGGAATTAACAAAAAGCTGGGGCTCGAGTAGCGAATGGTTGTTTGCAGCCAGTGCCAATCTGGATGATAAGTTGTTTTTGGGCGCAACCGTTGGCCTGCCTTATATCCGTTATTTCAGAGAAACCGTTTACAGCGAAATTGATATTGCTGATACTATCGCGTTTTTCGACGAGTGGAATTACAGGGAAACACTGGAAACTCATGGATGGGGAATCAACCTCAAGCTGGGTGCTATTTTGTGGCCTGTTGACTGGCTTAGAATTGGAGCAGCTTTTCACACTCCAACCTATTATTATGGTTTAAAAGATGTATGGTACACGAGTACTGATGCACAATTAGGCCCGGATTATAACAGAAAAGATTCTCCCACAGGCGAATATGAATACGAATTATCAACGCCTTTGAAAGCTATTGGAAGTGTAGCCTTTATTATTGGTAAATATGGTTCGCTGAGTGCTGATTATGAATTTGTTGATTACAGCAATATGAAACTCCGTGCAACTGATTATAATTTCACAAGTGAAAACGATGCCATCAAAAACCTTTATGGCTCAGCCAGTAACCTGCGATTTGGTACAGAATGGCGCTACAGCAGTTTTAGCTTCAGAGCAGGTTATGCCATTTACGGCAGCCCTTATGCTCAGGGTAATGATTTTGAACATACAAACCTGTCGTTTGGAATTGGCTATTCAGAGCGTGATTTTAGTCTGGACCTGGCTTATGTAAACGGCCAGAGTTCAAACAATTATTATTTATACAGCACAGAAAACTGGGAAACCAATCCTACCAGGCAAGAATTTACTTCAAATCATTTTGCACTTACTGCACGATTTAAATTCTGATTAATTGGCTTTGATCAACAAAAAAATGAGATGACAATTTGCCGTCTCATTTTTTTTGTAAGCGGTTTAAGCCTGCTTTTGCCTTCTGATGAATGCTGATCCTGTAATTGTCGGGTTTCATCTCCAGGCAGTTTTCATAGGCTTCGATAGCCTTGTCAAAATTGTTTTGCATTTCATACAGTTCGCCCAGTTTTAAAGCTGCATTGGCTGCGTAGTAATACGGCATCTTTTCGCCCAACAGAATTGTTTGCTTATAATATTGGATTGCAGCATCATACTTAGCCAACCGATCAGCCACCCTTCCCTGCCGGTAATAATATTCAATTAAATCATTTTCCGGAAATCCGGAAGGCGACATTGCTTCCAGAACAACTTCCGCTTGCACATAATACCCTCCATCGAAAAGCAATCGCGATTTCAAAAGCTCAGGATGATAAATTATTTGATTTTCAGCATCATAAAGTGCCTGTTTATCTGCATCCACCTGAACTTTTGAATACTTTTGTACGGCTTTCAAGGCCTGCAAATAATTACTTGTATCTCCCTGTATCAAAGCCATCCAGGCAATTTTGCGCAGCGCATCTGCTTTGTAATTGAGCCCTTTGAAATTGGATTCATACTTTTGAAAATACGTTGCTGCTTTCTGATCCAGCTTTCGCGATAAGGTTTCGGCATAGAGGTAATCAAGATAATAAAAAGGTATATCCATTTCAAAATTACCACGAATTTCCAGCAATTTTTTTGCTTTATCATTTTTCCCGCTTCGCATCAACAAATTTGCTTCAGCATAAAGTAAAAGTGGTGTTTTGTCTTCAATTTTGTCCAGCTCCTGCATCACGCGTTGAGCTGCAAGTGTATCAGTATTAAGGTTGATTTCGATAAAACTTAAATAAAACAAGGTTTCGGACAACCAAATCGCATTTTTTTCTTCTTTCTTTGCCATTTCTGCCAGTTGCCACAGCTGCATTCTGCCTTTCGGTATGCTGCCTTCCATCGAAGCCAGATTTAATACCCAGGTGTATTCCGGCGGAACAGTCCCCAAAATGACATTCAACAATCCTTTGCCAAGCAAATTTGGTGCAAAATCAGGGAATCGTTCCTGATTCTCTTCCAGCAAAAAATAAGCCTTTCTGATCTCAAGTGCAGCCGTAAAATACTCTTTAAATTTCAAGCGACTAAATGCCCATTGCAAATTTACAACAGCCAGAGACCAATTTTTAAAAGGCTCATGATCAGGTAGTAGCTCGAGCTGCTTTATCCTGGATTTTCGATTAGATTCTTTTGCTTTAAAAACTGATTCTTCTTCCAGAATAAAAATCTGCAGAAAATCTTGGTAATTTTCAATCAGAGCAACGCAGGCGTTAGGGCAGGAATCGGAATGAATGTCGTTGAATAAATGCCTGGCTTTCTCAAACCGAAGATTCAATGTGGCCTTATATGCCTCCTGACATTTTGTATTAAAATCCCATTTAGAAGCTATTAAGCTAACATTTAGCAGGTTAAATAGAATAAAAAAAATAAAAAATCTTCTCAAGGTACAAATTTGATTGGACAGGTAAAACTAACAAAAAAGGGAACAACTCAAAAGCTATCCCCTTCATTGATAATGATTTCTTTAACTCAGGAAGAATAATGCTCTGCAATTTCGTGATCAACCAAAATGCGACCGCAATACTCACAAACAATAATCTTTTTGTGCATCCTGATGTCCAATTGGTGCTGTGGTGGAATTTTATTGAAACAACCACCACAGGCATCCCGTTCAATTTGCACCACTGCGAGCCCATTTCTGGCATTTGAACGAATACGTTTATAAGCGACTAATAAGCGATCTTCGATGAGTTTTTCGTTAGCTTTTGATTTTTCTATCAGCGCTTTTTCATCTTTTTCTGTTTCTTCGATAATGGATTGCAACTCTGATTTTTTAACATCCAGATCAGCATTACGTTCCTTTAGTTTTTCTTTAGCTACCTTCATCAATTCTTCAAGCTCGCCAAGCTTTTCGGTAAATTCACGGATACGCTTTTCAGCCAATTGAATCTCAAGGCTTTGAAACTCAATTTCTTTCGAAAGAGAATCGTACTCGCGATTATTGCGTACATTTTGTTGTTGTTCTTCATAGCGCTTAATGAGTGTTTCGCTCTCTTTCATGGCTTGTTTTTTTTCTGCGATGGCTTTTGACATCAACTTCATCTCGTTATCGATATTATCCACGCGGGTTTCAAGGCCAATAATTTCATCTTCCAAATCTTGCACCTCAAGCGGTAGCTCGCCGCGGATGATGCGAATTCTGTCGATCTGCGAATCAATCTGCTGTAACGAATAAAGTGCTACAAGTTTTTGTTCTACACTAACTTCTGCAACTTCTTCTACCTGAGCTTGTTTGGCGGCTTTTGTTTTCTCAGCCTGATTTTCAACTGCCATATTTTAATATTTTATGTATTTCGGTAATACCTGACCGCATTAGTATTCACTTCTGAAATCAGGGCTGCAAAATTAGGAATTTTTTTCCGAATCAACTCAGCCATTAATTCTTTCGTAAATTGTTCAGTTTCAAAATGCCCTGCATCCACTACCAGCAATTCTCCATCGGCTTCAAAAAAATCGTGATATTTTAGGTCGGCCGTAACAAAAGCGTCTGCTCTTGCAGCTTTAGCCTTGTTCAATAAAAAAGCTCCTGATCCGCCACAGATAGCAATTCGTTGCATTTTTTTACCAGTAAAAGCTGTGTGTTTTAAAAAAGGTGTCCCTAATTTTTTCTGTATGAGATTTAAAAAATCTACTTCCTCAACCAGATGTTCAAATTCACCAATCATACCCGCTCCCAATTCAGGATGCGTATTATCAAGTGGAAATATGTCATAAGCCACTTCTTCGTAAGGATGAACCAGTTTCATGGCCTGCACAACCTGGGCCACTAAAAAATTTGGTACGATGGTTTCGATGCGAATCTCATCTTCCTGATGCAATTGGCCCACCTTACCAACGAACGGATTTGTGCCATCACCTCCTCTAAAAGTTCCTTTTCCGGGCGTATTAAAGCTACAGCTGTCGTAAGCTCCGATATGTCCTGCGCCAGCTTCAAACATGGCCTCACGCACTTGACCAGCCTGGGCATGAGGGCAAAAAACACTTATCTTCCGAAGTTTTCCATTTGCAGTGCTTAAAATTTTCGGTTTTTTTAAGCCTAAAACAGCGGCCAGCTTACCATTTACACCATTTTTAATGTTATCCAGATTGGTATGCATGGCTGCAATGGCAATATCATTTTTTATGGCAGCAGCAACAGATCGTTCGACAGGATTCCTATTTCCAATGCATTTTAAACCTTTAAAAATGAGTGGGTGGTGAGCAATAATGAGGCCGCATTTTTTATTTATAGCCTCTTCTATAACCAATTCTGTAACATCAATGGTAAGTAAAACCCTGTCTACTTCTGTTTCTCCGTTTCCAATCAACAAACCGGAATTGTCATAAGATTCCTGAATCGAAAGATCGGCCACTTCTGTTATTGATTTTAATAAATCTTTAATTTTCATGTTTTCAACGCTTTATATTATTGCTTTCCAGTCTTGAAAATATTTTTAACATGCTGATAACTAATCGCTTACATTTATCAAGGATTAAGAAAAAAAAACGGGGATTTTATTCAGTAAAATTTTCTTTAAAAGAAGCGTAAAATTACATATTTTTGAACTTCTATAAGGAACTGCTTTCTCAACAATTTACAACATATTCACGGTAATAAGCATTCAGACCTATGCGGTTTATTTTACTCCCTTTTGTGTGGATTTATCAATTAATTTTGATGTTGCGTCATACACTATATGATTGGGGAGTGTTTAGCGCAGCAGAATTTGATGTTCCGATAATTTGCGTTGGTAATCTGGCTTTGGGCGGGACAGGTAAAACGCCACATGTAGAATATTTAATTCGTTTGTTTAAAAGCAATTACAGGACAGCTGTTCTTAGCAGAGGTTATGGCAGGAGCTCAAAAGGATTTAAGCTTGCTACCGGAAATATGACTTACAGGGAAATAGGCGATGAGCCCATGCAGTATTTTAAAAAGTTTGACGACATTATCGTGGCTGTTGATGAAAATAGAGTAAGGGGAGTTGAGATGCTTTTAAGAAAGTCATATCCGCCTCAATTGATTTTGCTGGACGATGCATTCCAGCATCGGGCTATTAAGGCGGGATTAAATATCCTGCTTACAGATTATCACAATCTTTATCCCAATGATTTTCTTTTTCCGGCCGGGCAGCTTAGGGACGTCATAGCAGCAGCTAAACGCGCTGATATTATTGTTGTTACGAAAACACCGAAGGTTTTCTCTCCTTTTACACGAAGAAGGCTAACTGAAATAATTCATCCGAAACCTTATCAAAGGCTTTATTTTTCTTATCTTAGTTATGGACGAATGATACCCGTTAGCGAGTCAGCTAAGGTTCCGGTGCCAGGAAGGATATCAACTATTGTAATGTTTTGTGGTATTGCCAATCCTTATCCTCTTCAGGAATTTTTGCAAAAAAAATGTACTGAATTAATTACCATTGATTTTCCTGATCATCATATTTTCACACAAAAAGATATGCATCGTATTGTAAATGAATATGAAAATGTTCTTGGTAGAAGCAAGATTATCGTAACAACAGAAAAAGATGCCATGCGTTTGATCGATTCTCCGTACTTTAGCCTGTTTAAAAATATACCGCTGTTCTACGTTCCTGTGGAGGTGAAATTTCACGAATCTGAGCAGCAAAGTTTTGACCAACAGCTAAATGAATATGTTAGAGCAACTACAACAGACCGTCAACTACATACGGGCGATTGATGATTTTCAACCAGAAATTGGTGTTATTTTAGGGACCGGGCTTGGTGGACTGGTGGATGAAATGGAGATCGCAGCAGCTATTTCGTACGAAAACATACCGCATTTTCCGGTCTCCACCATAAATGGCCACCTGGGAAGATTGATTTTTGGTAACCTGAGTGGCCGGAAAATTATTGCCATGCAAGGGCGCTTTCATTATTACGAGGGCTATTCTCCTGCCGAGCTTACCTTCCCAATACGGGTGATGAAAATGCTTGGAATTAAGTTATTAATCGTTTCAAATGCCAGCGGTGGTCTCAATCCTGATTTTGAAGTGGGCGACATGATGTTTATTAACGATCATATCAATTTGATGCCCAATCCTTTGATTGGAAAAAATGATGATCGACTGGGTACCCGCTTTCCGGATTTGAGTGAAGCATATGACAAAAAAATATTACGCACTGCCCATGAAGTTGCTAAATCCCTTAACATCAAAGTGCACGAAGGTGTTTATGCAGCGGTTTCAGGACCCACCTTCGAAACACCGGCAGAATATCATTACATCCGCGTGATTGGTGCAGATGCCGTTGGAATGTCAACAGTTCCGGAAGTAATCGTGGCACGCCATATGAAGTTGCCTGTTTTTGCCGTTTCAGTGATCTCAGATCTTGGTGTGAAAGGAAAAATCCATGAGATTTCGCACGAAGAAGTTGTTGATGCAGCAGGAAAAGCCCAACCACTGATGACGCAAATCATCAAAGTATTGCTTCAAAAAGATATTATCTAAATCCCATGCCGCAAAAAGGCAAACATATCTATTTTGCTTCTGATTTTCATCTGGGAGTGCCCGATCACGACAGCAGTTTGAAACGGGAGAAGAAGCTGGTTTCCTGGCTCGAAAGCATTCGTTATCAGGCTGCTGAAATCTTTTTGATGGGAGATGTGTTTGATTTTTGGTTTGAGTACAAAACGGTTGTACCCAAAGGTTATGTGAGGCTTTTAGGCAAATTGGCAGAAATTACCGATAGCGGAATTCCTGTGCATATCTTCAGAGGTAATCATGATATTTGGGCATTTGATTATCTGCAGAAAGAGGTGGGTATAACTTTGCATCGTAAACCACATATCAGGCAGTTCAATGGCAAGAGTTTTTATTTGGCACATGGCGATGGCCTGGGTCCGGGAGATAATGGCTATAAATTTTTGAAAAAGGTTTTCGAAAATCGCTTTAATCAGTGGCTTTTCAGATGGTTACATCCCGATTTTGGAACGAGGATGGGCTTGTATTTCTCGCATGAAAGCCGTATTGCCAACGTAGCGCGTGAAGAAAAAAGCAATCTAAAAATCGTTGCCGAAGAGGAAATGTTGTATCATTATTGTCAAAGCCTTATTAAATCAGGTGAGCAGCACGACTTTTATATTTTCGGTCATCGGCATGTTCCACTTGATTTTCCATTGAATGAAAAGTCAAGAATGATTATCCTGGGTGATTGGGTTACGAACTATACCTATGCCGTTTTTGATGGTGAAAAATTGGAATTGAAACGATTTGATTTGTAGCATAATTCCGTCCCTAGCGGGACGGCACTTTCATTAATAATCCTGTTTTCTACCCATATTTGGTGCCTAACGGCACCGGGCAGTTTGATCTAAGATGATTTGTTGCATATTCGGCTAAACCAGAATCTAAACCTATGATCCCGTAGGGATCGCACATGGGTAGAAAAACATTCCTACAATAGACCATTCCGTCCCGTAGTGGACGACATATTAATTGAGAGGTTTTTATTTGACTTGTGAAGGTGTTAATTAATTTTCATCCTTAAAATCAATAGGTTGAAAAACATAGCGTTCATCAAAGGGAACCTCAAATTTTTCTAAAAACTCAATGTATTCTTCCAAAAATGTTTTTTTTCGATGATGATTTTTCTGAT
>JACCQN010000104.1 GCA_015709215.1 Bacteroidales bacterium
CCCTCCGGGAAGGACATTAGCAGATCAGCTACCCACGGAAAACCCGGAAGAGCCTAACAAAGAAGAGCTCCACTAAAACCCATCCATTTTGTATTAAATCGGGGAAAGCGCTAAAAGGGTATCAGTGTTTTATCTGAAAGAAAATGGCCATAATGAAAAATGACAATTCCTAATGCCCCAATAGCTCTCAAGCCATCGAGCGGCAACAAAAATTGACTTCTTTCGCTAAAAGAGAGCATGGGCTTAACCCAAAATCCTTCTACACGCGTCAACAATGCTATCCTCGCTTATTGAAGACATGCACTCTGCATCTTTTAGACCGCGTACACAGCTGGATTGCCATGTGGGCATAAGCCACATGCAATCAGAACATTTTTTAGATACTATATTAACATTTTCTTTGTATCCATAATATTTCTCCGGTGTTGGCCCAAAAAGAACAATGCTTTTTCCACCAACTGCATGGTTAATGTGGACAAGGCCAGATTCAATATCAATATGGAGAAGAGCATTCTTTAAAATAACAGCAACCTCGGTAAGGTTTGTCTTGCCTAGCAGATTTACATCAACACCAATTATTGGATCAGATGTTTTAATATGCCCAATTTGCACAATTTTTATATTTGGAAAAGCATTATGCAACTTTTGAATGGTAGCATGCCATTTTTCTAAAGGATATGACTTGGTCTGTTTAAAGTTGTAGGCACTATCTGAACCGTTATTTACTGTAATGTAAGGTGTACCAACCAATCCAACATTCTCTAGCAAACCAGGGCAAAGCCTTTCAACATTAAGCACTGGATACGTGAATTGTTTTCCTTTATTGAACGGATAAAAGAGTCCAGAAATTCTATTTAACTTATTTTGTATACAAAACCGTGACCATTGGTGATCGCTATTCGGGAATGTTTCTGTATAAAAAGAAAATTTATTCGAAAAATCAACAAGGTTTATTGCTATGGCTAATGCCTCAGGATGTGGCAAAAATTTCTTAAGATTCAATTGTCTTAAAATTGGAAAGTGGGAAATTTCAATAGAGAGATCATAGCAGTCAAGCCTAGTTGTTAAGGAATAAAGATCATGAGGCCCAAGGTAAGAAAATATTCCTTTATCCTTATAGATAAAATTATAGTGTGATTCTAATCCGTAATAATTATAGATTGAGTTTTTAGGCAGCTTTTGTACCAAAAACTCAATAAGTGGCAATGCCATCAGTGCATCACCAATGCCCCCATTAATTTTTATAGAAACACAAATTTTATCATGCGATAGTTTGCATTTACGACGCCAAAAATGGGCAAGCATTTTTTGTGCATAATTGAACAAGATTGGATTGCATTTTCTAATCACTTTTCGGCATAATACCAGAAAATAAAGGACCTTTTCCATGTGCTTCTACTTTTGATTGTGTACGGTGAGTCGTTTTAAGCAATTTTTAAGAAACCGACGAACTCTCTGAAAATGTTGATAATCTGAAGCGTCTTTCGTGGTAGCGGTTTGGCTCTCCAAGTATTTTATCCTCTGCCGTGCATCTATAAGATTAAAATGCATTTTTTCATATAGCATGGCTAATGTTCCGTTGTCTAGGTTTGTTGCAGCTAAGTTGATATGATTCTTTTCCGCGCAAGAATAAAAATTACTCAAAAAAGATCGATCGCTATTTGACTTCAGCGTTTCGTATAAATCTATCTCTGGCACCATAGGAGCATGCATTTTTTTGCACTCAACATTTAGCTGAAGGGCGTATTTTTCACCATTGTCTCCCACCCCCCATCCATTCGAAGCATCATTAATTGGAGAATTCCAAATATTAAAATCGTCAAAGCCTAAAACCTTAAGCATATCTACCAGCATGTTTTTTGTATATGAGAACTGATGAGCTTCAAATGGATT
>JACCQN010000105.1 GCA_015709215.1 Bacteroidales bacterium
AAAAGCTAACGGAAGTAAGGTTTTTAAAGTAAATCTTGTTAACGACCGCGGGATTCATATTTGCAAATCGATGCTTGCCTGGCAAAAGTTTGGTGAAGGAAAAACACCTGAAACAGCTGGCATTAAGGGTGATAAGTTAGTGGGTGAAATGTATGTTCAATTTGATAAAGCGTTCAAGATTGAACAAAGATTACTAATGGAACAGGGAAGTAAACAGGATGAAGTAGCTAAAGCAGCTCCTTTAATCAAGGAAGCACAGCAAATGTTGCGTGACTGGGAGGCAGGTGAACCCCATATAAGAGCACTTTGGGAAAAAATGAATGGATGGGTGTATGAAGGTTTTGATGTGACTTATAAACGTTTGGGCATTGATTTTGATAAGATCTATTATGAATCACAAACTTATTTACTAGGGAAGCAACTGGTTTTGGAAGGACTAGAAAAAGGTGTGTTTTTCAAAAAGGAAGATGGGTCTGTTTGGTGCAATCTTTCAGATGAGGGACTTGATGAAAAGCTGTTATTAAGAGCCGATGGCACATCAGTTTACATGACTCAGGATATTGGTACTGCTCAATTGCGCTATGATGATTATCGGGCGCAAAAATTGATTTATGTTGTTGGTAATGAGCAAAATTATCATTTTGATGTTCTAAAAAAAATACTGCTTAAATTAGGAAAAGAATGGGCTTCGGGTATTGAGCATTTATCCTACGGAATGGTCGAGTTGCCTGCTGGAAAAATGAAATCTCGTGAAGGTACTGTGGTAGATGCCGACGAGTTAATGGATGAAATGTTTCAAACTGCAAAAAAAATGTCTGAAGATTTAGGTAAAGGAAATGAATTGCCTGAAACAGAGGCTAATAAACTTTACAATGACATTGGTATGGCAGCTTTAAAGTATTATATGCTTCGGGTTGACCCAAAGAAAACCATGCTTTTTAATCCTGCTGAATCAATTGACTTTAATGGAAATACAGGTCCCTTCGTGCAATATACGCACGCCAGAATTAAATCTGTTTTACGAAAGGCAATGGTCGAAAACATCCAATGGAATCAAGCTGTTAAAGAAACATTTAAGCTTTTACCAAAAGAAAAAGCTGTGATCGTTTTGTTGCATAGCTGGCCCGAAATACTAAAACAAGCAGCACTAAACAGAAGCCCGGCTATCGTTGCTAACTATATTTACGACTTAGCTAAAGAATACAATCAATTTTATCAGGAGCACACTATTCTGCGAGAAGAGAATTATTCAAAGATGATATTTAGATTGCAACTCAGCGAGATAACGGGAAAAATGCTAGCTTTCGCCTCCGGATTACTCGGAATTTCGATGCCCGAAAAAATGTAAAATGCTGATCTGGAATCAAATAATATTTTTTTCATAAGGAATCGTTAATGATGAATAAAATTCTTGACTGTGAGTTTGTTGCTCTATTAAAGCACAATAGAATAATAAACTAAAAACGGCTATTTATGAGCATATTTTCAAAAATATTTTAGCTTATCACTGATTCTTTTCACAGCTTTGCTTTATGCTTACAATCCGGCTAAGTCACATCTTAAAAAGTGGTAACACCGGAAATGGCGGAGCAATTTTACAGCTTGTTACCCAAGAAATGTAATTGTATAAAACGGATGGATTTTCCCAAACATTCCAGATAATGGATTAACCAGGTGAAACTTATCAAATTATAGTGTACGCAGCACCAAGCGGGGAAGGCAGATTTGGTTTTGGATTAATAACAGAAAATCACGTTAGTAACAAGCCCAACGGATTTACCATTTCAGATGCATAACGAACTAACCCAACTTGTTAAAAATGCCACCCAAAAAACAAAAAAATACGCAAATTTCA
>JACCQN010000057.1 GCA_015709215.1 Bacteroidales bacterium
AAATTTGCGTATTTTTTTGTTTTTTGGGTGGCATTTTTAACAAGTTGGGTTAATTGACTGTTATTTGAAAACAAAAGTACATGATTTTTTATTGCGTGAAATTGGCCAACACAAGACGAATAGCAATAGCTGATTATTGAAACCACAAAAAAAATAGCAGAACGGTGAGGAACTGCTATTTTTGTGAAAGGTAAAAAATATTTGCTGTTAAAACCAGTCGGCAATCGGGATTCTGAAAGGCCAGGGAATTGATATCAAAATCAAAACCAGGCTAGTGAGGTAATAATAAAATGCCTTTTTGGCACCTTTTGGTACTGAAAAATACTGTTTTGATTTGCTGTAACCAATGGTTAAGATGATGATGGCAATAATCATCAAACTAATATGTTCCACAAGGTAAAAGCGTAAAATACTGTCTTTCATACTTGCTGCATCAAAAACAACTTTTGGGCTAATAAAATATAGTACAAGACCAATCAAAAACTGTATATGCGTTACAATCAGGGTAAAAAGACTAATAGATTTCACGGAGATATCAGCTTTACCAAAGGCTTTACGACCTAATTGGACCAATGTAGCGATAAACATAAAAAGCAATAACCACCTTAAACCGGAATGACTTTTAAGAAGTATAGTATATAGCATAAGAATTTGTTTTTACAATCCTTTTAAACAAGCAGATTGCAAGAGTGTTCATGCAACTTTAAAAATTATGTTCTAAAAAAACGAATTGCTGAAACTTTAAAACTGGCATATACTTCAGATCCAGGTGCTAAGTTCAGCGTGTTGAACGAACTTTCTGATATATTTACGATGAGGTCAATTCCGCAAGCTATCTCAATCTCATAGTCAAAGGGATTTTTATGTGTTTGTTTTACGAAGCCTTTTAGTGTATTTTGAACACTTGTTTGGGGTGAGATTTTACTCAGAAAAATCTGTTTTTCATCAATCACAACTGTTCCCGCGCCGGCTTTCAGGTCGCAGTGGGTCAGAAGAATAACATCATTTAGGAGTACTTTTCGCAGGCCTTTTTCATTTTCGGGAAGTAGTTCAGCATCAAAAACGTTTTTGAGACCTGCCAGCTCAGCGGCAAAAGCTGAAGCCGGATTTTGGAAAACTTCCTGCGGGCTGCCCCATTGAATCAGGCTGCCCGATTGCATAATACCGATGGTTTTAGCCATTCTTAAAGCTTCTTCGTAATCATGTGTCACATGCAATATCGTTGTGCCCTCATCATTAAGTGCTTTCAGAAGTTTTCGCAAATCGTGTCGCAGCATCACGTCCAGGCTCGAAAGTGGTTCGTCGAGGAGTAAGAGCGATGGCTCAGAGGCAAGTGCTCTGGCAAGCATCACACGCTGTGCCTCACCACCTGAAAGCTGGCCGGGCTTACGATCTAACAGATGTGTTAGTTGGAATTGAAGCGCCAGAGCCTTTACTTTGTCAATAATCTTTTGTTTACCTATTTTGTTGATACGCAATGAAAAAGCAATGTTGTTTCTTACAGAAAGATGCGGGAAAAGAACAGGCTTTTGAAAAACTATCGAAGTTCTGCGTTGCTGCACAGGAAGCTTTGTAAGGTTTTTACCTGCCAGCCAAATTTCGCCCTGATCAACTTTTTGAAAACCACAGATTAATTCGAGCAGCAATGTTTTACCCGATCCGCTGGGGCCCAGCAACACACAATAATTGCCCTTTTGAATGCTTATATCGATAGCTTTCAGTTCGAAATTGCCAAGTTTTTTGTATAAGCCTTTAATTTCGAGCATCGGTTTGTCTTTTAGCCAGTAATCTCAAACTGATAAAAACGATCAGGCTGATGAGCACAAAAAGTGCAGCAATGCCCTGTGCAGACTTCAATCCGAAAGCATTGAAGCGATCAAAAATCATCACAGGTGTTACCATGGGGTGATAGGCAATGATTACAATGGCTCCAAATTCGCTCATGGCCCTGCCAAACATCATCACATAACCGCTCAAAATGCCTTTGCCAGCCATGGGCAGGCTAACCAGATAAAACGTCTGCCACTGACTGGCTCCCAGATTTAAAGCTGCTTTTTCATAGAGTCCGGTTTGTGCTTCAAAAGCATCGCGGGAGGCGTTATATAAAAATGGAAGGCTCACAAAAGCCATAGCAATAGCGATTCCTGCAGGCTGATCAATAAAACTGATGCCGATTGAGGAAGCCCATTGGCCAAGCACACTTTCGCGATTGATAATCCCAAGCAATGCGATACCGGCTGCCGAATGCGGAATCATCACAGGCAAATCAATAATGGCGTTGATAACGGATTTGAATTTAAAGTGGCTTCGGGCCATGAGCCAGGCAAAAGGAACGGTTATAAATCCAGCTATCACGGTAGTGCTCATCGCGATTCCTAAAGTGCGAAAAATACTTTGACTAACTTGTTGATCCGAAGCTGCTTCGATTAATCCACTAAAACCGGGAGCCAGAATCAGACGCACTAGTGGTGCCAATACAAAAAGCAGCACTATTCCGCTAAAAAAAATGAAAACCAGGCGAAGCCAGCTGTAATTTGTAACCATACAAAAAGGTGGTTTTTCGTATGCAATGTTACGAAAAACCGCCTTATTTTTTGCTTAGTTTATAAACCTATTGCAGTTTTTACAGCCTTTGGCACAGCATCTTTATGCACAAGAATGCTAATGGTTTTGTAGGCCACAAAAGCTTCAGAGGCAAAGAAATAACCTTCATACATATGATCTTCAGTACCCCAGGAGTTTTTCACCTTATAATATTTATTGCCTTTCTGATCTTTGGCAATGCCAACCAGAAGCATTAGGTGATCGTCAGTGGTTTCGTAATTGTCAAAAGAGGTTTGACGCATTTCAGGGGTGATTTCTTTTTCCTGCAGGATTTGTTCGAAAGCAAAAAGTGCTTTCTCCCTGTCTTTGGTGCTAAGATCAGCCAAGCTGTCTTTGGTAGCGCCCATAAATTTTGAAGGCTCGTCTTCGGGTACAATGGCTACACCGTTTTTCCATGAAAAACCCTTATCGCTCACATCGGCATCCCAACCAACCACATAGCCTTTTTTGAGGGCGTGATCAATGGTACTCATCATTTCATCGAGCATGAGGTTTGTGATCTCGCTCCACATCCAGTTATCCGGAATTTCGAGTATAAAAGCCTCATGGTAAGGATGATGCGTGTAAGAGCCCAGCTCGATATAATCTGCTGGCTGAAAACCTGAGAATTCCGCAAAGCTTTTTGGAGAATAGCTTTTTCCATCAAAAGTAAACTCATTGGGCACGCTGCCCAGATAAGTATCCAGCAGGCAATCGAATCCATTAAGCCACACAGGAGTTAGTTTTTTGTTTTTGTTCTTCATCACAGCGCTGGTATAGGCTTCAAAAACCGCATCCATCTCACCATGGATATGGTTTTCTTCTCCAATAACCAGTCCTGTATAAGCTGCTTCGGGTACCATTCCAAACTGTTGAACCACGCTTAAAACATCACTGAAACCACCGCCGGGGCCCATATTCAGGTTACCATGCAGCCTCACGAGTTTTTCAGCTTTATTGTGATAGGCATACCTCACATTGAACATTTCCGAGAGGTTGAGCTTTATATTTTTGATGCGCAGAATTTCAGCTTCCACGAAGGCTGTTCCGGCAAAGCTCCAGCAGGTTCCGGAACGGTATTGGTTAGCAATGGCTGTGTGTGGCACTTCGGTAAGCATTTCAAACTGATAGACCTTCTCGTTATCTTTTGTGTTTTGTGCCTGAATGTTAAAGAAAGCCATTATAAGCACAGTGTAAATGATAATTTTTTTCATCCTATAGATGTTTTGGTTTATAACAAAGGGATTTTCCCGTTTTTTTCAGCCCAAAGTTAGTGTTTTTCGGTTTTGATACAAAATGGGAAAGTTATCGGATAGTTTTGGATGGGGAAGGGTTTACAAGAAGAACAGTGCAACTCCAAAAACACTTATCAGTGCGCCGATATAATCCAGCAAACCAACTTTCTGTTTGAAAAATAAGGCTGCTGGCGGGATGATTAGAATGGGTACGATGGCCATCAGCGTAGCAGCAATTCCGGTAGTGGTATATTGAATGGCAACCAGCGAAAAGGAAACACCCAAAAACGGTCCGAAAAACGAACCTGCAGTAATGCCCCACAAGGCTTTGGTGTTTTTAAATGCCGTGATGATAAGAGGTATTTTACCCCAAATGAGAATGATCAAGGCAAAACCCACAAAACCGGCAATAATTCTGATTTGAGTGGATGCAAATGCATCGTAATCCTGCATGCCGTATTTGCTAAGTATCAGGCCTCCGGCTTGCCCCAGCACACCAAGGAAGGCATAAAATAAACCTTTGATGGGATATTTAAGCTGAATTTTTTTTCCTTTTTCGTGGCTAAAAATGGTAACGGCGATGCCACTAACAGTTAGCGTCATGCCGGCCAGATGCATCCAGCCCATGCGTTCGTTTAAAAATAAAAAACCGAGTAAGGCTGTAACAGGTGGCACAAAAGTCATTATCAGCATAGCGATTCGTGAGCTGATCAGGCGGTAGCTGTGGAAAAGAAAATAATCACCGAACACAAAACCTACCAATCCGGACAAACTCAGCCAAATCCATTGATGTCTTCCGGCATCGGTGGGCATGGGTAATCCTCTAAAAACAAGGCCGAAAATGCTCAGAAACACCAAAGCGAAGGCCAGACGAATGATGTTAACAGCTAATGAGCCAACGCGTTTGCTGGCCATTTCGAATGAGAGTGCAGTGATAGTCCAAAAAACAGCAACCAGCAAGGCAGCTAATTCACCCGGATATTGTTGCATAATGTTGAGGTGGTTTTAAACAGGGCGCAAAGGTATTTTAAAAAGCGTTCGATACTATTTGCGTATAGTAAATAAGGCGATCACACTGTAAATTTCGAGTCGTCCTAATAACATATTGAGAGTCAATATAAATTTAGCCAGATTGGGTAAGCTGTCAAAGTTGCCCATAGAACTCACATTGCCAAAGCCGGGACCAACATTACCCAGGGTAGCGATAGAAGCCGAAAAGGCAGTCATCAGATCAATATCCATCGTTGTAAGCAACAATGTTGTGATAAAGAAAGTGAAAACATAAAGTACAATAAAAAGCATTGTTTGTCGCTCCAGACTGTCGTTTATAGTTTTGTTTTCCATTTTAATAGCAAAAACTCCTGCCGGGTGTTTGATGAGCCTGACCTGTTTTTTAACAGATTTGATGAAAAGATAAACACGATCAAATTTCAATCCTCCAGAAGTTGATCCGGTCATAGCACATTGGATCGTAAAATATATAATCACCATTTGTGTAAAAACAGGCCAGATAGCAGTGTCAACAGTGGCAAAGCCTGTAGTGGTACCTACCGAAATGACTTGAAAAGAAGCAAAGCGCAATGATTCGCTCCAGGAGTAAAAGTCGTTGATAAACAATTTTAAAGCTACCAGAATTATTCCAAGAAACATGATCATAACGTAGCTTCTCACCATTTTAGAGCGGAATATATTGTAACGACTTCCGGTTATTGTTCCGAAAATTAAACCGAAATGAATGCCCGAAAGCAACATAAAGAACATGATAATAACTTCGATCCAGATGTTTTCGAAATAGGCAATGCTATTGTTTTTGGTCGAAAAGCCTCCTGTGGCGATTGTGGCAAAGGCATGGTTGATCCCGTCGAACCAGCTCATACCGGCCAATCTGAGTAACAGGGTTTCGAGAAATGTCAGGCCAACATAAACTACGATAAGGATTTGAATGGTCGTTCTGGCTTTGTAATGAAAATTCGATTTCGAAAGCTCACTCATTTCCGTATTGAGTAGTGTGATTCTGGCGTTGCGGGCATGTGGAAGGATGAGCAAAACAAAGATGATAATACCTACTCCACCAATCCAGTGTGTGGTACTACGCCAAAACAACAGGCTTTTTGGTAAGGATTCGATATCATTTAATATTGTTGATCCTGTGGTGGTATAGCCCGAAACGCTTTCGAACCAGGCATCAATCAGGTTAAACTCACCACCCCACATCAGATAGGGTAACATGCCTATCACACAGGTGATTACCCAACCCGAAACAACCACCATAATTCCTTCGGCAAAAGATAAAGATTCATGCTTGCCGGCAAAAACCATCGGGAAAAGCCCAAAAATAATGCAAATCAAAGTAGTGAACAACAAAGGAATCAGGGATGATTCCTGATTGCTGTAAGCTATCATCAGCGCAATAAATAGAAATACTGCATTAAAGAGTAAAACGAATCCCAAAATCTTAAATACAACTTCGAGTCTCATCTGGATGTAAGTTTAACGGATATCATTTTTTCGTGCACGCTTCAGCATTTGATTGATTTCTATCTCTAATTGATTGATTTCATCTTTACTTTTAATAGAGGATTGCAATTGATAATATCCCTGGTTGAAGTTTTTAACAGCTTTTAACAGCTTTTTAAGTGGAATGATAAATTGTTGATCCAGGTAGAAAATTAATAAAAACGAAAACAAAATGGCTCCTATGATTGAAATAATACTAGGCATCACGGCACGATGTCCGTTGTCTTTTAGTCGGGTTGCTTCCTCATACAGGCTCTCCTGATTGATAGTCATCAGCTGGTTGATGGATTTCTTAAGCTGAATAAATTCCTGGTGGGCAATGTTTTGATACCAATCAATGTTACCTTCTTTAAAGGTATCAACAATGGGTCTGGTCCATTTTTCTTTGTAGTGAACGTATTTATTTTGGATATCAGCAATTAGCTCGGCTTCATTATCTTTAGTGATATTGTTTTGCGCAACAGTGAGGGCTTCCAGGAACATCATGTCCGATTCACCTAAGATTCTTCTCCCTTCTTCCCATTTACCGAGCAGGAGCAACAAAATTCCGCTATCTTCTCTTTCGAGGGCTTCGAGCATGGTTTTTGAAGCCCCGATCGATTTATGATTATTCTCAAGTATCGAAGTAGATGAGGTGCTTAATTTCATAAATTCCAGAACCGAAACTGAGCCGGCAACGACGAGTAAGCCAACCAGTAGCATAAAACCGGCTAGCAATTTAGTTTTTAGTTTATGTGCCATTTTTCATCTTCTCTATTTCTCTACCAAAGCGTAAAAGTAGGAAGTAATTATTCATAGCAATTATTACTCCCTAAAAATAATGAATTTAACTTCCGAACACGATATAAAAAGCAGCAACGGGGTAAAATGCTGCTTTTTATAGGGTATTCAAACAAAAGACTTACAAACTGAATTTAATTCCCTGAGCAAAGGGAAGCTCATCGCTAAAGTTAATAGTATTGGTTTGGCGGCGCATATAGGTTTTCCATGCATCTGAGCCGGATTCACGGCCACCGCCGGTGTCCTTTTCGCCTCCAAAAGCACCTCCAATTTCTGCTCCGGAAGTGCCAATATTTACATTGGCAATGCCACAATCGGAGCCTTCATGGGATAAAAACCTCTCGGTTTCGCGGATATCTGTGCTGAAAATCGCAGACGACAAGCCTTGTGGTACGCTATTATGCATAGCAATTGCTTCCTCCATAGTTTTGTATTTCATCAGATACAAAATGGGTGCAAAAGTCTCTTCCTGAACGATATGATAGTGGTTTTCTGCTTCAGCTAAAACAGGAACTACGTAACAACCAGACTCATAGCCTTTACCTTCGAGTACTTCACCTCCATAAATTATTTTTCCGCCTTCGTTAACGATTTGTTCCTGCGCATATTTAAAAGCTTCAACGGAACCTTTGTCGATCAGCGGTCCCACCAGCACTTCCGGATCGAGCGGGCATCCGATGCGAATTTGGCTATAGGCATTTTTTAATTTTTCGACAAAGGCATCATAAATGGATTCATGGATGATCAATCGTCTGGTTGAGGTGCAGCGTTGTCCGGCTGTACCCACCGCACCGAACAAAGTAGCGCGCAAAGCCATATCCTGATCAGCTTTTTCGGAGATAATGATGGCATTGTTTCCACCAAGTTCCAAAAGGGTTCTTCCCAGGCGTTCGCCAACAATACGACCCACACGACGACCAACAGCAGTGCTGCCGGTGCATGAAATGAGCGGAACACGTTTATCCGAAAGGAAGTTGTCGCCAATATGTTTGGAGCTTCCGACTATCAGGTTGGTAACGCCTTCGGGTACCTCGTTGCGTTTGAGCACATCAGCAATGATATTGTGAATAGCCACGGCGCAAAGCGGAACTTTTGACGAAGGTTTCCAAAGTACAACATTACCGGTAACCAATGCTATCATGGCGTTCCATGACCACACAGCAACCGGAAAGTTGAAGGCAGTTATAACGCCAATAACGCCTAGCGGATGATACTGATCGTACATGCGATGGCGTGAGCGTTCGCTATGCATAGTGTAGCCGTAAAGCTGACGCGAAATTCCAAGAGAAAAATCAGCAATGTCAATCATTTCCTGTACTTCGCCGAGACCTTCCTGGTAGATTTTTCCCATTTCGTAGCTAACAAGCCTTCCCAGATCTTCTTTGTTTTTGCGAAATTCAAGTCCCATCTGTCTTACGATTTCTCCCCTTTTAGGAGCCGGAACCATACGCCAGTATTTGAAAGCTTCCTGTGCTTTATCCATGATGGTTTGATAGTCGTCCCAGGTTCCTTGTTTTACACTGGCAATCAACTCGCCATTGCATGATGAATAGCTGTCGAGTTGTTCTCCGGATGTTTCAATCCATTCGGTGCCTGTGCAGGCTCCGTGGTTTATTGCTTTGATTCCCAGCCTTTCGAGGGTTGGTTTAATGTCGGATGACGAACAAATTTTTTCCATAGTCAAAATATGTTTAATGATTATTAATGATTGTTACTAAAGGTTTTATCTTATCTGGCAAATGCTTGTCTGTATTGATAATTGCAGGAGACAAAGCTCGTTGGCCTGATGCTTCTATGATTTTTGACCCGTGATTTGGATCAAGCAAAAATTCAACAAAATTCCAGGCATCTTCCATTGATTGACTATTGTTCAATACCGTAATGCCGTATATAATAGCCTCACCATGAATGAGTAAACTGTCTTCTGGATTGTTTCCTCTCACTTTGACGGAAGCTTCGCGATACCAGTTATTAAGCATGGGCTGGCTTAGATTAATAGAGTCCTGAAAGCGTAGATATTTAAAATGATGTTGATTGGCCACACTCTCGTAAATGAAGAAGTAGTCAATCGTTTGTGTTTCGAGCAGAGCGATCAAATCCGTTTCTTTAGGACGTTTGTAAAAACGTCCGTCTTCCAGGATCAGTTTTGCCGGATTTGAGATTTTATATAATTTACCTGCCAGTTGCAGAGTGAGCAGGGTTCTGTATCCGCAAGGATCGACATTGGGGTCTGATGCACCAATTTTCACTTCTTCTTTTTGTAGAATTTCAATCCAGTTTTCGCTGGAGATTTCATCCGCATAAGCCGAGTGATCGGTATAAGCAAGCACAATGCTGTTTGCGGCAAAAGCAATGTTGAAGGCTGTGTGTTTTGGGATGAGCATTTCGCTGATCAGATTGTAATCAGCAGAAGCAATAATATCAGCTTGCCGGTTGAGATCAGTTACTTTGCGGATGGTGTTGAGCGAGCCGGCAGGTTCCAGCTGAAATTGCTGTTCTGGATGTGTTTGTTGATAATCTTCAGTGAGTTTTTTAAGTGGATAGCTCAAACTTCCTGCATGAAAAATAACGAGCGGTTGACTGGTATTGTTTTGGCAAGCTTGAAAAACAAAAACAGTTGCCAACAGAAGCAATATTTTTCCTGATTTCATTCGGATGTTGATTTTTGCAGCATGGTTTGTCTAAAATCTTCAATGGCAGCTTCCACACTGTCGGCAAATTTTTAGTGCAGGGCACCATATGCTTCCCAAAGTTTATTGCAAGCTGGAGGGAGTTGCAATAGTATGCCATCTTTGCCTCCGCTTTGCTTGTTGATCAGCGGATAATCCGGCATTTTTCCGGTTTCTTCAGTATCGTCCCCCGCTATTAGGTAATTGATGTCGTGGGCTTGTGCGGCCATTTTGATGGACTCCACCTCTTTTATTTTATCAAAAAATCCGAAGGTGGTATTACTAACCATGCCATTTTGCGTTAGGCCGGAAAGCCGGATTTTATTATTTAAAAATAATTTGTGTTTCGTTTGAGGTTTATCCATAGCTTAAAATTTCATGGGGCAAAACTACTCATTTTTTTGAGCCGTAAAAATAGGCAGATAGTTTAAAAGCTTTTGAATTTGTCTTTAAATAATCAATCTAATTTTTTAGAATTAAGCAATTTGAAATTATTCCCAATATGGAATTAATAAACTTATAAAAAGCTGGGATATTTCCATTCCTGATTTGATTAAAACACCTATAATAATGGTTGAGTTTATGTACCATAATGGATTGCGGAGTGGTTTCCTGTCTGCCTACACGAAATTTTATGCGGAACAGAATGCTTGTGAAACTACCGAACCCCTTATGGCATATACATTTTGTTGGCGTTTAGTTGTTCATTTTTCTCGTTATTTTTTTTCATTTTGCTGCACCGTTTCTGTCTGCCGTGCGTTGGCTATTCAATTAATTGTCCTACTTTGTTTACTACTTTATATTCCAAGTCAGAAAATTCATTAAAATGAGCTTTACCACACTTAATTTTCATTTGTTCGTCTCCACTAAGTTTTGATAAGTCAACTTGTGGTGTGCCTGTGTCTTTGGTTTCAGCGACAAAATAAATTTTCTTGTCGTCTTCAAATACCAATGCCCAATCAGGATTGTAATTTCCTATCGGCGTGGGGATTTTAAACCAATTGGGTAATTTGAAATAGAATTTTATCTGGTCGCTGGTTTCACAGTCTTTGGCAAACTTGCTTTCAACGCCTGAATCTAAAGGCACAAATGCTGAATAAATAGTTTTTGAAGGGTCTGAAACTTTGAATGAAAAGTCGTTCAAATAAACTTCCAACTCCTGAGCTTCAAACAATGCCATTTCGTATTCCGAACCACCGATTTTTTGATATTTGATTCCGTCAATCATCAAATCATACAAAGTCCGTTTTATAGCTGTTGTAGCCAAATCTAAAAACAATTGTGGATTGATAATAATATCAACTATTCTGTCTGACTTATTTAATATTTCTTCAATGGTGGCACGTGTTAATTCTGTTTTTCGTTGAATGTAGCCCAACACATCAGGAATTTTCCAGGAGTAACCTCCATAAGATTCTACTTTGTCACCAACATAGTTTGTGCCTACGCCTTCATCTGTCATTGTAATTCCAATCTTTGAAGAACGAATAGAAGGAGCTTTAATTTCAGGCAAATCTTTTATGGCTTTTGCAGCCAAAGTAATTAACTCGTCCGTTTTGTAATCTACTCGGTAAGTGGTTTTCTTTTTCAGTTTTTCCCAAATCGCCAGGAATTTCGGGTCGGCTTCAAAACCTTTCCGATATTTAATTGCGGTTCGCTCTCTTTTGTTTTTGATTCTACCTTTAAATTCTACGCCGCAATCTTCTTCAATTTCTTTTTGTAAAGCTTTGGCAAAATCGTCATAGGCTTCATTGGCAATAACAGTCAAGCGGTTTATGTTTTGGTCGTAGGTTCGTTTTCCTGTTTGGTCAACTGCCAAACGCAAACCTCTGCCGATTTCCTGACGTTTTTTTATGTCTGACTTGGTTTCGTTTAAGGTGCAAATCTGAAATACATTTGGGTTGTCCCAACCTTCACGAAGGGCAGAATGTGAAAAAATGAAACGCAAAGGATTGTCTAATCCCAACAACTTTTCTTTGTCTTTCATTATCAAACTATAAGTATCGTCATCAGCTTTGGTTTCTCCCGAAGTATCTTTAAAAGCACCTTTTTTATCTTGCGAAAAATAGCCGTTGTGTATTTCGTCAACGGGAAATTTATCCAACTCTTTAAAAGTTGGTTTTGACATATATTCATGGTAAATTTCTTCAAACCATTCAGCAAACTTTCCTTTTACAGGATTTCCTGCTGAATCGTAAGCTCTGTAATTGGCCACTTTGTCAATGAAGAAGAGCGACAAAACTTTGATACCTAATTTGTTCAGACGCTTTTCTTTCTTCAAATGTTCTTCAATTGCCTTGCGGATTTGAAACTTCATTACTTCGTCTGTTAGTCCGCCTTGTCTATCTCCTTTGTAAAGTAAGTTTCCGTTTGAAATGGAAATACACTGGTTTACTGCATCAATTTCCTCAATGATATAGCCGTCTGCATAAATTTCTCTTTCGTTAGAAAGTTTGTACAAATCATCTCCAACTTTTACGGTTAGGGTTTTCTTTTTTACACCTTCGTTTTCGTTGCTGTTTATTGAAACTTTGGCCGTCACCTTGGTTTTTGTAGCTGTGATTGATTCTACGGAAACAAAAGCATCATTATAGGCGTTTTCTTCAATGATAGAATCCACCTCAATTTGTTTTACCAATCCTAAATCATAGGCTTTTACAGGGTTTAGACTGTATGTAAGATTATATTGGTTTCTGTGTGTTGCTGAATAACGAAGCGTACAAAGGGCTTTTAAGTTGTCAATAGCTGCAATGCGCTTTTCGGTTTCCATATTTTGTGGCTCGTCCACAATTACAATAGGGTGGGTAGCCTGAATAAACTCAACCGGTTTTTGCCCGTTCAGCTTATCATTAGGTTTATTGATAATGTTTTCATCTTTGGCAAATGAATCAATATTGATTACCAATACTTCAATATTGTTGGTAGTTGCAAAACCTCTCAAAGTGGAAACTTTAGTGCTGTCATAGACTTGAAAATTAACAGGCACATTGTCGTAAAGGGTTTGAAAATGCTCGTGGGTGATTTCCAAATTTTTCAAAACACCTTCGCGAATAGCCACCGAAGGTACAACAATCACAAACTTTTTGAAACCGTACAATTTATTCAGTTCATAAATGGTACGCAGGTAAACATACGTTTTTCCTGTACCTGTTTCCATTTCTACGGAAAAGTGCATACCGTCCAATTTGTCCGAAACTTTGATTTCGTTGTTGGCTTGTATGTTTTGCAGATTGGCAAGGATTTGTTCTTCTGATAAGATAAGGTTATTGCTAACGCCGTTTATCAGGTTTAAAGCGCCTTTTTCATTTAGGTTAAATTCCAAAATAGAATCTTCCAAAGGTTGTCCTTCAAACAAATCCGTTATGGATTTTATGGCTTCTTGCTGATATGGGAGATTAGACTCGAAGGTTAACTTCATTGAATTTGCTTTGAAAAGTTAAACATCAGGTGATACAAGGTTATTTCATTTTGTGAAACGGTTTGATGTGTTGATGTATAGCTGTATTTGAAATCTTCACTTATTTCGATTGGCTTAATCTTCTGAATAGGCATTGCATTTACATTTTTCCCTCTGTCGTTGGTTAAATTTTTATTCAGAAATGAATTTATATGTGTTATGTTTTTATCAATTTCAAAATTCTCAACCACAAAACCAATCATCCCATTTATTCCAAAATAGGAAGAGTAGTACCCCGTTACAAAACGGCAAATGCCATTTTTTACATATTCTGCATTTAAGCCTGTCATGCCGGTTAAGTTTTGATTATTTAATCTTTTACATTCAATGATGTAATAGGCTTTATCATTTATATAAGGATTAACAGGCAAAATTCGGATGTCTGCCCTACCAGTATTTTCTATTGTTTCAGAATCAAAATGATAGTTGACTAAATTAAAATGTTCTCTTTTAAAATGTTCAACTTTAAGATAATTGTTTAACATAGCGTCCCGAATATCATTTTCATTATTTTTTAGTGAAAGACCTGATGAATTAATACACTTATAACACACAATAATTCCTCTCAAAATTTCTTCAAACTCATTTTGATAAAACGAGAAACTATAGTTAAAGATTGAGGCATCTATATTTTCAAACATCATTTAGAATCCCTCCCCGCTTTAAGAATGGCATCGGCAAACTCATTTACATCTAAATAGCCGATGGCTTTGTGCCACAAGCGTTTTTCATTGGGTTTGAAAATATAGAAGTAATCTTTTTCAAAACCTCGCACATCTTTTTGTACAAACAATTGTTCGGTTATTTTTTCAGCTCCAAGCCTGGCAATGAATTTTATGATTGCAGATTTTTTTTGTTTGTGTTCTGTTTTAATGTTTTGTGTAAACTCATTTTCATTGACAACCTTAAAAAACATACCTATAATTTGATTGGTATGCCAAATCTCGACTATAAATTTTTTGCCATTTTTACTTAGACTTGGGGCAAACCGATTAATATAAAGCTGGGCATAGTCTTTTAATATTTGATCATCGGGTTCGATAGCCTTAAATAATGTTGCTTTTTCATTATCATTCCCTACAATCATTGTTTTGTTTATGTGTAAAGCATAATCAATCAACGCATTATCGCAATCTGATAAATCTAACTTATTTAATACTTTATTATTAATATTGACTAGTTTTTCATCAATTTTTCGGTTTAAATTTTCCAGTTCAAGAGCATTTAAAATTTCATTTTGCTTTTTATTATGCAATTCAATTTTTATTTCTTCAATCTGTTCAATGTCATCCTGAACATCTAAATCAAGATATGGCAAACTATACTTGTCGTAATTTTGAGTTTGTTCTCTTTCTATTCCAATGAATGCAAATGAATTAATGGCATAATAGCATAGAATATCTGTTGAAAAAACAGCCTGAATATTGTATAAACATTGAATGTCTTTATTATTTAAAGCAGATATTGATGTAAGGCTATCTTTAAAAAGCAAATCTTGTTTAGAAATTGCAGACCTCACAGAAAGTTTGTTCATATCAAGTCCTTTTCGTATAAGTATCATAGGAGCTTTAAAAATCAACTGTTTATCATTTCGAATTCTGTGAACCATCGACTTGTCAAATTTTGATATTTTATCAGGATTTATGAAAAAAGGTTCAACTCCATAGGCGTCAATAAATAGTTTTCCTTTTAAGTGTTCTGAATTATATGTTGGGTTACTACTATATTGTATGCCGGTTCCTTCAACGAACTTTGTATCGTCAGACATAATTTCTTTTATTGAAGGGAATTTGTCCTTAATTCTTTTTAAAAAGTTAAAATCCAAATATGAACCATAAACCAAAGTTTTCCAAAGCCAATCGTACTCTTTTAATTTCTTTTGCTCAACGCTCTTATAATCGCTTCTGTTAATGGTGAATATTTTAAATGTAGAGAAAAACCTACTTGGTTTTAAAGTGATATGTTCAATTATATTTTTGTTAGTGCTGTCCCCATTTGCATATCTATAAAACACAATTGCAGCAGGAGCAATTGCCGGATCGTTTGAACGATCAAACACTTCATGACGTACCGGAGCCAATTCAAACACTTTGTCTATAAAAAACTCCTGCAACCAATATGGTCTAAATGGACTTTGTGCAGTATATCCAAGGTTGTAAAGAATGGAGCTTTTAATAATAAATGCTATTTGTGTGTTTGTTGTACTGAAATCACTCGCCCTTAAAACAAAACCTTCCGCTATTTCATTGTTATTAATTCCAATTTCAAATTTTTTGTCTTGTTTTTTCTCTTTTTTTTGTCTTTGTTTAATGTATTCCTTGCCAACGCTATCTAACCCTTTTTTTGAGCTTGCCCAAGGGGGATTGCCCAATATAAAATCGAAGCTATGTTTTTTTAACTCTGAATTATAATCAGCATTAGTATTAAAAAAATCGGCAACAAAGAAATTAGTATCAAGCAAAGTTGGAAACTTAAAATTTTCAATTTCTGCTGGTTTTTGGTAATCTAGCAAAGTCAAGTAAACTGAAAATATTGCAACCTGAACAGCACTTTTATCTTTGTCAATACCAAAAATATTTTCCTGAGCCAATTTCTTTATGACTTCTTTGAAAACTTGCTTGTCATCTGGAATCCCGTGCAGGGCGATGTGTTTTTCTATTATCTTACGCAACGATTCCACAAGAAAAATCCCAGAACCACAGGCAGGGTCAAGTACTTTGCAGGAAACAGTATTGTCATTTGCATTTAGCTTTTTTGCAACGGTTTGGCTAATAATATAGTCAACAAGGAAAATTGGGGTATAATAGGCTCCTGCCTCTGCCTGATTCTCTTTTCCTATAAACCGTTCATATACATTACTTATAAATTCAATAGGCAGAATAGAAAAATCATATAATTGAAAGAGCGATTTCTGTCCTGTTTTTATCTCATCTCCTTCTAAAAGTCTTTTTATAAGATTAAACGCCTCGTTTGGAATAGCATCAAAAGCTTTTTTATCAATAGGAAACAAATCGCCGTTGAATCCTTTCTCTTTGTCGTGTAAATACTCGAAAAAACTAAACACACGGTTTTTGTCTTGCAACAAATTGCAAAAATCCGAATTTGTCCATTCTTTCGATTTGCCTTCAAAATTCAATTTGATTTTTCTGTCAATCAAGTAGCGAATAAAAATTATTTTTCCAAGTAAGGCATTGGCTGTAGTTCGGCTGCAATGATATGTATTGCAAAGCTCCTTTTGTGTTTCCTCTATATTGCCCAACAATTTGTAATCAACCCTATTCTTGTAATTGAAATCCTCGCTATACTTTTCAAATGTTTTGCCGGTAACTAACTCAAAATAGTTCAAATCATTCAATACATCATCGCCACCGAGTAGCTCAAGCAACTCGGTATTCTCATCAATAATAAATCCATTGTAAACAGTAACAGTATCGTTTTCTGAAATAACAACAATGGGCGTTTCATTGAAATTCCAGACTGCTTTATGCAAAGCCGTTTTGTTTTCAGGGTTTTCAAAAAAAAGAATTAAGGGTTTATTATCGAAACAAAAAATTGCCTTGGGATCCCATTTTTCAGTATCTTCCAATAAACGGATAACCCGACTGGGAAACGTGACTTTCTTTTTCCAATCTTTGTCAGAAAGCATGATTAAAGAATCTCTTTCATTAATTTCTAATACTGAAAATAATTGTTGCAAATCCATAATTAGGCCTCCTTATATTGTTTTAAATTCCACCCCTGCATCTTTCATTTGCAGTACGGTATTTGTTTTTAACTGGTCGTTGCCCTTAAACAATTTGTCTAAGGCAATGACTTTGACGGGCTTCTCAGCAATTACAGCATCAATAATTTCCTGCGTGGCTTTTTCTAATAGCAAAATCAATTCATTGCCGTTGATTTTATAATAACTACCCTTCTTTTCAATAAGGCTGTTCAGGTCTTTGCCACTTTTTAGCAAAAGTTCGTACACCATATTTTCAATAGTGGCATGTTCAGAAACAGGGTCAATAAACAATTTCATTTGCTCTTGCAACACTTCGGCAAGCTCAGTGCGGGTTGCGTTAGCATCTTTGCCCTCAATTTGTTTCCATTGTTTGAAGTTGCTATCCTTAAGTTTCAGCACTTTGAACCCCAAATCCTGCGATTTTAGATTTTCAATTTTGGCTTTTAGATTTTCAATTTCAGCTTTGGTTTCATCTGTGGGCAGTTCGCCTTGCAGTTTGGAGATTTCGGTTTCTATTTTGGTGATTTCAGCTTGGATTTCTTCCTGTATTTTCTTGCCTGCCCTGCGGATGCGTTCTTTACTTATTTCTGCAATGGTTTTGTATCCGGCTTTGTAGGCTTCGCTATTTTCGTCGGTAAGTTCGGGTAGCTGTACGCAAATATATTTTCGTTGCCCCACTTGTGCTGAGCCTGTCGAAGCATCTTCTTTGTTTAAATCCATAACGGCGTGAGCGGTTGTGCCTGAACCTGCGAAAAAGTCGAGGATGATGTCGTTAGGGCTTGAAGAAAAATTTATCAAATCTTTTACCAATTCAATAGGTTTAGGGTTATCAAATAATTCTTCTTTCCCATTAAATAATTCTTTAATTATGTTTGCGGCACTGTCTGTAGAGCCGTGTTCAAATAATAAATTAGGTCTAGCCGAAGTCGTATCATTATCCTCAAAATCATAAATTTTCAACATAATTTTTTCTCCATCCCAAATAAACCTATTTTTATTTTCTAATGCTTTAGCTGTATCCTCACCAATCTGCCATCTTTTTCCCTCTCTTGGGGTATGTCCAATTATTTCAAATTTCATAGAATCTCTTCTGTATGAACCACTATCTTTTTTTTCAATTACTGTAGTTCTATATAAACCTTCACTGTCTTTATGAGGATAGCAACGAGTTTCTTTTTCTTTAACTCGAGGTTTTAAATTAGCTTTTTCACTTTTTTT
>JACCQN010000058.1:0-2143 GCA_015709215.1 Bacteroidales bacterium
TTCGTTAAAAGCTTTTTTAAACTCAATGTTACTATTTTCTTTTTCAGGTATCATTTACAATTTTTGGCTATTGGTGGTTTGGAACGCGGATTTTTTATGGAACACGGATACTTCGACTTCGCTCAGTACAGGTGACACGGATAATGCGGATTTACACTGTTTTTATTGGTAATGCGTGATGGGTAATGCGTAATGCGTGATCTGTAATCTGTAATCTGTAATCTGTGAACTGTGGTTAATTACCGATCACTGATTACGGATTACTGATCACTGTTCTTCGCTCCAGACAGTTCTTTTAATGTAGTCGGTGTATCCAAGGATGATCCTTACTACCTTATCACTTAGGTTGGGCATGCTGTAGTCGGCTACTGGACGGAGACGTGTGATCTGTGATCTGTGATCTGTAATCTGTGATCCGTCAGTGGACGGACAAGTTCTGTGATTCGTGGGGCGTTCGCCGGTTTGTTGGTATTGGAGTTGAACGAGTCCTTGTAGGATGCGTTCCGGGTTGAGGCCGACCATCATAACGGAGGCTTCTTCCATGGCTTCGGGGCGTTCATGGGCTTCGCGGATGTTGAGGGCGCGGAAGTTCATGATGGAGGATTCTTCGGAGATGGTACCGGAGTCGGAGAGGACAGCGTAGGCGTTGATTTGTAGTGCGTTGTAGTCGGAGAAGCCGAGGGGCTTGAGGAACTGTATTAAGGGGTTGATTTGTGAAGTGTGATCTGTGATCTGTGATCTGTGATCTGTAATGGGTAATGGGTGATCTGTGATCTGTGAACTGTGATCTGTTGGGGGTGCTGTCTGATTACTGATTACAGATAACTGATTACTGATTACTGATTCAAGTTTTTTGCGGGTGCGGGGGTGGGTGGAGACGATAATGGGGTAGTTGTACTTTTCAGCAATTTGGTTTAGTGCAGTAAGTAGTCCGTTGAAGTTCTTTTCGTTGTTGATGTTTTCTTCGCGGTGGGCGGAGACGACGAAGTATTTTTCTTTTTCTAAGCCTAGTCTGGTCAATACATCGGATGCCTGTATTTTGGGCATGTAGTGGTTCAAGACCTCAAACATGGGGCTGCCGGTTTTGATGATGCGGTCGGCGGGAAGGCCTTCGCGTAGCAGGTATTCGCGGGCAATGCTGCTGTAGGTGAGGTTGATGTCGGCGATGTGGTCAACGATTTTGCGGTTGGTTTCTTCGGGTACACGCTGGTCGAAGCAGCGGTTGCCGGCTTCCATGTGGAAGATGGGTATGTGGCGTTTTTTGGCGGGGATGGCGCATAAACAACTGTTGGTGTCTCCTAAAACCAGGAAGGCATCTGGTTTGACTTCCTCCAAAATAGGGTCGATATTGATAAGGATCTGGCCAATGGTAGCGGTGGCTGTCGCTCCGGCGGCGTTGAGGAAGTAATCTGGTTTGCGGATGCCGAGGTCTTCGTAGAAGATTTCGTTGAGCTCGTAGTCGTAGTTTTGGCCGGTGTGGACGGTGATGTGTTCGATGGCTTCGGAGGCATCGAGGGCGGCCATGACGCGGGAGAGGCGGATGATCTCGGGGCGGGTGCCGACGACGGTGAGGACTTTTAGTTTTTTCATATTTTGTTAGTAAGAGCCAAGGCAGAAGTAAGAAGAGCCAAGTGGGTCTTACGTTTAATTTAGTTTATTAAGAATACTTGCTAGTATTTTTTTGATCTCGTTACTTTCTTGGATTAAGAAATTAAGTTCGTCATCATTTTGTTCCTGTATGGATTTTAAAACCCTAAGCCAGTAGTTGGATTCGCGGGCTTCTTTGAGGGCAATTCTGACTTTGTTTTTGAAATCAGCTTTTGAAGAACCAGCTTGTGCTTCTTCATAATTTGCTCCAATGGATGTTGATGATTTGCCAAGTTGATATTTTATGATAGAATATTCAGAGGTGTTCGGAAAAGTTCTCAAATGCTTTAAGCATCGCACGCCAAAATTGAAAGTTCTATCTAATAAAGCATTCTCTTTCATGGTTTGGAATATTTAGAGTCTTTTCACTTGGCTCTTTTGCCTTTTTCCTTGGCTCTTTTTAACCTTCGGAGGCATCGAGGGCGGCCATGACGCGGGAGAGGCGGATGATCTCGGGGCGGGTGCCGACGACGGTGAGGACTTTTAATTTGGTGAT
>JACCQN010000058.1:2243-3803 GCA_015709215.1 Bacteroidales bacterium
CTGTGATCTGTGATCTGTGATCTGTGATCTGTGATCTGTGATCTGTGATCTGTGATCTGTGAAGAGGTATCTGTCATTGTACTGATATTCGGATGATTGGAAAACAAGTATTGCTAAATAAAGAGTGACTTCTTCAGGCCAACGATCATTTTTCTGATAGTCACGATTCGATTTAACATTTCTTCAAAGTGAATCTTTTCTATAAAGTTGAGATTATTAGATACGATAAGTTGCGTCTCAAGCTCAGAAACAGAGCCCAAAGCAATTGATAGAAATTGAGAAAACTCTTTTGAAGAAGCACGAGCAGCACCTTCGGCTATGTTAGATGGAATCGAGACAGCAGAGCGTCTGATTTGATTTGTTAAACCATACTGTTCAACTTTGGGAAATGATTCAGTCAACTTATATATTTCTGTCACTAAACTGATAGCTTTTTTCCAGACATCAAGATCGTGATGGGTTTTCATTTGATGTGTGATGTGTGAACTGTGAACTGTGAACTGTGATGTGTGATCTGTGAACTGTGATGTGTGATCTGTGAACTGTGATGTGTGAACTGTGATGTGTGATGTGTGATCTGTGAACTGTGATGTGTGATCTGTGATCTGTGAACTGTGGCTGATTACAGATTACCGATCACCGATTACCGATCACCGATCACCGATTACTGATTACAGATTACTGATAACTATTCATTCAGTTCTTTAAGTAATTCTATTGCATCAAGCTTGATTTTTGAGAAGGCGAACCATTTTTTTCCAAGGTCTTTGAGAGAGGCTCCGATGTGGTAAACATCTTTTTTATCGATGATTAGAAAACGGTCGTGTGACTTTGAAAAGCGCTTCAACTCAATACTTGGGTATTGTTGATTGTGTTTTTTGAGGTCAGTATCGAGTTGTTTAGTGATGTTGTTGGAGAAGATCGTTGCTTTAACTTCTGGATTTCTTTTTGAAAGCAGCATCAATACACTTTCATCCACATAGTTGTCGATTAGCACAATGGTTTCTTTTGCACCTTTGATTAGTTGTGAAACGAATTGCCATGCGTCGAAGATCTGACCGTCGAAGAAGATGCCTTCATTTGGGGGCAGATTCGTTTGAACCGTAAATTCTATTTCGTTAATCCGGCCTTTAATTTTTTGAACTTCTTCTTCTATCCTGCCCAAGCGATGATTTACAACATGACCTTTTAAAAGATATTCTTTTAGAATTTTGTTAGCCCATATACGGAATTGGGTGCCACGAAGCGACTTCACCCGGTAGCCAACAGAAATGATAACATCCAGGTTATAGAACTTTGTTTTGTACTTTTTGCCATCTGCGGCAGTAGTCAAGTATTCCTTGACAACTGAATCTGGTTGAAGTTCTCCTTCCTTAAAGATATTATTGATGTGAAGACTTATATTTTGTTTCGTAGCATCAAACAAGTTCACCATCTGTGCTTGTGTTAGCCAAACGGTTTCATCTTTAACCCTAACTTCTATTTGAAAGTCGGATTGGTTTGCTTCTGCTTTAAAGATGATTATTTCAGCTTTATCCAAGGGATATGGTTTTTTGTGAT
>JACCQN010000058.1:3903-17923 GCA_015709215.1 Bacteroidales bacterium
CTGTGATCTGTGAACTGTGATCTGTGAACTGTGATCTGTGAACTGTGATCTGTGATCTGTGATCTGTGATCTGTGAACTGTGATCTGTGAACTGTGATCTGTGAACTGTGATCTGTGAACTGTGAACTGTGAACTGTGATCTGTGATCTGTGATCTGTGATCTGTGATCTGTGATCTGTGAACTGATTACGCATTACTGATCACTCATTACCGATCACTCATTACCGATTACTGATCACTGATTACTCATTACACTTTTTCAAAAAACGTATCTGTATCCTCCGGATCAAAATGTTCATTGATCCAAAAGATTGTATAAAGTTCTTCGTCTCCAACATTGGTGATGTTGTGGGTGTGCCAGATGGGCATGTCGACGAAGCTGGGTTGTGTACCGTCAAGTTCGAAAGTCATCACTTTGTCTGTTCCTATGCGGCGCAGCTCGATGGTGGCTTTGCCTTTGATTACAGCGAAGCGTTCGGCTTTGCGGGTGTGGAAGTGGTTGCCGCGGGTGATGCCGGGAACGGTAGTGCTGAAACTGATCTGGCCTCCGCTGTTGAGTTTGACGGTTTCTACGAAGCTGCCTCTGTTGTCGGTGTTGAGTTTGAGGTGGTAGGGGAAGAAGGTGGAGTGGTCGAGGTAGCAGAGGAAAGTGTTCCAGAGGTTGCGCATGGCCGGATTACTGAGGTCAGGGATTTCGCCCCTGTTGTAATATCCCTCTTTAAAAGATTGGAGTATTTTAAGCAATCCGGAGACTTTTAGTGTAGTAGTGTGTTGGACAATAACTTCTTGTATTGCTATTTTTTCTTCTGATTGAATTTTTTGAACCTCCTCAATCATTTTTATAAAATGGTTCACGAGTTCGCCGACATAAATAAGGTTTAAAGTGCCGTCAACTTCAATTTTTGGTGTTTCGTTGTGGGTGAGTTGGTGGCAGAAAGTAGCTACCACGCTGTTGTAATAGGGATGTCCAAAGGGGCCAAACACGTTAGGAATTACAAATCCGCTAAAAGAGGCATTGTTTCTATCTGCCCATTGTTCCAGTAGTTTTCTTCCTTCTTTTTTGGATCTGCCATAGAGGTTGTCGCGCTCTTCTTGTGTTGATGATGAAAAAAGTATATGTGGCGTTGAGTTAGTCGCTTCACAGGCGGCGATGAGTTTTTTGACGAGACCGATGTTGGTTTTGTAGATGACTTCGGGGTCGTTGTGGCGGTTCATGGCAGCGAGGTGGACGATGGTGTCGCAGGAGGAGACGAATTTCTTGAGTTTGTCTTCATTCTGGAAATAGTCGTCTTGAAAAGGGATGCGCTCGAATTTATCGGGATGTAAACCTAATGTGTTGTAAAGATGAGTTCCAACAAAACCTGCTTGGCCGGTGATTCCAATTTTAATCATTGTCTTTTTTGGTTCTCGCTGATTTGCGCTGATTTGGTTCTCGCTGATTTGCGCAGATTTGCGGATCTAGCTGCGGTTATCTGCGAGAGAAGTTATTCAATGAGATTGTTTACTATTCTCTTTATGGATTGGTCAATTTTATCGGTATTGAAGTTGACCAGTATTCCTAATCTTTTGTCGGAAAGTTTTAGATACGTCAAGAGTTGTTTGAAATGGACATCAGCTAATTGATCAACTGATTTGACTTCAATGATTACTTTGTTTTCTACCAGAATATCGATGCGATAACCCATATCCATATTTATGGTTTCATATATAAAAGGCAATCCCACTTGTGTTGAAACAGAGAAACCTTCTTTTTTCAATTCATGTGCCAGGGCTGCTTCATAAGCTGACTCAAGGAGACCGGGACCAATATTGTTATAAACCTTGAAAATGGCACCTCGAATGGCAAATGAAATATCGTTTTCAGTCATTACTTGTTAGTTCTCGCAGATTTTCGCTGATAAGGTTCTCGCAGATTCACGCGGATTAATTTATCGCAGATTTTCGCTGATTAATATTTTGCAGATTAGCGTGGATTTGCGGATTGATCTGCGGTGATCAGCGAGAAATCTTTATATCCCAATAGTCGACAGGAAATCGGTAATCATCTTCCTGCGAGTCTTCCAGCAACATGTCCGAAAACACGATCAATGTGGAGTCGGGTTCTAAGGCTTTGAAGCCGTTGACATGGCCGGGTGGGATGATGAGGATTTCGCTCTGGGTGTCGGAGAGTATGTGGGTGTTTATGTTGAGGTTTTTTGAGGGCTGCTGCCAGTTGTCGATGTTGATCCAGTTGATCAGGAAGCTGCCTTTGGTGACGTAGAAGTATTTTGTTTCGAGTTTATGACCCTGCCAGGCACGGATAGTGGATGTGTCCGGGTGGCTGATGGTGTAGAAGCGTTTGATGCCATCGAAGGTGAAGTCGTTGACGAAGCGGATGGTGCCGCGGTGGTCGGTGTGGAGGTTTCCTTTGATTACATGCATTTAGTTCTCGCAGATTTACGCAAAAAATGAAACCCGCAGATTTTCGCGTATAAAGTTCTCGCG
Organism: Bacteroidales bacterium; assembly: GCA_015709215.1. GTDB lineage: Bacteria > Bacteroidota > Bacteroidia > Bacteroidales > F082 > UBA5536. Next base: position 6,388 of record JACCQN010000058.1, read on the forward strand.
GATTTTCGCTAATTTGTGTTCTCGCAGATGGGCGCAGATTTGCGGATTGATCTGCGTATATCAGCGAGAAATACTAATCAGGGTATTGTATTGCTTCCATGTCGCCGAGGATGTCGCGGCGGATCATGGGGAGTTTGAGTAAAAGTTGTTTCATGCCTTCCACATCGAGTTGTTCGGTGTTGTGGGAGTGGTATTCTTCAAAGTTTGTTACATCCTCAACGCCTTCGCTGAAGTAGCGTTCGTAGTTGAGGTCGCGGGTGTCGGCAGGGATGCGGTAGTAGCCTCCCATATCCTGTGCTTTTACCATGTCCTCGCGGTTGACAAGGGTTTCATATAGTTTTTCGCCATGACGTGTACCGATGACGCGAATGGGGTTTTCGGCTTTGTATAATTCCAGTAAGGCCTTGGCGAGGATTTCAATGGTGGCGGCAGGTGCTTTTTGCACGAAGATATCGCCATTGTTTCCATGTTCAAAAGCATAAAGTACCAGATCCACGGCATCTTCGAGGGTCATCATGAAGCGGGTCATGCTGGGATCGGTAAGTGTAAGGGGTTTGTCAGATTTGATCTGATCTACAAAGAGCGGAATCACCGAACCCCGCGAAGCCATTACATTGCCATAGCGTGTGCCGCAGAAGACTGTTTCTGTACCTTCCAGATTCCGGGAGCGGGCTACCATCACCTTTTCCATCAAGGCTTTGGACATGCCCATGGCGTTGATGGGATAGGCGGCTTTGTCGGTGCTGAGGACAACCACCCTTTTCACACCTTGCCTTTCGGCAGCGTTGAGCACGTTGTCTGTTCCCAGGATATTGGTTTTAACCGCTTCGATGGGAAAGAACTCGCATGAGGGCACCTGTTTGAGGGCTGCGGCATGGAAGATATAGTCGACACCTTTGGCAACGGAATCCACAGAGCTTTGGTTGCGCACGTCACCAATGTAAAACTTTACTTTGGGGTTGGTCAGACGCTTACGCATATCGTCCTGTTTTTTCTCATCGCGGGAGAAGATGCGGATTTCTTTGAAGCGCTCGTCATGCATAAAGCGGTTGAGGACGGCATTTCCGAAGGAGCCTGTGCCGCCGGTGATGAGGAGTGTGCTGTTGGGTTGGATATTCATAATTTAAGTCTTAAGGTCTGAAGGTCGAAGGTCTGAAGGTCGAAGGTCAGTTAGTTATTTAGTGGGATTGGAGGTGATCGAGCGGAGTCGAGAGCACCGAATTATTTAAGAGATTCAAAGATTCAAGGATTCAAAGATTCAAGTCGAAGGTTTGAAAGTCAGCTAGTTATTTAGTAGGTTTGGAGGTGATCGAGCGAAGCCGAGAGCACCGATTGGTTAGGAGATTCAAAGATTCAAGGATTCAAGGATTCAAAGATCGGACGTTAGATTAATACTGAATGCAATTTTTGAATTCTGCGAGAAGGTACGCCGAGCAGAAATTAAATTTTCATATCTTTGAATGCGGCATCGGCCGCGCACGCCTACCTCCTTGCAGTCAGTAGGCATGCTCTCGCCTTCTAAGTCCCATCGTATTTTACTTATGGAACTGTTAATGAAGGCTATAAGACAGTTTTCCGTTTTACAGGAAAAACTGTTTTGGAGGGAAGTTATTCAGACTTCACACCAGGTTTATCTTTTGGTGACTTTTCAGTTAATAGTTCATCATTTTGCCAGATCAGCAGCAGGTTTTGCTGGTTAAGTCTGGGGTATTGTTGTTTGAACTCTTCTGGGCTGAGCACCAAGTAGCCGATGTCGCGGCTTACTAGTTTCTGTGCTTTTGCTACCAATGTGTTCAGGTATTCGATGTCAATGTTTTCGCCCATGATCAGCAGGTTAAGCTTGTCGCTGTCGATGCCCTGCGCCAGTTCGCCCATAAGGTAAACCTGTTGGGGCTTGCCGAGTTGCAGGATCACACTTTGGATGATATCTTCGATGCCGATGTATTTACGGACGATAGATTGTATATCGGGGAAGAGCGGGTGTTTGGCATTGGCGCGGAAGACCTTACGCGGGCCTTCGAATTGTGATTCGAGCAGCCGGGCTTCTTCCAGCTTATTCAGCTCCAGGCGTATAGCGTTAGTACTTTCATTGAATTCGACAGCAAGGCCACGGAGGAAACCGGTATTGGATGCGTTGAGGAAGAACTTCAACAGCATTTTGAGTTTTGTTTTAGAAGTGATTAAGGCCTCGAGCATTTGAGGATTCAGGATTTAAGATTCAAAATTCAAGATTCAAAATTCAAGATTCCGAATGCAAGATTCAAGTCGAAGGTCAGAAATTAGAAAGTTAAATGTCAGCTTGTTATTAAGTAGGATTAGAGTAGGTTTGGAGGTGATCGAGTGGAGCCGGTGATGTTTATTTGTTGATGCGTTGACCTGCCTGCTGCCGCAGGAAGGCAGGTTTGTTGAGGGGCTGTTTCTCAACGACTCAACGACTCAACGATTCAACGGTTTTGTTGATTTGTTGAGGTGCCTACCTTCTTGCCGTCGGCAGGCATGCTCTCGCCTTCTAAGTCACATGCTGGTTTAGCTAAGTAACTGTTGAAGGAGTAGTTATGTTTTTTGTCGAGTGGTGGGGTGTGGTAGCTAGTGGTGGGGTGTGTCGACGTAGTCACAGACTACGCCGAGCGATCCGTGCGTGTCATAGACCAGGCCGGACACAGCGCAGTAGCGGGGTTTAGTATATTTATTGAATGTTGGTTACAAGTGGTCATGTTGTCGGTTGATCAATTGGTTTGCAATTGGAGTAGCAAAATTACTCATGGTTTTGAGAATACCAAATTTTTATTGGTTATTTTTTTGTTAAGGGGTTTATGGTAGAAAGAGCCAAGACAGAAGTAAAAAGAGCCAAGTGGGATTATTTGAGGGTTTGAGGATTTGAAGATTCGAGGATTTGAAGATTTGAGTTGATGTGAATTTTCAAATCAAACAAAAGGATGATACTCTCCAGTCTTTCCAATCGGTTTTGTTGTTTGATTGTTTAGGTGTTTAAATGTTAAATTGTTTATTGAAGGTCTAACACTAAACATAAAACATTAAACATCTCACACAAAAGGATGATAGTCCCCCGTTTTTCAAAGTTATTGTTGTTTAATTGTTTATTAAAGGTCTAACATTAAACACCTGAACATTAAACATTAAACACCTCAAACAAAAGGATGAAAATCCCCTGTTTTTCCAATTGGTTTCTTATTCCTAATCGAATGCACGATATACACACTTGGGCGGGCATCGGCCAGGCCGTAGCCTTTGCCTTCGAGGATATTTTGGTAGCTAGCTGTATGCAGGTCGGTGAAAAGTGAAACCTGCCTGACTGCGGACGGCAGGCAGGAGTGAAAAGTGAAGAGTTTGTTTAAAGATTAGATTTGGCTGTTTTTACAGAGCTGATTAACATATAGATAATCTCTTTGTTGTCAGATTGTAGATCGTCAAAAGTTGCCTGGGAAATATATTCGGCGTCTTTTAACAGACAAGTCCAATAGTCGCATTCGTTTGCTTCTTTTAAGGCTATACTGAGCTTTGAGATGAAATCGGGTTTTGATTGGCCGTATTCGGCTTCACGCACAAGAGCACCTGGTGCAGTGCCCGCTTTCAGAAATTGTTTGCTTAGAACAAACTCTTTGTGTTGAGCAACAATCTGCTTATATACGCTGATAACTTTAAGTGCAAAGTTGTATGTTTTCTGTTTTAGGATACTCTCTTTCATTTTTCACTCTTCACTTTCCACTTTCCAATAGCCGCCTTTTGCGGGGCCGATGCGTTTGAGGAGGCCGAGGTTTTTTAGTTTTGCGATATCCCTTTTGATTGTTTTATGATCAACACCTATCTTTTTTGCCAAGTCCAGCATTGAAACACTTGCATCTAATTTAATTAAATCCATGATTAGGATCAGGCGTTTTTCTGGGACATTTTCTGGGACATTTTCTGGGACATTTTCTGGGACATTCTTTTTATGATTGGATTGAAGTGTTATCCAAAAGGAATCGGAAAAATCGAAATGAAAGTCATTCCCATTTTCGATACACGCATTGGTTACACGTTTGATGCCAGTGCCCGCTTTTTCCATAAAATCAGTTCTTGCCAAAAGATCAACCAGCAAGCGGTTTCTGGCTTCGCTTTTTTTGCCAAACTCACTTTTGGGGAATAAAAGTTCTCCCTTGTTATTTATTACAATAGCACTTTTTAACTTTTCAATGGCAATGTTGTCGCCCAGGAAATAATCGAAATGGACTACTGCATTGACTATTGCTTCCCTGTAGGCTTCGATTGGATATTCTGGAAATTCTTTACGTCTGAGTGCTTTAATTTCAAAGCGCACGGGAACACGTTCTTTAAGATATGCCTCAGCAAATTCGATATTTCCAATGATACCGCGATCTACCTCCTTCTTATCGAGAATATCCACACGATCATCATCGTTAAAATGGATGCACCTGATTTTTGAGCTGATCACATATTTGTATGGCACTTTGGCGAAGTATAAGACGCCTGCATTTGTGAAACCCTCGACGGTGAGAACGCGTAGATTCCGTAAAATTTCTTCTTTTGGCAGGTTGTATGAAATTCCGGCCAGTTTCAGGTAGTATTCAAACTTTTCATCATCAAAGTCTTTCCAATCGAAATTGCTACAAATTTGTTCGTCGAACCTGACTTTACCAGATTTAATGGCAAGAGCAAGTATTTCATTTCTGGTCATTTTCTGGGAATTTGCTCCCATACGCATGAAGAATCCAGCTGAGCAGGAATAAGGTTTATTATTCCCTTCGGAAACTTCGACAGCCAAAACATTATTTATTTCAGTCAGATTAATGAGCACAGAGGGGTCGCAATTGTAGGCGATGTCTTGTATCTGCGACTTTAATCTGTTGGTAATATCAATTCCATTTGGCTTACCAGTATCTGTAATGCCAAGATAGATTACGCCACCTGAGGCATTGGCAAAGGCAACAATCTCTTTTTGGAGACTTTTGTCGAAAGTTTCCTTAAATTCGATAAATTGTCCTTCACCTAATTCGGTGATTTTATCAAAGTTATGCACTTTTACGGCAGGTGTTTTTGTGCTATTGTCTGTTAGCTAAAGGCCAAAAGCTAATTGCTAAAGGCTAAACAAAAGGATGATAGTCTCCTGTTTTTCCAAGTTATTGTTGTTTAATTGTTTATTTGTTTAATTGTTTATTGAAGGTCTAACACTAAACATAAAACATTAAACAATAAACATTTCATACAAAAGGATGGTATTCTCCTGTTTTTCCAATTGGTTTCTTATTCCTAATCGAATGCACGATATACACACTTGGGCGGGCATCGGCCAGGCCGTAGCCTTTGCCTTCGAGGATATTTTGGTAGCTTACAGTATGCAGATCCGTAAAGCCGCCAGAGAATTCTATTTCTTCGCCGTTTACGGTGATGCTTCTGAAAGTTGTTTGTTGTTTAGTGTTTAATGTTTGTTGTTTGGTGTTTACTTTGGCTAAGTCGTTTCTGTCAATGCTTAGGTACCAGCGGACACGGGCGTTTTCGAGTTGGAGGAATCCGGCTGAGCGATCCGTTTCGCTGAGGTGCACCACATTTTCTTTGGCCGGGCCAAACACCCAGGTGAGCATATCGAAGAAGTGCACGCCGATGTTGGTGGCTACGCCTCCGCTTTTTTCGGGGTTGCCTTTCCAGGAGCGGTGATACCAGGCACCGCGGGAAGTTATGTACGTAAGATCCACATCGTAGGTTTTACTTGGCTCTTTTTCCTTTTCACTTTTTACTTTTTCGTTTAACCTGATGATTGCTGGGTGGTGGCGGAGCTGCAGGATGGTGTAGATGTTTTGTCCGGTTTCTTTTTCTATTTCCTGGAGGGCGTCCACATTCCAGGGGTTGAGGACGATAGGTTTTTCGCAGATGGCGTGAGCACCGTTGCGCAGGGCCATGCGGATGTGGGCATCGTGCAGGTAGTTGGGGCTGCAGATGCTTACATAATCAATATGCCCATTACCGCTGCGGCGCATCTTGTCGAGGTGGCGGTCAAAGCGCTCAGGCTCGGTAAAGAAAGCCGCATCAGGAAAGTAGCTGTCCATGATGCCTACGCTGTCGAAAGGATCGAGGGCAGCGAGGAGGGTGTTTCCGGTTTCTTTGATGGCTTTGAGGTGTCGTGGGGCGATGTAGCCGGCGGCGCCTATGAGGGCGAAGTTTTTCATAATCAATCTAAAACAATTTTACAATGTACTTCACACTAGTTTTTTTGATACCAATTGTAAATGAGGTTTATTCCATCTTCAATTTCAACTGAATGTTTCCATCCTAATGCATCCAATTTAGAGGGATCAGTGAGTTTCCGGAGCGTTCCATCTGGTTTGGAAGTGTTAAAATAAAGTTCACCTTTAAAATGAACGATTTCTCTCACCAATTCTGCCAATTGTTTGATCGAGATTTCTTTACCTGTGCCAATGTTTATATGCGTGTTGCGGATTTCAGGTTGAGGTTGAGGCTGACCCTTCGACAAGCTCAGGGCGGCGGGTTGAGGAATGAGGTCGTTGAAGTTGACGTTTTCCATGATGAATACGCAGGCGTCGGCCATATCTTCGGACCAGAGGAATTCCCGGAGGGGGGAGCCGGAGCCCCAGATCTCGACTGAAACGACGGAACGAGGGTGCGAGGGTGCGAGAGTACGAGGGTGCGATTGGGCGAATGCCATACTTGGATAGCATTTCTATAATTTCTTCTTCTGATAATTGCCAAGCAATACCTTTTCGTTTTTCCGTACCATCGTACTTTCGCACTTTCGCGCTATCGTGCTGTCTCTTTATCGTTCCATCGTGCTGCCGTTCCATCATTTCCCTCAACGGTCTTCTTTCAAGGTCGGTGCGTATGGCTTCCCAGTTATTTTCTTCGAGGCATTTTCCTAAATGGATTTTGCGGATGAGGGCAGGAAGGACGTGGGATTTTTCGAGGTCGAAGTTGTCGTTGGGGCCGTACAGGTTGGTTGGCATAACGGACAGGAAGTTGGTGCCGTATTGGATGTTGTAGCTTTCACACATCTTGATGCCGGCAATCTTCGCAATGGCATAGGGTTCGTTGGTGTATTCCAAAGGGCTGGTGAGCAAGTATTCTTCCTTCATGGGCTGGGGGCATTCTCGGGGATAAATGCAGGTGCTGCCTAAAAAGAGCAGCTTCTTAACCCCACTCAGATAAGATTGATGTATTACATTATTTTGAATCATCAGGTTGTCATAAATAAACTCAGCCCGATAGGTATTGTTAGCAACGATTCCACCAACCTTAGCAGCTGCCAGAAAAACGTACTCTGGCTTTGCCCACTCGAAAAAGGTTTTAACTGCCATAGGATTGCGCAAGTCAAGCTCGCTGAAGGTTTTCCCGATGATATTAGTGTAGCCTTTTTGCTTGAGGTTTTTAACGATGGCGGAACCTACGAGACCGTTGTGGCCGGCGATGTATATTCGGGCGTCTTTTTTCATGGATTTATGTAGATTGTGCTATTAATCGAGAGTACGAATGTGTGAGGGTATGATGGTGCGAAGGTGTGATAGTGTGAAAGTACGAGGGTGCGATGGTGTGAAAGTACGAGGGTGCGATAGTGTGAAAGTACGAGGGTGCGATGGTGTGAAAGTACGAGGGTGCGATGGTGTGAAAGTACGAGGGTGTGAATGTGTGATAGTACGATAGTATGATAGTATGAAGGTACGAATGTGCGAGGGTATGAAGGTACGAATGTGCGAGGGTATGAATGTACGAATGTGCGAGGGTATGAGATTAGAAGATTGGTGGATTACTTATTTTCGTGTTATGCTCCATTTTTCAGGATTGGATTGCATGTTTACAAGCATGGCGATGATGTGTTCGTATTTATCATATAATGCCTCATGTTCTGATTTCTCAATGTATTCGCATTCAAGAGCGTAGTCAAGCCATACTTGGGTTTCTGCTGCTTCCCCCTCAGAATCATTAAGTTTTGACACAAAAGATTTCGGGTAAATTCTTTTTCTCCAGGCCTCAGCAATATTGCCAGATACTGATCTTGAGGAGCGTCGAATTTGATCTTTCAAGGAGTAGGTTTCTTCTTTAGGAAAACTTTTAGTCATGCGAAACACTTCCATCCCGGCTTCAAACGATAATTTGAAAACCCTTAAATCTTTATGTTTTCTGATTTCTTCCATTTTAGGATTAATTTATGATGCGAAAGAAGAATTCCAAGATCTGTATATATTAATAAGTCAGCTATTTACTTTCGTACATTCAAACTTTCGCACTATCGTACTTTCGCACTATCGTACTTTCGCTCTATCGTTCTGTCGTTCCTTCGCAGTATCACACCTTCGTGCTATCGTCCTGTCGTTTTAACCGGAAATATCCATCGGCAATCCAACACGCATGAAATACCGTGCAAATGCCTGTGACAGGTGTTCTCGATATGGAGGTAAAAGTCTGACTCGGGTGTCGGTTTGTGCTGTGATTTCATCGAGCGTCTTCCTGTGTACCCCATAAACATTTTTAAAATCAACTACGAGTAATTCAGGCACCTCACTATCCTGCTTATTGAGTAGATGATATGCGGCAAAATGTCCTTTGCGCAGGTTGTCAACTATCTTAGTCTTTGCTTTGGGTGTTGAGGATTGATCGGCCGGCAAACTATTCAGGAATTCACCAAGGGTGTAATAAGGGCAAACCAGGACCAATTCGGTTTGTTTGCTTGCCAAATCACAAGACTGAGTCATGATAACGGCATTCAGCAATTCAACCTCAAATTCTACATCTTCTTCCTGATTTAATTTGGCCGGGGGAATAATGACCGGACAATTTTCGATCAGATCTCCCTGTTGCAGATCAGTGTTTTTTTCAAGTTTTATGTACCAGGGGTAATCCATGAACTACAAAGGCTTAGTCGAGTGATACCTGCGGTTCGAACCGTCTTATTTTGGTTATGCGACCTTTAACTTTGAATATTTTAGACGGAATTAGCTTTACTGAAAGATCAAAATTATCAGTGTAATATGATTCAGTAACAGGCAATACTACTACATCATCAAAGCCAGTGTTCCTGATAATAAAATGTGTTCCGACAACATCAAATTTATCCCAGTTGAAATGAACGTGATGCAGGTATCTTGCCTTCTTCGGGCTTTTTTGTTTCTGTGGTTGCATGCCAATAAGGTGTTCAAAAAGAGTTGCACTTTGCATTCTGGCTTGCTGCTCAGGAAAGCTTAGAGCGCTTGCGGAGTTTTGTTTTACCAATGTAGTCATGACATTTGATTATTTAAAAGAGTCGTACAATGCACCTGCAGTCATTTTTTTAAACAAATCGCTGCATAATTGATGTGCTGTATCGAGCCATTGGGATATGGCGTCATTGTTAGCGATAATATTTTTACCAGTTACCCGGGATTGAACAAGTATGCCTTCTTGTTGAAGATGGTTTTTGGCTTTTTGGAAGTTTACTTTTACTTCGCCAAGATTTTCAACAACATAGCTAAACCCAAAATTGATTTCAGAAGGGTAACTGCTTGAATGTAAAAATTTTTGGTTATATGTAATGTTAAACTTTTGGTTTAAAAAATCTATCACATTACTGTTTTCAAAATCAAAAGCGAAAAAGTCCAGATAGAGTATTGAGGGATTTATTTTTTGACCCTTTTTGAAAGGATATAGTTTAAAAAGTTTTTCTGTTACAATGTTTACTTGTTTAGCATAGACAGACCACTCGTAAAGCTCTGCTATGGTATTTATGGTTACGATGCCCGGCCCGACCTGATAGAGCGGGTATTGGTTTTCCCCGGGGCTATAGCGGTACATGGGTTGGTTTATGAGCAGCTCAATTGGAATTTCAACAGGAGTAATGGCTTCCCGATGAGGAAAATCCTGTTTTAACTCTGAGTAAATGTCACCAAAGAGGTATTGTACATTTACCAGGTCATCTTTGGTAATGTTCCAACGCAATTCAACGACTACTTCTACTAATGGTGCATTTGGTAGCTTTGACATAATTACTTTTCTAAAGTAGGGTAAAATTAGATAAAGTTGTAAGCTTGTGCAAGCCTTTGCTTTAAATTAAAGATTGTTAACAATTTATAAAGCAACCTGGCACAGTTTCATTTAATTTTTCCAATTGGTACGCTAATGTAATCGTGTTTTCGCTCAATCGTGCTATCGTGCTATCGTGCTATCTTACTATCGTCCTGTCTCGCTTTCGTTCTGTCGTAAATTACTCGAAGTAGTTTAGCGTTTTATATCCACCTTGTTTTAAGTAGGTGTCTTTTTTCATCAAGGCAATATCGGATTGCATCATGTCTTTTACCAGGTAGTTGAGATCGTATTTAGGTGTCCAGCCGAGTTTTTCTTTGGCTTTGGTGGCATCTCCGATAAGCAGATCGACTTCGGTAGGGCGGAAATAGCGGGGATCGACTTCTACGATAGGACGATTGTGCGAAGGTGCGATGGTACGAAGGTTTGATGATGATAATTTTGATTTAATTGCGTCGAGATATTGTTCGCCAACTTTTTCAGTATAAATTTTTTCATCAATGCCTACTAAATACCCTTTTTCATCAACTCCTTCTCCTACAAATTCAATTTCCAATCCGGTTTCCTGAAAAGCCATTTTTACAAAATCGCGTACGTGTGTGGTTGTACCAGTTGCGATTACCCAGTCTTCAGCTTTTTCTGCCTGTAAGATCATCCACATCATGCGCACATAGTCTTTGGCATGGCCCCAGTCGCGCTGTGAGTCTAAATTTCCTAAATAAAGTTTTTCCTGCATACCTAATGCAATGCGCGAGGCTGCACGTGTAATCTTACGCGTTACGAAGGTTTCGCCGCGAATAGGTGATTCGTGGTTGAATAAGATGCCATTGCAGGCAAAAATGTCATATGCCTCACGGTAGTTTACTGTAATCCAGTAGGCATACATCTTGGCAACGGCATAAGGGCTGCGCGGGTAAAAAGGTGTTTTTTCGGTTTGCGGTACTTGTTGTGCCAAGCCATATAACTCGGAGGTTGAGGCCTGATAGATGCGGGTTTTCTTTTCTAAGCCTAAAATGCGTATGGCTTCAAGTATTCTCAGTGTTCCCAATCCATCAGCATTGGCGGTGTATCCCGGTGTTTCAAAACTTACCTGCACATGGCTCATGGCGACCAGGTTGTATATCTCATCAGGTTGTACTTCCTGTATGATGCGGATGAGGTTGGTGCTGTCGGTCATGTCGCCATAATGTAACTTGAAGTTAGCGTTTACGACATGCGGGTCTTGATATAGGTGGTCAATACGGTCGGTATTAAAAAGGGATGATCTCCTTTTGAGGCCGTGTACCATATAGCCTTTTTTAAGCAGGAATTCACTTAGGTAGGCTCCGTCTTGTCCGGTAACGCCGGTTATGAGGGCGGTTTTCATTTTATTATTGATTCGGTATTTTTGGTTTGTGTGATAGATGGAACACAGATAACACTGATTTTGCGGATTTACACTGTTTTGTTTCTCGCTGATTTACGCTGATTTTCTGCGCTGATTTGCGGGGATTTTATCTGCGTTTATCTGCGAGAA
>JACCQN010000059.1 GCA_015709215.1 Bacteroidales bacterium
AAGGGGCAAACGAAGAAAATCATTGTCACTATATTCATGATTCCTGATACTCATTTTAGTGTATCGGTCTAGGAAAGTTGGATGAATTAACCACAGATGATCAGAAAAAACCTTAGGGCCATCGCTTCGAGGAGATTATAAAACATCGAACAGGCTTGTTACTAAAAAATCAGCAGATGATCAAGTCGAAAAAAGACCATTCATTATTATGAGCTAATAAAGCGTAAGCAAGCTACGATGTAAAACCGAATGAGGCTGGATGGGAAACGGTAAATGTAGCCTTCCATAAAAAACACTGATGCTCGGGAAGTAGGTGCCAAATGGCTTTGTAAACAAGCATTCGATCAATTGGGGATAAGTGACTTTTTAAAGCAGCAAAAGTGGGAGCAAGAAAAAATATCGCTTAGTGCAACCCACATCCGGCATCCGAACTTAAAACGGTGTCTTTTATAAAAGAAAATTCAGCAAGCTGTTAGTTTTCCTTCGCCCGATACGGGTTTTGTCGTTGGAAACAACAGCATGGTGATGCGCACTTTTGATGGCGGCGAAAGCTGTACAAACATTGACTTTCCGGCCGCAGGTGTGCAGATTCGTTTTGTAAATTTCCGCGATAATAATCATGGTGTTGTTGTTGCCTGGAGCCATATTTTTACAACCAGCGATGCCGGCGAAATCTGGCATGATACCCACTGGCAGCAAGCCGGCGTTTATGTGGCAGCCGATTTTGTGGATAATAATACCGGCTGGATTACCGGTTCAGGAAGCATATTGATAAAAACTTCCGATGGCGGTATCAACTGGAGTCGCCAGTCAATTCCTACAATTCATGGACAGGCCATTGATTTTGTGGATGAAAATGTGGGTTTTGTGGCCGGACATATGAATCAGAATTTTGATTATCCCAGATTGTATAAAACACTGGAGGGTGGCGGAAGCTGGACAAGCATTCCTCTGCCTGAGTTGTTTGAAAGATTTGGCGGACTGTCGGTGATCAGCCAACAGCAAATATGGATCTCAGCCTTTAATCATTCCATAAACCAGGATTCTACTTTTGCTGTTTTTAAAGCCTACTACACGAATAATGGCGGAACCGACTGGACAACTTTTGAGATCGGCCATACAGATGGTAGTATGGTGCTGAAAATGAAGTTCTTAACAGAAGAAGAAGGCTATGTTGTGTCGTGTGGCCAGTTGTACAGAACTTTTGATGGAGGCGAAAATCGGGAAACAATTCCGATTGAAACAGGATTTATTTCGAGCTGTACCGATTTTTCATGGCAAGGTGGTGATGAGCTTTTTGTGTCGGGTACAGGGCAGTTTTTATTTAAAAGCGAGGATAACGAACAAAGCTGGAAAAATCTGGTCGAAGGTCCGATCAACGATTTCAAATCGGTTTATTTCCTGAACGAACAACAGGGATTTAGCGGATATGGCGGTATAGACGGGCCTTCTATTTTACGACCGACTGATGGCGGCCTAAGCTGGCAACATGCCAATAATCCTGATATTTTTACATATACTCCGGTTTCTTCCTTTGGCTTTGACTCGGAAGCAAACGGCTGGGCAGCCTTTACGAGCAATCAAATCTTTGAAACCAATGATGGAGGATTGTTTTTGACTTCAACCAAAGGAGAAATAATAAAATCGACAGACTATGGCAGCAGTTGAAATGATATTTCTCCTGCGCTGTCTGATGATGTGTTTTTTGATGGTTCCACGAATTTTGTTTCGCAAGAGCTTGGTTATATGGCACTCAGAACAACAGAATACAAGGGATTGCTCTTGAAAACTACAGATGGCGGGGCTTCGTGGCATTTCGTTCAAATCCCGATTGATGAAAGGATTGGCTCAATCAGTTTTGCTAATCCTGAAACCGGCATGATAACCCTTTACAATCAAGGTATTTTGATCACTCATGATGGAGGTGAAACTTGGTCAGAACCCTTGCATATCAATGAACGAGCAGCGTCTTTTGTGAAAATGATAACGCCTGAACGGGCTGTTGCCACTTTTGAAGATGCGATGGTCGCGATTACTGCTGATGGAGGCGAAAACTGGGAACTCCGCTACGAGGGTCAGCACCGCATGGTAAGATATCCTGTAAGTTTTTTCCTGGATGAGCAGCAGAGCTGGATGGTGGGCGACAATGGTGCCATTTTGCGCTACAAGGATGAATACCTGGGCCTGCCTTCAAATATGTCTTATGAACAGCAAAAGCTGTTTTATCCCAATCCGGCAAACGATGTAATTTATTTATTGCCTGAAAACCACAGTGGCCTAAGCATTTATGATATGCATGGGCGAAAGGTTTTTTATCAGGAGAAATTTGTAGGCAGCCGTCTTGCTCTTGATTTTTTGCCAGCCGGCATATATCAGCTCGTGCTGAGGAGCGGATACAAAAAGCTGCATCAAAAGCTGGTGTTGGAGTAAAGGGTATTTTAAAAAACCCGCACTTCCTGTCCCTCACAAAGCACCACATCACCGGCTTTTATTTTGCGCCTTTTTTCCAGAGCAACCGTGTCGTTCAATTTTACTTGTCCGGCTAGTATCATTTGATTGGCTTCGCCACCACTTTCGGCCAGGCCGGTAAATTTTAGCAATTGATTCAGCAAAATGTAATCCTGGCCTTCGAGTGGGAATTTAATCATGTGAGGTGTTTTAGTTTGTTTAATTGTAGAGCTTAGGCTCGGCTTCTCCGCTTAATACGCGTAAACCATTCATGGCAAGGGCTTTCAGTTCGTCTTCGCCCGGATACACATGAACAGGCGCAATCCGGTGCACGCGCTCAATAATTTGATTAACGAAGTATTTGTCATGCGCAATACCACCTGTAATCAGAATACCATCTACCTGCATTTGCATCACAGTGGCCATGGCACCAATTTCTTTGGCTACCTGGTAAGCCATAGCATTGTAAACCAGCTCTGCTTCCTGGTCGCCAGCTTCAACCTTTTGTTGCACTTCGTAGGCGCTGTTTGTTCCCAGATAAGCCACCAATCCACCTTCGCCCTTGATCATTTTCAATACTTCCTTCAGGGTGTACTTTCCGCTATAGCAAAGCCTTGCCAAAGCAGCCACAGGCAGTGTGCCAGTTCTTTCGGGCGAGAAAGGCCCGTCGCCATCAAGTCCCTGATTTACATCAACAACACGGCCTTTTTTGTGTGCGCCAACTGTGATGCCACCTCCCAGATGTACCACAATGAGGTTCATCTCTTCGTATTTGCGCATAATGCTTTTGGCATGTTGGCGGGCAACAGCTTTTTGATTCAGGGCATGAAAAATTGATACGCGAGGTAGCAATGGGTGGCCAGAAAGGCGTGCAATATCATCCAACTCATCAACTACAACAGGATTGGCAATGAAAGCACGGGCATCCGGTAATGAACGGGCGATATCGTGGGCAATCAGTCCGCCCAGGTTACTGGCATGCTCGCCCAGCGGACTATTGCGCAAGTCGTGCAGCATGGTTTCATTCACTTCATACACTCCAGATTCAATGGGCTTGAGTAGTCCGCCCCGTCCAACTACTGCACGAATCTGTGCCAGACAAATGTCGGCATCCTGAAGCTGTTTTAAAATTAAATCCTTGCGAAACTGAAACTGATCCGTAATTTTTTCATAAGGATCCAACTCTTCGGTGCTATGGCGTATGGTTTTGATATAGAGTGGATCGGTACCCGAAAAAACCCCAAACTTTGTTGATGTGGAGCCGGGATTGATCGTCAGGATGCGAACTTCTTCCATGTTGCTGTGATTAGGGTGAGGTGTACAATCTTATTTTGCAGTAAGTGCTGCCAGAGCGATAGAATAGAGTTTGGTTTTAGTGCTGTCGCCACGAGAAGATAAAACTGCCGGAACTCTGGCGCCAACTACCATTGCACCAAGCTCTGCATTGGTAAGCTTAGTATTTGTTTTGTAAAATACATTTCCTGCTTCGATATTAGGGAATACCAAACAATCTGCGTTACCGGCAACAGGACCTGTTATTTTTTTTATGGCAGCACTTTCGGGGTCGATAGCTACATCGAGTGCCAGCGGGCCATCGATATCGGCTCCCTTAATCTGGCCACGATCGCCCATCTTGGCTATAAGTGCAGCATCAACACTGGACTGTATTTTGTGTGAAACCTGCTCTGAAGCAGCAATCAGGGCAACCTTCGGTCGTTTGATGCCTAAAGCCAGAGCCGTGTGAATAAGATAGTTGGTGATGGCAATTTTCTCTTGCATTTCAGGTGCCGGCAGTATGGCAACATCACCTACAATGAGTAGTTTATGATAATTTGGATTTTCGATCACTGTTACATGACTCAAAACAGCTCCTTTATTCATCAGGCCTTTTTCTTTGTCTAATATAGCCCGCATATATTTGTCGGTACTTACCAATCCCTTCATCAGCAGGTTACCTTGCCCGGCATTGATTAGGTCAACAGCTTTGTTGGCAGCTTTCATCTCGTCGGGTTCATGAACCACCTTAAATTTATTCTGATCGATCTTATGACTTTCACACACTTTGCGTATTTCTTCCTGATCGCCTACCAGCGTGCCCTCTACAAGTCCCAGGTCAATGGCCATGCTAACAGCACTAATTGAGTGTTCATCGTTGGCATAGGCTGCAACAAGAATCTTTTTTTTGGCGCTTCTGAGCGCTTCAAACATTTGGTCGAGTTTGGTAATTTCCATAAAACAGTCGTTGATTGAACTTATTGTTAATTTCTTCACATTACAGTTGCAAAAGTAAGAAAAAGACGTCTTTGCCACAAACAGCTGGCACATTTTATTGTGCTGATCTTTTGTTTCTGGGCGTCTGGCGGTTTGTTCTTTGTTGATTAAGATAAAAGTAATTGTGTAATTTCGCTTAAAACTTTTTGTTTATGACAATCCTTACAGTTTCAGATGATTTATTGCTTCGTCAGATTGACATGGCCGATGCAGAGTTGATTTTTGAAACCATTAACGCACAAAGACAGTACCTTAGAAAATGGCTTCCTTTCGTTGATCTCACAAAACAGCTCGATGACACACGTAATTTTATCCTAAGCATCAATGCTGATCAGGAGTTGGAGTTTGTGATGCAGTATAAGGATGAATTTGCAGGTCTGATAGGTTTTAGCAGAACAGATTGGGCAAACCGAAAAACGGAAATCGGGTATTGGCTTTCAGAACCTTTTCAGCATAAGGGAATTGTAACAGAATCGGTTAAAATTCTGGTGAAATTTGCCTTTGAGAAGCTGCAGCTTAACCGTGTGGAGATTAACTGTGCAGTAGGGAATTTGCCCAGCAAGAAAATCCCTCAGAAACTTGGCTTTCAGTTTGAAGGCACTGTTCGTGATGGCGAGTTGCTATCAGATGCCATTTTTGTTGATATCGAACGTTACAGCTTATGTAAAAAAAGAGATCAAATACGTTTTTAAAGCCAAATTGACAGTTAAATATTGGATTTAAGTGTCAATTTTTCAGAAAACTAATTGTTAACAATGCTTTACAGTCCTAATATATTGATACTAAGGTAATAATAAAATTGAATATATTAAAAAAGGTTTTGGCATACGATTTGATCTTTTCGAATGCAAATTAAATAGTAACAAACTAAATAATGGAGGATTGAATTATGAAACTAACACGTTTTTCGAACAATTTGGTTCCAACTTTTCCTTCATTGATTGATCGTTTCTTTGAAGGAGATTTGATGGACTGGAACAATTGGAATTTTGCAGGGTCAGATTCCACTTTACCAGCTGTAAATGTGAAAGAAAATGATGATGAAATCACCATTGAAGTGGCAGCTCCGGGACTGAAAAAGGACGACTTTAAGCTGGATTATGACAATGGTCGTTTGACGATTTCTTCTGAAAAAGAGGATAAGTTTGAGGAAAAAGAGGGTGAAAAAATTACCCGTCGTGAGTTCAGCTACAGCTCGTTCCAAAGAAGCTTCAGTGTGCCGGAAACCTTAATAAATGCAGATAAGATTGCTGCCAAATACAACGATGGCATTTTGAAGGTTACCTTGCCAAAACGCGAGGAAGTGAAGCCGAAACCGGCAAAACAGATTAAAATTTCTTAACAAAATTTTCGGGCGGGTTTTCCCGCCCTTTTTTATTGTTCAAGTTGTCGTCTGCAGGTTGGACAAAAATCAGCATTTTTCAGGTCGATATCCTCCACATAGGTGGAAGCCTGCATCACACATCCGATATTCCGGCAGTGTATCAGACCGAAATTATGCCCTAATTCGTGTACAACTTCTTTTAAAAATCGGTTATAATATACTGATTGCTCTGATTTAATACCATAGCGTTCATTTGCAAGTCGATAGCCTGATGCCACGGCTGTGCGACCATTAAGGTAAGCCTGCCCAAAAATGTAAGTGAGTATGGGAATGAAAAGATCAACCTGAAAAAGTCCTGCTGTTTTGGTGTTTTCCTGCCCATATTTTTGGTCGACCATTTGCAGCAGCTGATCAGCATTGTATTGGCGGCGTGAACCATCAAAAAACTGACCCAGTTCGGTGCGTGCTTCCTTAAGTTGGACTCTGCATGCAAAAATGTTTGATGTTTCATAGCGTAACATCTCAAGCAAAGTCTTGTCGACAATACGAAAAGGGATCAGGTTTATCTGATTGACATTATTCATGGCTTCGGGTCATCACCAGGCTTTAGGATTCCTGTTTCAGGTCGTACTTCTTTATTTTGTTGTAGAGCGTGACGCGATCGATGCCGAGTGCCTGAGCAGTATGCGAAATATTCCATCCGTATTTGCTGAGCATTTGATTGATATGTTGTCTTTCGAGTTCGTTCAAACTTTCTGTTTTTGGTGCAGGAGTGGTTTTGCTTAGTGGCAGATCCCGCAGCCTGATTTCTTTTCCATTGCCAACAACAATGGCTCTTTCGATTAGATTTTCGAGTTCCCGTACATTGCCTGGGAAATCGTATTCCTGTAACCTCTTTAGCGCAGCGGCCTCAATAGTAACCTTGTTTCGGCTCATGCTTTTGCAATATTTGGCGATAAAATAATTTACCAAAAGCGGGATGTCATCTTTTCTTTCTCTTAGTGGCGGAACTTTGATATTCACCACATTGAGCCGGTAGTATAGGTCTTCGCGGAAACTGCCTTCGTTCACCATTTTCTTCAGATCGCGATTGGTGGCACAAATCACTCTGAAATCGGATGTTATGGTTTTATTGCCGCCAACACGTACAAAACTTTTTGATTCGAGTACGCGCAACAGCTCCACCTGCATTTTTGAAGAGATTGTAGCGATCTCATCGAGGAAAATAGTGCCGTTATCAGCCATTTCGAAGCGACCTTTACGGTTGTAAACAGCACCTGTAAAAGCGCCTTTTTCGTGGCCAAACAATTCACTCTCAAGCAAACTTTCAGTTAGTGCACCGCAATGCACGCTCACGAGCGGGAAAAATTTACGCGATGAATTAGCATGTATAGCTTTGGCAATAAGCTCTTTACCTGTTCCACTTTCGCCTGTAATAATGACAGAGGTATTAGATTTGGCAACCTGTTCCACTTCGGCGAGCATTTTTTTTACTGCATCACTTTGTCCGATTATGTCTTCGACCTGTTCCAAAGCTGTTACCCGTTCGCGCAGATTTTCGTTTTCTTCCTGTAGCGAAAGCTGACGCAATGCATTTCTTATCAGGTGAGATAAGTCATCCGGATCAAATGGTTTTGTCACATAATCGAATGCGCCGTCTTTGAGTGCCTGAACTGCGGTGTCAACAGTAGCGAAAGCTGTAATAACAATCACCACAGCATCCGGAATGATTTGTTTGATCCGTCGTAATAGCTCCAGCCCATCCATGCCGGGCATTTTGATGTCGGCCAGAATGATATCAAAATGCTCGTGATCAAGCATTTTTAAAGCTTTTGAGGCATCTTCGGCACAGGAAACTTCAAAGCCGTCTTCAAGAAACCAGTTGTATAGTGAGTCTCTTACGGATACTTCATCATCAACAATTAAGATTGAATTTTTTTTCATGACTGTTTTTGGCTTTGGTCTTTACTTAAGGGTAAGATTATTGCAATGGTAGTGCCTTCGCCGATTTTTGAAAGCACTTCGATTTTACCATTATGACGCTGCACGATACCATGCACGATGGCCAGGCCGAGTCCGATACCGCTAACGCCTTGTTTTGTAGTATAAAAGGGTTCAAAGATATGTGGCAAAACTTCTTCGTTGATGCCGCTTCCGTTGTCGATTATTTCGATACGCAGCGTTTTGTCGTCCGGATTTACTGTTCTGAGAATGATTTCACCGTTTTCGTTAATAGCCTCGCTGGCATTCATAATGAGTGCCACGCAAGCCTGTTTAATCTGATTGGCGCCGCATTTCACGAAATCGTTAGTGGCTTTGAAATCTGTGAGAAAGCTTATCCCATTGATGCGCACAGGATGTGCCATGAGCTCGTAAGTTTCTGTAAGTACACGATGCAAATGTGTTTCTGTCATATTGCCCTGATCTTTACGCGAAAAGTCGAGCATACCACGCACAATTTCGCCACAGCGTTTGGTTTCTGATTCGATCAGGCTGAGGTGTTTTAGAATAGATTCTTTTTTAGAAGCATATAACTCGATGTTACTGAGTTGCTTGTAAATCAATTTGGTGTAAATTAAAATACCCGAAAGCGGATTGTTGAGTTCGTGCGCTACAGAAGCGGACAGCTTGCCCAGGGAGGCGATTCGTTCGAGCTGAATGAGTTCGCTTTGGGCTGAGCGCAGTTCTTCTGTTTTTTTCTGAACCTTGTATTCCAGCTGTTGCGACCAGTTTTCCAGTTCAACGGTTGCCTGCTGCAGGTTATCAAGCATAGTGTTAAAGGTAACCGCAACAAGTCGCATATCATCCAGCTGATCATTTCCGATGTCAATGCGTGTGTTTAGTTCGCCCGAGGCAACAGAAATACTGGCATTAAGCAAGGCATTCAGAGGTTTTTTGATTTTTTGCGTGGTAAGCAGAATTAGCAGTCCCAGCAAAATGACAGAGCTGATAATGGCCATCACATAAAAGTCGATGGATGATTTGTTAACAGATGTATCAAGCTGTTCCAGTGGCATTTTGATAATAATTGAACCCAGGATATCGTCTTCAGGATTATGAGCGTGGCACTCAGCTGTGGAACAGGAGGGTTCATTCATGATGGGGGTACGAATGAGTAATTGCCGGTTTTTGTCGGTAATATTGCTTTCGCATTGGCTATGCTCATCAAAAATATAATAGGCTTTCTCTGTTCTTGGGAAAAGTGTGTCCATTTGAGCATGACAGGATTTACAGTCGGGATTACTGTTATCGTCATAAAGCGAAAATGTTCCATAAACAAGGTCGTGATTGTGGTCATACAGATTTACTTCATCAATATTATGCAGGGTATTGATGACGTCGATGATGTTGTACAACTCACTTTTATTGTTCTCGAGCATGGAATGATACATGGCACCTTCAACAATGGAGCCAACATTATCGCCGCTTTGCAGGATGATTTCGTTAAGTTGCTTTTCGTGTACGGATTGATAAATTAAGCCAAATGAGATGAACAAAAAAATCGTCATCAAACCGATACTGAGGATAACGCGGCTGTAAATCGTTGATCGAAACCAATGAAATGGAATCAGGCTTTTTAGCTTGGTTTTGGTGTTATTTGTTTTCTCTTTCATTTCAGTTTTTCAAGTGTCAATCCCGAAGCATCTCTTATTTTAAGGCATAAAAACCTGCTTCTTATGTTAGAATTTTGCATCGAAAATACAACAAAAGAAGCAGGTAAAAAGCGTAGAATCATTTTAATTTTGTTGAGGAAGGCTCAAAAAGGCTTCTTCAAAATCATTCCAAACAGTGGCAGGCATTTTAGAGAGGGCATCCGGGTTTAATTCTCCTCCATCTTGCAACACAATAGGTTGAGCAACAGGATTGTAGGAATTTTGAATTTTTAAAAAGTAATCACGGGCACGCGTCAGTTCATTTATCATCCAGCTTTTTACAGAGTCAGGAGTAATGAGCGTTTTAACATCCTGCGACCAGTTTGCTGCTTCCACCTCCATCATCCAGCCATGTTGATAAGGAGAAGCATTTGAAAGTGAAGCACTGTATTCGAGTGATTTATTCGTTTTACGTACAATTCCGCTTACGGGAGAAACAATTTTTAGCTGTTTGCCGTTGCTGTGTAGCTCTGCCAATAGTTCACCACGAACAATGGACTCTCCGATGTTCTTTTTAAAAACGAGTTTTTCGGCATGAACCAGATTGCTGATCAAATCATTGAATCCCAATCGTAGTTGATTTCCTTCAAAGGGCTGTACCCAAATCTGATTGAGTGCCATATACAACTGTTGTGGAATCGCAGAGATATTCCCAAAAATATTGGGTACTGTTTTGGTTGCCATCGCAGGTTTCGCTTTTTTGTTGAGGATAATCCAGAAAGGAATTAGCATAAGGAAAAAAACGATCGTAAGCAAATACTCCGAACCTTTGGTTGCGAAGATATTATAATAATGGTATCCGTCCATAATTTATTATTTTTTGTGGTTAATGATTACTTTTTGCCCAGTCAGGCGATTTCCGTAAAACCGGCATGCGGGTTATGATCCAGCGCAAAACCCATATTTCAATAAAAATGATGGTAAAGGTTACTATAAACTCTTGCCAAGTAGGCACATAGCGCATGGCAGCATCATACTGGAAGGCAATTATTGAAATATTCATCCGGTTTAGTACGATACCTAAAAGTGTGAGTACACTGGCCACTTTTATCATGCCGATATTGTGAGTTCGGTAACTTTGGAAAAACATTAGCATCGGAAGCAATACAAAACCAAGCAATTCTAACATAAACCAGTAGCCCATCGGACTAAACAGATAAGGCATATTTTGCTGATGCACAAAGACGAGAATTTGCATAAAGAAATACACAAACATACCAACGGCACAAATTTTTGACAAACCATGCAAAATGCTGTCGTGTTGCTTGTGATGGTCTTTGTCGAGTTGATATTCGAATACTTTGCTGCTAATGCTACCTTCGAGAATAACCATTGAAATGCCACCAAAAACACTCGAAACAACAAACATCAGAGGCATGTAGGAGTTGTACCAAAGCGGATGAATTTTGTCTTTTGCCATTAGAAAAAGTGCTCCAATACCAGATTGATGTAAAACAGATAGTGTTATGCCAAATATTACAGCGGCCAGCGTAAGACCGGAAAGAAATTTGTGGGCTTTTCGGGCATTGAGCCATTCGGCAATGGCAGGAGAAAACTCAAGCAATAGGGCAAGCATATAGAGTAGGAAATGCCACCCCACTAAAAACAACACAGAACTCACACCAAAATTATTGCCTATGATCACATTAATGATGTTTAGCGGGCGACCCAGATCGAGTAGGAGTGCGGCTGAATAAAACAGGTAAGCAAGAAAGCCGTTCAAAACGGTGACGCGCACTATTGGTCGGTATTTTTCAAGATTGAGAATATACACCATAAAAACCAATACATAGGCACCTCCTGCAAAAGCCACACCTGTAACCACATCAAAACCAATCCAAAGTCCCCACGGAACTTCCTGACTGAGGTTTGTTACGGAGCCTATCCCTTGAGTAAAACGTATATACATGATGATCAGACCGGTGATAATTACCGGAATACTGATAATGTTAAAAGGCGTGAAGATTTTACCTTTAGGTTTTAATTCATTGAGGATAAACCTAAAAGTATTGTTTTCGCGATTATCCAGGTATAAGGGTTGTGGTGCTGCTTTGTTCATGACAATTCCTCCTTTTCATGTGTACCTGATTTGGGTTTTTTGGTGGCTTCATAAATGCCCAACAAAGTAGCGGGCAAAAGAATATCAACCGGTGCTATGGAAGAGATAAATCCTTTTGTGAGTGCAGGATAGGATTTATTTTGGATTTTGGT
This sequence comes from Bacteroidales bacterium, assembly GCA_015709215.1. Lineage (GTDB taxonomy): Bacteria > Bacteroidota > Bacteroidia > Bacteroidales > F082 > UBA5536. Next base: position 11,908 of record JACCQN010000059.1, read on the forward strand.
GTTAAAGCCTAATTCTTCGAAAGGAACCGGCGAAATGTACATCCAGCTTGAACCTCCGGCTTCGTGCTCGCCATAGATATGGGGATAATACAAATCCGGATTTTCTGCGATACGTTTGTTGGCTTCAAGAATTAATTCACGGCGTGTGCCAAAATAAAGTGCTTCATTCGGGCAATTATACGCACAGGCAGGCATTTCGCCCTGTTGTTGAAGGTGGTAGCACATATCACATTTTTGGATTTTTGGATTGGTGCTGTGATATTCAAATTTGGGCATTTCAAAAGGACACGAAACCATGCAATAACGGCAACCCATGCACTTGTCTTCGCGCCAAATCACTGAGCCATCTTTGGTTTTGTACATGGCCTCGGTAAGACAGGCCGTACCGCAAGCCGGATCGTTGCAGTTCATGCATTGGGTTTTAACAAAAACCTTACCTTTTGAAGTGTTGTATTTGTTAACCACGGTGCGGCGAGTGTGATCGGTTTTGCGGTGTTCGTCTTCGTCAATTACATCAGGCTCTGTGAGACCATGCTCCCAAGCGCAATCGTATTCGCAGCCATGGCAGCCTTTGCATTTAGTGGCATCGAACAGTATGCCTTTAAGTTCGGGCAAGTCTCCAACTTCCTGAGCCGGATCGCTCGCAATGGTTTTGGAGGTTCCTACTGCCAGCGTTGCAGCTGTGACGCCCATGGCTTTCAGGAAGAACCTGCGGTCAATTTTCTTCATGTCCTGTTAAGAATTTGGGTTAGAAAAAGGGTTTATTGTTGGTTTTAATCTTTTCAGCTATCTGGAAGGGTTTATAAAGCTGGTCTGGAAATTTTCCCACACTTCAGGGCAGCAATTTTTTAGGGCTTCAGCTTGTGGCTCACCTCCATCCTGTAATACAATTTGAGGATGTGAAATATTGCTGGTCGAAATCGATGCAAAAAAATCACGCAAACGATTCATTTCAAAGCTTATCCACTTGGAATATTCGTTTACCATCATCATTAGTTTGTTTTCCTGTTGCCAGTTGCTTGGCTCAATCTGATAGAGCCAGCCTTTATCGTAAGGAGATTGATTAAGTTCGTGAATATGTGTGTTTATAGTTTCGTTTACAACTTTTACAATACCGGTTACAGGTGAAAAAATCGTAATGCTTTTACCATTTTGAATAAGAGTGATCAGGGCTTCTCCTTTCTCAACCTTTTCACCTGTTTTTTTAAGTTTTACGCGTGATAGCGGACCTGTGGCATTCAGGATGAATTCATCTACACCGGTTTTTACCCAGCCGTCTTTTTGCATCAAAGTCCAGGTATGCGTGCGATCGTAAAACAAGCCTGCCGGGGTTTGTTTTATAGCAGCATTTTGGTTGGCCTCAAGATTTTCGATGGGGTTTTCATTTCTGCTTTGTCGGGTAAAAAACAAGGAACCGGTGAGTAATCCGATAATTAACAATAATCCCAAAGTGGGCAGGATCAACTTTTTCCAGGTATGTTGTTTGATGATCGGTGAAGGAGGAGTAACAGGAATATTGTTGAGTTTTTCAATTTGGGCATAACGTTCGGGAATTGGTAATTGACCGATATTGTTCGCTGCAAGTGTTTGCTGACCTTCATTCAATGCCCAGAGTACAAAGCTTAATTGTGTGGCAGAAGGTTTATTTGCGGCTGCCAGAAAATAGGTGTTTGTGAGGGCATGAGGATATTTCCCCATCCAAACGGCACGTTCGAAGCGACTTGTTTCCGTGTAGAAATTTTCCATCTGATCGAGCTTGCCATTGGCATTATGATCCATTGGAAGTAGTGCCAACTGATTGATGTTGTCGGCTATTGGTTTATTTTTAATCGCGTTGTAATTGACAAATCCAATTTTGTCTGTGCTTTGATCCAGGGCTTGTAGAACCGCTTCATCAGACGTCATTTTTTCAAGCTTCCAAGAATCAGCTTTTGTTCCGGTAAAATTTTCGAGCATTGCAATCAGCTGGGCATCCTCAGAAATAAGGATGGGATTGTTTTTCATAAAATCAGCCAAAGTCTCTGCTGTAAATCCTGTCTCATTCCAGCTGGCTGTTTCGGGATGGTTGATGTTAAAAACCCCAACAACCACATTGCGTGCAATTGGCATGCGCCAGTTTTTAGGATCAAGCTTGGCTATATGAGCTTCATCTGTGATCAGCAGTGTGTTTTCGTCTGCACCAAAATCGGTTGATTCTGGGGTTTGCAGTTTTAAGGTACTTTGTGGCTGATGCTGTGAAAAGGCATCTGTCCAGCTGATGGCAAGGTTTTTTACAATACCTGAATCCTTTTGTTGATTTGCCTGAAGCGGAATTGCAAAGGCAGTGATCAAGAATACCATCATGATTTTTGAGAAGTGATACTGTGTTTTCATGTCTTTATGATTTTTGGTATTATGTTTCGTAATTTTATCACATTTATGTTTCTGCCACATATGTTCAATTTGTGTGCCAAAGCTAAAAAATACATGTTAATACGCATATTATCAAATAATTACAAAAATCAAGTTATTGCTATTTAGGCATAAATACTGTTGAAAAATACAACACATTATTTGTGATAAGTTTGTAACAACCAGTAAATGAGTGCTTAAAATGTTAGTGATGAATAAATATACAGCAGTTGAATATTACAACAGTGCCGTATTAAAACACTCACATTCAAATTGATATAGTTTTTTAAAACTAATTACCACCGAAAACTTAGGTGGAAGTTGTTATTTTTAAAGGATATCTTATTTTAGCTGGCTTAAAAATTATTCTATGCTTGAAAACCCTGTAGTTTTAACAATTTTGGATTTTATCCATCAAATGGCTACCATCGCCTGGATTGGTGGCATGGTATTTAATTTACTGGCGGTTATGCCAACTGTTTTGAAAGTGCTGGAACCTGCTCTGGCCGGAAAGTTTATGGGAGCACTGATGAAAAGGGTGCGTGTGATTGTTTATATTTCCTTGTTGGTGCTGTTTGTAACGGGCATCCCCATGAAAATCGCGAGCGAATATTATGTGGCGATCATCAATTTTGATACAGCTTGGGAAACAGCAAGCTTTGTGAAGCATGTGCTGGTCGCCATCTTAGCTTTGGTTGCACTTTATTCTTTTGAGTTGCTGAGCCCAAAAGTTGGGCTTGCAGTAACGAAAGGACCATCAGATGAATTAGTTAAGTTGCGTAAAAGTCAACAAAAACTTGCAGCGGCTTCGTTCCTGTTGGGAATTGCGATTGTATTTATTTCGGTGACACCGCCAAGTGTAGGAGACAGAAACGACAGACAGAAAATTAAAAAATAAACCATTGTGAAAGGACAGAAAAACGAAACATTGACCAGACAAGGGAGCCGACATTCAATCCGACCCGATGTTTTTTATTTTTTGCTCACCGCACATTTTTTAAAACAATTGCCGTCCCACATTGCACAAATTGCCAAAGCCCCAAAAGCCAACGCTACAACCAATTTTTGCGATAAGTGAGTGCAAAGCCAAAATTGTTTGAGTTATGCCGAACGAAGCAAAAATCAGCGTAGCTAAAGCTTTGTCAAAGAATGCAATTTTGCCAACCTTAAGATAATTTATAAATTTACATTTTTAATATCAAACATTTTGAAGAATATTTTAATCATAGACGATGAAGAAAAACTAAGAAATCTGCTTTCAAAGATTATTAGTTACGAAGGATTTGATGTACTTCAAGCCGAAAACAGTAAAACAGCTTTTAAAAAACTGGAGCAGTTTGACATTGATGTTGTTATTTGTGATGTGAAATTACCTGATGGAAATGGAGTGGAGCTATCCAAAGAACTGAAAAAAAAATATCCGTTTACAGAAATAATTCTGCTTACGGCCTACGGTAATATTCCAGATGGTGTTCAGGCTATAAAGAATGGAGCCTTTGATTATATAACCAAAGGCGATGACAATAACAAGATAATACCTTTAGTTAACAGAGCCTTTGAAAAAGTCGAACTAACAAAACGAGTAAAACGATTAGAGCAGCAACTGGTGAATAAATACTCTTTTGACAGCATAATCGGAGATTCAAAACTAATTAAAAAATCAATTGAACAGGCCAAAAAGGTTGCCGATAGCGACACAACTGTTTTGCTCACAGGAGAAACCGGAACAGGCAAAGAAGTATTTGCACAAGCCATTCATCAAGCGAGTAAGCGTAGGAATAAAAATTTTGTTGCCATAAATTGTTCAGCTTTCAGTAAAGAACTATTAGAAAGTGAACTATTCGGGCACGTAGCAGGTGCATTTAGTGGAGCAATTAAAGACCATAAAGGCCTGTTTTCTGAAGCAAATAATGGCACAATTTTTCTTGATGAAATTGGGGAGATGCCATTAGGTTTACAGGCGAAATTGCTTAGAGTTATTGAAACAAATGAGTTTTTCAAAGTTGGCGACAGTAAGCCTACCAAAATAGATGTACGTATAATAGCTGCCACTAACCGAAATTTACAGAGCGAAATAGAAACCGGACATTTTAGGGAAGATTTATTTTACAGGATTTCTGTTTTTCAAATATCTCTGCCTGCCTTAAGGGAACGCGTTTGTGACATTGAACTTTTTGCATATCATTTTTTGCAATTGTTCTCAAAAAAAGCCAATAAGAGAATTGAAAAATTCACTGACGACTTTATAAGCTCTTTGAAGCAGTACCAATGGAAAGGGAATATTCGGGAACTTAGAAATGTTATTGAACGCTGTGTAATAATGACCGATGGTTCAGTTATTACTACTGATTTGTTACCGGTTGAAATCAAGCAAAATGCAATATCTTCTCCTAAAAACAAAATAAGTTCTTCATTTGAACTGTCCAGTGCTGAAAAACTCCATATTCAGAAGGTTTTAAACTATACTAATGGGAATAAAACGAAAACAGCTGAATTATTAGGAATTGCACTAACTACTCTATACCGAAAACTATCTGAATTCAAAATTGATTAATCCAACCCTTTCGTTTTGCTATTATTTGCCCTTTCAATCTGAAAGGGTTTTTTATTTCAGAAAGTAATTATTTTGTTTTAAAATACTAGCTATCAAGCATATATAGTTCATTCTATATTTCTGGTTTATGAATTGCAATTGGTATTACAATTTTGTAATACTTAAAAAATCAGATTATGGAATCACGAATTCAAAAAACGCTTACACAATGGTTTCCAGATGCCTTTGAGGATGTAAAAAAATCAGCATTAAAAACCGATTATGATTTTCTTCATCATTTTGCCGAGTATGTAAAGGGCTTGATAAGAGAAGACTGTGAGAGCAAGAAAGAGCCTTTTAAAATAATTAATTTATTGTATTCAAAAGGTACATTGTTCGAAAGGAATGCAATAGAAAATGCATTTTTCTTTGTTATCGCTTCTGACGAAAAACCTCAAACTTTAAAGGAAAGTCTTAGTTTAATGCCGGAAACTCTTCGGGCTGTTTATATTAAAACAATCTTAGAAAATTAAAAAAACGGAAAAATGAAAATAATTATAGCCGGGGATGGTGAAGTAGGTTTCTATTTAGCCGAATTGTTGGAAAAAGAATATAAGGATATAACGCTAATTGATAAACAACGAGATAAACTTTCTTTTGTTGAAAATAAATTAGGAATTGCAACAGTTTTAGGTGACTCAACAAGCTACAAAATTTTAAATCAGGCAGGTGTAAAAAATGCTGACCTATTAATTGCAGTAACTTCTGTAGAATCAACAAATATTACTACCTGTTTAATCGGGAAAAAACTTGGTGCTAAATCTACTATTGCACGAATAAATAATATGGAGTATTTAGTTGATAAGAATACTATGGATTTACGTGATTTAGGCATTGATGAATTAGTTTCTCCTGAATCTCCTGACTTGTCCGCCTTTATAGGTCAGCAAAAATCTACTATTGATATACAGT
>JACCQN010000060.1 GCA_015709215.1 Bacteroidales bacterium
CCCATCCAACTGGAATACAGAATCTTATGATAGTAAGATAACAAGTTGGGCTAAGCTTATGAGTAATGGAAATCGTATCCCTCAAACCACAGGTGGAAGAAGTAATACTTCAAAAATATACACCCCATCATCTGTTCAAATTATTTCCGATAAGAAATTATTTACAATAATTGATATCCCTTTTGAAGCTATAATTGGAAGTTATACCATAAAAGCATGTAATATTTCTATTCCCGGCACTTTTTTAGATACAGACGTAAGAATCTTGAGGTTCAAACTGCTGCAAAATTACAGTGGAATCCCAATCTTTTAACATCAGATCAAGTGCTTGTTAATACTATCCACATGATTGAAATTACCATTTATGATCTTAACTGACAAAAAGACAGAGATTTATCGTTGATTGCGTTACACATAAAATTCATCCCTGTGATTAGCTATCAGGAATGTATATTGTTGTAAATGAAGCGGAAACGAGTAGATTGACTCACAAATTGATTGTACAGTAATCAAACTTTATTTGCTTTTTCAATCACAATTTTCTCTAGTTCATTTTTATAGGCAACTAGCTTTTGGAGTAGATTCGGGTCAGAGGTTGAAACAATCTGTGCAGCAAGAATTCCGGCATTTTTTGCACCGTTGAGAGCTACAGTAGCAACAGGAACACCGCCTGGCATCTGCAAAATTGACAAGACAGAATCCCAACCATCAATTGAATTTGATGATTTTACAGGTACTCCTATTACTGGCAATGGGGTGATAGCCGCCACCATACCAGGAAGATGAGCAGCTCCTCCGGCACCTGCAATAACTACTTTAATTCCCCTTTTGTGGGCGTTTTCTGCAAAATCAAACATTCGTTTTGGTGTGCGGTGTGCTGAAACGATCGTTATTTCGTATGGGATTTCAAACAGATCCAGCATTTTAGCTGCCTCCTGCATAACCGGAAGATCTGAGTCGGATCCCATAATGATGCTGATAATTGGATTTTTCATCTGTATAGTTTTTATTTCAGGCTTGAATTGTAATAAGGTTTTTCACCTTATTGGCTTTTTCGATGGCTTCATCTCTCGTTCGAGCTAGTACTGTAATATGTCCCATTTTTCGGAAGGGCTTGGTGATTTTTTTCCCATATAGGTGCACTTTTACACCTTCGATTTGCATTGCTTCTCTTAACCCTTCATACCTGGCAACTCCTTCATGGCCAGGAGCTCCGAGTAAATTGAGCATGATTGCAGGCATTTTCAATTCCATGCTGCCTAACGGAAGATCAAGAATAGCTCTGAGCAATTGCTCAAATTGTGAAGTAACAACGCTTTCGATGGTGTGATGTCCGCTGTTGTGCGGTCGTGGGGCAACTTCATTAATCCATATTTTGTCATGCTCATCCACAAACATTTCAACAGCTAACAAACCCACTATGTTCCAGGCACTGATAAGCTTATCAGCAAACTTGCCAGCTTCTGCCATTATTTTCTCATTTAAATCAGCTGGACAAATTATTTTTTCTACCAAATTAGCCTTGGGATTAAATTCCATTTCTACAACAGGAAAATGACTTGTTTCGCCGGTGGCATTGCGTGCTGCTATAACAGAAATTTCTTTGTTTATGTTAATTTTCTGCTCTATTACTGAGGGGCTATCCATTAATTCCGACAAATCTTCCTGAGAATTGACCAACAGCACACCTCTTCCGTCATAACCTCCTTTACGTATCTTTTGTACAAAAGGAAATTGTAGTGCTCCTGTTTGTAATGCATTCAAAATGTCAGCTTTATGATCATATAGTTTAAAGCTTGCTGTTGGTATTTGATGCTTCTCAAAGAATAACTTTTGTAAACCTTTGTCTTGAATGGTTTCGAGTACTTCCGGATCGGGCAGGATGATTTTTCCTTCTGCTTTAAGTTTTTTGAGGGCTTCTGTGTTGATGCTTTCTATTTCATAGGTGATCATATCAACCTCTTGCCCAAAACGGTAAACATCATCATAATTGGTATGGCTGCCTTTGAAAAATTTGGTGCAGTTATGTGCTGCCGGACAATCAGGATCGGCATCCATCACGTAAGTCTTTATATCCCAATTGCTGGCTGCTAAAACAAGCATTTTAGCTAATTGCCCACCTGCTGTTATGCCCAATCGAAGCGAGGAAATGTTACTAAGGTCATTCATGATAAAGGCTTTTATTGTATTTGCAAAAAAACGACATTTTTGGCAGTTTTAGGCATTGGGTTGATTACTTTTACCGAAGTTACCTGAAAAATGTTTTTTTTCGAAAAACAGTTGCTCCTTACGCAACCGAAAAGGAAGATCCAATACTACCTTGTGATGGCTAAACCCATTGAAGCGATACAAGGTGTTGGCAAGTGACTAAAAAGAGGCGACTTTTCGTGGGATTTTGAATGATAATACGCAATAAAGATTAAGACTTGCCGCGAAAGCGAGCATTGATCAATACATCAAATTTAGTTTTTATTGCTTCAATCTATTTAAACGCGCCTCTAAAAATCATTCCATATTTACTGTATGCAAGTCTTGGTTTTGTGTAGTGCAATGCATTGGAAGCCGTGTCTAGTTTCCAAACCATAAGTTGATCTGACTTTTCAATTAATCTAAACCCGTTCAGTAGGGTGTTTGGCGGGTTATGTATGAGCTGAAATTTTTCCTGGTAATAGCCGGGCAACAAGATTAGATCAATATGTTCTCGCTTAGCAGTTTCAAGAAATTGGTCTGCCTTCAAATTTGGATCAAGTTTTAAACGCTCGTTAAAGGACATCAAGCCGACAATCCTTTCATATTGTCCTATTTCATTGAATATAAACTCCATAGGAGCCAGAATACGTATTTCTGAAGGCTTATCACCTGCATAAGCAGCTGTGATGGCGGCATTAATCTTTGGATCATATTTTTGACGTACAACAGCCACATTATATACGAGCGAAATAGCAAGATAAAGTAGGAGGGTTATATTAAAAATTCTGATTCTGTTTTTGTTTTTAGATCGTAAAATAATGTAATAGCTATGGCTGATTATCAAAATCACGAATGGTAAAATCATTAGGAAGTACTTGCTTGTTTTGTTAAGTGCCAGCACAGACATTGCCATCATTGCAAGGAAGGTATAAAGGAGTAGAGCTGATTGCTCCTGTTTGATTTTTTTCCACGAAAAAGAAAGAGAAACCACAATTAATAGGGTGAAAATGATTTCTTTTGGACTGTGAAAATATCGCCGTTGTTCGTCTAATACGCTGAGCATAAAAGTTTTAAACAGTCCAGAACTATTATTGTCGGAAGGAATAAATGTTAGTTGATGAATCCAATAGCTAAAGTCGTTAAATGATTGGAAATCATAAAAATATATTAAACTTGTAACAATAGATCCAGCTGCAAATAGTAAGGCTGAAGCCCATTTTCGTTTAATAATCAGATAAAGAGATCCTGCTGCGATAAAAATGCTTCCGTTGAGATGTGTGGCCAGTGAAAGACCTGCAATTAATCCACTGATGAAAGCATGAAGTTTTGTGGTTTTTGATACATTTGGTTTAACGATAAGATAAGCGCTAGCCAAACCCAAAAATGAAAGCATAATTTCCGGACGAAAAACAAACCCAAACTCAAAAGTGAGTGGGTTTGCAAGTAATAGTAACAAGGACAAACTCAGTGCTTCACGTTTTGCAAACCAGTTTTTTTTGTGAATGAAAAAAAATAATCCAACCAAAAGGAGCAAATAAACAAAACTAACTGATTTTAATGCAGATAAGGAAAACCCGCAGCAATAAATAACAATTGCACCCTGTAGCGTAAACAGCTTATGATGAAGGATGAGTCTTTCGTCTCCATGTGCAATATTGGTCATGAGTTTTGTTTTAGCAATCCCGTCATGCAGCAGCCAATAGCTGTGCTCTCCCAGCCAGGCATCATCAATATGTGGCACTCTTCCAGGAAGGCTTAACAAAAAAAGTAATACATAGAGACTTATAAGAATTATAAATAAAAGTTTATGCTTTTTATCGAAGGTTTTCATTTATTTTTCGCAAGCTGCAAAAATAACCGGAATAATTTTATGTTCCTATTTCAATTGGGTTAACTAATTTTTTTCACTATAAGAAACGCAAACCCTCCAACAAAATACTAACTTTAATTTTGTTACTTTGCAATCTAAATGAAAACAAATGTCCTATAATTTTGATAAAATAATTGATCGTAAAGGCACTGCTAGTGTAAAGTACGATTTGCGAAATCTCATTTTTAATAATCCCGAAGTCATACCTATGTGGGTTGCCGACATGGATTTTGAAACACCCGATTTCATTAGGGAGGCTATTATTGCAAGAGCTAATCATCCTGTTTATGGCTATACTTTCAGAAGTGATGCTTATCACCAATCTATTATCAATTGGTTAAAAAAACGACATGACTGGAATATTGAGCAAGACTGGATTTTGTTTAGTCCGGGAGTTGTGCCTGCTTTAAATATTGCTGTTTTGGCGCTTACCAATCCCGGCGATGAAATTATTGTGCAGCCTCCAGTTTATTTTCCGTTTTTTACAGCCGTAAAAGATCACAACAGACAGTTGGTTTATAACGAGTTATTATTAAAAGATGGTAAATATCAAATGAATTTTGATCAGTTGGAGGAGCAAGCGCAAACAGCCAGAATGTTGATACTCTGTAATCCGCATAACCCTGTTGGCAGAGCCTGGCATAAATCAGAACTGGAACAATTGGCTGCAATTTGTGTAAAAAACAACTTATTGGTGATCTCCGATGAAATTCACTCTGATTTAGTATTGCCAGGTCATAATCATTCCGTTTTTGCCAAGATAAATCCAGCGCTGGATAGTCAACTTATCACTATGCATGCAGCCAGTAAAACGTTTAATCTTGCAGGTTTGGCTTCATCCTCTGTGATAATCAAAGACCAAGCAATGCGTGAACAATTTAAGCGATTGGTTTCGGGTTTGCATATGGATATGGGAAATCTATTTGGCTTTGTTGCAACACAAGCTGCTTTTGAAAATGGAGAAAGCTGGCTTTCAGAACTTTTGGCGTATATTTCTAATAATATCAGCTTTACTGAAACTTATATAAAACAACATTTACCTAAGATAAGGGTTATTGTTCCGGAGGCAACGTATATGATTTGGTTGGATTTTTCGGCCTATGGCATGTCAGACAAAGAGCTGAAGTCTTTTTTGATAGATAAAGCTGGTGTTGGATTTAATGCAGGAGTTGATTTCGGTCCGGGTGGCGAAGGTTTTATGCGGATGAATGTAGCATGTACACATTCACTTCTGCAACAAGCTTTAGAGAAAATGAGTAAAGCTTTTTCAGAACTTTTTGTTGAATAACTCGTATAAAGCGTAGCGAAACCTGAACAAATGTTGAAAAAAGCCCGATTAATTGGTATAGGTGCACTCACTGTTTGCTTGTTGCTTACATTAAGAGCACAGGGACAACATGAGGAAGGAACGGGTATGGTAAAGCTCAGAACTGGCTATGCGCAACCTTTCGGGTCGTTTGGGAAAAATTCAGGAAGCCTTGATTATAACGGCTTTGTAGCTGGTGGAGTACATTACGGTTTTGAAGCTGTTTATTTTTTTAGCAAGAATGCCGGATTTGGTGGTTTATTATCATACAACAGAAACAAAATTGATGATCGGCGATTATCAAGTGCTTACATTAATTCCAACATCAATTACGACACGGCTTTTGTAAATGTTGATCCATTTAGTTCAATTATTGGAATGGTTGGTATTTATTTTGACTTTCCAGTAGCTGATTTTATGGCTTTTACGTTTAAAATGATGGCTGGATCTCTTATGGTGAAAAAGCCTGAAGGAGTAGTTCGAATTCAAAATCAGGTTACAACTAATCTCCAAATAATTGAATCTTCAAATTTTAGTTCAAAGTTTGCGATTTATAATGGAGTTGGTTTAAGGTTCAATCCAATAAATAATTGGAATATTACCTTTGATGTGGAATATATTGGATCGAAACTGGATTTCTCTTATACGAGAAATAATGATGTAATTAAAAGAACAAATCATATACAAATTTTAACTTTTACATTAGGAATTGCTTATTTCATTGAATAAATAATCGTATGCGTGCACTAAAATTTATTGGTTTTGTTTTGTTATCATTTTTAGCTATTGCCTTAATTTTACCTGCTATAATGCATGAGGAGGCTACAACTAGTCAGTCTGTTTTTATTGAAGCCTCACCAGTTATTGTTTTCAGGCAGGTTAATGATTTAAATAATTGGAAAAACTGGAGTCCCTTTAGTTTGGATGATCCACGCATGAGCTTGGTTTTTAGTGGCTCACGTATTGGTGAAGGAGCAATTCTTGACTGGACGAGTAAAGATCAGGGAAGTGGAGGTTTGAAAATTATAAAGAGCGAGCCTTACACATTGATTCAAAGCGATTTGGATTTTGGAAATTATGGAAATGCAACTGATGAATGGTTGTTTCAAGCAACTGATAAGGGTGTAAAGGTTGTTTGGTCGCTTAAACTTTCTAACTTAAGTTACCCTTTTGGGAGGTATTTTGGATTTTTTCTTGATGGATTGATGAATCCCCTGCAGGAGAAAGGATTAAACAAGTTAAAATTGATTTCAGAGAAATCAGATGATCCTCTGGAAATTGTTCACTTAAATAAGAAAGCCATTCTTGGAATTGGCATTCAAGATACGATTCAGTTAGGCGAACGAAATAATTTATTAGCCCAAAACCAGCAAAAACTTGAAAAATATTTCAACAGTTTGCGTTACAAACCTGCTGGTGATGCGTTTTTGTTGTTAAAACCTTTGCAGGATGACTTCTTTTTAGCCAGATTTGGTTTTCCGGTTTATAATGAAGTGAGGGAATCGGGACACTTTAGACAATTTGAAATCCCTGAACAAAAAGCGATTCAGTCTGAAATGATCTGGAACGATTCTGCTGCTGAGGTAATTCATTATGAATTGCAATTGTATCTGGAAGAGAATAGGTTAAAATCAGACCAAATATTGGAGGAATATTTCACTGTAAATAGCGATAGTATTATTCGGGTTTCCTATTATTTACTTCCTTAAGTTTGTTTTTGGATGAACAATGATAGAATGGAGCTGTTTCATTATGTGGATAAAATATATTTATGCAGGAGGAAAATAAAGAACCAAAGAGAAAACTTAGCTTGACAGGCCTAAAACGCTTGTTATCACTGTTAAAGTTTATGTGGCCAAAGCGATGGGCGTTTTTTGGTGGTCTTGGAGCTCTGGTTATCTCAAGTTTGGGAACCCTGGCATTTCCAATGTTATTGGGAGATCTCCTGGATGCTGCAAATCCCGAAGCAAGTCTTTCGCGGATTAATCAGATCGCATTGATTCTTTTGATAATATTTGCAGTGAATGCAGTGTTTTCTTACTTCAGGATTTACTTGTTTGCTATCGTTACGCAATTTATGCTTGCCCGGTTAAGGCAAACCACTTATAATCAGCTTATTCGTTTGCCCATGGCATTTTTCTCTGCCCGAAGGGTAGGGGAGCTTAATAGCCGAATCACCGCGGATATTGCTATATTGCAGGAAACTTTCACTTTCACCATCGCTCAGTTTATCCGGCAACTTATTACCATTATTGGAGGAATAAGTCTTTTAACGCTGATTTCATTTAAACTAACGCTTTTTATGCTTGCCTTTGTGCCCCTGGTTGCTATTGGCGCTCGTGTTTTTGGTAAAAAGGTTAGGAATTTATCCAAAGATGCTCAGTCGCAGGTTGCTGCATCAAATGTGATTGTAGAGGAAACCCTGCAAGGTATTAGTAATGTAAAAGCTTTTAGCAATGAGCTTTATGAATCATCGCGGTACTTTAATGCCACCAACGAGGTAATCCGAATTGCTCTAAAAGGTGCAAAATGGCGCGCACTTTTTATTTCGTTGATTGTTTTTAGTTTGTTTACAAGTATTGTTGGTGTTATCTGGTTTGGCGTTTACTTAGTAAATCAGGGAGCCGGAATTAGTTCGGGCGATTTATTCAAATTCATTTTATATACCTTATTTATTGGCGCTTCCATTTCAGGTATGGCGGATCTTTATTCGCAGGTGCAAAAAGCAATTGGGGCAACTGACAGTTTGCTTGATATTCTTGAAGAAGAAACGGAGCCGGAAACCATGGCTGAATGCAAGGATAAGGTTCAGCTAAAAGGGAACCTGAGTTTTAAGCATGTCAGTTTTGCTTATCCTTCCAGGCCTGGAGTGCAAGTGCTCGATGGAATTGATTTTGACGTGAAAACAGGTCAGAAAATTGCATTAGTTGGTGCTTCGGGTGCTGGAAAAACCACGATAACAGCGCTGCTTTTCAGGTTTTACGAGCCGGATTCGGGAACTATATATCTGGATGATATTCCTGCTAAAAAAATAAGCTTGAATTGTTTGAGAAAACAAATGGCTATTGTGCCACAGGAAGTGTTATTGTTTGGTGGAACAATTTACGAGAATATTGCTTACGGTAATACCGAAGCCACTGCATTGCAGGTTGAAGAAGCTGCCCTCAAGGCAAATGCTCTTGAATTTATCAACTCCTTCCCTGATGGTTTTCAAACTATTGTAGGAGAGCGCGGTGTGCAGCTTTCCGGAGGACAAAAACAGCGTATTGCAATAGCGCGTGCCATTTTGCGTGACCCAAAAATTCTGGTGCTTGATGAAGCAACCAGTGCTCTGGATACAGCCTCTGAAAGTCAGGTTCAACAAGCACTCAATACATTGATGATAGGACGAACATCTATCATTATAGCGCATCGCCTTTCGACCATTCGTGAGGCTGATAGGATTTTAGTGATCGATAAGGGAAAAATTGTCGAATCAGGATCACATGAAGAATTGCTCGCTCGTGATAATGGTAAATATCTGGCGTTGCAGCAGATGGCGGTTTAAGGCCTTATTCAAGCAATTTATGCAAATCTTCTTCCGAGATAATGGGAATTCCCAGTTTTTCAGCTTTTTGTTTTTTTGCAGGACCCATATTGTCGCCAGCTACCAAATAATCGGTTTTATTGCTGAGCGAGCTAATATTTTTACCCCCATTAGATTCTATTAACTTTTTGATGGTTTCTCTTGATACTGAAAATACTCCGCTTATCACGAACGACTTCCCTTTTAATGGCCCGTCGGCTGAGATTTTATTTTCCTGTTCAAACTGTAAACCAGCATCTTTGAGTTTTTGAATGAGAATGAGGTGATTCGGGTCACTAAAATATTGTTGAACCGAAGCAGCTATTTTTTCACCAATTTCATCCACAGCAATAAGTTGTTCGAAGCTTGCGTTTTTGATCCCATCAATAGACAGGAAGGCATCTGCCAGTTTTTTTGCTACTGTTTCTCCTACAAAGCGAATTCCCAAAGCGAATAAAACCCGGTGAAACGGAACGTTTCTTGATTCGTCTAAACTTTTTAGAATGTTCTCACTTGTTTTTTCTTTAAAGCTGACTTTTCTTGTGATGATGTTTCCAGGATTATTTTCATCAGCGGTTTCAATTATTTTCTCAAGTCCAAAAAGGTCATCATATTTCAAACTGTATAAATCAGCTGCATTTTTTATTAATCCCTGGTCAAAAAGCAAGGCAATTTTTCCTTCACCGAGACTTTCAATATTCATTGCTTTTCGGCTGATAAAATGCTCGATTTTTCCTTTTATCTGTGGTGGACAACCATCGCTATTAGGGCAATACCAGGCGGCTTCACCTTCTTGTCGCGTTAATTTTGTTCCGCATTCAGGGCAGTGAGTTAAAAAGCTAATGGTTTTACTATTGGCATCGCGTTCTGATAAATCAACAGCGGTTATTTTCGGGATTATTTCTCCACCTTTTTCAATTGTTACAAGATCGTTTTCGTGTAGATCGAGCTGGGCAATAAAATCAGCATTGTGCAAAGTTGCTCTTTTTACGGTAGTTCCGGCAAGTAAAACCGGTTTCAAGTTTGCAACAGGTGTAACCGCGCCAGTGCGACCAACCTGAAAATCAACGCCTAATAATCTGGTTTTTGCTTCTTCTGCTTTATATTTGTAAGCAATAGCCCAGCGTGGCGATTTGGCCGTAAATCCCAGCTGTCGTTGTTGTGCAAAGCTGTTTACTTTTACCACTATACCATCAATATCAAAGGGAAGTTTGTGCCGGGCTTTTTCCCAATTGTTGATAAATTCGAAAATTTCATTTTCGTTGACGCACAACGCGATATCGTTCGAGATACGAAATCCCCATTTTTTTGCTTTTTGCAAGCTTTCATAATGTGTTTCGAAGGGCAAATCATCATTTTCAGCAACAAGATAATACAACCAACAATCCAGATTGCGCCTAGCTACCTCGGCAGAATCCTGCAATTTGATAGTTCCTGCGGCTGCATTTCGTGGGTTTGCAAAAAGTGCTTGTCCTTCTTCTGCCCGTGATGCATTAAGTTTTTCAAAACTTTTTCTTGGATAATAAATTTCGCCTCTGATTTCAAAATCTTCAAGATAATTGCCAGTGAGTTGTAACGGAATGCTGCGAATAGTTTTAACATTTGTTGTAATATCATCTCCTTTGGTACCATCGCCTCTGGTTAATGCTTGTTTGAGTAATCCATTTTTATAATGCAAACTCACTGCCACGCCATCATATTTGAGCTCGCAAACAAATTCTACTTTGTTTCCGATGCTTTTTTTAATACGGTTGATAAAGTCGGCAATTTCTGCACGACTATATGAATTGCCCAGCGATAACATGGGATAGCGATGTGGAAAAGATTGAAAGTTCTTTGTGATTTCGCCACCAACGCGTTGTGAGGGAGAGCTGGATAAGATTAATTCAGGAAATTGCTTTTCGAGTTTGATAAGCTCTTCCATCATCATATCGTATTCATAATCAGATATTAGTGGTTGAGCTAAAACGTAGTATTGATAATTATGCTGATTGAGTTGCTCGCTGAGTTGGGCAATTCGTTTGCGGGCTCTTTCAATTTCCATTTTTAACAGCTTTTATGAAATGTTCATGGTTTATAAGCATTAGGAATTTTAGCTTCGTTGCGATACAAATGTATTGTTTCATTGGCGTTTATGGGGTTAAGCCAGTGAATCAACTGATCCATATTCCCAGGTTTAAAACTTTTTTCGTAAACCAAATTCGGTATGTATTTTTTTAGTGAATCAATCCTTGTTTCTAATCCTTTGTCCTGCACAAAAAACACAAAATCAGGTTGTTGATCTGTTTCCTTCCAGTTGTTGATATCTGCTACTTCATAATAAGTGTTGTTGTTGAGCATGTATTCATATGTGGGCCAGTTATGTCCAGCATAAAATACAGGAGGAAAACGCAAAATATTACTGTTGATGTCTTCGAGAAAAAACTTCGTTGTTTGAGGATAATTCCTTAAATAACTCATTGATTCGACCCGAGCTTTCTTGCTATACATCGGTGTAATAAGTATCAAGAGGATGATGTTAATAACCCAGAAAAAATTCCAAAATCCTTTTTCAAGTCTGATATTTTTTTTCCAGAATTTCGATTTTGAAATAAAATCATCCCAACCGATCATCCCAAGCACAATAAACATCGGTATAATGGGCAAAATAAATCTTTCCTGTTTGTTAGGGAAAACTGAATGAAAAAGTATGAAGACAAAAACAGGGAAGAAGAGCAAAAAATGCCGTTTCCAGTCTTTAAGATAGCCAAAGATCAACATCACACTCACAGGGGGAATTAACAAGCCAAACAACACCTGCAGAAAATGATGCCATGGGGCGGTATGATAATCATAGGCATGATTCAAATTGTAGTTAACATAGGCTATCATCTCGGCAAAAGGTTTTTTCCAGATATAAAAATCAATAAAACCCTGAAACATAACTACCGAAATCAGAAATCCTGCGGCAGTTGTAAGCATACCTTTCCAGTTTTTCATCAACAACAGAGCAAGGCCTATTCCACCGGTATAGAAAAGTGTTTGGTAGCGAACCGAGAAGGCTAAACCCAGAAAAAATCCTGCAACCAAAAATGAAGTACGATGATAACCAGGCTCTTCCTTTTTTCGGAAAAACTCCTGCCTCAGGATGATTAAGCTTCCATACATCAAAAACGGAATAGAAACCATTTCAACGAGGTTGCGTACGCTCAAAATTGGCATGAACCAGAAAACGGCTAACAGCAGTGCGACCTTATAAGCAGTTTGTTTTTCAGTGATCAAACTAGCCATGCGATACCCAAATGAAATTACCAATAATGAGAGTAATGCATGAATCAACCTGACAAAAAACATTATCCATTGAGGATCGGAAATGCCCAGAAGTTTTAAAAAGCTAAGAAACAAATAATGAAATCCAACATAGAAAAAGCTGTGACCTTCGGGTCCTGTATTTCCAGGACTTCCGGGCAGCCAGCCCTGAGAATCAAAACCATCCACCCACGATCCGGCAGCTTCAATCACCAGGAAGTGATCATCATGCATACCATAACCCCTCGAAAACACAACAGCAATTAAGCGCAGAATTAACCCGATCATCATGATAAACAAAAATGGGTGCTTAGTTTTGAAATGTTTAAATTGTTTGATCATGATGAATTTGATTTAAGTCACAAAAATATGATTTATCTTCAAAGTATTATTTAGATCTGTAATTTAACTGCTCGAATGGAGTAGTTTTTTTATTAAGTAAAGATTGTGTTGCTTTCTTTTTTTACGTAAGTTGTTGGCAGCCAAAGTAAAATATTGATGGTTTTCAAGAAAATCATGCTGTATCTGATACCATTCGGTGAGGTCGTCCGTAAAGCCATTAAGCAAAATCCATTCAAGACGTAGTTTATGTGAAATGATGAAATAATCAGTTCGACCCAGATAATCCAAATCGGCATCGCAAATGATTTTTGAAGCTAAATCATAAGGCTTTTGGGGCATCCTGGTTGTAAGTATCAGTTCAGAAATACGTAAAATTTGCATCTGGTTAAAACCATGATCGGGTAAAAGTTCTTTGGCAATCTCAACAGAAGCATCTTCATGACTTTTTGGTGAGACCGTTATTCCGGTTTCGTGCAAAAGTGCTGCAGCACGAATAAGCATCGCTGTTTCAGGTTCTGTTTTTGTGTGAGAAATTAAACGTTCAGCAGCTGCTAATACATCCAATGTATGGTCGAGATTATGATAAAAATGCCTGTCATCTCTTTCGGAACCTATGATTTTTCCAACTGCTATTTTTAGTTTTTCGAGTTGCATATTATCGTGTATTTAGTGCTTCAACTGCGTAAATTTTCACTGTTTTTAGTCTTCCTTTCACTGTAACTTCATCCAGATAGGTAATATGATATTTATTCTTATTTTCAAGAAAATTATAAGTTGTCTCAGAAATAATGATTTTTTCTCCGAAAACCCGCGTGAGTCCTTCTAAGCGGTTAGCCAAGTTAACAGCATCCGAAATCACAGTTCCTTCTATTCTGCCTTTGCCGCCAACCATTCCCAGAATAAGGCTTCCTGTGTGAATGCCAGTACCTGTTTCAATTGGCTGTTTCCCCTGATCGATTAGCTGAAGATTAAAGGTTTTGAGACAGGTTTGCATTTCACGGGCTGCATCAATAGCATGTTCGGGGCAAACTTCAAACAGTGCCATAATTGAATCTCCTATAAATTTGTCAATAAAACCCTTATGTTTGTGAATAATCGGCTCCATATGCTGCAGATAGGCATTCAAAAAATCAAAGTTTTCTTTTGGACTCATTTGTTCAGATAAACTCGTGAATGACTTGATATCCACAAACATAACTGTCATTGTTTTTTGTACCTGGTCACCGGCCTGTACTTCCGTGATACTTTTCTTGCCCAGAAAATGAAGGAATGGTGCAGGTACAAAACGTTGGTTTGCCTTAGTTGTTTGTTGTAATTGCTTGATATTATTATTAATGCGACTTGCCATTTCATTATAACCCCTGGCAAGATCACCAAATTCGTCTGTCGTACGCACTATTGTGAGCTGGCTAAGCTCCTGTTCGCCTGTTTCCTGCATTTTCAGAATAATTTCTTCCACTGGGATAATGATGCTTTTATTGGTCCAATTTACGAAAAAGAAGATGTAAATGATGCTGATAAGTATGCCGGAAAAAATGCCAACAAACATCAGAAGGCTATCTATAGCATTAACATAGAACAAATTAGCCGAGTTAAGCATTTCAGTTTGATCAATTATTTGCAGGTATTTCCCGTAAAGAACTGCGGCTTGATCACTGGTAGGCGATTGTTCAAGGGTGGAGTGAATACTGCTGATGCTAAATGAAATATAAAATATAACGATCACCAAAGGAAGCAAAGTTGTCATAATGCTGTTGACCCATAAGCTATAAATGAGATGGCTTTTGGGTTTGTTTACCGGACTTTTGTATAAACTTACCGAATCGTAAACCACTTCGAGGTACTTAAATCTTACCCTAAAGCGAAACCAGAAATACATAAAAAAAACGGAGAGAAAAGAAGCAAAAGTCGCAATAAAAAAGAATTGACGGTAAAAATGTCTGCTGGCTTCGCTGTCGATTGTATTATCGAAAACCTGAAATCCCATGGCTAGCAGAGCGATAAGAAATCCAGATGCCAGAATTCCACTATTGATTAAAGGAACATACAATAGCCATTTTCTACAGAAATTGCGTAATGCATCTGATGGAGGTTTATTTTTTCTTTTCTGCCTAAAAAAACGTTTAAAAGGAGCATTAAATGCATACCCGAAAAGCAGGCTAAATAACATCATTCTGAAAAGGAGGCTAACCGATTTTCCAAATCGTTTATCCTGTTCGGTGGACTTGATTTCCCAATTTTTTGTGTTGTTATTATTTATTGATAATGAATCAGTTAAATAACTTTCTTCAATAGTATTCTTTTTGTTGTTTATGGGGATGCCGCGTTCTTCTATCCAATAAGGCCCGTATTTAAAAAGCATGATCAGTGAAACAGGAAATACCAGCAAAAGAAAAAGCAACAGACTCACCAGATAAATTCTGAGTGCGAAAAATGCCGGTTTCGAATTTGATTTCAAAATATGAGCATTACCAATCAACGGCTTTACGACTAACGGGCATAGTCATGCAGCGCGCACCTCCACCACCACGCGATAGCTCGTCGCCTTCTATCGTAATAGCATATTTGTCATAACTGGCTATATCAACTTTATTGCGGATCACATCCCGTGCTTTGATGATTTCAAAACCATTCTGGTTAAGTGCTTCCATCGTATAAGTATTTCTGCCATAACCAATTACTTTTCCGGGTGCTATGGCAAAAAAGTTTGCGCCGCTTTGCCATTGCTCGCGTTCCATGATATAAGTGTCGTGTTTTCCGCCACACAAAACAGGTTTAAGGTCAATACCCAGCTTTTTGAGCGCATCCAGCATGTTTTTTTCTTCCTTAATCTGAACGACTTTGTTGTCTTCAACCACAATATGAATCGTAAGATGACGTGAAGAATTTAGTATTAGTGGCTCGAAAATCATGCACTTATCTTTGTCGAGGAAGGTAAATACCATGTCCAGATGAATAAATGACTCTGGCTGATAGGGCAACTCCTGAAGAATCAGATGTTTGGTTCCTGGTTTGGTTTTCATATATTCCAGCAAGGCATCAATTCCCTGGCTGCTGGTTCTGCCACTTATTCCACTTAAAAAGACATCTTCTCTTGCAATCAACACATCACCTCCTTCAATGGTTCCTTTTCCGCTTTTGTCAAAACGCTTGACAGGATTTACAGTTTGTGTGCTAAAGGCCGGGTGATAATCAAAAATTGCTTCCATTATCAATGTTTCGCGCTCGCGAACTTTGCTTGCCATCTGGCTGATTATTACCTTATTGTTCATGGCAAAGGAAGCATCGCGGGTAAAAAAGAAATTTGGAAGCGGATGTAACGAAAACCGTTCATTATCCAGGTATTTTGTGAGTGTATCCTTTTGCATTTCAACGCCCTGGATGAGCTGAGCAGCTAATTCTTCGTCTGACAGATTTCCAATCAGTGAACAAATGTCTTCACTGGCTTCATAACGACAGATTCGGCTAATTAAGCTGGCTTTAACTTTTTCGTTTTCCAGTATATCATTCAATAAATCCTTCACATCGAACACGCGTGCAACCTTTTCGAGCACGGCCTTAAATTCGTTGTATTCCGGCAGAGCTACACTTAGATTCAAGATGTCGCTGTATAGTGCTCGAGCAGCATTTTCGGGTGTCATATTTTCTACCTCAGCACCCGGAGTGTGGATAATAACGGATTCTAATTCACCTATTTCCGATTGTACGTTTATATTAATCTTTTCCATTGAGGTTGAGCTATTTTTTTTTCTTTTAGAGGAGGCTACAAAAGTAGCTTAAAATAGCCAATTTTTTTCATTAATTTATCAGCTAATTTCAAGCCGTTAATCCTTTTTAGCTCATTTCTTCTGGCTCTTCAAATTTGATCAAATGGTAGGTGTTTCCTGTAAAATCCAGAAACTTAATAAAATCTTTTGTTGAAATTGAGAGTGTTGCTGTGTTCAAGTTCGGATGAAAGCTTATTCTTTCGTGTCTGATTAAGGATTCGTCGATGTAAACAATAACATGATTTTCTTGATCATTGATGAGCCCAAAAGGTGATACGCTGCCTGGTAAAATTCCAAGGTATTTCCTCATTCTTTTTTCGGATGCAAAACTTAGCTTTCCTTGCTTCAGTAAAAGCTCAAGCTGTTTGATATTCAATTGTTTGCGATACGAAAAAATAACCAGATAGTGTTTATTTCCTTTATGATTTCTAAAGAACAGATTTTTACAATGAATGGCTTCAATGTCAGCCCAATAGGGTATGGCGTCTTCTACTGTTGGTGTGGCGGGATGATCATATTTTACGTAAGGGATACCAATTTTTTGAAGCGTT
>JACCQN010000061.1:121-16876 GCA_015709215.1 Bacteroidales bacterium
ATCGAAGACGTTCGAGTCCACATCGAAGACGTTCGAGTCCACATCGAAGACGTTCGAGTCCACATCGAAGACGTTCAAGTCCACATCGAAGACGTTCTTTCCTCAATACGCTTGCTCACACTCTTGCTTTTTTAGCTTTTGGCTGTTGGGTTTTAGCTTTTGGCTCGTATTGACTTAAGCACCACAATCATCTTAAATACATACAGCCCTCAATACCCTTGCTCACACTCTTGCTTCTTCAATCGCACTTGTTTTTGTGAAATTGGAACATGTCCCGATGCATTAGCTATCGGGAACAAGGAAAATTTCCAAAACAACTAAGATATAGCGCAACCCCTTCAGCCTTACTATTGGGAGGTAGAGGTTGGTGTAAACACATCTTGCCAATACATCTCCTGGTCTAAAACCATTTCTCATCAAACCTTCAACATAACAACCACGACAACAACGAAAACTATAACAACACCTCAAACCTATTCCGCTCCTACTCCACCGGCATCAGACTAACCGCCGCACCTCCGCCGGGAGCAAGCTCAAGACTCAGGATGTCGCCCTGTTTCAATTGCTGTTTTACGATTTTATAAGCCGTTGGGTTTTCATCCCAATGGGCATCGGCTGCATCAAGATACAATCGGGCTTCGTAGGTTATGCCGGCTTCCAGAAAATCGAGTTTTACTTCCAGTTTGCGGGCATCCTCATTGGTGATAGCCCCTAAAAACCAATTGTTTGAATCCCTTTGCTGACGGGCAATGGTAACGTATTCACCCACTTCGCCGTTGAGGGTACGGCTTTGTTCCCAGTCAACAGCCACATCCCTTATAAACTGAAAAGCAGGGTGACTGTCGTAGGCTTCAATCAAATCCGGAACCATCTGTATAGGACTGTAAATCACCACATACAAAGCCAGCTGATGTGCCAGGGTAGTATTCACCTGATTATTGGGTTTCCAGGGATCGAGCTTGATATTGAAAATGCCGGGTGTATAATCTATCGGGCCAGCCAGCATACGTGTAAATGCCACAGTAGGCAGGTGATTGGGCGGATTGCCACCATCAGAAGCCCAGGCGTTGAATTCCTGTCCACGCAATCCTTCACGGGAAATGGCATTCGGAAAGGTACGCCGGATACCTGTGGCTTTGATGGGTTCGTGGGCATTAATGGCAATTTTATGCCTGGCAGCCGTTTCAAGCGCACGACGATAATGGTTTACCATCCATTGTCCGTGGTGATACTCGCCTTTGGGAATGATCTTACCAACATATCCGGTCTTAACCGAATGGATGCCAAGTGATTCCATCAAACGATAGGCTGTATCCATTTGTTGATCGTAGGTGCGTGGAGCAGCAGAGGTTTCGTGGTGCATAATCAGTTCCACTCCTTTGGATTTGCCGTAACGGACCACTTCTGCCAGATCGTAATCAGGATAGGGGGTTACAAAGTCGAAAACGCCTTCGCGATCTTCGAAGCCAATCCAGTGTTCCCAACCCGTATTCCAGCCTTCGACCAGAATTGCATGTATATTATTCTCCGCAGCGAAATCTATCAGTTCCTTTGCATATTCGGTAGTTGCGCCATGCTTGCCATGTGGCTTGGTGCCCGTGTAGGTATTCATGTCCTGTGTGGCTCCGTAATCCCAGGTTTTGCGTCCCAGATGCATATCCCACCAAATACCGACATATTTGGTTGGCTTAAACCACGACACATCACCCAATTTGTTGGGCTCGTTGAGGTTTACAATCAGCCGGGAATCTATAAGTCCGGCAGCAGTTTCACTGATTAGAATGGTTCGCCAAGGCGTAGTGAAGGCTCCGGTGCGTTTCACTTTATATCCCAGCCTGTCGGAACCAACCAGCTCGCTTACCAGATTAAAATTATTGGTATCGATTTTTATGGTCATATCGGCATAATCCGTGAGATTGGCTTCGTGAAAACTCAAATAAATGCCTGCATTCGTTTTCATGGTAACGGGCGTGTTCACAGCATTATAGGGAATATGAGTCTGAGCCAAATCGTTGTGATCACGCAATGCAATGGCATCAATTTCGCTCAGGCGGGTATGGTGAAAAAGGTGCTCATAAATATCCCAGTCGCCCGGAATCCACCAAACCTGATGGTCAGCTGTTAAGTTGAAATGGGTATGCTCGTCCATGATTATAGTTTCCTGATCATCAGCCAAGTTGGGGAAGAGAAACCTGAAACCCAAACCATCATCATACAGCCTGAACTGCAACTGAAACTGTCGTGCTGCTGTTGTTTTCTCCGTAACACTCACCAGCATTTCTTTGTAATGATTGCGCACCATGCGCTGCTCGCCCCAGGGCATTTCCCAGTTTTCGTCCAGTTCAGAAAACTCCACCTTTGTTATTTCCAGCTTATTCATCAATGGCTCCTGATTTTTAAATTCAAATCCCAGCCAGGAAGTGTCAATAAGCAGCTGATCCTTAAACTTAACAGTATATCCCAGCTCGCCAGCATCACCCGAAATCAAGGCAACATTGATCTTTCCGTTGGGAGATTGTACATCTTGTTTCACTTTTGGATTCATTTGGCAGGCATTAAAAATAAAACTTCCGATAAGCAGCCACAGGGCTATTCGCATCGTTGACCAGGCCAGATTTTTCATGGGCTTGAATTTTTAGATTAGCTTGAGATATTGTCTTAACAAAGATAATCTTTTGCCCTGATTCAAAAAGACAAAGTCCGAAGTCTAAAAAAGATCATTTGCCTAATCCTCTGATTTATTATCCATTGAACTGGCTATGATTTTAGCAAATGAAAGTGCAAAGGATTGCAAAAAACCATTTTACCTTAAAAAAAATATTTGCTGAAAGATTCAAGATTTTGTACTTTTAGAGCAAAAGAAAGGAGACCATTATGAATAACACTTACAGCTGCCCCAATTGCAAAGGTTTTTTATTGATTGAAAACCGACTGATTCTTACTGCCTGTAAAGAAGGTGAACAACTGAACGAAAAAGGTTTTGTTCTGCTCATGTATCCCGAAATAGGAAATTACGAAACCAAATACCACGAAAAAGTAGAAGTAACCGAAGGAGAAAAATATCAGTTTTATTGCCCTATCTGTCACCACAAGCTGCATTCAGATATCAATGACAATCTTGTAATGGTCAACTACAATGATCAGAAAGGCAAGGCTTTTGAACTGCATTTTTCGCGCATCGCCGGACAAAAAAGCACCTACAAAATTATGGGACGTTCAGTGGAGACCTTTGGCATTGATGCCCCGCACTATCTCGACTTTATGCACCTGATGGATATGTCATGAACAGTTTAGCATTGTAGCAAATTTCTTCGCAGGAAGTCATCGGTTTTGTAATCTCTTTTGTTTTTTTTTGTCCTGTTACTTTAGTATCCTCAAATTAAACTCATTATCAGGCAGGATTTTATTTAAATAGCTCTGTGTACGCTTTGAACAGGTAGATTTTACCTCTTTGTGCACCTGTTATTTCAGTTAGTATTTCAAGCCTTTCGAGTTCTTCTATCAATTTGTAAACAGATGGCAAAGACAAACCAGTCAAGTCTTTAACTTTTTGAGCATCTGTAATTGGTCTTTTGTAAAGATGGTTTAAAACCAACTGAGCATTAAACGAACGACTGCCTAAAGCTTGCAGTTTTATCTCATTGTTTTTTTGAAGTTTTAGAATACTATCAAATGTATTTATTCCGCTTTTTGCAGTTTCTATTACTCCAACCAAAAAGAATTTAAACCATTGACTTAAATCATTTTTCTCTCTGACTCTTGTCAAATTGTCATAATACAACATTCTGTTTCTTTCAAAAAAATCTGAGAGATAGAGAATAGGTTTTTTTAATATCCCCTTTTCAACCAAATATAAGGTAATCATTAATCTGCCAATTCTACCATTACCATCTAGAAAAGGATGAATTGTTTCAAATTGATAGTGTATTAAGGCAATTTTAAGTAATTCAGGAAAAAATGTTTCAGTATTATGAGCAAAATTTTCTAAATCAGTCATGTATTCATTGACACTTGTGTGTACAGGCGGAATAAACGTTGCGTCACTAATACTTGCTCCACCTATCCAGTTTTGACTTCTTCTGAATTCTCCGGGAAGTTTGTGCTTCCCTCTTACGCCTTGCAATAAAATTTTATGGGTTTCTCGTATTAGCCTTGAGGAAAAAGGCAAGCTCTCTAAACTTTTTACAGCAGCATTTAATGCTTCGATATAGTTTTGTACTTCTTCCCAATCATCTCTTTTTTCATGATTTACATCTTGCTTGTCTAATAAAGCTTCTTCAATATTGGTCTTTGTTCCCTCAATTTTACTGGATTGTGTTGCTTCTTTTAAGACATGCATGCTAATGAACAAGTCAATGTTAGGAATGTAATCGGAATACATGTCGAGTCTCCCAAGTTGCCTGTCTGCCTGACTTAAAAGATGCAGCACCTCCATATCATCAATTGTCCATTGTTGATTTATTTTGGACGGCTGAAAACTTTTGAAAGTTCCTTGATTTAAGTAAGTACCAGAATTGAATGTTTTCATTTTATATCAGCATAAACTTAAACAAAAGTACATCTTATTTAAGAAAATTACAAGAATATTAAATAAGACAAGACGTTAATTAAGTTTTCGCTTATATTCTTAATTAAGGAAGGTGTTTATTTAAGTTTTGATCAACACTTATAAAACGCCATATTTTTTCAGGAAATCAAATATCAGCCTTACACCAATTCCAGTTCCGCCAATTCCGCGGTAATTATCGCGCTTTTCGATATAGGCAGGTCCTGCAATATCAAAATGAACAAAAGGATAATCGGTAAAATGCTCCAGGAATTTTCCGGCAGTGATGGCTCCGGCTTCTGGCCCGCCAATATTTTTGAGGTCGGCGATCTCTGAGTTGAGTTGCTCACGGTATTCGTCCCACATCGGAAATTTTACCAGTCTTTCGTTCACAGCATCTCCGCTTTCGGCTAGTTTGCAAAACAGTTCAGTTGCTTTCACTTCCATAGCCACAATACCCTGGCTTCCGATGGCCCTTGAAGCAGCACCTGTGAGGGTGGCAAAATTGAGTACCAATTCGGGTTCAAACTTCTTGGCATAGGATAGGGCATCAGCCAAAATCAAACGTCCTTCGGCATCTGTATTTAGCACTTCTACGGTTGTTCCGTCAAACATCGTGATCACATCACCTGGCACATAGGCATTGCCATCGGGACGGTTGTCAGTGGCCGGTACCAGTGCCATCACATGCAATGGAATTTTTGCCTTGGCCAGGGCAAAAAGTGAAGCCGATACCACAGCCGCTCCTGCCATATCACACTTCATGGTATCCATGGCATTGGAGGGTTTCAGGCTGAGGCCGCCCGTATCGTAAACCACCCCTTTTCCAACTAATATCACTGGCTTTGTGTTTACCGCATTATCAGGTTTCCACTCCAATATAGTGAAGGTTGGCGGGTCGATGCTGCCCTTGTTTACTGAAAGCAAGCCCCCCATTTTCAGGGCTTCAATCTTTTGTTTGTTAAACACTTCTGCCTTTGCTCCCACAGCACGCACTTTCTCACTGATCTGAGCAGCAAGGTCTGTGGCGCTGAGTTTATTGAGCGGTTCATTCACCAGATCGCGTGCCCAGTGATTGGCTTCAATTATGATATTCAACTCATCAACAAGTTTCTGATCTATCGCATTGGAAATGAGATGAATCTCCGACAAACTATTTTGCTTTTCCTTTTGATCTTTGCGGTATTTCAGAAATTGATAATTCCCTAGCGCCATACCTTCTGCCACGGCCAAAGCTTCATTATCCAGGTCTTTTTCGGGGATGATTTCAAGCTTTGATAATCCGTTTTTGTTGAGGTACTGACCCAAGGAAAATCCATGCTTGCGACATGATTCATAGCGTTTGTAAGCTTCAGATTCCTGATCCAAAATAAGCAAACTAATCCCAACAGGATAGCGTTCAAGCGTTATCAATTCCTTTTTTAGGTCATTTCGCTGCTTCAAAACCCATTTGTTTTCTTCAGCATTCAGGCCAGGCAAATCCCCTGAAACATTTTTGGGAAAGATCAAAAGCTTATGGATTGCTTCCTTTTCAGCTGTACTATTTTTTAGTTGTATCATCATGATATTGTTGATTATTTATTGGAAAGTAAAACGCAAAGATACAAATGTTGCGCTTAGGCTGTTGGCTATTCCTCTTCGAAACGATTATCCAGAAAGCTCATAATTTTACTTGTTGCACCCAGCTGTTTATGCACATAATCCTTGCAAACTGCTGATGCCTGAAGGTAAAACGCCTCATCATGAATCAGTTGATCGAAACGGGTTTTCAAATCCTGTGCATTGTTTACACTGAAAGCACCTCCAAGACCCAGCAGGTCAACCGCTTCGGTAAACTGCTCGTGCTTAGGCCCGAAAATTACAGGACAGCCAAAAGTAACCGCTTCCTGAATATTGTGAATGGCTTTGCCAAAACCACCTCCGATATAGGCGAAACGCGCATAACGATAGGTGCGCGAAAGCAAACCAATCTGATCGATAATCAAAACTTTATTGGCCGGATCAAACTGCTTTTTTGAAAACAATCCTGAAGAAACGTTCAATCTGTTTTTAAGCTGTGCAATATGCGACTCACTTACATCATGAGGCGCAAAAATCAGGCAATAGTCATCTGGCATTTCAGACAGCATTTCCACTAAAAAGACTTCGTCGGGAGGCCAGGTACTGCCAGCGATAATACACTTTCGGCCACCAATAAACTGTTCTATTTCTGGAATCGGATCGGCCTTGGCAGCAATTTTTGCTACCCTGTCGAAGCGCGTATCACCGGCAATGCTATACTGATTGATGCCTATACTTTTCAAGAGTTCCGCAGAATGCTCATCCTGCACAAAAAAATGCTCAACATAGTTCAGGTGCTTTCTGAACCAAAATCCATATGGTTTAAAAAAATGTTGATTGTCTCTGAATCTGACAGAAAAATAAAACACCGGAATACCCTTATGCTGCAACACCTTCAGATGGTTAAACCAAAACTCATATTTGATAAAAAATGCAGCCTTGATTTGATAATTTTTCAATAATTTCCGGGCATTGGCTACGGTATCGAGTGGCATATAAATCACCTGATCGGCCAGTTCGTAATCTTTGCGGATTTCGTATCCCGAAGGGGAAAAAAAGCTCAACAATATCTTTATTTCCGGAAATCGTGCCCTCACTTCTTCTATCACAGGTCTTCCCTGCTCAAACTCGCCCAGCGAGGCAGCATGAAACCAAAACCAGGGCTTTTCATCCTGAACTGGCGGCACTGGAAAGTTGCGTCTTCCCTGCACAAAAGCTTTGGCCTTGGCCGAACAGAAAGCAACAAAGCGGGCAGCCAGTCCGTAAAAACGGATAAATATGGTGTAAAGCCATCTCATCAATTCATCTTAAAAATTATCCGTTTCACTTTCGTTCGTTATCAAAGTAAATATCGTTTAAAATAACAATTACTCAAATTATCGTCTAATTAAACGATAACTCAAAAAATCGTTGATTGCAATGATAGATACCATTTTAGCATTTTCCATTTCATCGCTTTTGACAAATTTCATTGCGTAAACACCAAATCTTGTATAATGCCAGCATAGAAGCCAAGACAATTATTAGTAATAATAAAATTGCTGTGGGGCACGCTTATAAGTTGGTATCATCCAGCTAATGCGTATTCCAAAGTATTGATCGGTATAGCTTTTATCGTCTTTGCGCATCAGGGCAAAATCGTAATCGCGCAGGCTTTTGGCTGAGACCTGAGTTAACTCCAACGCAACACTCAGATTTAACAAACGGGAATTGCTCATCAGCAAATAACCAATTTCACCTCCGTATGCCAGGCCGCCGCGCATCCTGTCGTAGCCCAGCGCATAGTCGTCCATCAGCTGGGGAGCCGTGCCAAATTGCGTTTCAATACGGATGCGGTGCATCAGATAGCCCAGACTGCCCTGCACATAAATACCGGAATTAGGATTTGATCCTAAGAGGTTGAAAAGTTTTCCAGCTTTAAACTGGAGATGAAATCCACGCTCAAACAAAGCCAAACTGGTGTAGAGGCCGTTACCATCAATCACTTCGCCCTCACTGGTGCTTATTCCCTTTAAAATTTCAGCCCGATTATTCACCTGATCGCCAAAGATAAAATGTCCGAAAGCTCCAAAAAGCCAGTTTTTATACGTCTTGTAACTTACGCCACCACCAATGGTAGAATTGTTTCCAAAATATTCGGTAAGGTCGCCCCCCGGAATTTGAAAAGCATAAGTTGCCTGAATCAAGACAGTTGAAACCGTTGTATCACTTACCCTTTTCTGTGCCTGAGTATGAAGGCCAATAAAACTAAAAAAGACAAAGAGGAGAAGCAGTTTTCGCATTGCTGAATTTATTATAAGCGACAAATTTAAACAATCCGTTCGTTTGTGGTTTGAATAAATGAGCATCCCGTTTGAACAGCTTCAAAAAACCCTTCCACATTGAACAGAAATGCGAATAATTCGAAGAACTCTTACTAAATCTACGGGAAACAATTTAAACATATTTTTTCAACATAACTTAATCATCACATTTTTAAACAGGTAATCATCTAACAAATACACATTTTAGCAATCAGATTCCCGTCCAAATCCTGCTGCTGACCGATAGCCGAAACCGTAATACAGGAATGCACGGGCAAAATCCCGATCAAATCTCCTGGTTTATAATTCCAGCAAATTTCCTTTGGAAGCTTCACAATCCCGTGTTCCTGCGACAGACGCGCCAGCCACGCACCGGCAACGGTTTCAGACCAGCCATTTTCAGTAAAGTTCACAAGGTATCCATACAACCGGAAGTTATCATCGGCCGCAATAAACTCACTCGAAAAATGCACCGAACCGCCATAAATCACCATTTCTTCGCACTCGGGATGCACGGCTACTACCGGACAAGCCATCGCCACAGCAATATCCTCGAGGCTACAGGAGCCAATATGATACTGCATCACATCATAATAAACAAAATTTCCGGGCCGCCATTCATCAAAGCCTTCCAAATTGTCCAGCATGGAACAGGATGGCGTGTCGCCCCAACTCAATACTAAATCCTCCTGTCGAAGTTTTGATTTTAGTGCTCTCATCTTCTGATTAATCTGTTGGGTTTTTTCTGCTATTGCTGTTTTCCCTCCAGGCTGATGATAAAAATGTCCGGCATGGGTAAGCAATCCTTTAAGCGTTAAGTTTTTAGAAACATTAATCTGATTAGCTAATTCCAGCACGCGATTTTCATCATCCAGCGGAATACCTGTTCGGCCTGCACCTGAATCAATTTTGATATACACACCCACCAAGTGTTCGAGCAGTTTATCCAGCTGCTTGGCAACGGCTAAATCTTCTATCAAATCGTGCAGCTTTATCCTTCCGGCCAATTCATTTATTTTTTTGATCTCCAAAAGGTTAACCGGAAAAGCAATCAAAATATCATCCCAGCCATGATCAGCAAAATATTTGGCCATACTCACGGATGAAACCGTAATCCTGTCAACACCGATTTGCCTGAACCATTGTCCTACCACACCTGACTGATGTGTTTTGAAATGGGGCCGAAAAACAGCATGGTTTGCTGCTGCTTTGGCTTTCATGCGCTGGATATTTGCCTTAACACGCTTAGTATCAACAAGCAAAGTAGGTTGGGTGATGGTAGAAATTTGCATAAGTTGTGAGCTTTAAAAACACAAAAGTACAACAACAGTGCTCAATCCTCGCAGAATGCCTAATTTTGCCTCCTGATTCATTCAGCGACAATGCATAGCACACATGACATCAACCTATAATTATCACCAGCTTCCTAACGGTATAAAGCTGATTCACCGGCAAAAAACCGGTCAAATTGCTCATTTGGCACTCATGGTAGATACCGGCTCACGCGATGAACTGCCACATGAATTTGGTTTGGCTCATCTGATTGAACACATGATCTTTAAAGGCACCAAAAAACGAAAAGCCTTTCATGTGCTGAGCCGCCTCGAAAATGTGGGTGGTGAACTAAATGCCTATACCACCAAAGAGGAGACCTGCATCCACGCTTCTTTCCTGAGTCAATACTGCGACAGAAGCATGGAGCTGCTGGCCGATATTGCTTTCAGTGCCAGTTATCCGGCGCATGAACTGGAAAAAGAAAAGGAAGTTGTTTTGGACGAAATCAATTCTTACAAAGACGCTCCCTCAGAACAGATTTTCGACGATTTTGAAGATCAAATTTTTGATGGACATCCGATTGGGCATCCTATTTTAGGCACAAGTGATTTGGTGAAAAGCTTTAGCCGCAACGACTTACTAAGGTTTATCAAACGAAACTATGCCTCTTCGCGGATGGTGCTTGCCCTGATCGGAGATGTGCCTTTTTCGAGCTTTGTAAAACAAGCTGAAAAGCATTTTAATAGCGCAGCTTCAAACCAAATCATTCCAACAAGAAACGGTTTTTCGGATTATGCTCCGAAATTGCAAAAACAGACCAGAAACAGCTACCTGAGCCATTGCATTACTGGCAATATTGCATACGATCGTAAGCATCCGCTCAAGCATAGCATAGTACTGTTAAACAACATTTTAGGAGGGCCAGGCCTCAATAGCAGGCTTAATCTGAATATTCGTGAAAAGTATGGTTTTGCTTATTCCATCGAATCGCATTACACAGCCTATACTGATACCGGTGTTTTTTTGGTTTACCTGGGAATTGATCCAAAATCAGCCGACAAAGCGCTTAAATTAGTTCACAAAGAACTTTTTAAACTCAAAAACCAAAAGCTGGGGACATTACAACTACATCGTGCCCAGCAACAGCTGATCGGTCAGCTGGCCATTGGTTTTGAATCCGGATTATCGGAAGCGCTTTCGATTGCACGCAGCCATTTACTTTTCGATCGGGTGGACGATATGACTGTAATTGCCGAAAAAATCAGGAAAACCAATGCCTCCCTGCTGATGGAAGTAGCCCAGCAGATTTTTGATACCGATCAATTCAATACTTTGATTTATCTTGGCAACCCAAATCATGCCGATGCCTGATTATTCAACATACCGCTACGCCCTGTTCGTGATACTGTTTCTATTCTTTGGCCAGCTGCATTTTAACCCATTGTTTGGCCAGGAATTAAAACCAAAACTGGCCGAATTTGGCCCCGAACTGCTCAAACCTCAACCCGATTCAGTGAGGTATCAAAGTTTTTATGCTACTGAAAACGATCAGGATTCTATCTTTTTGATCCAGCTCACCAACCTTAGCACTTTTTATCAGTCAGCTCGCCTTATTGTAAGTTTGACCAATAAGAGTAAGGAACATATTGACCACCTGTGGTTTCAGCTGAGATTGCTAACCCCACAAGCTGAGTTTTTATACCGAGAACAGCCTGTGATGTTTACGAATATCGAGCCCGGGCAAAAAGTGAGTTACGAAGTACTGTGCGAAAGTATTTATCCGAAAGATATCGGTTATGTAGTATTACGTCCTGAACTGATTGAACTGAACAGAAAAGAAAAGCCATTGGAAACCCGACTTTTCGAGATGCAAAACATGACTGGTTTTCCGGTTAAAGTTGTTTTGAACACCCGATTCCAATGATTAACAAAGCATTAGAGGCATACCTTGAGCAACACAGCAGTCCGATGCATCCTGTTTTGGATGAGATTTACCGGCAAACGCACCTCCAACAGCTTTATCCCCGTATGCTGAGCGGACCTCTTCAGGCCAGATTGCTTGATCTCATCTGCAAAATGCTGCGCCCAAAAACGATTTTAGAAGTTGGTACTTTCACTGCCTATTCCACCATCGCCATGGCAATGGCTATCCAAGACGATGCCCACCTGATCACCATCGAAGCCAATGAAGAACTGGAAGATACAATTATTGAAAACCTGAATAAAGCAGCGGTCTTTCACAAAGTAAGCCTGAAAATTGGACAGGCTGCAACTATCATTCCATCGCTAAATACCAGCTTCGACCTTATCTTTTTGGATGCCGACAAAATGAGCTATCCCATGTATTTCGACCTGCTCCTTACAAAACTAAATCCTGGTGGCTTTTTGCTTGCCGACAATGTACTTTGGAATGGAAAAGTTACAGACGCATCGGCTCAGGACGCTGAAACCAACGCTATTAGGCTTTTCAACGAAAAAGTAACAGATGAACCCAGCGTAGAACAAATCATACTTCCAATCAGAGATGGTCTAGGCCTGATCCGTAAGAAATAGCCTTGAGGTTTATTTACGGAAATCGCTGCTGTGCGCTGCCATCAGCTCTTCCACTTTTTCAACCATTGCCTTTGAGCCAATGAAAAGCGGACACCGCTGATGAATGTCCTCTGGCTGAATATCCAGGATCCGGCTGAACCCATCAGAAGCCTTGCCACCGGCTTGCTCGGCAAGAAAAGCCATTGGCACACATTCATACATCAGGCGTAATTTTCCCTGAGGATTTTTTAACGTTCCAGGATAAATATAAATACCACCGCGCAACAAATTCCGGTGAAAATCAGAAACAAGCGAACCGATATAGCGGGTTGTATAGGGCCTGTTTGTTTCAGGATCGTCTTCCTGACAGTATTTGATGTACTTTTTCACTCCTTCGGGGAAGTAGATATAATTGGCCTCATTGATGGAATAGATCCCTCCAACATCTCCAATTTTAATGTTTTCGTGCGAGAGCACAAAGAGGCCGCATGTTGGGTCGTAGGTAAACCCGTTCACCCCATTACCGGTGGTATAAACCAGCATAGTAGAAGAACCATAAATAATGTAGCCGCCACAAACCAATTCGGTGCCAGCCTGCAAAACATCCTCACGCGTAACAGTAGTTCCCACCGATTTGCGCTTGTAAATGGCAAAAATCGTTCCTATGGGTACATTCACTTCAATATTGGAAGAGCCGTCCAAAGGGTCTAATGCCACAATATATTTGGCATTGCGGGTGGTTTCGTCATCGAAAATAACCACATCATCATTCTCTTCTGAGATAATAGCTGCACATTGTTTTCCACTACGCAAGGCCTTGATAAATTCGTTATTGGCCAGCACATCAAGCTTTTTCTGATTTTCGCCCTGCACATTTACAGAGCCTTCGAATCCAAGAATGCCAGCTAATCCGGCACGGTTTACATCTCGGTTTACAATTTTGGCGGCAATGCCGATGTCATTAAGCAGGCGCGAAAATTCT
Source organism: Bacteroidales bacterium (assembly GCA_015709215.1). Lineage (GTDB taxonomy): Bacteria > Bacteroidota > Bacteroidia > Bacteroidales > F082 > UBA5536. The sequence goes on from JACCQN010000061.1 coordinate 13,320, forward strand.
CCGGTTGCATATTTTACGTTTTCCTGCTGTTCCCAAACAAATTCTACTAAAGTCTTCATGTTTAAACATTGGTTGATAAAATTTCAATCGATTGCGGAATCTCATCAAAAAATAACCGGCATGTTTTAAGCCAGTCAAAAGACCCCGAAAAGTCCAGCGGCAAAAATACTACCTTTGCACTTTGATTCCTAACAGAAACAGATGATCAGTAAAGTTTTTAAGTTTGGAGGGGCTTCCGTAAAAGATATCGAATCTGTACGCAACCTGGCAACAATCCTTAAAAAGTTTGAGAATGAACAACTTATTATTGTGGTATCGGCAATGGGAAAGACCACCAATGAACTCGAAAAACTTTTAAAAGCAGCGCGTACCAAAGATTCTGAAAACTTGCAGGCAGGACTCAATCAGCTTAAAATATTCCATCATCACATTATATACGGACTTTTTGAGCCAGAAAAAGCAAATAATCTTGTCGATGACATTAACACATTATTTTTGGATCTCGAAAATCAAGTCCGCCGCACGGATATGCCTTTTGACGAGCATTATGACGCTACCGTAAGTTACGGCGAACTCCTATCGACAAGAATTTTAAATGCCTTTCTAAAAGAGCAAGGTTTTGATATGGTATTAATTGATGCCAGAAACTATATTATAACAGATCTTCGTTTTCGTTTTGCAGGTGTTGATTGGAATGAAACTCAAATACGCGTTAAGCAAATACCGAGCACCTATCCGGATAAACAGTTTTATCTTACACAGGGATTTATTGGGCGTGCAGCCAACGGCTCCACTACTACATTAGGTCGGGAAGGTTCAGATTATACGGCAGCTGTTTTTGCGGCTTGCCTCAAAACACCGGAAGTATGGATTTGGAAAGATGTACCTGGCTTGTTGAATGCTGATCCCAAGCGTTTTAGCAATACACTTAAAATCAACGAAATTTCCTATGCCGAAGCCATCGAACTGGCCTATTACGGTGCTACCATCATTCACCCAAAAACTATTAAGCCACTTCAAAATGCAGGCATAAAACTGTACGTAAAATCTTTTTTAAATCCTGAAATACCTCCAAGTCGCATTGGGCAGCCGGCTGGTTCCATCGAAAATATCCCGTCCTATATTGTAAAAGAAAACCAGTGTTTAGTTAGCATCAGTGCCCGTGATTATTCGTTTATGGGCGAAAGAATGCTACATGAACTTTTTGGACTTATCGACCAATTGCATATTCATGTTAACCTGATTCAGGTATCCGCCCTAAGCCTCTCATTGTGTTTTGATGAAGATCGCAATAAACTGAAGCCATTGATTGAGGATTTGAAGCAAAACTTTATTGTGCGCTATAACGAAAAGCTAAGTCTTTTCACCGCAAGACATTATAGCCCAAAATTAGCTGAACAGCTGAACGAATCCCATACTATTTTGCTCGAACAACGCAGCAGAAGCACACTTCAGGTAGTTGTTCCTGAGCTCAGGCTTTGGCAGATAGATGAGTGGATAAAAAAACCCTGAATGCTTTCACATTCAAGGTTTTTAACACCATTTATCATTCGTTATTTATTGAATAAACACACGACTGGTTTTTGTTACATTTTCTCCCTCAACCTTAATAAGATAAACTCCGGCATCGGGTGCAAATTGAATACTGTTCTGCTGCAAGCTGTTAAGTTGTTTATCGAGTACAAGCTGGCCAGCGGCATTTACAATTGTAACTGTAGCAGAGCCAAGGTCTTTTGTTGTTTCGAAGCTGATTTCACCATTTGCATAACGGATACGCAGCTGTTTCTCAACGGCTTCATTTACCCCAACGGGGCCCCAGTCTTCAACCATAACCTCATCCACAAACATTCCCATACCATTAGCAGTGTAAGCATGAAAGCCAATGAACATATGGCCGTCAATTCCCGGAACAATCAGAGCATCACCGATAAGCCAGTTAGGCTCGCTAAATGAAGGATTTTCAAACACCACATTTTCAGCAAAAGCGGCAGTATCTGCTATGGCAGACCACATCACTTTGATTGCTTCCGGCGAAGCCGGTGAAAAACTTCTGTAGGCAAACGAAACCAGGTATTCTTTTCCACTTTCAACCGCCAAAGGCGCACTGATCAGATAATTATTCATTTCATCAGGCTGGCCATTAGTAGTGAAACACGCAAATGCTTTGGAGCTTTCGTAGCCAATCAGATTGGTGGTTTCCCATTGCATAGAACCAAAGTCCATAGATTGCCATTTCTCTGGCATCAAAGGATGATCTGCTTCCTCAACACTTTCGAGATAAGGATAGTCCTCTATGGCTGCCATTGTGGTAAAGCTGTAAATAATATCACAGGCATCATTCACACCCAGGTTATTGCGAGGTTGAACCACCAGATAATAAGTGGTTGAGGGTTCCATGTGATAGATAAAATGATTATCAGTGATGGTTTCACCATTAAAGATATTTGTTGGGATAGCCGTACCTTCCCCATCTGTTCCAAAATAAATATCATAACCTGAGGCAAAAGCAGCAGGATTCCAGATGATAGTGTGATTCAGGAAAGCGCCATCAAAGCCATCAACCGGGCTAACCAGTCCGGCAGAGCATTCCGGCAGGCCGGTAAATTCATCAATACCACTGATAATGATTGAGAAAACCTGATCATCATCCATTGAACCATCATGATCAACATGAATGGTATAGGTGCCTGCAGGGGCTTCAGCGATATATACCATTTCAACATTATCCAAATTATTTTTGGTATCAGTAGTTGCAGCAGCTGAAGGATTATCAGGATCAAGCATATAAGGGAAGAAAATGTTGCCATCTTCGTCCTCGATACGCAAATCGAGATCGTTTACCAAAACAGGCGTTCTTGGGTTGAGCGAAGCTGCTGGAACAGAGCCATGAGGATCGGTCCAGCTGATCGTTACGCGCAATGGATTACCACCTGAAACAGTTACTTCACGTGAGTAGGCGCCTCCAACAGGAAGCGTTATTTCGTCAATTGAGTTCTGCATCACATCATCTTCAATAATGATATTGGCAGCACGCTCGGCATTTACGAGACCCCATCCAAAGATATAGTCGGGGCCGGGTGTTGAACCAGCCTCATCAGCCGTATGGATCACAAGTCCTTTAAGTGTGGAAGCACGCATAGGATTGTCGTGCGATTCCTGATAAAGCTGTTGCAGAAGCGCCAGCGTTCCGGTTACATTAGGAGCCGACATACTTGTTCCGCTATAGCTTGAATAAGAAGTGTTAGTATTGGAAATAGAAGAATAAACGTTAATACCTTTACCCACTACATCAGGTTTGATACGGCCATCATCGGTTGGACCCCATCCACTAAAGCTACTCATGCTAACGCTTCCGGGACCCGTATAGTTCAGCACTTCATTAACTGCCCCTATAGTAAACACGTTTTTAGCATTTCCTGAACCTCCAATGCAGTCATATCCGTCGGTGCCACCATCTTTTTCAGGCTCGCCTCCCTGGCCGGCATTACCCGGGCCTTCGCCGCGATCGTTACCGGCAGATTTTACAATAAGGAAATTAGGTGCATTATTGGCAATCA
>JACCQN010000062.1:0-10722 GCA_015709215.1 Bacteroidales bacterium
CATCCAACTGGAATACAGAATCTTATGATAGTAAGATAACAAGTTGGGTTAAAACAATTTGTGGCATAACAGCGCTGGGGCAAACTTTGCCGCGTTTGGAATGGTATTTAATCACAAATGATATTTTATTTATTTGAGCCACATTAAGTTTAATCATCGAGTAGGAAGCGCTAAAGTTTTTTTGATGCTTGCTGAGGCTATGATTTAAAGATGTGAATAAAGCTGTTTTTGGATTTGCTCCAGGATTTGCTCCTCCAGTTGACTGAAGGCTTCGGTGAAAAGCTGGTCGCCGTGATGGGAGCGGAGATCTTCGAGGTCGAAGGGTTTGCAGCTGGTTTGTTGTGATAGGGTGTTTAGGGCCGCTTCGGCGGTTTGGCGTGTGGTGATTCCCTGGTATTTGAAAGGGAGGATGGTGATAAAAGAGTTTCTTATCTGATGCTGTGAGAGGTAGTTGCCGGCTTTGATGGCAAGGGCTGCAGACTCCTTGTAGGTGAGGTCGGAAAGGATGAGGTAGTGTTCGTTATGGTGGAATAATTCTTCGGGATGGAACGGCTCTAATTCGGCTTGTTGTATTCCGGAATTTGCAGGGAGTTCCAAAAAGTTGGGGTTGCATAGCAGTCTGATATTGGCTTCGGACAAAGAAATTTTCGACAAGTTGTTGGTTATGATGGTGGCTGCCAGATCGCCGATGGCCAGGATATTGGTTTTGTTGTTTGTGGCTATGAGTCCGGACAGGCTGAAGGGGAGCAAGAGTGCGGATGATGCGGCGGTGAGGGATTTGAGGAAGAGGCGGCGGTGCATGGGTTGATGGGTTTAAGGGTTTAAGAGTTTAAGAGTTAAAGGGTTGATGGGTTTATGGGTTTATGGGTTTATGGGTTTATGGGTTTATGGGTTTATGGGTTTATGAGTTCACGGGTTTATGGGTTCACGGGTTTATGAGTTCACGGGTTTATGGGTTCACGGGTTTATGGGTTTACGGGTTCACGGGTTTATGGGTTTACGAGTTGATTTGAGGATTTGAGGATTTGAGGATTTGAAGATTTGAAGAGTGAAGTTGATTTGTTGATTCGTTTATTTGTTTATGGGTTTAAGGGTTTAAGGGTTTAAGGGGTCATGGGTTTATGAGTTAAATGTATTAGTAATGATAAAGGTGATCGAGCGAAGTCGAGAGCACCGAATTTTAGATTCAATATTTGAGATTAGCGGTTTAATTTATTGACTTTTTCGTTGAAGTTGTCGTCGACTATGAGGAGGAGTTCGTTGTAGGCTTCGGGGCCGTGTTTTTCGTAGAACCAGTTCATGAGGGAATCGATTTTGTGTTCCTTTGCTACATTGTCCCAGGCCGTCTGGTTCAAGTTAAAGAGTTGTATTGTACGCTGATCAAAAAATAAATTAGCACTGTTAATTGCATTGTGGTAATCGGCAATGGCATCGTTGTAGGCTACCAGGACAGTGTTGGTGTCGGTTTTGATGGATTTGTTGCAGGAGGTGGCAGCCATGATCAAAGTGGCGAGCATGACTAAGATCAGAAAGGGGTTGTGTTTTGATTTCATGATGATGATTTTATGTTTTGAAGCAAAGTTAGTGGTGGGTGTACGACAAAAGGTGACGAGATGGGAAATGGAAAGTGAAAAGTGAAAAATGAAGAATTGTCGAAAGTCTTAAGGTCGAAGGTCAGAAGGACGGCATCTCGGCTATCGCTCCCTTCGACATGGTTCGACATCTCGACAAGCTCGATGCATCTCAGGCTCACCACAAGTGCTCAGGGCATCGCGATGACCTAAGGTCGAAGGACACGACATGTTTTGGCATAGTGAGCATTTAGGTTTGCAAATAAAAACGATATGGAAAAACATAATTTTTCAAGCCTATTGGAAGGTAAAATTCTACAAGTGCCTGATTATCTAAGAGGATATGTTTGGGACGAAAAACAATGGAAGGATTTTGTTCAGGATGTTGATATGTTGATTGATGACAAAACTTACAGTCATTATATGGGAACGATAATTATCCATATGCCTACTGAAAGACCGACAAAAAGTTACGGCTCTAAAATATTGGAAGTTGTCGAACTTATTGACGGACAGCAGCGGTTAACAACATGTAGTTTGTATTTGTCTATAATTTTGGCTGAATTGATTAAAGCTGGGAAAGCTGAATACAAGGTGGAAATAGCTAAATTTCTTTTTTCAGGGGCAAAAAGTAAATTGAAACTGAATAAAGACACAGAAGATTTTTACTACGACTTAATATCCACAGGCAACGAAAATGTTCAGGCATTCACAGTTTATCAAAGAAGATTACGCGATGGATTTAGTTATTTGAAAAACCACCTTACAGCAAAATACACAGAAAAAGGGGCTTTGGGCATTGCCTATCTAGAAAATTTATTTTATTCCATAATCAGTAAACTGAATTTCTCATTTTACCCCATAGAGGCTGAAAGCGAAATTAGCATGATTCTCGAGACGATAAACTCAAGAGGTAAAGACCATTCTGCCATAGATTTCCTGAAAAACCGCTTAGTGAACCTGGGGTATTTGCTTTAGTTTTGATTGAGCGACATGGTTTGGCGGAGGTTGTGGGTAATTTTGGCTTTGCGTTGATGGGGTACTGAAAACTCAATAGCGCAAGCTACACTTAAAATTATGCATTATGGCTGAATTAATTGGCGATAGGAGAACCTAAGGTCGGAAGGTCTGAAAGTCGGAGGGTCGGAAGGTCGGAAAATCAAGGTCTGAAAGTCGGAGGGTGTCTAAGGGTTGTTGATTTGTTTTTTGATTTGTTGAGGGGATTTAAGATTCAAAGATTCAAGATTCAAAGATTCAAGAGGTTAAGGGGGTTGTTGACCTACCTCTTTTCAGTTGTTAGGCAGGTTTGAGGAATTAATTTAATCGACGTAGTCACTGACTAGGCCGAGCTTTTGTGATTTATGGGTAATATAGATATTGTCATGGTCGCACACTATATCACTAGTAGATTTTTATCTTGGAGCAGAGAATAAATTTATGTAAATTTGTTGACTTCGATAATGAACTAATTTTTCCTAATTGAACGAATAAGATTAATACTGAGTTGAGGATTAGTTTTGATTAATTTATGTATTAGTTTTCAAAACTGATTGAATGATCACACTGATCTTTTAATAAATTGTAGAATTAAAGTTTTTGAACTTTAATTTGTTCAAAACAAAAATAAAAATAGAGTAATTAACATTAAATACAAAGGCTATGGCATTGTTTAAGATTACGTTTAAGAGATCAGGAACAACTAATGGAGTTAAATACGAAAAAGGAATGAGTGTTGAAGTTGCATCATCATCCTCAAATCCAGTATTATCTAATGGCGGACAAGATGTGAGAGATGCTTTTTTGAGAATCCATGGGATTGATTTAAAAAAAGCTAATACGCTATCAACAACGTATTTAGAAGTCAAGAAAATAAATTAACATTTACTTATAGTTATATTTTGTCAGAGCATTTAAGGCGACACCGAAGGAATCCATCATCAGTCCTTTTTCGATGGCCAAGTGAAAATGGCCATAGGCTGTAGCTGTTACCATGAGATTTGTGTTTCGAATTCATAGTAAACGTATTATAGAGGTTCCTTTCTGACGGGCATTCTATTGAGCCATGATTTACGTACTCTTTTTCGGCAACTTTCCATGCCATTTTTTTCATATTTTTGTATAACTTATTAAAAAGCTTACACCAATTAAATTCAGTAAAATTAATTCAAAACGTTAATTATGATTAATAAAGAACTAAGAAGTCTTTACAGAAGACATTGGGATTCATTTTCAAAATCTCTTAACGAAATTGTAAATGATGACACTAAAATCATCAAACCTAGCAACCCACTTTTGATTTCATTGACACAACCTGAGATATACAGCGAGGCTGATATAAAAGTTTTAATAGTTGGGCAAGAAAATAATGATTGGGGAGGAATATTCTGTAATGAATTCGAAAAAATACTTTCAATTTATGAATACTTTCTGCCTACTCAACGAAGTGAATTTCCACATAGGGGCCATTTCAGAAATCACATAAATTTCTTTTTAAGAAAACTAAGATATTTGAATCCTAATAAAACTGTTACTTTTTTGTGGACTAATATTATAAAAGTTGGAAAGGCATATGATAAAAATAGACCTCCGCAGTATATTCTCAATTTGGAAAGAGAGTATTTCAGGGTTTTTTCAGAAGAGTTGAGAATATTAAAGCCTGATCTTGTTCTGTTTATGACTGGGAAATATGATAGTGATATTGATTTTCAATTAACTGATATCGTTAGATCAAGTATGGGAGAAGTGCCGGAGAATTTACTTCAAAAGTTAGCGATTGAAGATGTAAAAAAAGCATATCGAATATCTCATCCAAACTATTTAAACTTCAAAGGCAAGGAATTCTATTCAGAAATATACGACTTGATTATTGCTGACTTTAAATCTTAGCTTTAAGGTAAGAGGTAAGTGTAATCTATTGCCGATGGTTCCGGGGTCACATTCAAGAGGTATTCGGTGGGTTGGTGTTTTGGGGAATCGGTTGAGTAGCTTGATTTTAGAGACGATAAAATGATCATTGTGAGGTTTTCGCGGATAGCGAGGGCCTTCATGTTGTTCCAGATTTCTATTGAGGCGGATTCGGCAAGTAGCTGGATGTAATCAATCACTACCAGGTTTACTGGCGATATGGTATTGAGCTTGTGGATATCCTGCTCGATATCTTCCAAGCTGATTATGGAATTGTCGCAAATGTGTATGTTGGCTTCTTGCAGGCTTTTTAAAGAGAGCTTTCTTTCGCGGAGTATTCGCTGAAGCACTTGCTCTTTGTTTAATTCCAGCGTATAAAAGACGGAATGGTATGCGTGGCGCAAGCCCATCAGCAGCATGAGTTTTAATGCAAGTTTTGTTTTTCCTGATGCCGGTCTGCCGCCAATGACGATCAGCTCGCCTGCCTGAAGTCCTCCGGTTAATTCATCAATTTCATTTATGCCAGTTAACAGTCTGTTGCTTGAAATATGTTGGGTGATGACCGACTGAATTGTTTCTGTGTTTAATGTTTTACTCATGGTATTGTTCAGTTTTTAAATCATTGATTTGGCTATTGGTATTTATTTAGAGGCTTATGATGCTTTGGTTTTTAATCGACGTAGGTTTATGGGTTTATGGGTTTACGGGTTTAAGGGTTTAAGGGTTTATGGGTTTATGGGTTTATGGGTTCACGGGTTTAAGAGTTGTTAAATTTCACCACGCGAAAGGCATCTCGACTATCGCTCCCTTCGGCAGGATCAGGGCATCGCGATGACCAATTCGCGCGGCAGCGGTTTACGGGTTCATGTTTATGGGGTGAGGAATTTTAATCGACGTAGTCACAGAATCTACGCTGAGCGTTGGGTTGTTAACATGTTATTAAGGATTTGATTTGTTGTGATTATGATTCAGTTGCAGGTTGCAGCTGGCATTGGATATGCTTTGAGGCTTGGCGTCAGATCGGATTTGTTCCATCAGGCGGCGGCGGTAAAAGAGGTTGGAGCCATCTTCGATGATCTGGCTGATAGGGAAATCGACTGCATGTGACTTGATTAAATCGCGTAGCTTTTCTTTTTTGATGCTGGAATGGTTGCTGAGGTAGCCGGCAATGCGGAGCAGCAGCGTTTGCTGTTTTTTGAGAGTCTGTTCGGCCAGCTGTGTGGCTTCGTCGATCCATTCGCGCGCCTGCTGCTCGATCTGATGGTCGAAGTCGTTGAGAAAATGTCTGGTGCTGACAGTATTAGCATTGATGGCAATCATCCGTTTACCCATGCCATGTTCTTTGAGCATCGCGTTGACAAAGAAGGTTGCGCGCCGGATATCGTCGTCGGCACCGGTGGTGATATTTTCTTCGCCAAAGACCAGCTTTTCGGCAATCAGACCACCGAGGAACAGCGCCAGGCGACTGAGGATTTCCTTGCGGGAGATATAATCCCATTTTACCTTGGTGTAAAGGAATCCGGACTGATCCTGACTGGCAGTGGTGGAGAAGACTTGCTCTGGGATGGTATGCAGGAGGATGGCAGAGATTACGGCATGACCCGCTTCGTGCACAGCGATGATAGCCTGCATGTCGTCGCTTTTGTTGCGGCGTAGTTTAGTGAGGTTGAATTCCTGGTTGTCGTAAAGGATGTGGAGCAGCTTTTTATTTCTGAAGAAGCTCAGGTAAACATGTGAGCCATCGAAGGAAAAGTTGACCCTGGAAGCCGGAATGTTGTGGAGGTGGATTTCGGTGAGGATCTTTGCCAGGTTGTTTTTGATGGTGTAATGGATGGTGGTAAAAACGGGGCGTGTGCCCTGTGTTGGATAGACCCCTTCGTTGTAGATGAGCTCGTGAATAGATTTGTCAAAGCTTAGTTTGATGTTTTGTGTTTTGAACATCTGCGCGGCAATCTTATTGAGTTCCATGGTGATAATCTGCCGGAAGGAGCTGCTGCTGAAGGCCGGATAAATGATGTGGTTGTTGCCGAGCCTGGCGATCTGTTCGTTGCGGAAGCGTTTACGGAGTTCGTTTTTGATCTGAGGCACATTGATTCTGAGTGATTGCTCATGAAACTCATCCGCACTGATGTCGGGGTTGAAGTTACTGCTCATCTCGTACACCTCATCGAGGTTTCCGATGTTGAAGATGATGGCTTTGGAGCAATCGACGGTCTTGGGACGAATAATGTGTTTGTGTATGCATTCCAGGAATTCGATAGACTCTTTGGCGTTGAGCTGATTAAGTTTTTCAGTGACGTTGTAGGTAGGGAAGAAAAATTCAGGTGCTTCATCCAGCAGGATATGATGAACCTCGGTAGGGATGAACCAGATCTTTTGTGTTTGATCCCAGCTTTTAGGGTCAGAGGGCCGCTCGTAGAAACGGTTGTGGCTGAAGTATTTGATGTAAATATCCCTGCCGGAAACCACGACACCATTTTGGACTTTTACGCCCTGTGCCACTACAAAGCGCAGCTGGATGAGCAGTTGGTTAAGCATGCTGGCATAATAAGGCAAGTTAAGTGTGGGAAACTTACCGGAATCGAGCAGCTGCCAGATCATCTGACCGCTTGGAAATTCTTTTTCGGTTCCATCGCCGCTGAGGGAGCGGGCGTTCTGGAATTCGTCGAAGACCATGATGACGGGAGAGGCATTGACGCTTTTGTTGATATCTTCGATCTGATCGTGGATGTTGTAGTTAAACTTTTCGCCGAAGTTGAAATAGTAGGTTTTATCTTCGAAGTGAATCAGTTCGGACAGGCGGTTGATGAGGGATGTTTTGCCTACGCCAGTGAGGCCCCAGAGGTTAACGACAACGGGGTTTTCCTGTAATTGGGGGAAGAAATACCAGGGGCTAACGGAGCCTATTATCTCCTCTATGACGTTGTCGAGGCCGATGAATTCCTTTTTGAGCACTTTGGCAGCCTGCTGGAGGATGCGGTGTTTTTTGTGTAGTTGTGTGCGGGTAGTTTTGTTTTGAGTGGCCATAGCTTTCTTTTTATTGCAAAGCTAGGATGGGAGGGCGACAAAGTGTGACGGAGGGGATGGGGCGACTTGAGCGAAGGGGCGACTTGAGCGAACAAAGCGACTTGAGAGACTTTAGCGAGGGGAGAGAGGGAAGAATGATGAATGATAAATGATGAATGAAAGATTGTTTAATCGCACCACGCGAAGGGATTACCTTCGGTGAGCACAGTTCGCGCGGCAGCTGCACGCAAAATGATAGATTGTCGAAGGTCTGAAGGTCGAAGGTCATGTCGAAAAGACGGAGGCGAAGGTGATCGAGCGAAGTCGAGAGCACCGATTATTTGAGAGATTCAAAGATTCAAAGATTCAAGGATTCAAAGATTCAAAGATTCAAAGATTCAAGAGGTTAAGGGGTTGTTGATGGGTTTATGGGATTTGAGGATTTGATAATTTGATAATTTGAGGATTTGATTTGAGATTCAAAGTTTCAAAGATTGAGGTTGATTTTTTGACCTGCCTGTCTGCCTTTTGCAGATAAACTTGACGCAGGAAGGCAGGTTTGTTTATGGGTTGAAGGAAACCACGCGAAGGGCATCTCGACTATCGGTCGATGACCAATTCGCGCGGCAGCTTTGAAAGACTGTTGAAGGTCTGAAAGTCGAAGGTCTGAAGGTCGAAGGTTATTTGTATTTTTTGAGGGTGTTTTGGAGGGATTGCTGGATGTCGTTGGCGAGCCATTGGGGTTGGATGACGGTGACGGTTTCGCCGTGCATGAGGATTTTTTGTTTGAATTCGAAGTTGGGGACGATGTTGAGTTTGATGCGGAGCTCTTGCTGGTTGTCAATTAGGATTTGTTGTGTGTGATGCCATGGGAGGGTTTTGATGTAGTTGCCTTGAAAGGCGGTGAAGGACAGGATGACTTCTTCGTAGCCGTTGGGAGCATAGGTGAGGCCGATGGTGTTGCGGAAAAGTGATTTGGGTGTCAGGGCGGGATCGCGTTTGAATGTTTCTTCTTTGACGGTAAGGGAAAAGATTCTGTCGATGCCGAAAGTGCGGAAGTCGTTGTATTTGTCGATCAGGCCGATGATGTACCAGCGCGATTGGTATTCTTTGAGCAGGTAAGGCTGCATGAGGTAGGTGTTTTCCTTGTCGGCATCGAAGCGTTTGTAAGTGAAACTGATCAGGCGGTTGTTCTTGAGTGCATGCAGGAGCTGCTTGAGGAATTTGAGCCCTTTGAGTTCGCCGGCAGATTCGAAGTCGATATAATTCAGAGCCTCCTTGCCATCCCTGAGGGTATCGGTGAGTAGTGCGGCGGTGTTGGCGATCTCCAGAAACCGGATAAAGCCTTCGACACCAAAGGTTTCTTCATCATCGATGTAATAGCCGCGTATCTCTTTGTCGTATTTGATTTCTATACCAAAGTCGAACCGGATCTGTTCGATGTCGCGCTGTATGGTGCGATCAGACAGTTCGAAGCCATGATCGAAAAGGAAGTCTTTGATTATACTAAAGGAAGGATATTGCCTGTTGGCGATCTTCTCGATGATCAAGCTGTAGCGTCTGATGGCTCCGTGTTTTGACATTTTGAAAGTTTTTTGTGGTTTAAAATCTGATTTGCTGCTTGTTAAATTGTGTTTCAGCTGATTTGTTTGAGCAATTCAACCATAGCCAGGCTGTCTAGCTTACAATATTCCAACAGGTCGTTGCGCTTTTGCTGAATAAGCATTGGGTCGCTGTCGTTAAAGAGACTAAGGTAGGTAAGGCTTGCTGTTCCTCCATCCTGGATGCCCAAGGCATCATACGACAAATGTGGCACAAGGGCAGGCAGGACTGCTTTGATAGAATAAGAACCTCTCATGGCCGGTGTATAGAGATGCAAGCTCCGAAAAGGCACCATCAGATCCACAAAACGAGGAAGCAATGCTTGCAACGGCTTTTCGAAGGCCGGGAAATCCCTTGCCAGCTCGCGGACACGCGGAGGTTCAAAGGCTCTGTTGTAGATAAGGATGCTGCCAGAGGTACCCAGTTGATCGAGCATATTCCTGATGAAATCAGGACGGGGATCCTCGGGAGGTGTGCCGAGGTATTCCTTATGGATGGGCTCGTCGCCAGGTTTGTTGACGATATGCAATGAATACTGAAAAGTTAGCTGCTGATAAGAGCGGGATTCATCATAGCGCGGTACCGGAAGCTGCATGCTTTCGAAGTCGATAAAATAAAGTGGGTATTGCAGTTGTCTGACAAAAGCTTCGAGTGCCGGTCTGTTGCGGTTGACCTCATCTTTGAAAAGACCCTGGAGAATGATCCATTCTTTGTTAGTAAACCTGATGCCTGGCGGGATTTCATCCAGGCTGGAGACCTCCGCTTCGCGCAAAAGCTCAATCTTGGATCTTTTAACCGATTTGAGGCCGCTAAAAATATCTGTTACCTCCTCCTGATGGCAGAAGCCATAGAAATCGCAGGTGTAAGGGTGCGTGCATTGATGTCCTGTTTCGATTTTTGGGGTGGTGTCTTGCGCCAGCATCTGCTGCAAGGCTTGCAGGTTCTGATGGATTTCGTGTTGCTTTTGTTGCGCAAGATCGGTGAGGTTGATGGTAGTGAAGAGTTGTTTTACATCCAACTCACCTCTGCGGACATACTTAGTATTAAGGTGCATGAGGCTGATCTCGGCGAGATCGAGTCCGGAAGCCCTGATGACATAGTACTGGAAACTTATATCTGTATAGTGATATTCTTTGGGGCTTGTTGAAGCTTTTACTTCATAGGCTTGCCAGCGGCCATCGTTGTTGACGAGGATATCCATATAGCATAAGGTTTCTCCGTCGCTGAAGGCGGCTTCGTAAATCACTTTTTGTCCGGAAGCAATGAGTTCCCGAGTGAATGTGAGTGCTTCTTGTACCTCGTGGGGATTGCCTCTGCTGGCGTCGATACCGCCGGGGAAGCAATGCTGTGCTGCTTCACCGACTTCATAGCCCATGTCGAAGATATGCTGCTGACTTGCGGAGACGGTGTCTTTAAGATCGGGATTGTTGAGATGGAGGTAGAGGGATTTGTGGCAGTTAGTGCCTCTGACGAAAGATGATTTGGAGATGGTGTTGGCCATTGGATAAGTGTTTTGGCAAAGATAGGAAATGGAGGTGACATTTGGTGACGGCATCTCGGCATCTCGACTACGCTCGATGACCTCTACGCTCGATGACCTCTACGCTCGATGACCTCTACGCTCGATGACCTCTACGCT
>JACCQN010000062.1:10822-16781 GCA_015709215.1 Bacteroidales bacterium
CGATGACCTGAGGTCGAAAGGTCGGAAGGTCAAAGGTCGGAAGGTCAAGGTCTGCAGTTATTACACCACGCGAAAGGCATTTCGCCAGGCTCCCTTCGGCAGGCTCAGGGCATCGCGATGACTAATTCGCGCAGCGCGGCAGTAGCAAACTTGAGGTGGAGCGAAATAATCACAGACCATGCCGAGCAAAGAGAAACGTAGTCACAGACCAAGCCGAGCGTGAGGCGCGCGTGAGCACGGTTCTACAGCAAATAAAAAAATGAAATACTTGCAGTAAACCCCAAAAAATGGGGTATATTGCATGCTGTTTATTAAGGATGTGATATGACTGATACAATTAAACATACAGTTGATTATTTGAGGGTTCTACGCAGTAGTGATGCCACTCAAATAATTAGCATATGCAGGATTCAAAACCCTGTCAAGACACTCAAGCTTGAACTAAAAACTACAGGATTACAGCACTTTTTGCCGATGGCAGAATGGAAAAACAAGGTAAATATAGAATAGATATTTTGCGAAAAGTACCGAAATGTGGTACCTTTCGCAAAAATTCACTCTTAAGTATGGCGAAGATAAATGAAATATCAATCAACCAATGGCTGGACAATTTACTGGCCAGAGGAGCTTTTGGCTTTGCTAAAGAAGCATTGCACCAGGATATTCCAGACTATTCCGATATTGCTATCAAAAGGGTATTGAGTCGGCTTAGCACGAAAGGGAAGATTGTTTCCTTGTACAAAGGATATTATTTACTTGTGCCACCCCAATACGCTTCAAAAGGCATTCTTCCACCTTCATTGTACTTAGACGCCTTTATGAAGTATTTGCAACGACCATATTACGTGGCTTTGCTCAATGCTGCTGCATTTCACGGAGCGTCCCATCAGCAGCCCCAAGAGTATTTTGTAATGACTGATTTTCCGGTTCTGCGTCCTACTCAAAAAAAAGGATTGAAGGTGAATTATATCAGTATTAAAGAAATTCCTAAACCCTTAATAGAAAAAAGAAAAACAGAAGCAGGTTATTTGAATGTTTCTAATGCAGTTTTAACCGCTTGTGATCTAATACAGTTTGAAAGGCGTGTGGGAGGAATAAACAGGGCAGTGACGGTACTGAACGAGTTGGCCGAAGCAATCAAACCTTCTGACTTTTCAGAGGCACTATTGCATCATACACCGACAACAGTCTTACAACGATTGGGTTTTGCATTAGAAACCGCATGCTTTTACCAGGAATTGGCGGATTCGCTCTATGAAAAAATGGCTCAGCATGATTTGAAATTCTTTAGAATTCCATTAAAGGCAGCCAAAGAAACCAAAGGTTTTTTTTCGGACAATCGTTGGAAAGTGATTGTGAATACAGCAATCGAGATTGACGAATGATACCTCAGGCTTATATAACAGAATGGAGCCAGCAGGTGCTCTGGCAAACCAACGAGCAAGTGGAGCAAGACCTGGTGATTTGCCGTGCGTTGGTGGAAATTTTTTCGGATGAATGGTTGGCCAAAAGCCTGGCATTTAGGGGAGGCACGGCCTTGCATAAACTCTACTTACAGCCCCAGCCACGGTATTCTGAGGATATAGATTTGGTTCAAGTGAGAGCTGAACCGATTAAAGAAACGGTTCAACGATTACAGGCAGCCTTAGAATTTCTTGGCGAATCTGCTGTAAGACCTAAACGGGATGGAACTCAAATTATTTACCGGTTTGATTCGGAGTTTCCACCGACAATGAGACTCAGATTAAAAGTGGAGACAAATACACGGGAGCATTTTACAGTGCATGGCTTGCAACATTTTCCTTTCGAAGTGAAATCATCATGGTTTGATGGCAAATGCGAGCTAACCACCTACCGATTGGAAGAACTATTGGGCACGAAACTCCGAGCTTTATACCAACGCAGAAAAGGACGCGACCTGTATGATTTGTTCATTGCTTTAAGTCAGCAACCGGATCTGGACAGAGAAGCTTTGCTGCACAGTTACCATGAATATATGAAGTTCTCAGTGGAAAATCCTCCTACTCAAAAACAATACCTACTCAATATGGAAGCTAAAATGCAGGATGCGGAGTTTTTGGGAGATACCACTGCCCTGTTGAGACCTGATGTTCCATATGATCCGCAAGAAGCTTACGAGTTAGTGCGAACTGAATTGATTGAAAAAATATGAGAAGTTAACATTGGACTGAAGGTCTGAAGGTCTGAAGGTCGAAGGTCGGAAGGTCGAAAGGTCGAAGGTCGGAAGGTCGAAGGTCGAAGGTCGGAAGTGTCGAAGGTCAGTTATTGCAGCAATTCAAAGATTCAAAATTCAAAGATTCAAGAGGTTAAGGGGTTGTTGATTTGTTCTTTGTTGATTTGTTGATTTGTTTATGGGTTTACGGGTTTACGGGTTTAAGAGTTGTTGACCTGTCTTCCTCTGGTCGCCAGGCAGGTTTGAGGATTTGAAGATTCAAAGATTCAAAGATTGAGGTTGATTTGTTGATTCGTTGATTTGTTGAGGATTCAAAAATTCAAAGATTCAAGGATCTACCTCCTTGATGTCGGTAGACAGGTTCAAAGATTCAAGGCAGCCGCGCAGCTGCAGGCGGGAAAAATCAGGGTGCGAGGTGGGTTGTTAATCGACGTAGTCACAGAATCTACGCCGAGCAGTGTTGGTTAATCGACGTAGTCAGAGACTACGCCGAGCTGTTGTTAAGACGTGTAGTGATGTGCTGGATATTTCGTTCCTTTTGACTACCAGACTAACTTCCACGAAAACAAGGATTAAGACAATTTCAAAGGTTGCATTATATACTTCTGTGCGCCACTACCAGACTAACTTCCACGAAAACAAGGATTAAGACTCAAGAGCAGCACGAATTTTTGCGGTAGAGTTCATTGACTACCAGACTAACTTCCACGAAAACAAGGATTAAGACCCTGTGTTATTTCCTTGTTCGTCATACTTCATAGCCGCTACCAGACTAACATTTCACCTCCGCCTAGCGGCTTCGTGAAATGCAAGCTTCCACGAAAACAAGGTTTATGACGGCTATTACTGCCATCATTTCACCCACGGATTGTTGGACAACAAACACA
This sequence comes from Bacteroidales bacterium, assembly GCA_015709215.1. GTDB lineage: Bacteria > Bacteroidota > Bacteroidia > Bacteroidales > F082 > UBA5536. The sequence goes on from JACCQN010000062.1 coordinate 13,904, forward strand.
TAAAAAACTAAGCAAAGAATAAGAAAATAAAATAATGTAAAAGGCAGTAAATAAAGGATATTAACAAGGATGGAAAAAATAGTTTTACTTTCCGATACAAAACTTACTGAAAATTGATCCTAAAACCTCTTCGTTTGATATTTGTCCGGTTATACTTCCCAAATGATGAATGGCACTTCGCAAATCAATGGCAGCCAAATCTGTGGGCAAATCAGCTTCAAAACCTTTTTCAACAGACACAAGCGCCTCAAAGGCTTTTTGCAGAGCTTGATAATGTCGGGCATTACTTACAATAGTGTCTTGATCTTGCTGTAATTCCTGAGCCACTTTGATTAGGCTTTGGGTAATAAGATTGATATTTTCCTTGCGTTTTGCAGAAATAAAAATAGTTTCCAACTCAACCATTTCCTTAAAATGAGCTGGAGTTTCAGCCAGCAAATCAGCTTTGTTTCCAATCAAAATAAATCTTTTGTCTTTATCCTTAAGGAAATTTCTAAACTCTTCAAGCATCTCTTCGGCCGACTCTAAAGTGCAAGAAGCCAAGTCACATACGTATAAAATCACAGCCGCTTGTTTGATTTTTTCGTAGGCTCGCTCAATGCCTAAATTCTCAACTAAATCTTCCGATTTACGCAAGCCAGCAGTATCTATGAATCGAAAACTATAGCCTTCCAAAATAATAGTGTCTTCAATTGTGTCGCGCGTTGTACCTGGAATCTCACTTACTATGGCTTTTTCTTCATTTAGGATGGCATTTAATAAAGTACTTTTTCCTACATTAGGTTTACCTATAATCGCTACCGGAATTCCAGTTTTTATAGCATTACCAGTTTTAAAGCTTTCAATCAGTTGACTAATCTCAACTTTCAGATCATTAAGTAGTTGTAAAAATCTATTTCGATCAGCAAATTCAACATCTTCTTCAGAAAAATCTAGTTCCAATTCAATTAGCGCTGTAAAATCAATAAGTTGTTGTCGAAGTTCCATAATACGTTTCGAAAACCCTCCTCTCATCTGGTTAATAGCCAGATGATGAGCTGCTTCTGAGCGAGAAGCAATTAAATCTGCAACTGCTTCGGCCTGAGCCAGATCAAAACGTTTGTTCGCAAAGGCACGCATGGTAAATTCGCCAGGCTCAGCCAATCTTGCTCCTGCGTTGAGCAGAAGTTCAATGATTTTTTGCTGAATGAATATCGAACCATGACAGCCAATTTCTATTGCGTCTTCACCCGTATAGGAGTGTGGCGCTCTGAATATTGTGAGCAACACATCATCTATTAGCTGTTCCTTATCTAAAATTTGACCATAAACTGCCCGATGTGAACCAACTTCATTTAAGTCTTTAGCCTTCATAGGCTTAAATAAACGATTTATTATTGCATGACTATCGATTCCGGACAGTCTGATTACTGCGATAGCACCAGTTCCCGGAGGAGTTGCCAGGGCACAAATGGTATCTTCACGAGAGATATCAGGATATTTCATGGTTGTGATTTAGATAATTACAGTTATGTCCAAACATTTCAAAAGCTTTTTAGCAAAATTAATGGTTTTTTTTAGCTCTGGTATCAACCAATCCTTTAAAAGGTTTTACCTTTGGCTCGCGTAAAAAACAAGAAACGATTCACAATTTTATATCATGAGTGTACTGGTAAATAAAGACTCCAAAATTATTGTTCAAGGCTTTACAGGAAGCGAAGGAACTTTTCATGCTTCGCAAATGATTGATTATGGCACTAATGTCGTTGGAGGTGTAACCCCCGGCAAGGGCGGGCAAGCACATCTGCATAAGCCTGTTTTTAATACCGTTTCTGACGCTGTAAGAGAAACTGGTGCTGATACTTCTGTAATATTTGTCCCGCCTGCTTTTGCCAGTGATGCCATTATGGAGGCAGCTGCCGCAGCAATTAAAGTAATTGTTTGCATTACAGAAGGTATTCCTACCGCCGACATGGTAAAAGTTAAAGAATTTTTGAAAGGTTATGATTGCCGATTGGTTGGCCCTAACTGTCCCGGAGTGATTACTCCTGGCGAAGCCAAAGTTGGAATTATGCCAGGTTTTATTCATCAAAAGGGTAGGGTAGGCATTGTTTCGCGTTCAGGTACGCTAACCTATGAAGCTGTAGATCAGCTTACAAAAGTGGGTTTAGGCCAAACAACTGCAATTGGTATTGGCGGAGACCCAATAATTGGGACAACAACGCAGGATGCCATTGAATTGTTAATGGCTGATCCTGAAACAGAAGGTATTGTGATGATCGGCGAAATTGGGGGCAGCATGGAAGCTGAGGCAGCAACCTGGATCAAAGAAAATGGAACCAAGCCGGTTGTTGGTTTTATTGCAGGAGCAACAGCGCCAAAAGGAAGAACCATGGGACATGCGGGCGCAATTATTGGCGGCAAAGCAGATACTGCAGAAGCCAAAAAAACCATTCTAAAAGAATGTGGAGTTTATGTTGTTGACTCGCCTGCTGATATTGGAACAAAAATGCTTGAACTTCTTAAGTAAGCTGAATACATAAAGATTAATCTACTTTGTTTTTACCCCTTTCTGTTTTCAGATTGGGGTTTTTCTTTTTACTAAATTACATCCTGCGACCTTCCCGATCTCAAAATCGGGACGCACTATCCGGAAAACTTAATTCCTGTTTATTTCTCATTCAGCGTTAACAAAAAAAGACTACCACATCTTTGTAATAGTCTTTTTTTTGTCGGGGCAGCAGTTCCGCATCAGGCGGAAGAACCTGCGACCTTCCCGATCTCAAAATCGGGACGCACTATCCGGAAAACTTAATTCCTGTTTATTTCTCATTCAGCGTTAACAAAAAAAGACTACCACATCTTTGTAATAGTCTTTTTTTTGTCGGGGCAGCAGTTC
>JACCQN010000106.1 GCA_015709215.1 Bacteroidales bacterium
CCCATCCAACTGGAATACAGAATCTTATGATAGTAAGATAACAAGTTGGGCTAAGGAGGCCTTGTTTTTCAACAAAATAGAATTACCGAGTAATATTTTCATATGAAAGTCGCAACAAAATAGCATGTTATAAAACTTAAAGGAGCTATTGGAAAAATTGATTAGGTTTGTCATGAACTTAAAGTACGATGAAACAATACGCAAAAAGATTACTCAGATTCTTTTGCATTCTTTTCGGAATCACAGGGTTTATTACTTTCTTTATGTTGATTTTGAGTTTTACCAGCTGGCCTTATCATGCTTATCACTGGACAGGATATTTTAATGCTCACGGTAATGATTCCGCCCCGGAAACAATTATTTTGATGGGTGCAGGTGGATTTCCGGGTTCTGAAAGCCTCCTAAGGTGTTATTTTACCGCATTGGCTGCCCACGATTTTCCTGAGGCACAAATCATTGTAGCTTTTCCGGCAGACTCCTTAAATTTCGAAAAAAGCGATCACTACCTCATGATCAAAGAATTACAACAAAGAGGGATTGACAGCATTCGGATAAAGTCCGAAATAAATGGGTATAATACATATAGTCAAGCTGTTAATATAAGCCAAATGATTCCTTTTGATCATTCCCTGATGCTCATCACCTCACCTGTTCACACTTACCGCAGTGTTAAAACATTTGAAAAACAGGGTTTTAAAGACGTAAGAGTCATGGGAACAACTGAAGGCTATACAGAAGTTGATTTATTCCTTTCCAAAGCTGATCGGGAGAAAAAAATAAAAAGCCCGGACGCAAATCCGAGCTTTCGCTATAATATCTGGAGTTTTCTTCAGTACGAAATTGCTGTGTTACGTGAGTGGACAGCGATTGCCTGGTACAAAATCAGGGGCTATATGTGATTAGTTTTTCAAAACTTCATTCACCAGGCTGGCAGCGTCTTCCAGTTTGATCGCCGAAAAAACCTTTAAGCCGGATTTGTCAATCAATTCTTTGCCTTCCTCTGCGTTAGTTCCCTGCAGTCTCACTATAATGGGCACTTTTATCTCGCCTATATTTTGATACGCATCCACAATACCTTGAGCAACGCGATCGCAGCGTACAATTCCACCAAAAATATTAACTAAAATAGCCTTTACATTAGGATCTTTCAGGATAATTCTAAAAGCTTCTTCAACACGTTTAGCATTAGCTGTGCCGCCTACATCCAGGAAGTTTGCAGGTTGACCACCATACATCTTGATCAAATCCATTGTCGCCATTGCAAGTCCGGCGCCATTAACCATGCAGCCAACATTTCCATCCAGTTTCACATAATTCAGGTCGAAACGGCTGGCCTCTACTTCAATAGGATCTTCTTCATGCAAATCGCGCATTTCAGCAATATCAGTGTGACGGAAAAGGGCATTATTATCGATCACAACTTTTGCATCAGCAGCAAAAATTCTGTCATCAGCAGCTTTTATTACCGGATTAATCTCAAAAAGGCTGGCATCACTTCCCACATAAGCATCAAACAAAGCCTTGATAAACTTTTGCATTTCTTTAAACGCTGTTCCGCTAAGGCCAAGATTAAAGGCAATCTGACGAGCCTGGAAACTCTGCAAACCCGTTGTAGGATTAATTTCTTCGGTGAATATTTGGTCGGGAGTTTCCTCCGCTCCTTTTTCAATATCCATTCCTCCACGTGGCGAATACA
>JACCQN010000063.1:0-4055 GCA_015709215.1 Bacteroidales bacterium
AAGGCCTGCTTCATTTTACCGTACAGGTAGTAACAGGAGAAAAGGGCGAAGTGCCACCATCACCGGTACTGGATGGCCCTTTTGAGGAAGGCGATGATTGGTGGTATGGGGAAAACCAGGGAAAATGCGATGGAACGGTGGAAACTTCAGATGCTGCCAAACAACTAATGCTTGCCATGAACGCTACTCTGCCCGACCCAGAAGGTAATTTCTATGTGATTAATCCTTCAGTAATTGAAAGAAAAGGCGGCGAACCTAATGTAAGAAGAGAAAATGATCCCAATCCACCTGATAATAACTATGATTATTACCTGTTTTATGGCACAGAAGAAATTGGACTGGTTGAAAAATGCCTTAATCGAAATCGAATGAACACTAACTATGCCTATCTTCGGTACCTGCTCTTAACAAAAATACCTAACGAGGAATTAAGCTCCCTTTACAAACTTATCAATGTGGAAAACATGGTTGGGAGTTGGAGTTTTGTGGGTCAAACAACAAATCGTGAGTATTTTCATGAAGGTAATTTCAATTATGGAATAAAAATCCATTACCTAAATGACAACAATTATCCGATTCAAATTGATTGATATTTTTTAAGTAGTCATGATACGATGGATAATTGCCATATTACGCGAATTTATATGAAACAATTATTTTTTACATTATTGGCGTTGCAGCTTGGTTTTGCTACTTACGCCCAATATGCCTTTGAGAAAACATTTGGAGAATCCGAGGTTTCTGAATTTATATTGCAAACAATAGATTTCAATAGCCATTATTATGCAATTGGTAACAAAACATTTTCTACTAGTGATGAAAGAGCAATGGTATTTTATAAGCTGGATTATTCCGGTGATATTGTAAACGCAGTCGATTTTCCAAAACCTGACACCGCCTATCATGTTAACTTCTGTATCCCTAAAACCAATGGAAATTTGTTGTGCTTTGGATCATTAAAGCGTACTGATAATCCGCTGAGGGGCAGGCATACGTATGTATGTGAGATCAGCTCAGATCTTGAACTTGTGTGGGAAAAAACTGATACCATTGTCGAAACGCATCCGGATGCAAGTCATTGGTTAAAGTCGATACTACTTACACATGAAGATGAGGTTATTATCCAAGGTGTGGTTGACACCGTTCAATACGGTCACAATGACTTTATTTTTTTCGCCAAATATGACCTTGAAGGCAACAGGCTCAATTATAAATCCTATATAAATTATGAAGATAGTGATCTTGGAAGTATGATACTAAATTCTGACAGTAGCGGCTTCTATTTGTTTGGCGAATTAACTGTTAAGCCCACAGTGAGGTCATGGATTGAATTCGACTTTGCTTTTAACTATTTAGATAGTGGAGTTCTTGAGGCTAATTACAATTCATTTTGGGCACCTGTTACAGTCAGCTGGCTTAGTAACGGTAATTTTATCACAGCTAATAGGTTCTTCGATACAAGCAATGATACCAAAGGCTTGGAGATGAGACTTTACAATCCCGATATGCAATTGCTTAAGTCAACAGTTGTTTATCACGATAAAACGATCAGAATCCCTGAAATGAGGGGAATGGATTTTATTGATGAATCATCTATCTGGGTTGCTACCTTTGAGGACACACCACCCGATTTTACAGGGGCAGAGAACATCAGGTTTTTTGTGTTTGACAAAGATATCAACCTGAAAGGATCAATGACACATGAAAGCCAAATCCGCTACTGGCTTTGGGATTTAGTGGCAACCAATGATACCGCAAGTATTGTAAGTGGTTTTGTTGGAGAGAACCCGGGCGTTACCAGTTATTATGACAATTACATCATGAAAGTAAGGCTTAATGATGTAGTTACAAGCGTAAATAAGCAACAAAGGAAAGCAGGTTCTAGCGTCGAAATATGGCCTGTTCCGGTTATAGAAACATTGCATGTGAAAAGCAACATTGATTCCGATTTGCTCATTTTGAATTCAAAAGGCCAAAAAATCAGCACGCATTCCATACAAACGGGATACAACCTCATTTCATTAACAGGACTGTCGCCTGGTATATACTTAATTGCCATCAGGGAAAAAGAAAATATTATAGAAACACTTAAAATTATAAAACAATGATAACACGAATTTTTAAAACACTATTTTCGCAAAACACCTTGTTGCTGCTGTTTTTGTCATTCTTTCTTATTTTGGCAACAAAAGTGCATAGTCAGTGTGTTGATTGTAACGGCACCAGCACCAACGGCAGCTTTTCAAGTGCAATTGGAACAAATAACCATGCTAACGGAGATTTTTCCTTTGCAGCAGGTGAAAACTCAAAAGCAAACGGAAGATCATCCTTCTCATTAGGTCAAAGAACAAATGTGTATGAAAATTATGCCTTGGGAATTGGTAGATATCTTGAAGTGTATGGTTCGAGTTCAATGGCCATTGGTAGGTTTCTAAAAACACTCAGCCCCGATGCAATGGTTATTGGTTATGGATTCAGCGAAACGCAAACACTGGATAATAATATTGATAGATCTTTGATGATTGGTTTTGAATCAACAAAGCCAACACTTTTTGTTGGGCCATCCAATGGCATCAACAGCACCGGCCGCATCGGCATCGGCAACGTCACCTCCCCCCCAGGCCAAGCTACACATCCGTGCTGATGCTCTGGAAGATGCCAGCCTGTTGCTGGAGCCTTCTGACCCACGACAAAAAAAGGCCTTGCTGCAAATGATGGATGCCAATACCGGTATTTCGGTAGGGAAAAGTACTGGACTGCAGCTATTTACTGACCTTGGCCTGATGCAGTTTACGGCCGGGCAGTTTACTTTTGAATGCCCCGTAAAAGTGGCAGGCCTCGAAGTGAATGGTGCTTACAGCCTGCCACTAACTGCCGGCACCAGCGATCAGTTTTTGCGTGCCGATGGCACCTGGGCTGTGCCGGCAGGTGGTGGTGGTGGCTATTGGCAGCCCAGTGGCAACAATATCTTTTTTGATAATGCTGTAGGGATAGGCATGGAGCCCAAAGAAAGACTATCTATTGATTCTCCTTGGGGCAGACCCATCCATTTTCATATTGGCGGCTCACAGGGCATCAACAGCAATGCCTGGTACAACGGCACAACCAATCTTCGCTCCGAAGATGGCCCTGCCTACCAGATTTCTTTTTCCAACCTCAACATGGCCTTTAAAGCAGCCGCATATGGCAATGCCGGTACAACAGTAAACTTTCAGGAAGCACTCGTCATTACCCAGCAAGGCGATGTAGGCATTGGCACCAACGATACCAAAGGCTATAAGCTAGGCGTAAACGGAAAAATTATCGCTACCGAAGTAGTGGTAAAGTTTTACAACGCATGGCCCGATTATGTATTTGAACCGGCTTACCCACTGATGCCACTGCCCGAGCTGCAGCAGTATGTGCAAACCCCACGCTGGCGCGGATTTGCAATCCGTGCCGCAGAAAACCTAAATCTAAGATTTTTAATTGTTTGAAGAATATTGATTTTGAAATTAATTGAGTAAAATAATCATTAATTGATTAATTTTGATTCATGAGTCGAAAGTACAAATTCCATAATCCTGATGGCACTTACTTTGTCACCTTTGCAGTGCAAGGGTGGGTAGACGTTTTCACGAGAAATCAGTACAAAGACATTCTTATTGAAAACCTGACTTATTGCATCCACCATAAAGGGCTTGAGATTTTCGCATGGTGCATTATGACAAACCATGTCCATTTGTTAGGCAGAGCAACCGGACAAGAATCATTTTCAGATATTTTGAGAGACTTTAAAAAGTTTACCAGTAAGGCAGTAACAAAGGCTATCCAAGAAAATGAGAAGGAAAGCAGAAAAGAGTGGTTGCTTGAACAATTTAAAACAGAGCAAGGATATCGTTTCTGGCGATCTGATAACAAACCAATTGAAGTATGGAGCAATAAAGTCATAAAAGAAAAGTTAAACTACATTCATTATAATCCGGTAGAAGAAGGGCTTGTTTTCAGGCCAGAAGACTATGTTTACAGCAGTGCAGTTAATTATTCAGGGCAAAACGGTTTGCTTGAAATAACAC
>JACCQN010000063.1:4155-16340 GCA_015709215.1 Bacteroidales bacterium
ATGTGGTTGTTTGAAAGTTGTTAGGCACGGATTACAAATCCGCGCCAGCTAGGGGTTTACAGCAGTGCAGTTAATTATTCAGGGCAAAACGGTTTGCTTGAAATAACACTCTTGAGTTGAATGATATGTGGTTGTTTGAAAGTTGTTAGGCACGGATTACAAATCCGCGCCAGCTAGGGGACTGTGTTGTTCTGTTGGCAGCGATCTGACTGTACTGCGATGTTCTGAGTTTGCCCCAGGCTGGCGCACATTTGCCTGGGCTGAGCAGTTTAAAATGTTTCAACAAAAAACTATCTGCCTGATGAAATCCTCTTTTTGCAGCATGCTTGGCGTTCCATCTTATCCTGTCATATTTCATTGATGGATGGGTTGAGGATCATATTCAATAATTCAAAGGCAAAAATAAGGAAAGCCACGTACCTTTGCATCAGAAAAGATGCTGATTGTTTTGAGGCTTTAAACTGAATAGCAGGACAATCGGTTTATTTATAGATCTAAAATACAACGCAACAAATAATGAAGCAAAACCCCGGAAAATGGTATTCCTCTCAAATACAGCAGTTAAATGCTGCTATTCAAAGTAAAAGTCATTTTATAACAAGACTTTCATGGCTTAGGCTTGTAAGTTTTCTTTTGTCGCTTGTCAGTTTTGGTTTCTTTGCCGGAAATCAAAACTTGGTTTTACTGATTACGTCTATTTTATTGTTTATATTGTTTATTTATTTCACTATCAGACATATAAGAAATGGCAGACAGTTGATGCGAATGCGATCAAAGTCCAGGGTATTACAACACGAACTTGGCATTAACGAGCAGCATGAAGCCATTTACAGTGATGGCATTCATTTTCGTTCGAGGCTTATGTTTGCGGATGATATGGATCTTTTTGGAAATTATTCGCTTTTTCAGCAGCTGAACCGATGCAGCACTCCGGTGGGAGAGGAGTTGCTGGCTCATGGACTGATCAATACTATGCGGGAGCCTTTTCGCATCAAAATGATGCAGGATGCGGTGAAAGAATTATCGGCTTTCCCTGAGTTCAGGATCGATATACAAACAAAGCTACAACAGGCTGCCTCGGATAAATTTCCTGATGTTAACGGAATGAGGAATACCATTTTGTTGCGTTTGTTTCAGGAAAAAAAGTTCAAGTTGATCGCCTACACGCTTCCTGTGCTGGTGTGGCTGAGTTTGGCAGCCGGATTTGTCGGGATGGGCTATACCGCTTTTTCAATCCTTGCTGTTTTAGCTTTGATGGTTGTTTTTTCGCAGGCACGTAAGCTGATGATACTTGGCAGTGAGTTGGATGGCCTGCGCAAGAAATTTAGTGCCTGGGCAAGTGTTTTGCAACAACTTACCCAATTGGATCTAAAATCTGAATTATTAGTTGAGATGCAGCACGAAGCTCAGGAAGCCGCCCGGCGATTTGAAGAGCTTGCCAAAATCAGTGAGCAATTCGACAGAAGATCAAACCTCTTGTTATTTGTGCTTTCCAATATGTTTTTGTCCTACGACCTGCACCTGGCCTTGCGTTATGAAAAATGGAGAGAAAATTATTATGCACAGATACCGCATTGGATCAGTACGCTTGGTCGTTTTGAATTGTTGCTGAGTCTTTCAGCTTTTGCTTTTAATCATCCGGATTATTGCTGGCCTGAACTCTCTGAGCAGAAGGAATTGCATGCAGAAGCAATAGGACATCCATTGCTTCCTGAAAATGAATGTGTTAAGAACAGTTTGCATTTAAAAGTTGATCCTCGTATAGTATTGATTACAGGAAGTAATATGTCGGGCAAAAGTACTTGGCTCAGAACGCTTGGCGTGAATGTGTTATTAGCTCAATTAGGTGCTCCGGTGATGGCGGGTTCTTTTGTTTGGAAACCTATGCAACTGCTTAGTTCATTGCGGCAATCTGATAGTCTTGCCGAACACACTTCATTGTTTATGAATGAGTTGAAGCAGTTGAAAAGTATTTTAGAGTTAGCTCAGAATGAGTTTAGTCTGATTTTGCTGGATGAAATCCTGAGAGGAACCAATTCCGATGATAAATACACCGGCTCTTATGAATTACTCAAGCGACTGGCTAATGTGGATTCACTTACAGTAATAGCTTCACATGACTTGAAGCTGAGTGATTTAGAGCGGGAATTAGAGGGAAAGCTTGTCAATTACTGTTTTGAAAGCAAAATTGTTGATGGCAAACTTACCTTTGATTATACCATAAAAAAGGGAGTTGCTGTCAATCGTAATGCCACCTGGCTGATGAAGGATATGGGGATTATTTGATTGTTAATCTGTTAATTAATAAATCACTGCTAAGCTTATGAATTAGACTGTTGTGTTTTTTGCTGAAGAATAATGCCGATGATAATAAGTGCCAACCCAACTATTGTGCTAATTGCAATGAATTCTCCAACCAGAAAATAAATAAAAAACAACGCAATAAATGGAGAGAGAAAAATAAGGTTGCTCACTTTGGCTGTATTTTCAGCATAATGCAAAGCTTTCATCCATAGCACGAAGGTAAAACCCATTTCAAAGAGGCCAATATAGGCAGCACCAATGATTCCTTGCAAATTAAGCGGCTGCCATCTATCGAAAAGTAAAAAATAAATTATCATATAAAGTAGTCCAAACCCCATGTTTAGGGTGATTTTTGGAACTGCTTTCCGATTATCGCGTAAATTGATAATCCAATACAATGCCCACAGGAAAGCACTTCCAATAGCCAGAATCACACCAAGTGGTGAGCTAAATTCAAGTGAAAAAACTGCTCCTTTTGTGCTGATGACCCACAAACCCGAAAAGCTTATCAGGATTGCGATAAATGCCCTAAAGCTAATTTTTTGACCTAAAAGTGGCACTGAAAGCAAAGTCAAAATCACCGGCCAGCTGTAGTTTAAAACGCCGGCTTCCTGGGCTTGTAAAAGCTCATAAGCTTTAAATAAAATCAGGTAATAGCCGAATGGATTCAAGAGCCCGAGGATGGCAGATTTTAACCAGTATTGTTTATCTTTTGGGAAAACCTGCTTAATATTTCTATTCAAAAGCGACAGAAGCATCAAAGCTGTCCAGCCAAAGCCCACAGCCCAAAACAGCAACCAATCATACGAAAACCAGTTGAGGCTCAACTTAAAAGCTGTACTCATTGTGGACCAAAAAAGCACCGTGATAAGTGCAAAAATGGTTGCTTTGCGCTGATTTTTCATTTGCTTCTCGTTGCAATTTAGAAAATAGTGAAAGTATAAAAAAAACGCCAGTTTGCTTCAAAAATTTCAAAACAAACTGACGTTAAAAGTTAATATGACAGGTTTACATGGATTGTTCTATATTCCAAACAAAAGCTCTAATGCCAACTTCTTCGTTGATCTTATCGAGTTTTCTAACTGCATCCAAAACAGCATCCACTTTACTGTCCTCAATAATAATAAGCATGGCACTGTTTTGTTCGGGCCAGGTATGAGTTCCCATTCTGGGTTCGCCATCTACCGATCCTCTTCCCATCACAGTACTCCATTGAGTGAAGCCTCTTATTTCGAGCGTATCTAAAACAAATTCAACTTTTTCGGTATGTGCTTGATTATAAGCTATAAATATTGCTTTCATCGTCTTTTCTTTTTTTGTATTAATCATTCAAAAATGAAAACTGAGCTCGCACCTCTTTTTGCTTATCGCGTTCACCACGGGTGGCAAAAAGCTTATACACAACAGGAACGATAACCATCGTAATAATTGTTGAAGCAATTAGTCCGCCAATGACCGAAATGCCCATGGGGCTCCATATTTCTGAGCCATCGCCAGTGCTCAGTGCTAGTGGAAGCATGCCCAAAACGGTTGTGAAGGCAGTCATAAGAACAGGTCTTAACCTTGATTTTCCGGAGAGTGTAATGGCCTTGTCAAGTTCATAACCGCGGTCGCGCATCAGGTTGATATAATCGACCAGCACAATAGCGTTTTTCACCACAATACCGATCAGCATCACAGCGCCAAGTGCAGCAATAATACTCAAGGTGGTGTTGGTAATAAACAAAGCCAGAATAACTCCCGAGAAGGCAAATGGAATAGAAAACATAATAATAAAGGGCATTTTGAGCGATTCGAACTGGGATGCCATTACCAGATATACCAAAACGAGCGACAAAACGAGCAGCAGTCCCAAGTCCATAAAGCCTTCCTGCTGATCTTCATAAGCTCCGCCAACCTCAACCATTACCTCGCGTGGTAGCTCAACCTGATTGATTTTTTGCTGGATTTGCTCAGCCAAAACACCCAAGCTGATTTTGTAAGGCGTAGCTGAAACTTTCACCAAACGTTCGCGCCTCTTGCGTTCGATATTTGGGGGAGAATAATATTCAACCACTTCGCCTAACTCACCCAGTTTCACAAATTGACCGAATGAATTTTGCAGCGATATATTTTCAATATCTGTAATCGAATTTCTGAATTCTTCTTTAAAACGAATTATAACATCGTATTCTTCACCTGTTTCGCGGTATTTTGTAGCTGTTAAACCTTCCACGCGATTGTATAAAGCTGTGCTGACCATAGCGGTATTTAACCCATTGGCAGCCAGTTTTTCACGATCTAACTCAACACGTAGTTCAGGTTTTTCATCTTCGCGGCTTATGGAAACTTCTCTGGCTCCTGCAATCGTTCTGATGCTGTCGGCCAGTTGGTTAGCAAGGCGTGTAGTGAGGTTTATATCATAACCATAAATTTCCACTTCAACGTTGTTGCCTCCCATCATGCCTGAGTTGCCGCTTTGCACTGTGTAATCCGTGATCTCAGGAATTTTAGCAAGTTCGGTTCGTACGGCTTCTTCGATATCCCAAACCGAACGTTCGCGCTCTTTTTGATCAATCAAACGTACATTATAGTTAATCACATTTGAGCCGGTTGCCATAAACATCGACATAAAACTCCCCTGATCGTCAGCACCAGCCGAAGTAGCAATAAGATCTATTTCAGGAAAATTATCCCATAAAATCTGGTCAACTTTTCGGGCTATTTCAATGGATTGATCCACGCTCGTACCGGATTTTAACTCGATAGCAATCGTAAATCGTCCTTCGTCCGATTGCGGCATAAATTCTGTTTGAAGACCTGAAGCAAGGAAAATTGAACCCACCAATATTGCTGCTGAGCCAAGTATAATTACTTTTTTGTGGTAAAGGCTCCAGCTGAGCGTTCGTTCATAAAAATTATCAAGCTTATCAAGCCAGGGCAAAATTGTTCTGTCGTAGCTAAAACGTCCCGGTTGTTTCTTTTTTGTTCTAAGCCTTAGTAAACGAGAGCTTAACATTGGTGTTAAAGTAATGGCAACCAGGGTTGATGTTGTGACTGTAATTGTTACGATCCAGCCCAGCTGACGGAACATCACACCCGTTAATCCTGTAATCATTGTCATGGGGAAGAAAACAGCCACAACCGTTAGGGTAGTTACGATAACGGCAAGCCATACTTCGTTTGTAGCATAGATAGCAGCTTCGCGCGGACTGCTTCCTCTTTCGATGTGTTTGGTGATGTTTTCGAGTACCACAATCGCATCATCCACAACCATTCCAATGGCGATTGAAAGAGCAGATAATGAAATGATATTGATAGAGTTACCTGAGATTTGAAGGTAGATAAATGAAACGATCAGCGAAATAGGAATGGTGAGTATGATAATAAATGTTGCCCGCCAGCGCCCCAGGAAAAACAGTACAACCAACACCACAAAGATTAAAGCAAAAATAAGGGTTTGCGACAGGTTGTTGATAGATCCACTGATAAAATCGCTGGAGTCGAAAATAACGGAAACTTCAACATCAGATGGAAGGCTCTTTTTTAGTTCTGCCATGCGCTCATTCAGCTCTTTCGATATTTTGACAGTGTTAGCGCCTGATTGCTTCATCACCATCATCCGCACACCATTTTTACTGTTGATTTTTTCATCCATCGTCATATCACGGATCGAATCGCGCACAGTGGCTACATCTTTCAGATAAATAGCCTGGCCATTAATATTTCCAATCACGATATCGCGAATAAAATCGGATGATTTAAATTCTCCTTCCACACGAAGGGGATAATCAATCATGCCCATTTCAATGTTACCGGTTGGCAGGTTCATATTTTCTGCTGCCAAAATGTTTCCGATTTGCTCAACGGTCATATTGTATGCTTCGAGGCGGCGCGGATCCAGCTCAATTGCTACTTCCCGTTTGGGAGCACCAATCACCTGAATCGAACCAATGCCATCTACACGGTTGAGCGGATTGATCAGCTTTTCTTCCAGAATTTTTTCCAATCCTTCGTAGCTCTGATCTGCCGTGATGGCAAACATCTGTATAGGAAACATGCTGGTATTGAACTTGAAAATAATCGGGTCGTCAACTTCTTCAGGAAGGGTGCGATCAACTGTCGAAATCGCATCACGCACATTATTGGCAGCCTCGCTGAGATCGGTTTCAAACTCAAATTCCAGGGTTACTATTGAAAGGTTATCCCTTGATGTTGAGGTGATTTCTTTGAGGTCGTCAACCACATTCAATGCGTCCTCAATGGGTTCTGTTACATTGATTTCAATATCCTGAGCACTCGCACCCGGATAGGTTGTGAGCACGGTAATGGCCGGAAATTCAATCTCCGGATATAGATCGACCGGAAGTCGGGATACGGAATACAGGCCAAACACAATTACCGCAATGAAAATCATCAGCGTAGTAATTGGTTTTTTTACGGAACTGCCATATATACTCATGGAAAATGTCTTTTAAAAGATGTTTGTATAATGTTTATTCTGAAATTGTTACGGCATCTCCAGCCATCAGTCTTGCCTGACCGGCGATGATCAATTGCATTCCTTCTTTTACTTCAGGAGAAATCACCTCGACCTTATCGTTGATGCGCTTTCCTATCGTAACTTCGATTTGTTTTGCGATGCCATTTTCGTACACATAAATAAAATGGTTGTTTGTTCCATCTTGTTTTACAATCGCAATAGCCGGAACAACCAGCGATTCGATTTCGTCCAGCTTGAGCTCCACGCGCGTAAACATTCCAGGGCGCAATGCTTCGTCAGGGTTATCAATCTTTATCTCGGTTTTAAAGGACCTTGTAGCTTCATTAATGGTAGGATAAATGCGGTAAACAGAACCTTTAAATGTTTTTCCGGGATAAATATCTGTCGTAAAACTAGCCTCCATACCTTCTTTGATGGAAGGAAAATAACTTTCAGAAACATGAACAACTGCTTTAAGCAGCGCAATTTGCTGGATATTTATTATGGCAGCTTTACCTGAAGCTGTGTTGGGAGCGCCCGAATACACTTCGCCATCTTCATAATATTTTGCTGTAACAATGCCACTGAAAGGTGCAATCAATGTGGTGTTTTCTTTGAGGTATTTCACGTTAGAATTAGCCAGATCAGCAGCCATTTTTGCCTGATCATATTGCTGTTGCGAAATACTGTTTTGCTTTAGCAGCATTTCCATGCGCTGAAAATTTACATTGGCATCTTCGAGCTGCAGCATCGCCTGTGCCAGCTGCGTGCGATCCATCTCAACCAATAGTTGTCCTTTTTTGACATGGTCTCCAACTTCAACATGAATTTTGTTGATACGTCCTGGCTGAGCGGGAGCGTAGTTGACCTCTTCAAATGGTATTAAAGTGCTGGTATATTGTGTTGTACGTTGCACAATAGTTTTTTCAAGAGTGATGGTTTTTACCGGCATGACCGATTTAACTTCAGCTTCTGGTTTGTCGGCATTAGAATTACAGGCCGAAAATCCTATTAACAGCCCTATCACTAAAGGCGTGATTTTTAATGTTTTCATAAATTTTGTGCTTGACTTATAATTGATTATATAATTTTTTGAGTTTTAAGTGCGCCTGCATCAGTTCGATTGCAGCATTCAGATAATTGCTTTCGGCAGCCAGGAAACTCGTGTTAGTTTGCGTGAGGTCGAGACTCGAGATAAGTCCCTGACGGTATTTGTTCTGCATGCTTTCGAGTACCCTTTTAGCAACGGCTACATTGTCGCGTTGGGTTTGATAATTCTCAAAAGCATTTGTAAAATCAGATCGTAACTGATTGTTTTGCAGCATTAATTGTTCCTCTACCATATCTTTTGAACGTTCAACTTTATCAAGTTCTATTTTGGCTTTACTTAGATTAGCCTTGCGGATACCACTTGAAAAGATTGGAATATTCAGGTTTAATCCGGCAGCATTGTTAGGACTGATATCAAAGCCTGAAGTTTTTATCTTTTTTGTATAACTATAAAAACCCACCAGGGTAGGAGCGTAAGCCCACTTTTCCATAGCAACCATTTTTTCCTGAAGACCAAGCTGGGTTTCAATTAGTTGAAAGCTTATATTATTTTGAATATTAAATTCCTGAGTCAGAGAGTTTGTTGCTAACAGCTCGTCAAGGATTTGATCCATCGTGTTTGTAAGTTCTATTTCCTGATCAAAATCTACTCCCATCTGGTATCTTAACATATTATAGCTCAACCTGATATTTCGATCCATGGATTTTTGTTGATTTTCGAGTTGCGAAACGCTGATACTGATTTGATCCACATCAGTTTGTTCAGCTAATCCGGCTTCATACATATTTTGAGTATGTTGCTGAATGGCTTTCAGGTTTGCGATATTATCCATCAGAACTTGCATGATTTCTTCGGAGGCAAGAATGAGCTGATAGGTATTGGTGACGTTTTCTTTAACATCAAGTTCTGTTAAAACTACATTTTTACGGGCCAGTTCCTGGGCGATTTTGGCCGTTTGTAAACCCACCCAATACTGGCCTCCAAAGATAAGTTGGCTCAGCGTAACCTGTGCATTTGACTGATCAGTAAGCTTAATAGAAGTAGTAGTTGGTTCGCCGGAGCCTTGCAACAATTTTAGAATCTCCAAATCCCCGGGATCCAATAAAGAATAATCAATTGGAGGAGCCTCACCAGCTCCACCCCCAAAACTTAAGGCTGCTTCATAATTAAAGTTTGTCATATAATCCAAACTACCATCTATCTGCGGCAATCCCTGTCCGCGTGCTTGTTTGTATTGTTCAATTGCAATATTTACATCCTGTCTTACATTTTCCAGTTCTTTGTTGTGTTGAAGGGCAACTTGCTGCGCTTCCTCAAGACTTAATTTCATCCTGCTTTCCTGCGCATTTAATGAAGCTGCGGCAAATAATGTTATAAGCGTGAAAACGAAATATTTATAGTTCATAATGTATTGTTTAGTTTTTAATTTCACGAACTAAAATTTGTGGAATTGTGTTTCTTTAGATATGATTCTTTAAGCTGATCCAAACTTTCATTAAAGAACTCCATCATCTGTTTTATTTCTTTCAAAAACTGGCTGTTAGGGGTATCAGGATTTGCTTTTAATGCCAGAATTTTCCCAATATTTTCTATATCGCGTAGCATTTTTCTTCTTGTTTCTTCAAAGATGTGATAAGGTTCGACTCGCTTGAGTCGGAAGTAACGTTTACGGTCACCTGGAAACGTTATGTATTCAACATTATTGCGAAGTTGCAACATTCTTAATGCCACGCTGGCAGCACTTTTGGATATCTCGAGTTCTTCAATTATTTCATCAAAAGTGAAACATTCTTTGTCCATTACCATTAATAGGGCCAGAATACGACCGGAAACAGGTTGCATACCTTCCTTTTCGTATTCCAGACCAATTGTTTCGACAAATTGCTTTTGAAGCCGGACTCTTTCTTCGGTAGTCATAATCTAAATTTTTGCAAAAGTAAAAATATATTCAGTTCGTAACTACACGAACTAAAATATTTAGAAATATTAACATATTTTTATAAAAAAACCGATCCGTTTTCGAATCAGTTTTTTTTATGCTAAGATTAGAAGATTACTATCTTTTGCCGGCTTTTTCAAAACGTTTTTCAACTTCTTTCCAGTTTACTACCTGCCAGAAGTTGTTAATATAGGATCCACGCATATTTTGATAGCGAAGGTAATAAGCATGTTCCCAGACGTCAAGGCAAAGAATTGGAATTCCTTGTTGTTCGGAAATGTCCATCAATGGGTTATCCTGATTGGGTGTGCTGCTAATAAAGAGTTTTCCTTGATTGTCAACTGCCAACCATGCCCAGCCACTACCAAAGCGGGTTGCAGCAGCTTTTTCAAAGGCAGATTTAAAATCTTCGATAGAGCCGAAGTTTTTTGTAATGGCCTTTGCCAATGCACCCGAAGGTTCGCCACCACCATCAGGTGACATTACCTGCCAAAACAGGTTGTGGTTGTAGTAACCACCGGCATTGTTGCGCACTGCGGTACTTTGCTTACTTACTCCTGCAAAAATCTCTTCAAGAGTTTTTGTTTGCAAATCAGTGCCTTCGATGGCTTTAAGAAATTTATCGTAGTAACTTCTGAAATGTTTGTTGTAATGGATGTTCATGGTTTTGCTATCAATAGCTTTTTCCAGTGCATCGTAGCTGTAAGGAAGCGGATTAAAAGGATGTTCCACAATTTTGGAATCTGCTGGCTTTTTGGAATCTGACAGTTTCTGAAGTGTTTGTGAATGCATAGTCCCTATTGCGAATATTGCAACAAGGATTAAGGATAATAATGACTTTTTCATATTGAAAATGTTTTTTGTTTGTGAAGCTTAAACAAGCAAGCTTTTACTATTGTTCAACTTTTTATTTCATAATTTACTAAACTTATTTCTGATGTTTCTTTTCATCATGACCAAAGAATAGGAGTGTTATCTATTAAAAGTTGGTTGTTTAGTGTTTTTAAAGCATTGTTGTCCGGTATAATTTAAATAAAAACGCTCAATCGCTGTATTAATGCCGTCCCTAGCGGGATTTGTGATCATCAGGGGTAAGCTTTTATGCTACCCACATTTTGTCCCTGGCCTGACAATCCCGTTAGGGACAAAATGTGGGTGGTCAGTGCGATAGAAATCAAGAAAAAGTCGCGTAGGGGCGACCTTATAATTATACCGGACAACAATGATTATTAAAGTGATTATTAATAAGTGATTTGCTTGTTTGCAAGGAAAGAATGATTAGTGTTAAATAAATCACATTACTACTTGATTCACTGGAATTATTTAGTATTTTTGTGCTCTTTCACTAACAGAACGAAATTAAATATGAAGAAATTAGCTGTTGTAGCCTTTGGGGGGAACGCATTGCTTCGCGGAAACCAAAAGGGAACTATTGATGAGCAGGAAGCTAACGCTTTTGCAGCATGTGAAAACCTAACCAATTTGATGGGAAAGAACTACAACCTTGTGGTAACGCATGGAAACGGGCCTCAGGTAGGGAATATTTTACTTGCAAACACTGCAGGACACAAGTTATATGGTATGCCAGATATGCCTCTCGATATCAGCGTAGCTTATTCTCAGGGTTTTATTGGTTATGTAATTGAGCAACAATTGCGTAACGTGTTGATGGCAAAAGATATGGATCGCGATATTATTTCCATTATTACACAGGTACTTGTAAACAAGGATGATCCGGCTTTTGAAAATCCGACCAAACCTATAGGGCCATTTTATACCAAAGAAGAGGCTGAGCAAATTGCTGCTGAAACAAAATCAGTTTTCAAAGAAGATGCGCGTGGCAGGGGATGGAGAAAGGTTGTTGCTTCACCGATACCATTGGTGATTTTTAACCGTCAAACCATTGAAAAGATTGCCCGCGAAGGACATATTGTAATTGCTGTTGGCGGAGGCGGAATACCTTGTTTTTATGTTGAATCGAATAAATTACAGGGAATTGATGCTGTTATCGACAAGGATCTGGCTAGCTCACTGTTGGCTTCACAGATCAGAGCCGACAAATTATTTATCCTGACTGATGTGCCAAAGGTTTGTATTAATTTTAACACACCTCAGGAAAAATCACTTGATAAGATGACAATTGCAGAAGCAAAGCGCTATCTGGCCGAAGGTCAGTTTGGCGAAGGCAGTATGGCTCCGAAAATCCGTGCGGCAATTAACTTTGTGGAACGAAGCGGAAAAGATACCATTATAACGGAATCAACACTTTTGGGGGTTGATGATGGTGGAACAAGAGTTACCATCGTTTAATGATTTATTAAAAGCATAAAAAAAGCAGGTTGTATGGCCTGCTTTTTTTGTTTTTTGAAAGTTCGTTTGAGCTTATTCGGATTCAAGTTCTTGAAGTTTTACATAAAAGGCTACTTTTT
>JACCQN010000064.1 GCA_015709215.1 Bacteroidales bacterium
CGAGTGTAGTAATCATATCATATTCTTCCAGATATACTTTCTCAGGCACATTAACCGGTTTGGGCGTGTAGTTTAAGATGCCTTTAATCCCTGCCTTCACAAGCAAATCTGCCGTGTCAACAGCATAATCAGCAGGTACGGTCATAATACCAACCTTTATATTTTTAGCTGCTACGATTTCCTTTAACTGATCTATTCCAAAACATGGAACTCCCGACATGCTGTTGCCAATTTTATCGGGATTAGTATCAAAACCCGCTACAATCTTCAATTTAGAACGTTTTCCGGAGAAATAATTAATTAATGCTCTTCCCAGATTTCCCATTCCAACAATTGCCACGTTAATACCTTCTTCCGAATCAATGATATTACCGATCAGGTCGATCAGTTCCTTCACATTATATCCTTTTCTGAGGGTTCCGGTATAGCCAATCAACATCAGATCGCGACGTACCTGAACAGCTGTAATGTGTTGTATTTTAGCTATTTCGTGCGAATAAATGTGTGTCTTTCCTTTATCAAGGCAAAGTAATAATGCTCTTCGGTACTGGCTGAGGCGTTCAATGGTTTTGTGAGGCAGATGTTTCATATAATGAATAGATGATGATTTGCTTAGCTGTGAATCAATAAACAGCAAAATTACAGCCTCAGATATATTTATGCAAGTAAATTTGTTAAAAATTTAACATTGTTAATCTTTATCAAAGCAAAGCATAAATTTGCGAAATAAAAAAAACTTGAATCCAATCGTATTTTAATCAGCGCTTTTTAAATCGTACAACCATTGAATCCATAGGTCTATTCCCTCTTCAGTTTTGGCACTCAGACTAATAAATTCAAGATTTGGATTTATATTTCGTGCAGTTGCTTTTAATTTTTCTTCGTCAAAGTCTACGTATGGCGCCAGGTCTGTTTTATTTATCACACAGAGGTCAGCCGTTTCAAACATGGTAGGATATTTGGCAGGTTTGTCGTCGCCTTCTGTAACACTAATGATAACAACGCGTTTTGTTTCTCCAAGATCAAAGAGGCTTGGACATACAAGATTGCCCACATTTTCAATAAAAAGCACGCTTCCTTGCTTTATTTCCAGCTGTTTCATCGCCTTATTAACCATCAAAGCATCCAAATGACAACCGTTCCCGGTATTTATCTGGATTACGGGTACTCCGGTTTTTTCAATTCGGTTCGCATCATTGAGTGTTTGTTGGTCACCTTCGATAACAGCGGTTTCGAACTTGCCTTTAATTTTCGTGATGGTTTTTTCCAACAAACTGGTTTTTCCTGAGCCGGGGGAGCTGACAAGATTTAAGGCGATGATCTTCATGCCTTCAAAAAAACCTCTGTTGCGCTCGGCCATCAGTTCATTTTTCGAAAGAATATTGCGTTCCAGATTTATAGTGTGTGTATGCTCGTGTTCGTGTGAAGATACATGACTGTGATCATGCGAATGCTCGTGCAAATGAGAAGGTGCATGAGTATGATCGTTGTGGTCATGGTTGTGAGTATGCAAAATACTGTGATCGCCTGGTTTTCTGTAAGTAATGTGGTCGTCTTCGCCACATCCGCATGTTCCGCACATCGTTTTATCTTTTTAGTTTGTAATCAAATCTATTGCAGCAATTTTTAATTCTTTGCCTTTTATAAGGCTTGTATTAAGACTATTACAAAAAGGACAGGTTTTGAAATAATCTTGTACTTCAAATTCAAGACAACAGTCTTCGCAAACCGAAACGGCCTGGATATAATTGTAATGTACTTCAGCCTTTTCAGCCATACTGCCTTTGACAGCTTCTTCCATTGCAAACTCAAGAGCGTCAGGTTCAATGCCTGATAGTTTACCAATATCGAGGTTGATGGCCGAAATTCCAATAGCTGCATGATTTTTGGCTTCCTCTTTGACAATTTCGATAATTTGCATTGCAATGGATAACTCGTGCATATTTTTTTTGTTATCCTGCAAAAATAGGTAATTTTTAGGGACGCTATAAGGCTTTTGCTTATCAGGCATTCTTATCTGGAATTGATTTAAATAAGAATAAACTCTTGATTTACAGGTGAAAAATTCGTATGTTTATGCTTGTTTTTAAGTAGATAACTCAAATTGCCCTGCTATGAAAAAAGAAGTCTCCTTGTCGCTCAAATGTCCAAATTGCGGCCAATCGGTTATGGATGAGCAACATACAATTTGTGATAAGCCTTCCATAAAATTAAATATTGAAACTGAGCATGAAAGAGGTGTACTGCGATTGTGTTGTATTTATGGTAACTGCTCAAAAACAACGGATGTAGTTATGAAGGCGGGTGAAATCATTGCTATGTTTTGTCCGCATTGCAATCAAGAGTTATCCATCAGAGAGAATTGTGAAATTTGTGGTGCGCCGCTTGTAGCTTTTTTCATCAAGGCAGGCGGAACAGTGAGGATCTGTTCCAGAAATAGCTGTACAAATCACACGATAGTGTTTAAAGATGTTTCTGAAGAAATGTCGAAGTTTTACTATGAGTATGGATTTTGATAAGGTGACAGATTTTCAGGATGAAGGAATTGGTATTCATTTTGTTGAATAAACGGCAAAAGTGAATAGACTATGAAGGGTAATTTTAATAGCATAATCAATGGGGATTTACCTGTGTTAGTTGATTTTCATGCTAATTGGTGTCAGCCATGTAAAGTGCAGGCACCAATAATAAAGGAAGTTGCAATCGCCCTTAAAGACAGAATTCGCGTGATAAAAATTGATGTGGATGCAAACCGACTTATTTCAACGCGCTACCATATCAGTGCTGTGCCTACACTTGGCCTTTTTAAGAAAGGAGAATTGGTCTGGCGCGAATCAGGACTATTATCAAAAGCTCAGCTAATCAGCGCGATAGAACGTTTTTTATAACTAGCAAATTCGGGGCAATTGCTCACCTGCCAGCATATCAACAACGCGATTTCCGCCAATCTGTGTTTCCATAAAACATTTTCCTTCTTGGCCTGAAGTGATTTCTCCAATTATAGCAGCATCCTTTCCAAGAGGATGATTTTTCATAACTTGCAGCATCTGATCACTCACATCATTTGCAACCACCATCACCACTTTGCCTTCGTTGGCAACGTAAAGGGGATCGAATCCAAGCAGTTCACAAATTCCTCTAACGCCTTCATTCACCGGAATTTTATCTTCAAAAAGTCTGACACCAAAATTCTGGTGTTTGCACAATTCTGCACTCACGGTTGCCAAACCACCACGAGTGGCATCACGCATAAAACGTATCTTGCTTTTAAAATCACTTAAAGAATCTATTAACCCATTAAGGCTCGCACAGTCTGATTCAACTTTTGTGCTGATATTTAACTGGTTTCGTGCCGACATCACCGCCATACCATGATCGCCTATGCTGCCGTTGATCAGTATTTTATCACCTGTTTTGATCAAGTCAATCCCTATTGCAGAAAATTCTTCGTCAAATAAACCTATGCCGGCTGTATTGATAAAGATTTTATCGCATTTTCCACGTTCAACCACTTTGGTGTCGCCTGTTACGATTTGAATGCCCGCTTTTGAAGCTTCTTTGGCCATGGATTGCACAATATTTTCAAGTGTTTCCATTGACAGACCTTCTTCTAAAATGAAGCCTGCACTCAGAAAAGCAGGCCTGGCTCCCTGAACAGCCAGGTCGTTAACCGTGCCGGCAATGGCCAGTTTACCAATATCGCCGCCCGGAAAAAATAGCGGATCAACCACGAAAGAATCAGTGGTGAAGGCTATTTTGCCTTTCGCTGTTGGAAGGAGAGCTGCATCACTTAAAAGATTGAGTATTGGATTGTCAAAATGTTTCAGAAAAATTGACTCAATAAGTTCGTGTGTTAGATGGCCTCCACTGCCGTGTCCCAAAAGGATGTTTTTTTGATTCATGCAAAGATTGCTTTTCAAGAATTAGTTGGCAAAATTACGGAAAAAGTGTGCGTATTCGCCAGGTAGTTAATCAGGTTATGTGGTCTAAAAAACCGGATAGAAAAAATGATTATTTTTTTTGCTAAATTTTTGTCAGGATAAAAAAAGCAAAACAACACTAAGCTCAAAATTTAAGACCACTGTAACCCTCGAAGCGATCAAAGAAATCAAAACTATTTCTGAAATAGTGCAACAATAAAAGCTACACCTCAATCGGGTTTCGCTCTGGTAAACGGAATTTTTGGCAAATACCGGAAAAGTATTTGATCCTAAAATGAAGAAAAAAGCAAATAATCCTGCTTAAAACGGAGAAAGAAGTCCTTGCACCACAAATCGGTCAAATGACTGTGGATAATAAATAGTTAAAAAAGTTACCGATATCTTAATAATACATTGGAAAAGAGGATGCAGGTATCTATTGTCCATCATGAATACTTACAGCAAATTAATCGCTGGTTGAAGCCTAATTAACACATTGGAAGCCAACACATTGAAAACAGTGGTACGCAAATATGGTAAGCTCGAAATCTATAATTCAGACCAGGGCAGTCAGTTTACCTCAGGTGAATTTATAAACCATTGGAAAAGTCTTGAAACGTTAATATTATCAATGGATGGCAAAGGCAGGGTTTTTAACTATGTTTTCATTGAGCAGTTCTTTCAAACCATCAAATACAAATGTGTTTACCTGATTAATCCGAAAATAAGCTTCGTAAGGTTTATACACCTCTTTTATAGCTAGCAATGAGATCCTTCAATCGTTGGGGATATAGCGCCAATAAAGATATACAGGAGGGTAGCATAGTTATCAACATTTTTTTAAAGTTATGATTCTGCCCCAGCCCTCTCTTTTCAACAATCTAACTATCTTTGTATAAATTATTGCCCAGAGGTATTAGACCGGCTCAAAAACGACGATTCACCGATTTCATTTATTTGAGGTTTATAAGCATGGCAACTGTGGGTTTTGGCGATAGTGTTCCGGCAATATGGCACGTGCAAACATTGTTATTTTTCATAGCTATCATTGGCCTGTTATTTATGGTAATATTAATAGCTATCATTATGGGGAAATACGTTTTTTCTAATGAATCATTAAGAATAATCGAAAGAGGATCACAAAGATTGTCAGGATTTTTTAAGTAAACATAATTAAGCTACAATGTCAGTTACTAAACTCGTGATTGCATTACTCTCAGTAGTTAGCATCATTTTATTATCGATCAGCTTTTTCTTTCCTGCGGATTCGGAATTGTATAAGTTGCTGAATTATTACGATTATGCCTTGTGTGCTTTCTTTTTGTATGATTTTCTTGTTGAATTGAGGCGAGCCGACAATCGCTGGAAGTATTTCAGAACATATGGCTGGATCGATTTGCTGTCGTCGATCCCGGTAGTTGACGCTTTGAGATTTGCGCGTATTTTACGCATATTCAGAATACTACGAATTTTTAAGTCCTACAATATTCTGGTTAGCTTTATAAAATCTAAAAAGAAGGAATCTTTTTATGGGTTTGCTGTGATGATTGTTGTACTCACCATAATTTTCTCATCTTTTATGGTGTTGTTGGTTGAGCATAAAACAGGCAATATTAATACTGCTGAGGATGCTTTGTGGTGGAGTTTGGTAACTATGGCTACTGTGGGGTATGGCGATTTGTATCCTGTAACCAGTCTTGGGCGGCTGTTTGCTGCAATACAGATTGTTTCCGGTATTTTTGGCTTTGGTGCTGTGATTTCCTACCTCAATGATCAGGTAAAACGATGGAAATAGGATCTGTTTTTTAGATTTTTGCTAATTTAGCCTGCTTCAACCTGCCTTGATATGGAAAAGAAATGTTTGTATTGTAATGAACCGTTGCTCGGAAGGGCTGATAAAAAGTTTTGTAACGACTCTTGTCGTAATAATTACCATCATCAGCAAAATCATGATCAGATTAATTTGATTCGCAATATCAATAACATCCTGAAGCGCAACAGAGGAGTGCTTAAAAACTTGAATCCCAAAGGAAAAACCACAGTAAGAAAAACAGCACTTGATTTACAGGGTTTTAACTTTAAATATTTTACCAGTACCTATACAACCCGCGACGGACGTGTTTATTTTTTCGTTTATGATCAGGGTTATCTGCCACTCGAAAATGATCTGTTTATGCTGGTCGAAAACAGGGATATTTAGTAGGTGATTTTAATTTTTTGACCGTCCCACGCTAACAGCATGCCATCAGGGAGTTCTGCATTTACGTCGGCTGCTTTTCCCATCAAATGGCTGATATGAGTGAAATAAGTCTTTTTAACTTCAAGTTTTCTGGCCACTTCAATAGCTTCACCGAGTGAGAAATGTGAAATATGCTTTTCCTTGCGCACCGAGTCAATCACCAGAATATCAATACCTTTTAAAGCATCAAAGCTTTCTGGAGAAATATAATTTGCATCAGTGATGTAAGCGAAATTACCAATCCTGAAAGCAAATACAGGTAAATACCGGTGCATTACACGGATAGGAGTGATGTTTAAATCTTTGATTTTCAGAAGATTTTCGTCCATATCAATCAAATCCAGTGATGGAACGCCCGGGTATTTTTTTTCTGCGAAGGCATAGGAAAATTCCGTTTTTATCAATTTCTGATCTTCCGGTGAAGCATAGATGGGCATGGCTTTTTTTTGCAGGAAATTAAAAGAGCGCACATCATCCATGCCGGCAATATGATCTTTGTGGCAATGTGTGATCAGAACAGCATCCATTTTCGTAACCTTTTCCCGAAGCATTTGCTGCCTGAAATCTGGTCCGGTATCCACAACCACAGTAGCTTCAGCCGATTCAATAAGTATTGAGGCACGCAGCCTTTTATCCAGCTTATCATTGGATGAACAGACACTGCACCGGCATCCAATAACCGGAACACCCTGTGAAGTGCCACTTCCAAGAATAGTAATGTATGCCGTTTTCATTGATGCAAAATAACGCATTTCCAACGAGACAATGACCTGTTGACTTATGAAATCATCTTTACTAGCAACACCTTTTGGTTAATAAATTGTTAAATATAACCGAGCGATATAAGCTAATTGATGCCTTAAAAAGTTTACTTTTACAGCCCAAAATCGAGGTCTTAAGTGAATCGTATTAAAGTGTTTTTTTTGCAAAGAGCTATATACCAGCAATTGAATAAGCTACGCAATGCTGATTTGCCTTCAATTGATAAAGTTCATAAAATTGTGGTTTTGATTGAAGAGAATCAATCAACTAAAATTGAAGCATTAGCAGCCTTTTTAAGTCACAAGTTTAAAGGATCTGAAAGCTCGTTTTTGATATTAGATACGAAAAAAAACAATAATGCGGAAATTAGCAAAAATGGAGTTGTTGTAAGTAAGCAAGATTTCGCACTTTTTGGAAAGCTAAAGCACGAAAAGGTGCAGCAGCTCCTGGATCAAAAATGTGATCTCTCTTTCGATTTAACTTTTAATGCAACTGTTTATGGCCATTATTTGTTTACTTTTCTGGAGGCTGCTTTTAAGGTAGGATTTGCATCGCATTCGGAAAAACATACCGATTTGTACCTGCGCATGCCGGATGAAGCAGACGAATTAAAATGTATGACTGTATTTTGGGATTATTTTCTCAGATTAAACGGAGTAAATTATGAATAATCATTTGTTTCAGGGAACTGGTGTTGCACTTGTAACGCCTTTTGAAAATGACGGAAGCATAGCTTTTAAAGCACTTCATAAACTGGTGAAACATACTTTGGATGAAGGCGTTGATTTTGTAGTGGCTTTGGGCACGACCAGCGAAGCACCTGCAATGAACGAAAAGGAAAAGGAACAAGTTGTACTAACTATTCTTGAAGCTTCTTCCGGGCGGTGTCCGGTTTTGCTGGGTGTAGGAGGAAATAACACGCAGGCTATTCTTGATCAGTTGGATAAAGGCATTGTTAAAGGTGTTTCCGGCATTTTAAGTGTGATACCTTATTATAATAAGCCTCAGCAAAATGGGTTGATTGCACATTTTAAGGCTATTGCTGATAAAAGTCCTGTCCCTGTTGTTTTATATAATGTGCCGGGCCGAACAGGAACCAATATGACTGCCAAAACATGCCTCGAATTGGCGCACCACCCGAATATTGTTGGCGTGAAGGAAGCCTCAGGTGATTTGCAGCAAATTATGACGATAATTCAAAACAAACCAAAGGATTTTGCAGTGCTTTCGGGTGATGATGTCCTCACATTTCCATTAATAGCTCTTGGGGCAGATGGTGTGATTTCCGTTGCAGCAAATGCATTTAGCAAAGAATTTTCGGATATGGTGAAAATCGCCCGCAATGGCCAGATGGCTGAGGCTGCAAAGCTTCATTATCAAATGCTCCACCGGATGAATCTGCTTTTTGCCGAAGGCAATCCCACCGGCGTTAAAGCCTTACTCGAAATAATGGGTATTTGTGGCAGCAAAACACGACTGCCGCTTGTAGAAGCTAGTAATCAGCTAAAAACCAATTTGAAAGAAGTATTTTATTTAAATCAAAACCTTTCCTAATCTCTATTCAAATGAAATTTGTTCGCAAAATTTTAGTATTGTTGGCATTGCTGACTTTACCAGTTTTAATGTCGGCTCAAAAACCTGATCTGGCAGCGCTTTACAAAAACCGACCAGAAATTTATTTCAGCCTGGATGTAAAGGATCCTGCCGAGGTAAAAAAATTGAGTACCCTGATTTCCGTGGATGGCTTTTCTGAAGCGGGAATCACGGCTTATGCTAATGCAAAACAGTTTGAGCAATTAAAGGCAAAGGGTTATCAACCCAAGCTTTTAATGCCTCCTTCATTGATCGAAACGGTGTCGATAATAAATCAAGTAGATAACCGTGAGCTTTTTGAATGGGATGCTTATCCCTCATATGATGCTTATGTGCAGCTGATGCAGGATTTCGAAAACGATTATCCCGATTATTGTGAGGTGTTTAATTTTGGTACGCTAAACAGCGGTCGTGAATTATTGATGGCTCGTATCAATAATGGAGAAACTGGAGGTAAACCTAAATTTATGTACACTGCTGCCATACATGGCGACGAAACTGCTGGCTACGTGCTCACGCTCAGATTAATTGACTATTTATTAACAAACTACGGCACTAACCCTCGTGTAACCAATATAGTGGATAATCTTGACATTTTTATTAATCCGCTGGCCAATCCTGATGGAACATTTTATGCCGGAAATAATACCGTAAACGGCTCTATCCGTGGCAATGCAAACGGAATCGACCTGAATCGCAATTATCCTGACCCTGAAGACGGCCCTCATCCTGACGGTAATGCCTATCAAGCTGAAACAAATGCATTTATGGAATTGGCAGAACAGTATCAGTTTGTTATGGCAGCCAATTTTCATGGTGGAGCCGAAGTGGTTAATTATCCCTGGGATACTTGGGCACGCTTGCATGCCGATGATGCATGGTGGTTTATGGTAAGCCGCGAATATGCAGATTCTGCACAATTTTATAGCCCGTCCGGATATCTCACAGACCTTAATAATGGAATTACAAATGGATATGCCTGGTATTCCATTTCTGGTGGACGTCAGGATTATATGAATTATTTCAGAACCTGCAGAGAGTTTACTTTAGAAATATCTGATATTAAAACTTTGCCTGCCAATCTGTTGCCTGCATTTTGGACTTATAACAAAGCTTCTATGTTAAGTTATATGGAGCAAGCTACATATGGACTTCATGGAACAATAACCGATGCTGTTTCGGGCGAGCCGGTTGTAGCAACGGTATCAATCGAAGGTCACGACATGGATAATTCCCATGTGTACAGCAGTTCAATTGACGGAAGCTATTTTAGACCGATAAAAGCTGGCAACTGGTTAATAACTTATTCAGCTGAAGGGTATTACCCACAAACGATTGAGCTTGAAACAGCCGATTATGAAACCACAATTCAAAACATTGAATTAAATCCCGGTAGTTTGATCGCTGATTTCACAGCAAGTGCCTACAGTATTGCTAAAGGTGAATCCATTGATTACACCAATACATCGTATGGTCAAAATATTGTAAGTTACGAATGGATTTTCGAAGGGGGAGAGCCGGCAACTTCCACAGACGAAAATCCTCAAAACATAGTGTATAACGAAACCGGCAGTTTTGATGTTCAGCTTACTATTACTGATAATGATGGCGAAACCAGCTCCATTTTAAAAGAAGACCTTATCGAAGTAAATCTCATCTATTTGATGCAGGAGGGTATTTTCACTATTTGCGATGGCATTTTTTACGATGCAGGTGGTCCTGACAATGATTATGGTAATGATCAGGATATTGTGATGACAATCCTTCCGGATGAGGATGAAGCTTTGGTTGGAGTTGATTTTCTTAGCTTTTCAATAGAGGCTCAGGCAAGTTGCAATTACGACTGGTTAAAAATTTTTGATGGACCTTCTACGATGTCGCCACTTATTGGAACTTATTGCGGGAGCAATTCCCCCGGAGAGCTTATTGCCAGTAATGAATCAGGGGCTTTAACTTTTCAATTTCATTCAGATGGCTCTGTAACAGAATCTGGCTGGGCATCTCAGGTTTCTTGTACATCAACGGTCTCTCTCGCCGAAAAAAGCAATCCTAAAGTATCTGTTTGGCCAAACCCTTCCTCCGGCAAATTTATCAATATAGAATCAGCCGAGCCTTTATCTGCCATTGAATTACTTGATATGCAAGGTAATTTGATTTGGCAAAAGGAAACTTCACATCAGCGCGAAAAGCTTAATCTAACTGCAATTCCAGCAGGAATGTACATGCTCAGGCTTGAATTGCAACAGGGTGTTGTAATCAATAAAAAGATGGTTTTGCAGTAGATTGTGAAAATATTATAGAACAAAGATTGAATAAAGGCCTGGATATTTTTCTTCAGGTCTTTTTTTTTTACCAGGTAAAATAAATGCTCTTATGCAGCAGACCTCTTGAAAGCAGATAGAATAGCACTGTAAAAATAACTAGACTAGGCATTGGCCGGACGGTACGATTATCATCTTCTTCAAACATTAAGTCGTCCGAATACCTGCTTCTAAGGTAAAAGAGTATAAGCATCACGCCCATTATGATCCAGCTAAACCGTTCGTGAAACATTCCATCAGGAAGGAAATAAACATAGATCAAAGCTGAGCCAATAAGGTAAGGTACAAATACTTGCGCTGTCATAAAAAATGGAGCGATACGCTCGTTATACCGCGCAAAATAGGCATTGGATGATAAAGCAACAAGTCGTGCAGAGAAAATGGCCATAAACAAAAGACCAGAAAAGCCAATGAGCGAGATAATCATCTTAACAGTATCGGTCAGATACATCCAATTGAAAACGTGTCCAATACCTTCTGTTAGCAGATTGCCAAGCATCAGGCCTCCAAAAACATAAGTGGCGGCATGAAAGCTTGTCCAAAAAAAGAATACTTTAAATGGTATGGCATCAGCAACCAGCTGAAAAAAGGCCAGCAAGGATAAAATTCCAAAAATGAGTGTTAAAATATAGCCCGAACTAAAAATCATAATCACGGCATCATGCGTCCATTCATAGGGTTCGATATGAAAGAAATAGCCATTATAGTCAATTGAAATTTCATAATCGTACATGCCTGCTGTGAGCACATAAGATAATTGGTTTAAGTAAAAGATAAATAAATACGAGAGAACAAAGGCTGCGCTTGAATTGAGGGCAATAATCCAGAAATTTCGTCGGCTGAGTTGGTTGTTCATTTGACTTCAAAAAAAAGGGATCATTAAATTGATCCCCCAATTAATTAAACGTTTTCAATATCAGCCATTTCAGAAGTATAGGCTTTTTGTTCCAGTTTTTGTTTCACTTCTTTAAAAGCCTTGATGGTGTAGTCAACATCCTCCAGTGTATGAACAGCTGTAGGAATAAGTCTTAAGAGTATAACACCTTTTGGTACAACAGGATAGCTAACGATTGAGCAGAAAATATTATAATTCTCACGTAAATCGTAAGTGATTTGTGTGGCTTCGCCAACAGTACCATTTAGCATCACAGGTGTTACAGGCGATTCTGTATTGCCGATATCTAGCCCCGCTTCTTTTAAGCCGCTTTGAAGCGTGTTAACGATAGTCCAGAGTTTATTGCGGTGTTCGGGTTGAGTGCGAATTATGTCCAAACGTTTGAGGGCGCCAATTACCATTGGCATGGGAAGTGATTTGGCAAAGATTTGCGAACGCATATTGTACATCAGGTATTTGATCACTTTGTAATCTCCTGCAATAAAACCTCCAATTCCGGCCATGGATTTGGCAAAAGTGGCAAAATAAAGATCAACGTCTTTTTGCACGCCATAATGTTCGTCGGTTCCGGCTCCTGTTGGTCCCATTGTTCCAAAGCCATGTGCGTCGTCAACCAGTAATCTGAAGTTGTATTTAGCTTTTAAGGCAACAATTTTATCGAGCTTACCCAGGTCGCCCGACATGCCATAAACGCCTTCTGTAATCACTAAAATTCCACCGCCCGTCTCTGCTGTCATTTTTGTAGCACGTTTAAGCTGAGTTTCAAGGTTTTCCATATTGTTATGCGGATAAACGAACCTTTTACCGAAATGTAAGCGCATGCCATCGATGATGCAGGCATGAACTTCACTGTCGTAAACAATTACATCCCTGCGATCTACAATCGAGCTGATAACGGAAAGGATGCCTTGATATCCAAAGTTTAAAAGGTAAGCATGTTCGCGTTTTACAAAGGTAGCAAGCTCACGCTCTAGTTGTTCGTGATAATTAGTTTGTCCCGACATCATGCGGGCTCCCATAGGGTAAGCCATGCCATAAGCAGCTGCTCCTTCAGTGTCAGCTTTGCGCACTTCGGGATGATTAGCCAAACCCAGATAGTTGTTTAAGCTCCAGATCAGTCGTTCCTTACCGTGAAAGATCATTCGGTTACTGATATCGCCCTCAAGTTTTGGAAACATGAAATAACCTTCTGTCTGATCGGCATACTGGCCGAGTGGTCCAAGGTTTAATGTACATTTATCAAATAGATCCACAGGTTTAAGTTTTAAAATTGGGTGCGAAATTACAAAAAAATCAATGAGTTTTAACCAAGACAATTTGTTGTTGACAATTACGTTTTTTAGGAATAATTGAGGGTAAAAGTTTGAGATTATAGGAGGTTAAAACCTCTAAGAACTAAATCATTTGATGGGTAGGCTTTAAGATTGAAAATGATTTTTCATTGTGAAATTTGTGTACTTTTGCGCCATGATTAAGAAAATGCTTTTTGTTGGTTTCATTTTGGTGAGCATGGTGTTCACCTCCTGTAGCAACTATAATAAATTGCTTAAAAGCACTGATAATGAAACTAAATTTGAGGCAGCGGTCGATTACTTTGAACGTAAGGATTATAACCGTGCACTCGAACTTTTTGATCTGTTGCAAGCCGCTTATAGGGGCACTGCCAAGGGTGAAGATATTAGCTATTACACTGCTTATTGTTATTATAACCTAAAAGATTATACTGTTGCAAGTTATTATTTTAAAAGGTATGTGCAGTCCTATCCCAAATATGCCAGGGCAGAAGAATGTTTGTTTATGAGTGCTTATTGCTATTATCTTGATTCGCCGAGGTATAGCCTGGATCAAACAAATACCTATATGGCTATCAGCGAATTACAACTTTTTACTGACACTTATCCTAATAGCGAAAGGGTGGCGGAGGCAAATGAATTAATCGATAATCTACGCGAAAAATTAGAGCTAAAGCACTTCAGAATCAGTATAATGTATTACCGCATGCGGGACTATATGGCAGCCATCACCTCTTTTGAAAATTTACTAAAAAATTATCCCGATACCGAACGCCGCGAAGAGATTTTGCAGTATATGACACTTGCTTATTTCGAATTTGCAGAAAACAGTATTCCTGAGAAAAAAAGAGAACGCTATGAATCGGCTGTCGAAGCCTATAATAATTTGCTTTACCTCTATCCTGAGAGCGAGTATTTAGCTGATTTAAAAGAAATTGACACAAAAGCCAGACAACTTTTAGAATCGTATCAATAACATCACCTATGGACTTTAAGAAAATTAAAACAGACACAACGGCAGTTACCCGGCAGAAAGACCTTTTTTATGAAGGTACTGGAAATATCTACGAAACTACTGTAATACTCGCCAAAAGAGCTAATCAAATTTCGACAGAAATGAAGGAAGAGCTCAATAAAAAAATTAGTGAGTTTACTTCTGCATCTGATAACCTGGAAGAAGTTTTTGAAAACCGTGAGCAAATAGAAGTAGCCAAGTTTTACGAGCGTTTGCCTAAACCAACGCTTATTGCTATTCAGGAGTTTCTGAATAATGAAATCTATTTTCGCAATCCGCATAAAGAGAATAGCGATTTTTAATTAGCATTCCTGATGCTCAAGGGTAAAAAAATCCTCATTGGAATCACTGGTAGCATTGCCGCCTATAAAATTCCTTTACTGGTAAGGCTTCTTGTAAAGGAGCAAGCTGAAGTAAAGGTGATTATGTCAGAATCGGCTAAGGATTTTGTTACCCCGCTAACTTTGGCTACACTCTCAAAAAATCCGGTCTATTCACAAGCTTTCGATCGTACAACCGGAAGCTGGAACAGTCATGTTGAGCTGGGTTTGTGGGCCGATCTTTTCCTGATTGCTCCGGTAAGTGCCAATACATTAGCAAAATTAGCTAATGGTATTGCAGACAACTTTATTTTAACGGTTTATTTATCAACACGTTGTCCTGTGCTTTTTGCGCCTGCAATGGATTTTGACATGTATAAGCATGAAAGCACTCAAACAAACATCAACTGTTTGCTCAAAAGAGGTCATCAATTGCTTGCTCCAGCATCGGGGGAGCTTGCCAGCGGGCTTTGTGGCGAAGGGAGGATGATGGAACCCGACAACATTTTTAACGAGATTAAGCACTTTTTCAGACGACAAAATGCCTTTAATGGCAAAAGCGTTCTTGTTACTGCCGGCCCGACTTATGAAGCCATTGATCCTGTTCGGTTTATAGGTAATCACAGCTCAGGAAAAATGGGGATTGAAATTGCTCAGGCCTTCGCAGATGCTGGTGCTTCCGTAAAGTTGGTTTTGGGACCTTCTGCAATTCGAGTTGAACATCCATCGATTGAGGTTTTTCCTGTAATCAGTGCTCAGGAAATGTATGATGCCTGTACTGCACTTTTTTCAGGATCAGATATCACTGTAATGAGCGCAGCCGTAGCAGATTACAAACCTGTAGAGATTGCAGATCGTAAAATCAAAAAGTCTGGTGAAAATCTTAACCTGAACCTTGTAAAAAATCCGGATATCTTGAAGAAGCTGGGGGAACAAAAGCAAGCCGGGCAGTATTTAGTTGGCTTTGCTCTGGAAACCGACAACGAATTGAAGCATGCAAAACAAAAGTTGGATACGAAACAACTGGATATGATCGTTCTTAACTCACTGGCTGATCCCGGTGCCGGATTTGGGACAAATACCAATAAAGTGACTTGCTTAACTAAAGAGGGTCAACAATTTGATTTTGAGCTGCAATCCAAAAAGGAATTGGCAAGAAAACTGATTCAGCTTATTCATGAATTAACAGGCAAAAACCAGGCGAATGCATAGCAAACAATTATTTAATTTCGGATTTAAATCCACGCTGGTCTTCATTTTTATTTTGCTGCTGGGATTGCCCAAGCTGAAATCGCAGGAATTTCTGGCGGAT
>JACCQN010000065.1 GCA_015709215.1 Bacteroidales bacterium
CTAACTTTTCGCTTCACTCCGTTTGCGAAAACCAAGCATCTGCTGGCATGAACGGCCGCATGTACGACCCTGTTATCGGGCGCTTTATGAGCCCCGATCCGGTACTGCAGTTCCCCAATTTTACCCAGGGTCTCAACCCTTACAGCTATGTGCTGAACAACCCCCTAAGATATACCGATCCCAGTGGCTATAGTTTGGTTGGTAATTTGGCTGCACTGGCAGCAAGCATTGCTTTCTCAGGAGGCAATCCATTTGCGGCCGCAGCCATATATGCCTCCATTATGACGGTTGATTACGTAATCGAAAGGAAGTTTAAAATAAACTTAGGGCAGATTTTTGAATACTACACCCAAACTTTTGTTGTTACAACCATACAGGCAGGCGGGTCGCAGGTGATTGGCGGTATTATTGGCCGGGTAGGCAAGCTGGGGCGTGAGTTAATGCGGGCTACGGCCCATGGTGCCTTCAACGGCAGCATGCGTATGGCACAAGGCGGCAAATTTGAGCATGGATTTCTCTCGGGTTTTGTATCTTCGCTGGGTGGTAGCGCAATGACAAGTTATGGAGGCAATATGACCTTTACAGAAAAAACAGCCATAGCCGCTGTTATCGGCGGAACGGCTGAGGCGCTGGGTGGCGGCAAATTCGCCAATGGCGCTGTTACCGGTGCTTTTGTGATGGCGTTTAATCATTTGATGCATGAATGGCATCCAAGTCGAAAGGCAGCCGCTGCAAGTGCCCAAGCGAAAACAACTGAAACAGGCAACGAAACATCTGTTTTGGTATTTAAGGATGATCAAGGCGAATTATGTTATTGGGAATGCCCACATGATGAGCGAAATTCAGTAACAGCCTCCTATTGGGTTGTCCCGTCAGAAGACGAAATGTATGGGTTAACATTAACGGAAGAGTTTCACTATAGTGTAAAAGATGGGGCTTTGGATCCTGATGGAAATCCTACTTGGATTAAAGGTTCATTTCAGGATTGGGTTACAGCCCGGAGTCTTAAGATTCCGGTAACACACTACACCATTGGTATTGGTACGTGGCACTTTGAACCTACACTGTTCTTTGTCCAGCCTCAAACTGTAATTCATAGATCATATATTCACTGGAATAATAAATATCCAATAGAGCCAGCACGTTGGTATGTACCCTATAAACCATCAAAGTAATGAAAAAAGTATTGACTTTCATTTTCTTTATGTGTTTTTTTAATAGCTTAATTGGACAAATGGAATTAAGTAAGTCATTGGTTGATAGTATTATTTCAAAACGTTACTCAACAGTAGCTAAGAATAATTATGTTAACTTTAGAACAATTCTAAACTTTGCAATGCTCAAGAACCAAAAAAATACCATTTATTTCTCTGCAATATCAATCAGACACCGTCAGGATGTACATGAAAACATGAAAGTTTACATAAGTGGAGAAAGATTGTTTTTTATTATTCTGAGGGATGTAAAAGTTGATAGTTTTTTGTGTAAAAGTTTGATTGACTATAATGATGCAAGATTTGAAAAAGCTTTGGACTCCATAAAATTTGGCCTAAAAACATCTTCAGGCATAGTAAGCATTCGTTCACCATTGGAGGTTTTTCGTATAAGAAAAAGGTTTCTAACTCGAAACACTTATGTCATAACTTCAAAAAAGTACATTCCTTATCTGTCAGCACCAGATAAGTTTATTCCGCTTAAGACATTTTATTCTGGTGATGAATTTAAAGAGATTGAACCCTGGTATTATGATCGAAAGCCATTTAAAGAACTAAATGCAAAGTATTACGAAGATATGAAGCCGAGCGAAAAGATCATACTTAGGATGCCTAAAAAGTAACAATTGCAAAACCGGGCAAACATGAGCACAAGCGCACAAATTACCATAAGTGCAGCCATTGGTGGCACAGCAGAAGCCCTTGGCGGCGGAAAGCCTGCCTGCCGAAGTGGCAACGCAGGCAGGTTTGCTAACGGCGCTGTTACCGGGGCTTTTGTGATGATGTTAAATCATTTGATGCATGAGGAACCGGAGGGGAAAAACATTCCATCCAAGGAATGGGGTAACGTAAGGTTAATACTGCTATTGAAGCTGAAAAGCAAAAGATTCAAGACTGGATTGATGGCGGTGGAGTCCAACAGATAATGCAGATTTACCAGCTTTTGATAGTAAGCTTCAAAAAAGTATTCCGGAAAGCAGAGCAAATGTTGCTTTTACTGTTAATTTTTTAGGTAGAACTCCTTACCACCAGCCTGGTTTTGATTACTTTTTTAATGGGCTTAAATTCAGTATTTTTTTCTTCATTTTTAAGTCGTTTGAGCAGTTGTTGACAAGCTTCGCGTCCCAGTTCAAAACCAAACTGATCTACGGTGGTTAGCTCGGGCTCGCTGATGGCTGCCGATCTGCTATTTTCAAAACCAACTACTTTCACATCTTCGGGCACCCTCAATCCAAGATGTTTGGCCTCCTTAATAATAGCGATAGCTGCCATATCATTTACAGCAAAAAATCCTGTGGGATAATCGGGGCGGCGCAAAATATCGTGTGCCGCTTTCCGCGCTGTTTCAAAAGTATCGGCCAACACAACCAAACTTTGGTCAAACGGAATATTATGCCTTAGCAGGGCATCATGATAACCCGACAAACGACTTTTACCAATGGCCAAATGCTGAGGTGCAGCAAAATGAGCAATTCGTTTGCAGCCTTTTTCTATCAGATGATTTACTGCCAAAAAAGCTCCCTGATAATCATCAGCCACCACCTGATCAGCCTGCAATTCATCAATCACACGATCAAAAAACACAACCGGAATTTCATTATCGATCAGCTTTTGAAAGTGCGAAAAGTCTTTGGTTTCTTTTGAAAAGGATACCAAAACGCCATCAACACGATTCGTAAGCACAGCCTGAGTATTGATTACCTCGCGCTTGTAGCTTTCGTTGCTTTGAAACACCATCACGCTATAATCATTTTTATAGGCTACCTCTTCGATACCATTAATAATAGCAGAAAAGAAATAATGTTCAATTTCGGGAATGATCAAGCCAATAGTACTGGTAGAATTATTCCTCAGGTTTAGAGCCACGCGATTAGGTCTGTAACCGAGCAATGCAGCAAGCTCTTTGACGGCTGCACGGGTTTTCGGGCTGATGTCAGGATGATCCTTAAGCGCTCTTGAAATGGTTGAGGTTGATAATCCCAGTTTTAATGCAATATCTTTGATGGTGATCTGGCGTTTCATTTAAAGTGCTTTTTCTTGATTATTGATTTGCGGATAGATTCTGAAACCGGCAATAAAGATACAAATTTAATGCAGTTTTACACGTAAAAGCAAATTGTTGAATTTATTTCAATCGATTGCACTTTAACAAAGAGGGGTTTAAAAATTTTGTTTTGGTGATGTGATTCCCTTATTTCATTCAACCTCACCTTCAAGCTTAACAACCATTGCCTGAAGCGGTTGAAGAATTAATTTATCCCTAAGCATACTTTTTTCATCACCAAACAAGACTGCCTTCTTTTTCGCCTGCGGAATTGCATAAGTCATAATTTCATCACTGAGGTTAAATGCCACCAAAACCTTTTCGTTTTGAGCTCCTCTGATATAAACCATTTTTTTACCCTCAGCCAAAATAAAACTGATATCAGTAGTAGCCAGTGGCTTGGCTGTTTTTCTTAACCTGATAAGTTGTTTATAATAGTCATGCATTTCCTGGTCGAAACCCACAGAATCATACCCAGCAATTTGTGGTTGTACGTTGGAGATTCTCTCAGGCTCAAAACACAAATCGGGCCACCACAAAGGTTTCCGGCAATCAGGATCGTCAGCTCCCCACATGCCCATTTCTTCTCCATTCCAGATGTGCGGATTACCCGGAATCGTAAATTGAAACAACAAATAAAGCTTCAATCGTTGATAAGTTTCGGCTGATGGTTTTGCTGTATTATATGCAGGATCATCGTTTGGTTTTGCTCTGTATTTGTATTTTCCCGGATTTCCAAAGGAGCTCAACAACCTGGGAGAATCGTGTGTAGAAGCAGTATTCATCATCACTTGAATCACTTCAGGACGTAATTGCGACCAATGATACATCAGACTGTCAGCCAATTGATCGGCAGTAATTTCGTAATGCGTATTGGCAAAAAAATAACGAGCCGGCCGATAAACCTGATAAAACATCGCTGCATCAAAAATGTCTCCCTTCAAATAAGGCGAAGGATCCATCAAATGATCAGGAAATTGTCTCCACCACAACTCGCCCACCAAATAAGTATTAGGGTTGATACGTCTTACAAATTCGCGATAATCTCTCCAAAAACCCATCGGAACATGATCGGCCACATCCAGCCTGAAGCCATCAATTCCCCGGCTTGTGTCTCCCATTGGGGCAAGCCATCTGCGGCTTACTTCAAAAATATGTGCCTTTGCTTCAGGATCCAGGTTGCCCTCATAAGGAATTCCAGATGAATGCCGAACCTTGGTATTTACCTTTCGCAATTCAGGCAAACTACTGATTCCAATCCATCCGGAATATTCAAATTCATCCTCTGCAGTCCCTGGATCATCAAAACGTTTGATTTCGTACCAGTTGGCATAAGCTGAGGTCTCCTGATTTTTTAAAACATCTTTCCAAGCCCAGAAATCGACCCCGGTATGATTCCACGAATAATCCAAAATAACACGAATCCCTTTCTGATGAAGAGCTTCTACAAGCTCCAAAAACAATAAATCGGCAGATGTCCATTGCCAGGTTTTCGGATCAACCGGATCTTCGGCCATGATTTGCTTTAAATCGCCTTCAGGATCAGGGCCAAAATTTACATCGATATGCCTGTAATTCCGTGCATCATACTTATGCAAAGAAGGTGCATCATTCAAGGGATTAAAGTACACTGCAGTAATTCCCAATTCACCCAGATAATCAATCTTATCAATCACACCTTGCAAATCACCGCCATACCTCCTGAGCTGAAGCTGCCCGTAAAAATCAGACGACATTTCAGTTGCCCAGTGATCAGGTTTATACCAATCGGATGTCCAGGGCGTAATGGCCCAGGCAGAAGGAATGTCTTCAAAATTTGATGAAACTTGAATGGTTTCAGGCGTTGGATCGTTTGAAGTGTCACCATTTCGGAAGCGCTCAACAAATATCTGATACCAAATAACATCCTTTGCCCAGTCAGGTGCAATACTTTTAGGTGAATCGGTTTGTGAAAAAAGGCTTAACGCTGTCAGAAACACCAAATTAAAGACGCTAATAATTTTCATACCTTACTTTTGTTTTAATCTGTTGAAAAATCAACCAATCGATTTA
Source organism: Bacteroidales bacterium (assembly GCA_015709215.1). Lineage (GTDB taxonomy): Bacteria > Bacteroidota > Bacteroidia > Bacteroidales > F082 > UBA5536. The sequence continues at coordinate 5,311 of JACCQN010000065.1, forward strand.
AAATGAACCAATATTATTAAAAAAATTGAGGTTTTATCCGATGATGTTGTATCTTTACGCTAATAAAATGACCCGTTTTCTGTTTTTCAAGTCAATAGTTTAACCGAAAAATCATCAAATTTAAACACCTAATAGAATATAAAAAACCATGGTTTTAGAAATTACGGTAATAAAATTCAAGTGTTTTCGCTGTTTTAAATCAAGGCTTACACCGTTTCAATTTCGATAACAACACTTAACAATAATTCCCAAAAAATCAAACCCCTTAATTACAAAATTTAAATGGAAAAAACTCTACCAAAAAATGCAATCGTTTGAAATGACTATGATTAATAGATTTTAACAATTATTTAATATTTAAGATGCATCTTATGTACATTTACAAAATTAAAAAAAATAAGCATTTTATCTCATTAATTCATTCACTAACCTTAAACATCATTTATTTATGAACAAGCAATTTACGTTTCTAAAAGGTGTTATGGTTTTATTACTTGCTGTATTTTCGCTGACTGTTGTCGGACAGGAAATCACAGTAAGTGGAACCGTATTTGATGCCGTAGATGGAAGTTCTTTGCCAGGTGTTACTGTTTTGGTGCAAAACACTACATCTGGCACTACAACAGATATTGATGGTAATTTTACCATTGACGTCAGTGTAGGGAGTGTGCTGGAGTTTAGTTATGTAGGTTATCAAAAACAATTGATAACGGTACAATCTACAGCCAGTATCATTGTTAATCTTGAACCAGCTGTTACCCGACTAAACGAAGTTGTTGTTATTGGTTATGGCCAGGTAAAGAAAGGTGACGCAACCGGATCAATTTCCACGGTAAGTTCAAAAAATTTTAACCGGGGTGTCATCTCTTCTCCACAGGATCTACTTGTAGGTAAATCGGCCGGTGTAGTTATCACCTCATCAGGTGGAGCTCCCGGAAGCGGATCAACTATTCGTATCAGGGGTGGCTCATCACTTAATGCCTCAAACGACCCGCTGATTATCGTTGACGGAATACCAATTGACAATCACGATGTTTCCGGAAGCTCTAACTTCCTGTCGTTTGTTAACCCAAATGATATAGAATCATTCACGGTTCTTAAAGACGCTTCGGCAACTGCCATTTATGGCTCACGAGCCTCCAACGGAGTTATTTTAATTACTACAAAAAAAAGCTCCATTGGTACACCACTAAAGCTTACCTATAATGGTAATGTTTCTATTTCGGCACCTACTGCCTTTGTTGATGTGTATTCAGGTGACGAAATGCGTAAGATAGCCTATGATTACCACGACATTTTTGGTGCTGACAGCTACCTGAAACTGGGAAAAGAAAACACTGACTGGCAGGACGAAATATTCCGTACTGCTGTATCTCACGATCACAACATTGGGCTGTCAGGTTCGTATAAAAACCTCCCTTATCGCGTTTCTATAGGCTATACCGACCAGCGGGGCATTTTAGAAAACACAGATATGCAAAGAGTTACAGGTGCAGTCAATCTCAACCCTTCTTTCTTCAACAACACCCTTAAAGTGAATATCAACGCCAAAGGCATGAATACAAATCATAACTTTGGTGATGCTGGTGCTGTGGGAAGCTCTATTAATATGAGTCCTACCCGCCCGGTGATGGATGGCAATCCTAACTCTGCCGGCTATTTTCAATGGTCGAATTATGATGCCAACCTGGGCACACCTAATCCGGTGGAACAGGCATTGGCCGCTGACAACCGCTCTGTTGTAAACAGATTTATTGGAAACATTCAATTCGACTATAGCATGCCTTTTGTCAAAGGATTGAAAGCTAATTTGAATTTAGCCACTGACTTCACAAATAGTGAAGGTCACAACAATCGTCCAACCACTTCACCTTCAGTACTTACAAGCCCATTATGGGGAAGACTTACCGACTATACGGGCAAAAACAGCAACGACCTGCTTGATTTTTACCTGAGTTATACCAAGGATCTGAAACAAATCCAAAGTCGTATTGATGCTACTGCCGGTTATTCGTGGCAACATTTTAAAGTTGAAGGCGACAATTACACCCGCGGTATTGTTGACGATGCTCACCCGTATCAAAAATCTGATAGTTCCAGCTTTTATAATGAGAATTTCCTGGTTTCATTTTTTGGACGTTTGAACTATACTTTCATGGAAAAATACTTATTGACTTTTACAATTCGTAACGATGGTTCATCACGTTTTTCAGAAGACAACCGCTGGGGTATATTTCCGGCTGCTGCCTTCGCATGGAAAATCAATGAAGAAGCTTTCCTGAAAGATGTAGAAGTGCTCTCCGATCTGAAATTACGCATTGGCTGGGGTATCACCGGGCAGCAGGATGTGGGTTCTTATTATCCTTATATGGCACGGTACATAACCGCATCAGAAGGAAGTTATTACTACATTAATGGTCATTACATTCCAACCCTTAGGCCTAATGCATTCGATCCCGATATCAAATGGGAAGAAACTACAACCCAAAATATCGGTATTGATTTTGGATTTTTCAACGACAGGATAACCGGTTCGTTTGACCTCTACAAAAGGGTTACCGAAGATTTACTCAACGAAATTACCGTTCCAACAGGAAGTAACTTTTCTAACCGTTTGTTAACAAATATTGGAAGCCTTGAAAATAAAGGGGCAGAATTAAATTTGAATTTAATTCCAATCTCAAAACCGGATATGTCGTTAAACATTGGATTTAACCTCACCTACAATGAAAACAAAATCACAAAACTTTTAGCATCAGACGATCCTGATTTTATTGGTATCCTTTATGGAGATGCTTTTACAGGACAAAATCAGGTTACCAGAGTTGGCTATCCTGCATATTCTTTCTTTGTTAATCAACAGGTTTATGATGCTAATGGCAACCCAATCGAAGGTTTATATGTTGATCTTTCGGGCGATGGCGGTGCTGTTGGTGGCGACAATACTGACAAATACATCTATAAGAAACCTGCACCAGACTATTTGATGGGGCTTTCATTCTACTTCAACTACAAAAACTTTGATGTTTCAGCCTCTTCACGTATCAGCCTGGGCAATTATGTTTACAATGCCGTTGCAGCTGGAGCTTCAATCGACCAGATGTATCAAATCGGCTACTGGCGCAATCAGACAAAATTACTTGACGATACACGTTTCATTAAAAGACAATTCACAAGCGACTATTTTGTTGAAAATGGCTCATTCTTTAAGCTGGATAACTTCTCGGTTGGATACACCTTTAATGATATCTACCGGAAATTGAATGCCCGTTTAAGCTTTACTGTTCAAAATATGTTCACAATTACTAAGTACTCCGGATTGGATCCGGAAGTAGATGGAGGAATTGATAATAATTTCTATCCCAGACCACGTACTTTCTTATTAGGTGTGAGCATCGGTTATTAATCTAAAAAACATTAGTTCAAATGAAAAAGAAAATATTAATCCTAGCAGTTATCTTTACTGGTTTGATGGTCGCTTCCTGTATGAAGGATCTCGACGTGAAACCAAAAGATCCAAACACCATTCTCTCCGGAAACCTGTTTGATGATCCTGCATACATAGAACAAGTGATGGCTAAAATTTATGCAAGTTTTAATCTTGCCGGGCAAGGAGCTAATGGTGGTGCTGACATCAGCGCACCCGACGAAAACTTCTTTACCACTATGAGGGCTTTGTGGAATCTTCAGGAATTACCCACTGATGAAGCCATTTGCGCCTGGGGTGATGTGGGTATTGCAGACCTCAACACCCAAACATGGAGTTCAAGTAATCCATTCCTGACTGCTGTTTACCAGCGCTTGGGATTGAGTATTACCTATGCCAACGACTTCATCAGACTCACTAATGAAAGTACAGACCCGAAAATTATACGCTATCGTGCTGAAGCTCGTTTCCTACGAGCCCTGGCTTATTACTGGTATCTTGATTTGTTTGGAAATCCTCCTTTTACTACAGAGGATGACGTTGTTGGTAATTTCTACCCTTCTCAACTTGATCAAAACTTCAATACTGCCCGCACTAAGCTGTTCAATTATATTGCTTCCGAACTTCTTAGCATCGAAGATCAACTGGGCGAGCCTGGTTTTTCCTATCCCAATGCTGATAAAGGTGCTGCATGGATGTTGCTTGCCAGATTATACCTTAACGCTGAGGTTTACACCGGAACAGCAAAATACGATAGTGTTCTGATTTATACGAATAAGGTAATCAATAGTGGAGCCTACTCTTTGGATCCAGACTACCGCAAAAACTTTAGTGCTGATAACGGCCGCGATGGTGGCAATCAGGAGATGATCTTTGCCTGGGCTCAAGATGGAACACATATCCAAGGGTATATCGGCACAACCTTCATCATCGAATCAAGCTCTGATGCTGTTTATCTGAGAGCTGAAGATTTTCATGGTTTAACATCCAATACCAACTGGAACGGAAACAGGGCTACTAAACATTTTCTTAACGTAATGATAGACACCCTGGCCACCTATGGTGGTAATCCAGTTCCCTGGGACACTGATCCATTCTTTAAACAAAGTAATGACAACCGTGTTTATCTCAGAGTAAAACAAAGCCCTGACATTCCAAGCGCATCATCAAGTGGCGATTATGGAATCGGCGTGTACAAGTTTACCGCACGTTATGCTGGCGATACTATTACTCCGCCAAGCAATCCAGCCTATGCCGATACTGATTTCCCAATCTTCCGTTATGCAGATGCTATTTTAATGCGTGCTGAAGCTGCCTATAGAACTGGCGACCTTGCCACAGCAGTTGCTGATGTTAATATGATCAGAGAACGCGCCTTTGGCAATGCCTCTGGCAATATTACAGCAGCTCAGCTTGATGATAAATTTTTGTTAGACGAACGTGGCAGAGAATTTTATTACGAGGGACAACGTCGTACTGACATGATTCGTTTTGGAGAATTTACTGGAGGAACCTATACATGGGCATGGAAAGGCGGCGTTTATAACGGTACCCAAACCAGCAACCACCTGAATGTTTACCCAATACCTTCAGAAGAAGTCGCCGCCAATCCAAATATTGTACAAAATCCTGGTTATTAACACTTAAAAATACATGAAACTATGAAAAGTAAATTGATCTTATTAATAAGTGTTATTGCTTTAGCAAGCCTTTTCACTGGGTGTGAGAAAGACGAGGAAAAAGTGATAATGCTCACTAATCCAAATCCACCTGCACTTAATAGCATTCCTGATTTGATCCTCGATCGTACAAAAGCTTCCGATACTATTGTTTTCAAGGGTAGCCCAGTGGATCCTGGATTTCAGGCTTCAGCTAATTATTTTCTGGAAGCTGCTGTAGCTGGCACAAACTTTGAAGAGTTAGTTCAGCTTTTCTCCGGTATTTCGGTTAACGAAATCAAATTCCAGGTTAGCGACCTGAATGCTACACTACTCAGACTGTTACCTGCTGATACCGACTTATCCGTTGATTTTAGAATTCGTTCAATACTGATTGTTGATGCCGGTACTGGTGCTCCCGGAACCAGCACTGATCCGTTTGAATATATCTCTGAAACCAAAACCGCTTCAGTGCATCTTTATGGTTTGCCTCGTCTTGATCTTATTGGTTCAGGAATAGATCAAAAAATAGAATCAGCATCAGGCGGCAGTCAATACAGCGGATATGTTAAGCTGGATCCTGATCTGCCATTTACTTTGTATAATCCGGATACAGATATCACTTATGGTGCCAGCGGATCAAATCTCGTGATTGATGGCAACGGTATTGTTGCTAATGACTATGGTTATCACTTGCTTACTGCTGATATAGAAGCACTTACTTACAGCATGGAAGCTTATATGATTGGTCTTGTAGGTTCAGCCACTCCTAATGGATGGGATGCTCCTGACCAAAAAATGGACTACAATCCTGATAATGGTACTTGGTATATTACTATCGATCTGATTGATGGATATATCAAATTCAGAAAAAATGATGCATGGGCATGGAATCTTGGCGGTTCACCTGACAATTTGACTCAGGGAGGGGACGATATTCCAATAAGTGCCGGTAACTACACTATTACCCTGACTATCATCAATGATGAAACCGGAACCTGCACAATTGTTAAAAACTAAATTCTAATTCTCAGTCTGCCTCACCGTACTCATAATCACGGTGAGCAGCTGTAGTTTTTGAAAATAATCACAAAAAAATATAACTATGAAAAGAATTTCAGTTTATAAAATAATGGGTTTATTGGTCGCGGTAACCTTTATGATCGTTGCCTGCACAAAAGAAAACCCAAACGTAAAACTTGATGCTCAGCTTACAACAGCACAGGTTAAAAACGTCACTTCAGAATCGGCTACTGTAATTGGATTTGTAATAGCTGAAGGCAATGGCATCACCGAAAGAGGTGTTTGCTATAGCACCCAAACCAATCCAACGGTTGAAGACAATAAAGTTGTTTACAACGACGATCTGAATGAGGCCTCATTTACGGTAACCATCAGCGGCCTTAATTATGTAACGACTTATTATGTGCGTGCTTACGTGATAACAGCTGGTGAAGTACTGTATGGCGAAGAGTTTAATTTTACCACACTTCCAATTCTTCCAACCGTTACAACAGCAGCCGTAACCGATATTACCGGTACATCTGCAAAAAGCGGCGGAGAAGTACTCACCAATGGTGGTGCCGAAATCACTGCCAGAGGTGTTTGCTACAGCCTCGACAGCTTGCCTACTATTGACAGTAGTTTATTTACAACAGACGGCACCGGATTAGGCGTTTTTGTTTCGGAAATGACTGAATTAATGGATGATACCACCTATTATGTCAGGGCTTATGCTACCAATAGTGCGGGCACGGCTTATGGCGAAGTATTATCATTCGAAACCCCTGAAATCGTGATACTTACCAGAACCTGGTATGTACCTGGTGATTATGTTGCCGCCAGCTATCCTGAATCAGGAATGAATGACTGGGATCCGGCCACTTCACCTTTTATCCAAAGCCTGGAAACCTCATCAGACAATCTGGAAGGATATGTATTTATGGCCAATGCCTCTAACCAATGGAAACTAGCTACCCAACCCAACTGGGATGGCACTAACTATGGCGGTGGTGATGGTATTTTAGACCCTAATGGCGATAATATAGTCTCTCCTGCAGGATATTATAAAATCAATGCTGATGCAGCATCTCTAACCTACACAGCAGTCGCAACTGAATGGGGTGTTATTGGAAGTGCTACTCCGCTTGGCTGGGACGATGAAACAGCTTTAACCTACGATCCTTTTACCAAAACATGGAGAGGAGGTCTTCACCTTACCACTGACGAATTTAAATTCAGAGCTAATCATAATTGGGATTACAATTATGGAAGCTCAGCTGGTGATGAAACTCTTAATGATGGTGGCGACAACATTCCGGTTGCAACTGAAGCCGATTATTATATTATCCTCGACTTGAGTAATCCTAATGCTTATACCTATTCTGCAAATTATTGGGGTTTGATTGGAAGTGCTACTCCAGATGGCTGGGATGCTGACCAGAATATGACCTGGGATGCTGTTAACCAATCAATGACTATTACTGTTGACCTCATTGTTGGTGAATTTAAGTTCAGAGCTAACGACGACTGGGCGATCAATCTAGGGGGCACTCCGGAAGCACTTGAACAAGATGGACCCAATCTTCAAATTACGGAAGATGGCAATTATACAATCCATCTCTATTTGGCCGGACAAGTTCCAACTTGTACCATTGTGAAAAACTAATTTTCAACTTTATTACTGATAAAGAGGTTTACCTAAATTGGGTAAACCTCTTTTTTTATTTAAAAACTAAAATGACCCTTGCTAAACAAATACTGTATTTCGCATTAAGAATGCCATTTAGTATTTTTAAGAAAGATAATCTGCTCTACACCCTTATAATATTAACAGTATTCGTACCTTAGATGAAATTTTTACTGGCATATCTGATGCAAGTAATCTAAAACAAGCATATGAAAATACAATTCCTCCTGACTTGTCCGCCTTTATAGGTCAGCAAAAATCTACTATTGATATACAGTT
>JACCQN010000066.1 GCA_015709215.1 Bacteroidales bacterium
TCTTTCCTTAATTAAAACTTCAAAATAGTCATCTCCTTCAGCTGAATACACAGAATATTCTCTGTTGTGGATGCTCCCAGCTTCACCTAAGAGAATGTGCTGTCCACTTCTGAATTTTAACCCACGCCGGCTGATCCTCAGCACATAAGCAGTAGGCGTTAAATGTCGTGTTTCGAGCAATTCATGCACATTATCTTGTGATGCACCCAGGTTCATTGGTTTGTATTTTAGTCTGTTATTCAATAATAAATTCAGGGCGGCAAAATTACATAAAAATTACGCACCCGATTACCTGAATCTTAACATTGATTGAAGTATTTTTGTTGAAAACTAGCCTGTTAAATTAAATTTAACGCAATACTTTTGGAAGAAATAAAAACCTGAATATAATACAATATGATGCAAAACATGGCGCTAAACATTTCAAAAAACTTCATATCATGCTTTAAGTCATCAGCTTGCATATCATAAGAGGGGATATTTTTAAGCCTAAGCCGGCCAAGTTTCCAAAAGGGTCATATCTTTACACGATTAATCAGACTAACCTTAAACATCGTGCATATGAGTCAACCAAACGAAAGCATTTCCAGGATACGGGAAATTGTTCTTGGAAATAATATAGCTGAAATCGAAAATCGCTTTTTAAAGCTGGATCAGCAATTCACTTTTATGCTTGATGAAGCCGAAACAAAATGGAGCAAACAATTACAAAATCTTGACGAAAAAAGCTCTGAGGCGCTTAAAAAATCCATTACCGAGATCAGTAAAGAACATCAAAAACAGTTTGATTTGCTTAAGAGTGAACTTGAAAGCAACAGCAAAATGCTTCAAAACCTAATCACAGGGCTTGAAGGATTACGAAAGGAAGTTGATCAATTACAAGAAAAACAACAGCTCATCAAGCAAGAATTTGATAACAGATTCAACACGGAATTAGCTGCTACTAAAAAGCAATGGACTGAAAAACTTGCTGATTTGCAAGTTAATAAAATTGACAGATCTGCTATGGCTGTTTTATTGTCGGAACTTGCGCTAAGCCTATCAGACAAAAGCGACAGTAAAAAAAGTGAATAGATTAACAGTCACGAATCTCACTAAATATGTACGACAACAACCACCTCAAAGGATCAGAAAAGCTCAATGAGGCTCAGTTAAATGAATTAAGAACACTGATTACAGGGCTTGAAAAACCAGCTTTGCGCAGGTTGCAAAAGCTTATGACAGACCCACACGAATTTGCGGTCGAAATCAGCGAGCTCCTCCCCTTTTCTATCCGTCAGCTTATCGAAAAAGGCAGTGTTCATATTGCTGATTTACTTCCTTTTTTTGAGGAAATGATCCAGGAGAGCATTGAAAAAAACCCACAGCGTCTTGCCAATCTGCTTTTCCCCATCATGGGTCCGGCCATCCGAAAAGCTGTATCAGAAGATTTAAAACGCCTGATCGAATCCTTAAATCAGGGACTTGAGTCAAGCCTTTCGCCAAAACACCTCAAATGGCGCATACAGGCACTCTTCAGTAAAAGCACTTATCTTGAAATTATGCTTTCACATGCTTACCTTTTTCAGGTGAAGCATATCTTTTTAATCCATCGTGAATCGGCACTTTTGCTCCATCACGAAAAAGCCGATCATGTTGCGGATATTGAAGCAGATATGGTTGCTTCGATGCTTTCGGCTATTGGCGATTTTGTGAGAGATTCGTTTCATTCGAATGAAGGTGAGGGCGTGGATACAATCAAAATCGGTGAAACAAATTTATGGATTGAGCAGGGTCCACATGCCATTATTGCAGCCGTTGTAGATGGCAACCCTCCGCCAGATTTGCGGCTCGATCTGAAAGAAGCCATTGAAGCCGTTCATTATAACCATCGCACGGATTTGGAAAAATTTGAAGGTGAAACCTCAGTTTTTGTACACACTTCAAAATTTTTAAAACCCTGTTTGAGGAAAGAGAAAAAGGACCAGCGTAAAAGACCTCCCTATTTTGCTTTGGTTATTTTACTATTGGTTTGTATAGGAATAGGCTATCTGGTCTATCAAAAAACACAAAAAAACATCAGATTTAAAGCATTAACGGAAGCCTTCAAAAGTGAAAACGGCTACTTAATTTCGCAAACCAAAAAGCAAAACGGACAGCTTTGGTTTTATGGTTTAAAAGATGAATTGGCGCGTCAGCCTCAGGAAATCCTTACAGAACAATCCTTTGATACCGATGAAGTTACTTTTCGGTTTAAGCCATTTGTTTCGCTCGACAGTTCCATTGTGATTGTTCGTGCAAAAAAAGTCCTTTCACCTCCCGAAACAGTAAAGTTTACTTATGACAAAGGGAATTTATTTGTAAGCGGAACATGCAAAGCAGATTGGCTTGATTTGCTGCACAATAACTTCCATAAAGTATGGGGAGTGCATAGTTTGAATGTTGATGATTTGAAAATAAGTGATGAACCACCTATCGACCTCAGCTGGATTATCAAGGATATTGCTTCCTACCGCTTTATCTTTGATGTGAATGAACTTAAGATGAATGATGAACAACAAAAACAGTTTAGTAATCTCACCAGCGCAGCCTTGTTGCTTGAAGAGTATAATCATAGCAAGAAGAAAAACTATAAAATTCAGGTTCAATCAGTTACATCCAAAGCCGGAAATACCGATGCAAACCAAGGTGTTGCTTTGTCGCGTGCAGAAAACTTTATAGGTTTGCTACGTGAAGCTGGCGTACCAGACGAATTGCTTGAGGCAAAAGTGATTTACAATGAAGATCTTGCTAATAAAGAAGAGGTTAGAAGTGTAAGTTTTAAAGTAGCCGAAAAATAAAATCAAATGATAAAGAAAAAAATTGCCATGGTTGGCGCTTTCGCTGTGGGAAAAACAAGTCTTGTGCAAAGATTTGTGCACAGTATTTTTAGCCAAAAATATCAAACTACAATTGGCGTAAAAATCGATCAGAAAGAAATCAATATCGACGGCAAGGAAGTTACGCTGCTGCTTTGGGACATCCATGGTGAGGATGACTTTATGAAGGTGAAACCCACTTATCTGATAGGTTCGTCGGGATATTTTTTAGTGGCCGATGGAACAAGAGCCGACACCTACGACACAGCAATTAAACTGCATGAAATGGCCTCTTCTGTAACAAAAAATGCTCCCTTCATTTTTCTAATTAATAAGTCGGATTTGCAGGACACATGGGAAATCACTGAAAATCAAATTGAAACATTAATTCAAAAGGGATGGCAAATAATACGCACCAGTGCAAAAGATGGTATTAACGTAGAAAATGCCTTCGTTCAGCTCACGCAAAGTATGCTTCAAAGCCAATCATAATAATGAACCGACCAGAATTTACAGATACAATTACCGACTATATCATCAGCAAAATCCCACCCTATATTGGACTGGCGATACTACAATTAAACGAAGAGGGACAATTGATCAACTGGATGGGATCAATTGATAAATATCTGGACAAAAAACCAGAGAAAAACCTTGAAGTTGAATTACTTGCTCCTTTTCTCACCGGCATGATTCCACCTATGATCAATCCAATGGTACTGCCTCATATTCAGATTAAGACAGGACATTATGCCGAAATTCACATTGTTGAAGATGAATTGATGCATTTTTGGGTGTTTTTTGTCGATCAAACCCACAATGCAGAGCAACTTCAGCAACTTATTCAGGAAATAAACAGTTCGCGTTTAAAAACCAAAAATACTCCTAAACAAGCTGACAACCCTCATTTTTCAGCTTTTCACCTCTTGGATTATGCTACCTTCGTATATGAAGATGAAACCTATAAACCACTGGGCAGCCAACCTGTTTGGATGAAAGAACTTCAACAGGCCAGATTGCTCAACGAAAAACAGGTAACAATGACTGAAGCCTTTCCGTTTATGGAAGTGTTTCAATTTGAAGCTGCTTCGTGCTGGGAAGGAAAAGCAGATTCCAAAATTGAATCCGGTATCTGGGAAGAAGAAACCATTACCGGCAGACAGATTTACCTCAGGGCTATTGCACTCCGTCACGATCAAATCAACTATTTACTGATCAAATCCGTAAACAGAGAAGGCCGACATGACAATCAACTGATCCAAAAAGCCCGTGAACAAAAGCTTACGCTTGATCAGCTTGCCCGAGCCGAGCGTGAACTGAAAAAGCTTCTCGACTTTAAGAATCAGTTTGTCTCTATTGTTTCTCATGATTTGCGTTCGCCCATTGGTGCTGTGATAGGCATTGCTAATTTGCTTTTGCAGGATGAGGATATGCAGCAAAAACTGAACGAAAACCAAAAGGAGCTATTAAATGATATCAGCGATGAAATGCAACGCTTGCTTGATTATAATGACAAGCTTTACCATTGGTCGAATCTGGAACTTGGAAACTTTAAACTACACCTGAAAACCATTAAGCTTCGTGAGTTGGGTGCTTATGTAGAACGCATGCAACAAATGAAACTACAACAAAAATCTATCAAATTTATACAGGATTTCGACAGAGCAAGCAATTTCGACTTAGTAGCCGATGAAACCCTGCTTGGGCAGGCGTTAAATAATCTGGTAGGAAACGCTGTTAAATTCACGCCCGAAGGAGGAACTATTACCATTGGAAGCCGGATAAACAAAGACTTCTACGAAATTTTTGTGCGCGATACCGGAATTGGCATGCCCGAATCGGTGAGTCGTAAATTGTTTGAAGGCTTTACGCGCAAAAGCACGATGGGCACATTTGGAGAAAAAGGAACAGGGCTGGGTTTGGGCATTGTAAGAAAAATTTTGGAAGCCCATCATTTTGATATCCGGGTTGAATCAGAAGAAGGCTGGGGAAGTAGTTTTATTATTAGTATTCCCGTAAATCAACAGAAACCCTAAGCACTTTTGCAAATTATAAATCATTTTGTGCAATCCCTCTGGTTACCATGTTCAAGCAATGAGTGCTTATATGGCTGATTACATGAATATTAAATGTTAAACATAAAATTTTAACAAAAATATTTCCTAAAACACTTGCATTTGAAAAAAGAAAAATCTTATCATTGCATTAAGAATCAAATGCCTATTGTACAGATACTTCCAATATTTACCTTTTTGTCAAATGAATCTCTTCACTTCATTTCCAGCAAACACTTCACTTATAAAGTTGATCAATCAAGATTGAAACAATAATTCTCCCCTATTATTTCAAATCATTTATAATAAACTAAAATTGTAAAAAACGTAATCATGAAAACGACGAAGAAAAAGTCGCGTAGTCCCGAAAAAATGGATGATGACTTCGTACGCAAACCAGTAAAAAAACATGCCACTGCCAGTAAACGAGATCGAAGAATTTCGATTTACAATCCTACTGACGCTGACGATGAAGCATTGGAAAATTTTGATGATTTACTGGATTTTGATTTAGATGCCTTTGAAGATGACGAAGAAGATTATTAAAATTAGCTGTTGATTTTGCAGAATCAAAAGCAAAAACAGCCTGAATAGAAAAAAGTCCGGGCTATCGTTCCGGACTTTTTTATTGCTTAGTCGGCTTTAGCTTTTATTTTATCAATCCTCTATTTCTTAACAAAGCATCTTTTGTGGGTTTCTGACCTCTAAAAGCCACATATAATTCCATTGGATCGGCTGTGCCACCACGGGCCAAAACATTTTCACGAAACAAACGAGCGGTTTCCTGATCAAAAATACCATGTTCCTTAAAGGCTTCAAAAGCGTCACTATCCAACACTTCAGACCAAATATAACTGTAGTAACCTGATGAATAACCTCCGGAGAAGATATGACTGAAGTAGGGGCTGCGATACCTCACCACGATTTCCGGAATAAGACCGGTTTCTTTTAATGAATTATTTTCAAACTCGGTTGCATCATATTCTTTGGCATCTGTGATGGTATGCCAATCCATATCCAGGGCAGCAGCCGAAAGGAATTCTGCCATAGCAAAGCCTTGATTAAAAGTAGCGCTTTTCTCCATCTTATCCAGTATCGTCTGGGGAATCACTTCACCAGTTTCGTAATGCCTGGCATAAAACGCCATTACTTCAGGTTCGGCAGCCCAATGTTCCATAATTTGAGAAGGCAACTCCACAAAATCACGGGGAACTGAAGTACCACTCAAACTGTTGTAAGTAGCATTAGAAAGCAAGCCATGAAAAGCATGACCCATTTCGTGGAAAGTGGTTTGCACTTCGTCCCAGCTCAGCAAGGCGGGTTTACCAGCAGATGGTGCTGTGAAATTAAAATTCGTAGTGATGATTGGTGTTACCATTTTGCCCTCAGCAGTGCGGTACTGTTTACGGAAGCTGCTCATCCAGGCACCGCCACGTTTGGAAGCCCGCGGAAAGAAATCCATGTATAACACTCCGATATGGCTGCCATCAGCTTCTGTAACTTCAAACACCTGCACATCTTCATGGTATTTTGGGTAATCAGGTTTTGGTACAAACTGAAGACCCCAAAGACGGTTGGCTGTTTCAAATACGCCATCACGAACATTTTCGAGCTTGAAATAGGGCCGCATTTCAGCTTCATCAAGATCAAATTTTTCTTTCCGCAAAATCTCGGCATAATACCACCAATCCCAGGGCTGTAGTGTGATGGCGTCTTTGCGTTTGTTGATAAGTTGCTGCAAGGCTTTAGCTTCTTTTTTGGCCATGGGCATTGCTGCAGCGATTAGTTCATCCAGAAACGCATTCACGGTTTCGGGATTCTTAGCCATATTTTGTTCCAGAACAAAGGCAGCGTGATTTTTATACCCCAACAACTGAGCCCTTTGAGCACGCAAACTTGCCATGCGGCTTAAAATCTTTTTGTTGTCAAAATCATCGTTATTGTCGCCCCGCATGATATAGCCTTTGAAAAGGGTTTCGCGCAAATCGCGATCGTTAGCATATTGCAACACAGGCAACATACTGGGCTTTTGCAGTGTAAAAAGCCATTTACCGTCGTAGCCGGCTTCGGTAGCAGCTTCGGCAGCGGCGGCTAAGAAATTATCAGGAATGCCTTCTAAACGGCTTTTGTCGTCGATAACAACTTCAAATTTATTTGTTTCGGCCAAAATATTTTCACCAAACTGAAGCGAGAGCATCGACAATTCTTCATTCAATTTGCGCAGCTGATCCTGTGCTGTCTGATCCAGCAAAGCTCCACCACGAACAAAACGTTTGTACATTTTTTCGAGTAGCATGTGCTGCTCATCGTTTAGATTAAACTGATCGCGATTATCATAAACTGACTTAATCCGGGCAAAAAGCTCAGGATTAAGCATGATGTCGTCGCTGTGTTTCGACATCATGGGCGAAAGCTCACGCGCAATGGCCTGCATGGTATCGCTGGTAAGTGAGGAGTTAAGGTTATAAAACACCGAACCCACCTTGTCGAGCATTTTTCCGCTCCGCTCGAAGGCTTCTATAGTATTGATAAAAGTTGGTTCAGCTTCCTGATTTACAATGGCTTCAATATCTGATTTATGCTCTTCCAGCGCGGCCTCAAAGGCAGGCATAAAATGATCCGTTTCAATCAGCTCGAAAGGGGGAATGCCATATGGCGTATCATACTCTGAAAAGAACGGATTACCAAGATGATCCGGCTTTTCGGGAGCTGTACAAGCCCCTAGTAATGTAGTAATCACAATAAAAAGATAAATTTTTTTAAACATAGATTTTCAGATTTGTTAAATTTCCAATTCTAGGTTTTGTCGTGGAAAAGTTTTGCAAAAATAACAAACGAAACGATATTATTTTTATTTAACTCGTGAATATCATACAGCTAATGGCATTGCCAATGAAGTTAGCGGAAATCTAATTCTCGTTTTCTACTTCTTAAATTTTATTGTACACCCGACTGCTTTTGTAAATGCCGGATCAGGATTCTCCCCCTTTTGGAGGGATGCGATCGCTGCTTCAACATATTTTTCTGTCACCTCGTCTGCATCTTCATAATTATTGTCAATTGCACCTATATACCTTACGATCAATTCACCCTCTTCCTTGTTGATAATAAACACGTGCGGTGTTCGGGTTGCACCATAGGTTTTGAAAACACTTTGGTCAGCATCAAGCAGGTAGGGATAAGGAAATTGTTTTTCATTTGCCCTTACAATCATCTGGCTGTAACTATCCTTTGGCTGCAAGGTCGAATCATTAGGATTGATAGCGATAACGGGATAACCCAATGGTTCAAATTGTTTCGAAAGTGCAATTTTACGGTCTTCATAGGCCACTGAATAAGGACAATGGTTGCATGTGAAAATCACAATAAATCCTTTGGCATCAGGATAATCAGCCATTGAAACCATTTTTCCATCAACATTTAAAAGTCTAAAATCCATAGCTTTGTCGCCCAATTTATAGCCTTGGGCCAAGAGCGTAAAACCAAATAGCAAACTATATATTATCAGCGAAAAGAAACGTTTCATAATTTCAGGGAATTAAGGGTTCAACAATAGTATTGAGTTCGTCAAAAGTGTAGCCACCTTCGTGGAAAACGCGAAAATTATTTTTATATATCAAGGTAGCGGGAATAGCACCTGACCATTCGGGGCTTACTTTATCAATCCAGGCATTGGCATCCGGATCGTGTAATAGTATCACTTCTGCACTTAGCTTGTTTTCTTCGATAAATGGAATCAAACGTGTCTCATACATCTTGCGAAAGTCGAGGCTTACGAGCAACATCTTGAAATTCCTGTTTCCAAATTTCTGATTTAGCTTTTCGAAGTCAGGCAATTCTTTCACGCAGGGAGCGCACCAGGTGGCCCAAAAATTGATTACATAAACCGTATCGTTTTCGTGTTCAAGATACTGCTGAAAAGTCGCGAAATCCATTATGACAGGTTTGGATTTGGCCTCAAGAACAGGCTGCGAAAAAACGATATGCATCAAGATCAGTATGTTAACAAAGAATGCAGGCATGAGTCAGTTTTGATTTAAAACAAGTTTTTAAGCAGATTGTTTTCCAGCACCATTTCTGCCTTTGTAAGCAATAAGCAAAAAAGGAGCTGAAAAATGTTACCCATCCATCACTGCTCAAAATCTCTTCAAAAACAGCCCCATGGCATTCCGCCAAAAAAGACTTTCCTGCAAAGGCTTATCTTCACAGGGAAGTCATCGATTTCGTGCGCTTTATTTCCGATCTGCAGCACGAAGGTATTTTCGTTCGTTTAAATAAGCAACAAGTGAAACTGAAAATATGATTGCAACAGTATAATAAACGAATGTTGGTATGGGCATTGGATCACCGGCAGCATAAGAGTGGAGACCTGACAGGTAATAGTTTACACCAAAATAGGTCATGATTACAGAGCTAAAACCAACCAGGGTGAAAAGGCTGAAATTGTAATCTGTTTTCATTCCTGGCATATAACCCAAATGTGCTATGAAGGTATAAACCAAGACGGTAACCAGTGCCCAGGTTTCTTTTGGGTCCCATCCCCAATAGCGCCCCCAGGATTCGTTGGCCCACACGCCTCCTAAAAATGTTCCGATAGTTAATAAATATAATCCAATAATTATGGTGCGTTCGTTGATATAGTTGAGGTCTTTTATCCGGCGCTGCAGGTCAGCAAAATTCTTTTTATTCTTGAGGATCATCAAAATAAGGTTGATAAACCCAAGCAAAGCACCCAGGGCTAAAAATCCATAACTGGCAGTGATGACAGAAACGTGAATGGTAAGCCAGTAAGATTTGAGCACCGGCACGAGGTTAGTAATTTCGGGATCCATCCAGCTAAGGTGTGCCACCATCAGGATGATAGAAGCCAGAATAGAAGTGGCTGCAATAGTCATAGGCGATTTGCGCGAAAAGATGAGACCAGCCAAAACAGTAACCCACGATATATAAATCATTGATTCATACCCATTGCTCCATGGAGCACGCCCTGAAATATACCAACGGACAGCAAGCCCAAGTGTTTGAAAAACAAAGAAAAGTACAACAAGACCATAAAAAACAGTAACAGACTTATTAATCCATTTACGTTCCTTAAAAATCTGAACGAATACCAGCACAAGAAGCACTATTCCAACCAGTCCGAAATAATTACCCAGGCGGTTAAAAACACCAGATTTGTTATAAAGTATCTCAGCTTTCACCTGCATTTGGGAGGGTACTATTTCAGCAGCAAATTTTTGCTGAAAATTATGAATGCCCTGCACGATTTCGGATGCCTGACTGTAATTTCCGGCTTCCAGCGCCATAAAATAATAGGGTATCACATCATAAATAAAAGCAGAATCGTCAGGATTCAATCCTTCTACTTTTTGAGCCGGCTTAAACCAGGGATTGTGTGAATCACGCGGATCGGGCAAAATCTTTAATAAATCGCCGGTATAAACCAGATAAGAAATATTTACCTTTTCGTCCACTTTGATCACATCATTATCGAATTTGCTTCGCTCGGCTGGCTTTTTGGCATAGGCTGCCGACACCATATCGCGCAATTTGTAACCACCTCCATTCTTCAGATCGAGAAAATCGGCAAAGGCTGCATGAGAGCCCTCCCTGATATTCAGGAAACGTTTTAGCTCCGGATGCGAAACCCTGATTATTTTTTGCAGCTGCCATTTTTCGGGCTCCAGCTGCATGCCGATAAGCACCTGATCTGGCGTTAAACCATTGAAGGTGTTTTTTCGTGCTACTTTGCGCAACATCTCACTGGCAAGAGTATTAATTGGTTTGAGCCGGCCATCGTGATCCTGCACCAGCAAAGCACCAAACTCATCGGCATACTGCTTTGGAATTACAGTAATTTCGGTAGAATGACTATTATTGTGTTCCTGCGCAACGATGCTTGTACCGGCAAAAAGCAGCGGTATGAGCAGAAATTTGGTTTTTTTAGTTCCGGATTTGAGCAATCGGCCCAACAAAGCAAAGCGGGTATTAGGAACAAAAATTGCCAGCATCATTCCCAGCGTCATTAAAAAATACCCCAGATAAGTCACCCATGTGCCGGCAGCATCGTGATTTACTGACAACACAGTGCCCAGTTCATCCCTGTCGTAAGAAGACTGGAAAAAGCGGTATCCGCCATAATTCAACACATTATTCATAAAAATCCGATAAGGTTGTTCAAGATTCTTTTCAGGATCAATCAGCACCACTTCGCTGGCATAAGATGCCGGGCTGTTGGAACCGGGATAGCGCTCCAGCTGAAAATCAAGCAGTTTCAACGAAAAGGGAAGAGTTAGTACCTTAGCTCCATACATCATACTGATTTCGGCTCCGTTGAATTCAAATTTTACATTCTCCCCAAGATACCCTTTGCCACCACGCAAGGCAACTTCTTTGGTTTCGTCGCCCGAAGAAACCTCCACAATCATGGCATCCATAAAATTCATGTCTTTGCCCCGATAGCTAGTGTAATCCACTTTTCCGTTTTCATAAACGTCAGTAAGCACTATGCGCAAATCAGCCATGCTGTATAGCTTACGCATCTCAAAATTATGCCATTGCGCGGCGGCAAGCGTATCTGTATTACCACCAGACATCGACATCGCCGTTATAGTTTCAGGCGTTTTGATTTGAAGCTGCCCCTGATCAAATCGAAACTGAATGGCATCAGCCTGCTCATCCTGATTGAAAAGGAAGTTATACCCCAGAAATTCGCGCTGATCGCCCTGTTTGATTATTAAATTATTGCGGCCAGAAGTTCCTGTTGATATTACCATGATGGCATATGGTGCCCCCTCTCCTGGTTGACCTTTAACCAGCATCTCCTGTGCGTTTGGTATATAGCGTAAGGATTTAAACTTAAATGTTTTACCATTCACACTTACCTTGTCGCTATAGCTTTTTTCCGAAAGAGCAGACATCAATACGGCATCTTCCGTATAAACCTTTTCGCCATCCGATTTTATCTCGGCCATTACATAAGTATTGTCCGACAGCATGGTATTTTCGGTCTTACCTTCGCGAATACTCATAACACCTTCAAAACCAATAAAACGTGTGATTCCGGCGCCCAAAAGAATAATAATAAAAGAGAGGTGAAAAGTAAAAATGACTAGTTTTTCCTTGCGGTACATCTTATACCTGAAAATATTGGCTATCAGGTTGATGGCCAATAGTACCAACAGTACTTCAAACCAGGTGGCATTGTAAACCACAGCCTTGGCAGCTATTGCTCCGAAGTCATTTTCTATAAAAGTGGCTACACCAATGGCTACTGCAAAAGTAAGTACCATCAGCCCCATTAATTCCATTGAAAACAAAGTGTTAAAGATTCTTTTCATATGATTGAACAGTTTGAATAAGGTATTGATCCATTTTGGAATCAAAGATAAACCAAAAGCATTTTCCGGCTCTGACTGGAAATTGACATAGATCAGGCAAAAAACCGTCAGGATAAAAATGAAGAATTAAAGCATTTCTTTACCAGAACTTTACATTATTTTAGTATTGATTTGCTAAAGACCCCAAATCCACTGTTTTAAGAATATTTAACAGTTGCTTAAGCTTTGCATGGTAAGAAAACTGGCTGAAAGAAGGGATGGTTGGCTTGGTTGAAATTGTAGTTTGAACTCTGGCAAGTTCAGAAAGGAGCCTGGCATCTTTGGTAAAGGCTCTTGTCCACTGTATCGATCGTCTTATATAATGGCTCGGGAGGTTTATGCAATGACTCAAATTATTAACGATAAAGACCCGAACGACAATGTTGGAGACTTTACACACAACGATGAAGACTTTAAATAGAAGGATTAGGGATTGATATACTGCTAGTTGTAAATTTTACCTGATCCCATCAGCGGTGTAACGGGACACAGGTGGCAAGTTCCTGAAAAACGAGAGTGAGCGATGTTATCCGCACAAGGCAGCCAAAACAGCGCAAAATTATGTCGGGAATTGAAGAAACTTGAGTAAAACTAATGTAAATTGAAACCTGCCTGACTTTAGTCGCTTAATCTCTCTGACACGCTTACTTTCTGTGCTATCCTGCTAACTTTTGTCAATAAATGGAACTTACGTAGCTATAAATGTGTTCTACCTTGCTGTAAATGCGTACTTTCTTGTTAGGGTTGCATTGTCTATTCCCATAACAAGAATAGTGTTTGATTTGGGAAGATTTTATTGGGCCAAATTGGATGATTTTGCTGGCAAGATAGAAGAAAGTGAAACACTAAACAATATCAACCCATCCAGCATTTGGCAGTTGCTAAATGAGGATCAAAAATACCCATAAAAAGCAGAAGATTTAGATGCATAAGAAGATTTAGATGCATAACAAGTATCAGCTGTAATTTAGAAGCCTTCAAAATAGCCTAGTCTATAATTAATACTTCACCAGCTTCGTAGTTTCGGTGTTGCCATCTGCAAAGCGTGT
>JACCQN010000003.1 GCA_015709215.1 Bacteroidales bacterium
TGAAATTTGCGTATTTTTTTGTTTTTTGGGTGGCATTTTTAACAAGTTGGGTTAGATTCATAATCATTATGGTCTGATTAGATTTTTTAATCTCTAAAATTTGCTGTACTGCAACTGCTGTGTCTAATATTTTTCAATAATTTGATTTCTCTATATACTGCCATACCTCCATGACTTTATTTTAATAAACCACATTATGAGGAGAAAGTATGATTGGATGTTGTAAATCGTAAGGAATAAGTACTGCAAATGCTGTACAAGAAATCAGATGATATTATTATTCAATAATTTACACCGTTAAAGATATTTTTTGCCTGATAACAACGTATCGATTTACATTTTTTGATCCTGTAAATAATCTTTTGTTAATGATAGTTGACACCAAGAGCCTGCTGAAAAAGTTTAACACATTGATATAATGGAAATTGCGTTGAATAATTCAGAATTTACTGCAAGGTTTTTGATTGAAATCTTGACAAACCTTTGCAGCACATCAAAGTATTTGAATCCAGTTAATGCAACAAATTTAAATCCGAATTAATTTATGTCTTGAAACTTCGTGTTGGTCATGTAGTACGACAGGCTTTTTCAGCAAACCTTACTTAGAAGTCAACTCTGTATAACTGGTCATTTTCATTGGCATTTTCTGGCCTTGCTGTTCCATTTCCATTTCCAGACTTTGCAAAGAAGTTGAGCTGATTAACCAACCTGTTTTACTGTCAATAGTAGCTTTTCCACTTATTGTTCCGCTTAGTTGTGCAGGTGTGCCATTCATTTCCGTTCCGGTAACAGTGCCATCAAAACTAATAACTGCCGTTTTACTTTTAAACTCATCCAGTTTGTAAACAGCAGTAATGGCAAAATCACTTGACGGGTCGGGTTTTGTTACAACTTCCCAGGTGTCACCCACTGATATTTCGTGATCTGGAAAAACAACAAGCATTCCCATTTCAAAGCCTGAAATATTTGTTTCACCAAGCACTTCGGAACCGTTATTTGTAATTGGATTTCCGAGTGGATCGATAGTAGCAGTAACTGTTTTTTGAATCACATTATTAAGCTGAGCTGCAATCTGTTGTGCCATCATATTTCCTTCGGAAGCTTCCGGATTGTCCGAATCCCATTCCACTTCCATGCCCATGGCATTTTGTTTAAATCGGATACGATCATAAACAATGGAAAAGTCAATATTACCCTCGCTACTTACGTTGGTTATTTCAACTGATTGATTTAGTGTAACATCCTGTTTGATGTTTACACTTTGACCCGACATAGTCATTGAAATGTTCTGATTGGTTTTTATTTCAATTTCCGATTTTGTTCCTTTTTCCAGCTTGTAAGAGAAAAGAACTGATTTAGCGGGAACAAACGCAAAGCCAATCATACCAAGGAGAACAAGGACTGATGCAAATTTATTGATTTTCATAACTATTTAGTTTTAAGGTTAAAATGGATCTTCATTATCAGGTTCAGGCTCAAAATCATCATTCATTTTGGAACCAATTGTTTTTGTTGCGGGCATTTCGAAACCGGTATTTGGGCTCAATTCTGCATGCTGTTCAAAGCTTTCAGGTTCTTCAAATTTTGCGAATTGACCCACAAATTTCAGGTTCACATCACCCAGCTTTCCATTACGGTGTTTAGCGATATTTATAACTGCTAATCCCTGCACGGAATTACCTTCTCCATCGTCGTTAATACCGTAATATTCAGGGCGATAAATAAAAATAACCATATCAGCATCTTGCTCTATTGCGCCAGACTCGCGCAAGTCGGAAAGGATTGGCTTTTTAGAACCGGGGCGGCTTTCAACATTTCGACTAAGCTGAGAAAGGGCTAAAACCGGGATGTCGAGTTCTTTTGCAAGACTTTTAAGCGAGCGTGAAATATTACTTATTTCCTGTTCGCGATTGCCCCGGTTGTCGCCGCCGGCAGTCATAAGTTGCAGGTAGTCAATAAATACCATTTGAATATCAAACTGCTGTTTCAAACGGCGACACTTGGCACGTAGCTCAAAAATTGAAAGCTGAGGTGTGTCGTCGATATACATTTGGGCTTTTACGAGGGGATCGATCTTTGTGTTAAGCTGCTGCCATTCGTATTCTTCCAAATCACCTTTGCGAAGCTTTTCGGCCGGGAGATAAGTTTCACTTGAAATCAACCGTGTTACTAATTGCACCGAAGACATTTCCAGAGAAAAAAAAGCGACAGGTTTATTGAATTCAACGGCTGCATTACGTGCCAGATTTAGGGCAAAAGCTGTTTTACCCATACTTGGGCGTGCAGCAAGGATGATAAGATCCGACTTTTGCCAGCCCTGTGTTATTCGATCCAGACCAGTATATCCGGAAGGCACACCGCGCAAATTAGCATCACTATTTTTTGCACTTTCGATATCATCAATAGCTTTTTTTACCAGTTCGGGCATCGAGCTAAAGCTTCGTCTTAAGTTATTTTCGCTTACTGCAAAAAGTCCGCTTTCGGCTTTATCGAGCAAGTCAAAAACATCAGTAGTGTCTTCGTATGCATCTTTGATGATATCCGACGAGATCAGGATTAATTCGCGCTGTATGTATTTCTGTATCAGTATGCGTGCGTGGAATTCAATATTTGCGGCTGAAACAACCCTGTTTGTAAGCTGAGAAATAAAATATGGGCCTCCAACGATGTCAAGTTCTCCCATGCTTTTAAGCTCATTGGTAACGGTAAGGATATCAATGGCTTCCGATTTAGAAAAAAGCTGGTGTATTGCTTTAAAAATTTTCTGGTGAGCGTCCTTATAAAAGACTTCAGGATTGAGGATGTCAATAATTGCGTTCACGGCATCCTTTTCGAGCATCATGGCGCCAAGCACTACCTCCTCGAGATCGACGGCCTGAGGTGGAACCCTTCCATGTTGCAGCAATACTTCTTTGAGCTGATCACCCGCAGGCTTGGTATTTTTTGTTGTGCGTTTGGTGTTTTGATTCATTGGCCAAAAATACAAATATGATTCTTCCGATAGGGTAGGTGTTTATAACTTTAGCTTTTGCGCTTTGGTTTTGAATTAGCGAGAATATTTGGCATTATAAAAAGTTAAATTTCATTTGATGAAATAAGGTATTTATGAATTTCTTCGAGGTTTTTACTATACAGCTCAAGCTGAAAGTTTATTTTCCTGCTATTTTTTTCAGGATCATCCAGCAAATCTTTCAACAACCATGCTTCATCTTTAAGCGGTTTTTGATTTGGAAAAATATGTTGCTGAATAAGCTTCTGATCCGGATTTTCACTGATAGAAGGGATCATAAAATCGGATTCAGAAAGTAGGACTGCATAATTTATCCATTTGATTTCCGGATGTATCTCGTTAGTTTTCTTTAAGAATTCATCAAATATCCTATCCTCGTGGATGATAAATACGCTGGATGATTTCCAAAGTGTATTTAAAAATTGAAAAATATTTTTCCATTCACTGATCTCCACTGCGCAGCTCCAATGATGGATTTGCTGTACCGTATTTGATGGTTGAAAAGCGCTAACAGCCAAAATAATAGGTTCATAAGGTTTCATGCCTCTGAGCTCCGGTACAGCAGCCTGATGAAATAAAAACTTGAGATAGGCAGGTTTCGCCATATCAAAGTTTTTTAGATTTTTCATCAGCAGATTATGATTAACAAAAAGCTTTTGTTCATTCAATGCCATTAACTGATCTGCCAATTCTGCATTATGTAGTTGTTCAGGAAGTCGTATGTTGTTATTAAACCAGTCAAAACGTTGCAGAAACGGTTGAGAGGAAAGATACAAAAGGCTGTTTTGTGGTACATTTTTCCAGCAGTGGCCAATAAAATCGCAGGGATAAGGCTTGTAGCAGTGTGTTCCAATTGATACTTCGGGCGATTTAGTAAGTTGCAAAGTTGCTTTCGCCTTCTGAATTTGTGAAGCAGTTTTTTCAAATGCTTCCTTTGCCTGCACCAGCACGCTTTGAGAAATAAAAAGTTCATCAAGGATCAATTTATCTTTTAAAATATAATCCTCATTAACATAGATCAATTCAAAATCAACAAGTGGTATCCCATTACCATTTAATACATAATACTGTAAATAAGCATCTTGCAAGTAGGTTTCCGACAATCCACGTGAGCTTTTTACTTCTATTGCCCGCCACTTATCGCCTTCACGTGCCAAAATATCCAACATGATCAACACGTCATCATATTGAAAAACAGCTTCGTAAATGGCCGTTATTTCGGGATTTTGGAGCGCAAGCAAAGTTTCATTTCTCTTGCTCTGGTATTGAGAAGGCGATTTTGGTGTCATATCAATGCCGCCGGGATACAGGTTGCGTGCTAAAACACCAACTGCTGTTCCCCTGCGGAATTTGGCCAACTGAACGGCACTCATTTTGTCTCTTAAAAATGGCCGTTTTTTATGCAGATAAAGTGCTTTCTGACATTGTAAACTTTTGATATAGGTAGATTTGGAAAGCAAATGTTTGGCCATTGAGTACTGGAATTAATTGTCAGAATAAATAATATTTTCTTCTTTGATAAGGGGCAGGTTGAGGTACCGTCGCATTAGTTGAGCAATGGCCAGCACATCTTTCTGACAATATTCACGGATACGTTCCAGATCTTTGTCTTGCCAATATACTTTGCCAACCATACTGCCGTCGATATCATCTTTTGGTGTAGGAATTTCGAATACTGCTGTAAGCAAATCGAGTGAAGTGTAATTTTTAAAATCACCGAATTTCCATAGTTCCATTGTATCCAAGTGACGAATTTCCCAGGGTTTTTTGCCGGCTATTTGCAAAATTAATGGCAGATCGATACCGTTAATCAGCATGCGTCGTGCAATGTAGGGGAAGTCGAACTCTTTGCCATTGTGAGCACAAAGCATGCTGTCGGGATAGTTATAATAACGATTGAGCAACTCGGCAAATTCCTCAAGCAGGAGTTTTTCGTCATCACCATAAAATGACTTTACTCTGAATTCGTGGCCATTTAAAAAGCCTACGGAGATCACAATAATTTTCCCAAATTCGGAGTAAATACCGGCTCTGTCGTAAATACTTTCGGGCGTGTCCGATTCGTCTTTTATAATTTTAGCAGCCTTTTTATCCCAGAGCTTTTGCATACGCTCGTTCAGGTTTTGATAGGTAGGTACTGCTGGAACGGTTTCAATATCAAGGAAAAGAACCTGTGAAAACTGGAGGTTGTATAACATGGCTCACATTTTTATTGTTAAGCAATTTATGATTTATTATTTTAGCCAAAGTTAAAAAGTCTGCAGCAGTGAAGCAACTCTATCCTAAAGCTTTTTGGATTTTATTTGTTATCTTATTGATTGCTTGTCGAAAAGAAACAAATAATAGCATTCCTGTTATCAATTTTGTATATCCACAGGGTGAATCGCCAGATTTTAATCGGCTAGGTGAGCAAATTATTTTCAGCCTAACGGATGATCAGCTCATTCGGCAGGCACGTATTGGATGGGTTAACGAGGATTTTATACCCTTGAATAATCCGGAATGGATTGAAGTCAACAGCCTCGACACAACCCTAAATTATTGGTTAAGCGCCACTGATATTCCTTCGGGGAAGGCTTATATTCAAATCAGGGTTGATGATGGTGAGCATACAAAGTTGAAGTATCAGCCGGTAAATGTGAGCGAAGAACAGGGTTTAAGTCAGAAAATTATTTTTGGCTTTAATGAGATGCAAAAGGGCTTTCTTTTCGGCTATGATACGACATCCGTTTACCCTGAAAAGTTTCTCATCACTCCTTATCCAATAAAACGGATTGAAGGTAATGCCGAAAACGATTTGCTTGCAATGCTTTCGGAAAATTTATCTTTTGTAGAAATCTGGTCAGGCAAGGATTCTATCGCGCTTTGGCGACAGGAGGCTTCGTTTCCTGAACCTAAATTTAGCGATTGGTATCTGGACGAGCATGCTATTTTACTGTCTGATTTTAATGGCAATTTGCGTTTGCATCATTTCAGAACAGGTCTCACCCAGGTAACTACCAAATTGGAAGCCGTTTATCGCATTTCAGCTGTGGCTTTTGATCAAGAATATATTTACGCCGCCGTCCGTGATATGCAAACGGACAGAAAGTGGCTTTACCTGTTTTATAAAGTTAGCGGTACTTTTTACAAGCGTTTTGAACTGACTTATTTGCCGTTCGATTTAATTCCAGTAGCTCACGACCACAGCTTGGTTATGTTTGCTGTTGACACCCAAACAACACACCTTATACATTTTAATACAATTACCGAAAGATTTATGCTGAAGAATTCACTTTCAAATTTTAAACTGACGGGACCTGTTGTCAGGCAAGATGATAATTATTTTTTGCATGATTCAAGGGTTATCCAACTTTGGTCTTCTGTTTCAAACGTGACCAGCCTGCTAGCTAAAGGTATCCATATCAATGGAGTAGCAACGTTTAATACAGGAGTATTTGTTTTTTATCTGGATGATGACGTTTTTGAAGTTGTACATCCAAGTCCTCAATATTCAGGTTATACTTTGCACAAACCTTTAACTTTTATCACAAGCAGCAGGGAATGAAAAACAAGCAAAAAGCAGCACTTGAGTATGAACTTATTTCAACTGAAGATGGCAGTTCGAGTTTACGTGATTTGCAGACCGGAGAAACTTTTCATTCTACCCACGGAGCACTAACCGAATCACAACTTGTTTTTATCCAAAACGGTTTGGAATATTTGATTGAAAAAGAATCAATCAGGACAATCAACCTACTCGAAATCGGATTTGGCAGCGGACTTAATGCCTTGCTTAGTTTATCAGTAGCTAAAATTCGCAGCATACAAATTAACTACACAGCTATTGAAGCTTTTCCATTACGTTCTGAACAAGTTGAAAAGCTAAATTTCGTTGATCAGCATTTATTAGAGCCTTTTAAAAGTGAATTTAGAGATTTTCACAGCAGTGAAGAGTTAGAAAAATCTTTTTGTGAAGGTTTGTTTCATTTAAAAAAAATGAAAGTCGATTTACTTGCATTCGAGCCCGCTAAATCCCATTTCAATCTGATTTTTTTTGATGCTTTTAGCGCTAATGTTCAGCCAGAGCTTTGGACAAAGGAAGTTTTTCAGAAACTATTTCATTCCCTAAAATCTTCGGGTGTGTTGGTAACTTATAGTGCAAAAGGAATAGTAAAAACAGCTTTGCGCGACAGTGGTTTTATTGTTGAACGCCTCACTGGCCCTCCCGGCAAAAGGCATGTAATAAGAGCCTTAAAATCAAATTTTAGCGAAGCCTGACTTCTATTTCATGCACGTCTTTTAGGAGTTTAGTCAATTCGTTTAAGGGAGTATCGCCATAATGGTATGGATACAGCACTTTTGGCTGAATCATTTTTGCAGCATTGGCCGCCATTTGGGGTGTCATGGTATAAGGAACATTCATTGGAATAAAGGCGATATCAATTTCACCCAGATGCTTCATCTCCGGAATATCTTCGGTATCGGCCGCAATGTATAAACGGGTATCGCCAAAACTAAGCACATAGCCGTTTCCTCTGCCTTTGGGATGATAAGGCTGGCCATTATCGCGTTGATGCACGATATTGTATGCCGGAACTGCTTCAATTTCAATTCCTTCAAAAGTGGTTTTATTGCCATTAGACAAAATCTCTTTTTGGCCTGCAAAATTTAATATACTATCACACACCTTTGTGTAAATCATTTTGGTATCCGTGGCAGTAATTTTATCCAAAGCCTTCTGATCCAAATGATCACGATGTTCGTGCGTAATCAAAATTAAATCGGCATCAGGAAGCTTTTCATAATCTCCAAGCTGCGACCAGGGATCGACATGGATAACTTTTCCCTGAAACTGCAGCATCAGGCTGGCATGGCCAACAATGGTAATTTTTAGCTCACCATCGCTTGTTGCAAATTTCTCCTGAGCGTGTAAATTTGATAAAATCATGATAAGTGTAAGTGTAGAAATAAAGCTTCTCATAGTTATTTTTTTTACTTGATTTTGAAATCTGAATAATTAAGTGGAGGTATCTCCTGAAATTTTACTTCCTTAACCCTTGCCCAGGTAGGACCCTGATGGCACCAAAGCAAGAATTCATTAAGATTTTTTTCAATCCCCTCTGCTTCAATAAACACGCTTCCGTCGGCTTTGTTTTTTACAAAGCCCTCAATCTCAAGCTCATAGGCCTTTTTCTGTGTATAGTACCGAAATCCAACACCTTGCACACGACCATAGACTTGAATTTGCATTGCGATTTTATTTTCCATAATCAGGGTGTAAGTCGTCTCATTACCAATTCGTTAATTTGATTAAAAAGTTGATCGGGTTCTAATGCGCGCCAGTTGAAACCGTCAAATTTACCTCCAAAAGCGAGGTAATAATCTAATCTGGCTCTAATAAATTCATCCACTACATGGTCTCTGAAATTAAGGCAAACAATCCAGCCATCTTCAATATTGTCAAACCATTCCTGGTAATAATCATCACCATCGGCATGAAAGTTGAGGATGTTTTCGCCGATCAGTATAAAATGTCTAATCCCCTGATCCAGCATGTCTTCAATCACATTTCTGTAAAAAAACATGATGTCATTGTACAGCAGGTCGTTCCATTCACCCAGCAGTTCTATCACGGTATATTCATGCTGGTAATCGCATTGTAAAACCTTTAAATATAAGGTAGCCGAACCAAATTCATCCCACTGCGGATGTATCACATAATTGTAAACCGCATGGCTAAAATAGATTTCGCTGTAAGTGCGCCCATGGAAAGGCGATCGGATGTCGTTGGCAGCGATATAATGATGGCGCCAGTTGTAAAAAGGTTCTAACTCGTGCATTTCACCTGATAATTTTTATGCCATAATATCCTAAACCGCATAACAGTAGGCCAAGCACATTGTTCAATAAAATGTTCACCAACATCATCTTGAATTGGCCTTGATTCAACAAGTAAAAACTGTCGTAAACAAAACTCGAAAATGTTGTGAAGCTGCCTAAAATTCCTATTATCAATAATAATCTTACTGCCGGCGAAACTGCTGTTTTTTCGAGCAGTCCCCATACGAAACCGATAATAAAAGAACCGAAAAGATTTACCAATAGCGTACCCCATGGCAGATGTTGATTCAAGTATTTATCCGCAAATTGATAAATCAAATAACGTAAAATAGTGCCCAGACTGCCACCTGCTGCCAAAAGAATAAGCTGATTTCCGAAATTCCCCATCAGATGGCAAATTTTATTTCTTTTATTTCTTCCAAACCGGAATAGAGTGCTTTCATATGAGGTTTATCCAGCAGGGTGACATTAAACGTTAAACTTGTGTAATTCCCCTTTGAGCTGGGTTTTTCTGAAACAAAAACAAAAGGTACTTTGAGCCTGTTGAAAAGCTTTTCTATTTCTGCCTGCAGTTCCGCTTTTGGCCTCGACAGGATGATAACGATCTTTAATGCAAAGCTGACAGGAAACTTAACATTTTCATTATTGAAAGTTTTTGGCGAACTTCCGTTTCTTCCATTTAGATGCGGGTGTTGTATTTTCATAGTTATCAAATGGTGTAGAGGAGGCTTAAACTGCCCCAATTATGTTGTTTTGCATTTTGAAATTCTGGTGATAAATAAGTCCATTTAAGGCCTAGTCCTAATTTGCGATAATGCCAGGAAAAACCAGCTGAAAAACGGACGAGGCTGTGGTTTATTTCGTTGTAGCCGAAGGAATGTGGACTGCTGTCGTTGAATAAGCCACCATTAAGGCTTGCATTATAAGCCATAAAATGCCATGCTGGTTCAATGAAAAACCAAAAACTTCCGGCAGGCTCATAACTGTCATTTACAGGATTCAACTCGGGAAAATAACCATTTGGGATGCTATTAAGCAATCCAACACGAAATTGGAGAGCGCCTCCACCATAGGTTTGATAGCTTCCCAGACCTAAATCAAGCATGCCGCTTAGCTGCCAAAAATCTCCTTTCAGAAACATTTTTTCCAGGCTAAAATCATAATTAATCAACAGGTCGTTGGCCATTTGGTAATTCCAGCCAAAGGGTTTTAGCTGATGCATTGCTGTTTGCAAGGCTTCGGCCATCGAAGCCTTGCCTATTACACCCAGCCGAAAGCTTGCATGCATATTGATTCCTCTTGCCGGTATCTGACTCAATTTGAAATATTCAGCTAATAGCACGCCGGCAAAAGGTCTGTCGTTTCGATCAATCTCAATGGACTCAGGATTTTGAGGTGTAAACATAAATTGATACACCCGAATTCCGGAAGTATTGAAAGCGTTAGATCCTAAACCAGCTAAGATATTATTAAAAAAACCTGAAGCAAGTTTTGGATGCACCATGCCAATCGAAAAGCCGTTGGTGTAGTAATAGTCAGTCCCGGCAAAAATATCGTTATCGAAAGTTATCAAAAGCAAAGCCGGATGATTTATCTCAGAAGAATTTAACTTAAATAAGGGTTTTTGTGTGATTGTATAGATCTGATCCTGACCTTGTTCAATGTTTATTTTTGTGATAGAATTCCCGGGCGACAAAGTCCCGATATCTTCCAGAAAATATTTAGTTGTTGATTTTTGGGGAAGTATAAACTCTCTTTCGAAAAGCTTTTCGTTTTTCAGATCAACTAGCTCTGAAACTTTCTTTGCCTTGATAGGAATGTTTTTGACCCGATTATCCCGTCTGATATTTTTATTGCCGCGCTGGTTTTCACAAGCTAGTGAAAATAGCAAAACAAAAATAATCAGCATTCGAAACAGCATAAAACAACCAATTGTGGCAAAGATAAATCATATCTTATTTACGATCATCAGCATAAGACCTGAAGCCGGTTGAGGAAAGTAAAATCAGACTTTCGTTAAAAGATTTTAGGATAGCGTACAGGATTGTATTCATGCATCAAGTTGTAAACAACATCAAAAACATCTTCGGCATTGGGATTCGAAAAATAATCGCCATCGGTACTGTAAGCCGCACGGTGATCGCGGGCTGTAAGTGTTTTGGGTTCAGCATCAAGGTATTTATACCCTTGCTGAATCTCAAGTACCTGCTGCATCATATAAGAAGTAGCGCCACCCGGAACATCTTCATCAAA
Source organism: Bacteroidales bacterium (assembly GCA_015709215.1). Lineage (GTDB taxonomy): Bacteria > Bacteroidota > Bacteroidia > Bacteroidales > F082 > UBA5536. Next base: position 11,087 of record JACCQN010000003.1, read on the forward strand.
GAACAAAATCTTGTTTGTTTTCTTCAGGGATTCTGCAATAAGGTGGTTAGTATCAAAAGGCAAAAGGGTCTGTACATCAATGAGTTCCACATCAATTCCAAATTCCAGCAACTGAGCTACCGCATCTTCAGCGATACGCACACAAGAACCATAGGTAACCAGCGTAAGGTCAGAACCTGTTTTAAGAATATCGGGAATTCCAACAGGAGTCCTGAATTCTCCAAGATTTTTTGGTTTTTGCTCGCGCAACCGATATCCATTCAATGGCTCGATAATCAAGGCAGGTTCGTCAGAAGCCAGGAAGGTATTATAAAAACCTGCAGCTTGTGTCATATTGCGCGGGATGGCAACATGCACGCCTCTGATGGAATTGATAACCATACTTAAGGGAGATCCGGCATGCCAAATACCTTCGAATCGGTGACCACGTGTGCTAATAATCAGTGGAGCTTTTTGGCCTCCTTTGGTGCGGTATTGCAAGGTTGCCAAATCATCAGAAATAATTTCGAGGGCGTATAACAAATAGTCAAAATATTGAATTTCGGCGATAGGTTTTAATCCCCTCAGAGCCATACCAATGCCCTGACCAATAATCGTAGCCTCACGGATTCCGGTATCGCTGATGCGCAGGCTGCCGTATTTTTTCTGAAGCCCTTCATAGGTTTGATTTACACCTCCAATTCTACCCACATCCTCGCCAAAGACAACCAATTCGGGATATTTTTCGAAGAGTTTGTCAAAATTATCCCTCAATATTTCTCTTCCCGGGACAAGCTCTGCCTGGTCATCAAATATTGGATCAATTCCAGGAATATTTTTAACGGCCATGTCAGATTCAGAATATAAATGACTGCTGTAGGCTTCACGTCCTTCGGCCAGTTCTTTTTCGAGCCAGTTGGTGACATTGGTTTTAAGGGAGTTTTCGGGATTGGTACAAGAATTACAAATAAGCCTTAGTATCTTTTTTCCTGAAGATAAAATATCTTTTCGTATGGGTTCACCAATTTTTGCCAGGTCACTTTTTATGGCTTCAATTTTCTTTGTTTTTGCGCAGTTGCATGTTGTAACGTCCGTAACACGAATAAAGTCATTTCTTTTGTTCAGAAGCGGTTGTTCAAAGTTTTTCCATGCCTTTTTACGTGCTTCACGAGCTTCATTTGCAGCATCTTTTTCAATGTGTACCAGCTCTTCGGTAGTGGCCAGATTTTCTTTCAAAATCCATTCGCGCAGGCGAACAAGTCCATCACGACGTGCTTCATCTTCGAGTTGCTCCTTTGATTTGTAGCGCTCGTGCGAACCAGAAGTAGAATGGCCCTGAGGCTGCGTGCATTCGGTGATATGAAAGAGTATCGGCACATGCTCTTTACGGCATTTATCAATCCCTTCCCGATACACTCGAATCAGTTCAGGATAATCCAATGCGCTGGCTTTGTAAATGTAGTATCCGTTTGAGCTGTTTTCCTTTTCAAATCCCTTGAGAATTTCTGAGATATTTCCTTTTGTGGTTTGAAATTTTTTTGGAACCGAAATACCCCAGCCGTCATCCCATACCGATATTGCCAACGGAACTTGCAGCACTCCAGCAGCATTAATGGTTTCGAAGAAATGGCCTTCAGACGTTGAAGCATCTCCGATTGTCCCAAAAGCCACTTCGTTACCATTTTTAGAGAAGAATTCTGATTTAGCAAGTGCCTTATTCTGACGATAGTATTTTGATGCCAGAGCAAGACCTAACAAACGTGGCATTTGACTGGCAGTAGGGGAGGTGTCGCACGAAGAAATCTTAATGTTGGTTTGTTTCTTCCATTTTCCCTGCTCATCCAGAATGCGTGTGCTGAAGTGGTTGTTCATCAGGCGACCACCATTACCGGGATTGGCTTGCAAATTTGTGTCACCATAGAGCTGCGCAAAGAGCTCCTCGGGAGTAACCATGCCAGTAGCAAGCATAAAGGTTTGATCTCTGTAGTAGCCCGAACGCCAGTCGCCAGGCTCAAAAACCTTAGCCATAGCCAGCTGTGGCACTTCTTTTCCGTCTCCGAAAATGCCAAATTTGGCTTTGCCGGTGAGCACTTCTCTACGTCCTAAAAGGCTGATGTTACGGCTCAGCCAACCGATATAATAATCAAAAAGAATTTCTTCTTTATTCCATGAAAGAGCCTTTTTTTCTGCGGCTTTTGTCTTACTCATTCGCTAAATTAATTTACAAATTGGTTAAGGGAATGGCGGCAAAGATAACAATTTGGATTGTTGATCGCAATCGGTTGTTAGAGCATTTACACCCGAATAAAACATCAAATATTCTTATATGTTCAGGGCTTTTGGTGCGAAAAGTGTCATCAATACACCTCTGCTGATCATAAACAGATGAAAGGCAAGCCATAGTCCGTGATTGCCCCAATATTGAGATCCGAAATACCATGCTGGGAGGAAAACACCAATCGATGCAATCAGCATAGTGTTGCGCATGGCAACGGAAGCAGTGGCACCAATATATATCCCATCCCAAATAAAGGCTGCAAAAGTGCTGATAGGGATCAAAATCATCCACCACTTATACTTCAATGCAGAAGCAATCAAATCGGTGTTATCAGTAATCAGCCTAATTAAATCGTTATGAAAAAATCCATAAGCTAATATGAATGGCAAACTCATTCCAAATCCCCAAAGTAATAAATAATGAATGGTACTTTTGATTTTTTGGCTGTCGTTTGATCCTGTATATTTACCTACTAAAGCTTCGCCTGCATAGGCAAACCCATCCATGAAATAAGAGAACACAAAAAAGTACTGTAACATCATGCTGTTGAGTGCCAGCACGCGATTACCAAGTCCGGCAGATTCACTTGTAAAAAATGAAAGTGTAAGAATGAGAACAATGCTGCGAATCAGGATGTCGCGGTTTACCTTAAAGAAACGTTTTAACATTTCGAGATTTAAAAGCACTTGCTTTTGCAAAGGCAATAAATGCATACGAAAGTTTTTGAGCAGCAGAAAAATTCCAAAAGCTAATCCGCCATATTGTGCTAACAAAGTGCCCCATGCTACGCCATCAACATTCATGTCAATCACATTTACAAAAAACAAGTTAAAAGCAATATTCAGAATATTGATAAAAATACTGAGATACATAGGGATTTGCGTGTTTTGCATTCCCACAAACCAACCCATTAGAGCCATCAGGCCAAGTGTGGCAGGTGCTGCATAAATCCTGATATAGAAATATTTACGTGCCAGCGCTTTTACATCAGCGCTACCATTAAGCAGGAAGAAACTAATTTTTTCGATCGGGATTTGCAAAATTATCAGCAGTAAAGCCAGAGAACCTGCAATTAAAAGCGGCCGGTAGAGCCCGTGTGCTATTTCTTGCTTGTCGTTTTTGCCAAATGCTTGTGCAGTAAAGCCTGTAGTTCCCATCCGTAAAAATCCCAGGCTGAGATACAAAACATTAAAAATAACACTCCCTAACCCGATTGCACCAATATAAACTGGCGAGCTAAGATGACCCATCAAAGCCAAATCGACCATTCCCAGCAACGGCACTGTTATGTTGCTGATGATATTGGGTATGGCAAGTCGTAATATTGATTTGTTCATCAGCCGGTCGCAAAAGCGTGATCAGGATTTATGCAGGCCGCATTCTTTTTGTTCGGGTTGTTCCCACCACCAACGTCCTGCACGGATATCCTCTCCAGGTTCAATGGCTCGCGTACAGGGCTGGCAGCCAATACTAGGAAAGCCTTTATCATGCAGTTTGTTATAAGGAATCCCTTCTTTTTTAATGAACTGTTCTACTTCTCCTACCGTCCAGTTGATCAGTGGATTTACCTTGATGAGGCCGTGCATCGCATCCCATTCGATGGCTTGCATATGAGTGCGGGTAACGGCTTGTTCTCGCCTCAAACCCGTTATCCAAGCATCTAGTCCTGAAAGTGCTCTTTTCAGAGGTTCGGTCTTGCGCACGCCACAGCACAATTTTCTATTTTCGACAGAGTGGTAAAACAAATTGATTCCCTTCTGGTTAACCATCTCTTCAACTTGTTTATAATCCGGGAAATATACCTCTATATTTGTCTTATAACGCGCCACAGTGCGATCAATCAAATCATATGTCTCCGGAAAAAGACGGCCTGTGTCCAAGGTAAAAATTGGAATTGGAAGATTTTTTTTGGCTATGAAATGTGTGATAATTTGATCTTCATAACCCAGGCTGCTGGCAAACTTTATCTTTCCGGGAAAGAGTGCGGCAACCTTTGTCAGAATTTTTTCAGCATTGGCTTTAGCAAGTGTTTGATTCAACTGATTGATATCTTCCTGTTTCATATTTATAAAGGCTGTAAATGAGTGCGTGCAAAGATAAACAATCCACCGATAAGATAATTTGTACCACTGAGCATTTCGGTTCATTGCCTCAAATTGTTTAGCTTCGCCGGATAGATCAATTCTTCAATTTGAGATTTATGGCTCATATACATTTTATTGCCATTGGCGGGAGTGCGATGCATAACCTGGCTATTGCACTTTATCACAAAGGCGAGCAAATTACAGGTTCGGATGACGAAATTTTTGAGCCTTCCAGAAGCCGCTTGGAAAAGCTGGGATTGCTACCTGAAAAATTGGGATGGTTTCCTGAGAAAATTCAACAGGGCATTGATGCTGTTATTTTGGGTATGCACGCCAAAGCTGATAATCCCGAACTTTTAAAAGCGCAAGAGCTTGGTATTCCTGTATTTTCCTATCCTGAATATCTTTATGAACAGAGTAAGGATAAAATGCGTGTAGTGATTGGTGGCAGCCATGGCAAAACAACCATTACAGCCATGATTTTGCATGTTTTAAAGCATTCCAGCATTGATGCCGACTATATGGTTGGAGCGCAGCTGGAAGGTTTTGAAGTGATGGTGAAATTAAGTGATACTTCCAAATGGATGATCATTGAGGGCGACGAATACCTTACATCGCCCATCGACAGGGTGCCAAAATTCCTGCATTACCATCCGCATATTGCTGTGATTAGCGGCATTGGCTGGGATCATGTAAACGTTTTCCCAACTTTTGAAAATTACCTGCATCAGTTCAGGCTTTTTATTCAGGCCATCGAAAAAGGCGGCAGCTTGATTTATAGTGCGTCTGACCCTGAAGTGGTAAAAATTGCTGCTGAAACATCGCTGGAAAAAATTCCCTACTACGCGCACAAATCTGTAACTGAAAACAATATTACCAGCTTGTTAAGCAAAGTAGGAAAAACGCAAATTCAGGTTTTCGGGCAACATAATCTAATGAATATTAGCGCTGCGCTGGAGGTTTGTCGCAAGATGGAAGTGACGGATCAACAATTTTATCAAGCCATTGGAAGTTTTAAAGGCGCTTCAAGGCGCCTGGAGCCCTGGTTTGAGATAGACCAATTTATCGTTTACCGCGATTTTGCTCATGCACCTTCCAAGTTGAGTGCAACTGTTGCTGCTTTGCGTGAGCAGTACCCCAGTCGCAAACTGGTGGTTTGCTTTGAGTTGCATACTTATAGTAGTCTAAGCGAGCAATTTATTGATCACTACCAAAAAAGTCTTGATCCTGCTGATGAGGCTGTTGTCTTTTATGATCCACATGCGGTGCAAATCAAAAAACTCGAGCCGATGCCTATTGACCGTATCCGCTCTGGTTTTGGGAAAATAAATCTTGTTGTATTAAGCACTAAACAAGATTTACTGGATTATTTATCTGCTTTAGAAACAGCAAATACTGTTTTGGCTTTAATGAGTTCTGGCAGTTTCAATGGCTTGGACCGGAACGATATCATCGAACTCTTCCAATAAAAAACCGCTTCTGAATATTCTCTGAAGCGGTTATTTTGTCTATTAATTTTCAGGCTTATTTCAGCCACTGATCAAGCCAGTTGAAGAAGCGACGCTGCCAAAGGATGCCATTTTGAGGTTTGAGCACCCAATGGTTTTCATCCGGAAAATAAAGGTATTCGGCGGGGATATCGCGCAAAACAGCAGCATTGAAAGCTTGCATGCCCTGTGAGGCAACAATACGGTAATCCAGCTCGCCATGCACAACCATAATGGGTGCGTCCCAGTTTTGCACAAAGCGATGTGGTGAATTGGCATAAGACCATTGCGTCACCGGATTATCCTTATCCCAATATGGCCCGCCCAAATCCCAGTTTACAAACCACATTTCATCTGTCTCGAGGTATTGAGCTTCCAGGTTAAACATGCCATCATGGGCTATAAACGCCTTGAAACGCCCGTTGTGATTGCCTGCCAGCCAATATACCGAAAATCCGCCATAGCTTGCTCCAACGGCTCCCAGCCTGTCTTCATCAATAAAAGGTTCTTTGGCCAGTTCATCGATAGCGGCAAGATAATCGCGCATATTTTGCCCGCCATAGTCGCCACTGATCTGTTCGTTCCATTCCTGGCCAAAGCCGGGCAGGCCACGCCGGTTGGGAGCAACGATAATGTAATCGTTAGCAGCCATCATCTGGAAATTCCAGCGATACGACCAAAACTGACTGACTGTACTTTGCGGGCCACCCTGACAGTAAAGCAAGGCCGGATACTTTTTGTTGGGGTCGAAATGAGGCGGATAAATCACCCAGGTGAGCATCTGTTTGCCATCAGTAGTTTCGATCCAGCGTTCTTCAACTTTTCCCATTGTGAGCTGGTCGAGCAGAGGTTTATTCACGAAAGTGAGTTGTGATTGTTTACCACTTGCTTCATCAACTTGAAAAATTTCGATGGGGCTCGACATCGACATGCGTGTTGCCAAAAGCTGATCTCCGGCTGGAATTAATCCAGTGTAACTGTGAACACCATCGGTAATTTTTTGGATTGTTCCAGAGTTAATTGTGAGACTATAAAGCTGATCCAAAGCGTGATGATTACTGATAAAATAAATTTTAGAACCATCATCAGACCATTGCAGACTTTGCACATTCTGATCAAAACCTTCTGTGAAATCAGCAACTGTACCTTTACTTAGGTTTTTCACCATCAGTCGCACTTTATCTGCCTCATAACCATCACGTTCCATACTTTCCCATGCCAGTAAATTTCCGTCGGGCGAAAAAACCGGAGCCAAATCGTAACCCATCATTCCTTCGGTGAGGTTTATTGTTTTTCCTGATTTCAGTTCATATTGATAAATATCTGCATTGGTAGAAATACTGTACGCTTTGCCAGTCTTTTTCCGGGCACAATAAATCAGTGATTGGCTATCCGGAGCCCATTGCAATTGTTCCATTCCGCCAAAGGGACGTAAAGGAGTTTCCCAAGGTTCATCTTTCATCAGATCTATAGGATTACTAATAGAAGAACCGTTGTAATCAGCCACAAAAACATGGCTGTAAGTATCTACCCAATGATCCCAATGACGATACATCAGATCATTATTAATACGGCCTGTTGCGAGTGGCAGATCGGGATAAATATCCTGTGTTGAGGGCTTTAGTTTAACTTCAGCAGTCAACAGGATTTTAGACTGATCGGGGGCATAATCAAAACCAGTGATGCCGCCTTCGATACTGGAAATCTGTGTGCTACCAGTGCCATCCGGATTCATTTCCCACAGCTGCATGCTACCGCTTTTTGCCGATAAAAAACCTATCTTTTTACCATCGGGTCTCCAGCGTGGGTTGTATTCCCCCCATGATGTATGCGTTAGCTGAATCGATTCAGCGGCGGCTAAATCCATCAGGTAAAGTTCAGTATTGCCTTTGTTTTGTTCGATACTGTAGTAAGTGATGCCATACAGCAGTTTGGTTTTGTCGGGCGACAGTGCTGTTTCGCCGATTCGCCCGAGCGACCACAGCACTTCGGGGCTTATTTTATCCGAACTTAATGTAAGTGATTGCGGCCCAATGGGCTCCTTCATTTTTTGCTGTTCCGGATTCATTTGAAAATCACAAGCGGATGCAAAAGTGATTAACAAGATTAAAATCAGTATGTTCCTTGATTTTTGCATAAGATTTAAAGCTTAATGAAGGCTTAAAAGTACCGAATTTTGCTTAAATCTAATCTGTTAACTCAAAAATAATCGGAAAGCCGCTTAGTTTTTGTAATTCAGAATGCTCTGCTTTCTCCCATTCATGCATAGCGTTTCCATCCAGTTTGAGCATTTGTTTTGCCTTTTTGAAAGCACTATGTTTAATGACTAAAGATTGTTCGGGATCATTTTCGTGATGCAACCAGGCAACAAGGAAAACTTTCCCGCCCGAAAGTTCTTGGAAGCGATAAATGCTGTGAGTTTTTTTTTCTTCAACAATTTCGGTTAAGGTAGTATTGCCTAAAACACTCATTAGCTTTTCAAAAGCAAAATATGCAGGTTTGGGCTCAAAGTTATTTTTTGCAGAAGCTGTAAGCCCACTGCGGCTGTGGTAATAAGAGTCGGTATTTTCGTTAGCATAGAAGTACCAATAAACACGGTCAGCACCTTCGCGTAATAGTTTTAGAGTAGCTCGTACCCCCCAGGCCACCTGCTTTTCGGCACTTATGCAATTGCTATGGGTGCAGTTTTCGCCTCCTCCATCACTATCATAACCAAATTCTGTTACCCAAACTTCCGCCTGAGGAGCATAACGATCGCGGTAGAGCAGCATATTTCTTAACGCATTAATCGGTGATTGTGGGTTTTCGGGAGGCAATGCGATAAGGTTTCCAAGGCTGTCGTTGGCATAAGAGTATAGGTGAATATTGAGTGCATCCGACTGCTTTATCATGCTTGTTGTGATAAAATCAGGAAGGAAATTATTTTGATCATCATAGGAATGTTGCCTAAAAGTTGCTTGAAAAGCTGCCGGAAGGCGCAAAAGGTTGGAATTTGCATCCGTAAATCCCTGCATCATGCCACTTCCCAGTTTTTGGTAAAATGCGGGCTGGTAATCCCAGGGTTCATTTCCTGCTTCAACAGCTTCGGCAAATTTTTTAGTGCCAAAATGTATAGCAAATTCACGTCCAATTGCATGAGCTTCTGCTTCAGGCATCTGCCAGAGGCTGTCAGGAAAAGTACTGTTTTTGAATAAGATGGTTGAAAGAATCTCGAATCCCTGCGATTTCAAAAAGCCATATTCACGATCCCAGTTGAGCCACCAGTTAGCAGCTGTTCCTTTTGCTGCCATCGATTCATAAGCTGCTGAAATACCAGGTTTTGGAATATCCCAGTAAAGGAAATGATAGAGCCTGAGTTTTTTGAAAATGCCGCTGAATTGCCGCCAGCCCTTGCTATTGTTGATTTGTTCGCTGTATTGTTGTTGACCCCATCCCCAAACCATATTCAGACCTATCCGGTTAATGAGCGGTTCTATTGATGGCTTAAAGCTGAGGGCGGCTCCATAAGGTCCGTTTTTATCAAAAAGTTTCAACTCCCACAAAACGGCCTTGGTGTAGTCGGTATTGGAAAGGTTGAAACGAATTTTGAAATACCGAACGGCTGTTGGATGATTCAGAACAACAGGAATCATTCCAATTGCCATTGGATTAGCCCGATGAAGTAGATTCCATTTTTTACCATCCTCCGAACCCAAATATTGGATGCTTTCAGTTTTTCCGCTATTGAAGTGGCGGCTGTAGATTTGTCCCAGCTGAACAGTTTTGTTTAAGTCGAGTTGGAAATCAACAAAGGGTTTTTGGCTCAAACAAGCCACTTCAAACAATTGAAAGGATGCTGTGCTCTCCATTAATATATGGGAGATGTATTTGCCATTATCAGGAAATAAGGCAATCAGACTATATTTTTTTTCTGTATTAATATCATTTACAAAAATTGACCCGTCAGCAAAGGCGATAGTCAATTTTACAATCTCGCTGTTTCCAAGTTTGACGCTGATTCTGTAAGATTTTACCGGCTCTAAAAGGGTAATTTTATGACTAAAAACTGCCAGTGTTCTTTTTTGATTGATGTTTATTGCTGTATTGAGATCCGCATCTGTTGCTGCATCAGAACTCCTTATCAATCTGTGAGCTGCACGTGGGTGAAATGCGTTTAGATCAGGATTATAAATGTAATTCTCGGGTAGGGGAGCATCTGATTCCCAAAAAGTATGGATATTTTGATCTATTGCCTGGTTGGGAGCTATACCCTGTGTGGTTTGATTTATGGCCTGTTGAGCATAATCCTGTGGCAGAAAATCTTCACTTTGAGCAAAAAGCTGTGTTGTAAAAAACAGTAAAACGGGTAAAATAAGCCATTTCATAGTTGAAATTTAGGCTTGCAAAATAATCAAAAAAAAGTCTGCCGAAAAACCGACAGACTTTTGTGTAGCGAGACCGAGAGTTGAACTCGGGACCTCCGGGTTATGAATCCGACGCTCTAACCATCTGAGCTATCTCGCCATAATTTTGAGGTGCAAAAGTAGTTTTTTCCGAATAAATGACAAGAGAATTGGGGAAGTTTTTTTGATTTGATTTTTATCTCTTGATAGGTAGAAGCAAATTTCGAAGTGTTTATTGTTAATCCTAAAAATTAAAGAAGCAATTTTTGGATGTTATCAGCGTATGTTTTTGCGTTGGCTATTAAAGGAAATTGATTAAGAGTGAGGAATTAATGAAAGCTGACCTTGTATGTTGACTAAGCTTCGACTCTTATTTTTCAATTTTTAAATAAGCAAAGCTGCCTCTATTAATATTTAAATAAATTAATTTAATATTTGATAATCAATAGAATAGAAGACTTGTTAGAAGCTTCTGTAAGTTAAAAATCAGGATTCAAAAAAGTAGATAGTATCAGATGATTCACGTATTGTGCTTACATTTACAACTTCAAAGCAGCATTTTATCTTTATTTCCATGAAACTACAACCTTCAAATTTCCGATTTCTATTCCTTATAATATTTTCAATTTTATTATCAACCAGCACTTTATATGCGAAGGATAAATTTTCATACGAATCTGATTCCATCGTAATCTCCAGATGGGTAAAACCAATCAGAGATTCACTTTTTTCAAATCCTTATGTGGTTTTACCATGGTTGGATTCTCTGGAGGAGTTTTCAAAATCCAGTTCAAGTCCTTACATTAAATATAGTTATAATAACTTGAAAGCCAATTTTTTTTGGGCTACAATTCGTTATGATTCTGCCAGAATTTATTATCATCGAGCTTTGTATAATGCCAAAAAAGGTAAATTGGATCAGCCATATATCAACGTACTGGGAAATTTGGGTATTTTATTTAATTTTTTGGACAACTTTGATTCCTCATCTTATTATTACTCAAAAGCAGTCGAACTGGCAAAATCAAAACAATTCTATGAGCTATATGTAAGAAATATCATCAATTACAGTAATATCTTTACTCAGCAAGGCTATTTTGCTAAATCCATTGGTATGCTAACTGATGCCCAGCAAATGAGTAATGCAATGAAAAACAGCGAACTGGATGCAATGTTAGCTTCGGCCATGGCAACAATTTATTATTCGCTTGGCGATATTAAACAAATGCATAAATATTATCACAAGGCGATCAGTCATTATAAAGTAACTCATAATCAAGCAGTTCTTGCTACAATTTATATGAATATTGCAGAATCCTTTTCGAGCTTGGTAATTAATTATGATTCTGCTGTTTATTATTTTGATCAGGCTTTGGCAATCAGCAATAACCGGAATCGTGCAAATATTTTAACTATGATCGACCTTACAAAGGGTAACTTACACTATAATGCTGGTCGGTACGATTCTGCAGAAGTCCGTTACTTAAAAGCAATTTATAATCCACTGACAGAAAAACATCTCAGACGAAAAACAGCACTCCATATCAATCTGGCTAATGTTTATCGAAAAATTGGAAATTTTAACAAAGCAATGCTGTATTATTCAATTGGAGAGCGTTTGGCTGATTCATTAAATCTTGTCGATTACCATATTAATGCCTTGAATGGTATGATTTTAATTGATAGTGTTATGGGTGATTTTGAACAGGCTTTTAACCGAAATAGACATTATCAGCGTTTGAAAGAGGTTTTAAATAAAGACAAAAGCATTAACGATCTGAAGGCTATGGAGGTGGAACGTGCACTTGAATTACAAAAACTTAAATATGACCTGCTTGAAACAGAAAATAGCCTGCAGCAAAATCAACTCAGAAATCAGCAAATTTTAGGGATATTGATTTTGCTGGCCTTTATCAGCTCCCTGATTTTTACTGTTGTGCAAATACGAAACACAAGGAAAATCAGGCATTTAAATAAATTATTGAATGACAACATACATGAGCTTGACCAACAAAAGAGTGCTCTTGAAAAAGCAAATCAGGCCAAGGATAAATTCTTTGCCATTTTAAGTCATGATTTGCGCGGGCCTTCAGCTACCCTCCGAACGGGTTTAGACATGCTTAACAATGAATGGCCTGAGTTTTCGGAAGAGGAAAGAACAAATTTGGTTCAACAACTTGATAATTTAGCTAATAGCACCTACGCGTTGCTTGAAGATTTGCTCGAATGGAGTCGTTTGCAACAAGGTATGATGAAAGTGGTTGAAACTAAATTTCGGCTTTTGGATATTGTTGAGGAAATTAAGCTGTTATTTTTCATGGCTTTTACTCAAAAACAGCAGGTTTTTAATTTAAAAATTACACCGGAAATTGAGGTAAAAACCGATTATCAAATGCTAAAACAAATACTTCATAATCTTGTAGCTAATGCCATTAAATTCACACCTCGCGGAGGTACAATTAGCATCGAAGCAAGAGATACTCCTTCCGAATTGATTATTTATGTTAAGGATTCAGGGATTGGTATTCCTGTTGAAAAACTGGATCGTTTGTTTGAACTGGATGCTGATTTTGGCAGACCTGGAACCGAAGGCGAAAAAAGCTCGGGATTGGGACTAATCTTATGCAAAGATTATGCAACGCTTCTGGGCGCCACCTTAAAAGTGGAATCAGAACCGGAAAAAGGTTGCACATTTAGCCTTAGATTTTCTAAAAGCTAAATATCCAGCAGATGTAGTGCTTTTATACTATAAAGTTATCTGATTTCCATTTTTTTAATAGAAACGATTGAGGCCTCAAGCGTGAGATTAAGCAATACCTGATCTAAATTATCCACCTAAAGAGCCAATGATATGCAAATTTGTTTCTTTCGTGAGATGCGAAATCTTTGGGATTTTAAAATTGAAAGTAATATTTTTTTCAAATTCAACATTTTAGCATAACTTCGTAAGAAAATTGTGCTAATGCAATTATCGTGGGTATTCGCCAAAAAGTACAATAAATGTGAAGATGGATAAATACTGATTGTTTGTTCTGATCGGGTGATAGCATACACTTTTAAGTTCAATGTTTGTATCTGTTTTTTAATGCTAAAAGAATAAAATGGTCCTTTACATCCGGTATATGGTTAGCCTGCGCTGCAAAATGCTAGTGAAAAAGGAGCTTAAGAAGCTGGGGCTTTGGTATGTATTTGTCGACCTTGGCACAGTCGAAATCCAAGGCGAGATTACTGACGAACAACGACAGCTACTAAAATCAAACCTTTTAAAATCTGGGCTGGAATTACTTGATGATAAAAAAAGTATCCTGATTGAAAGAATAAAAAATGTTGTGATCGAAATGATTCATTACAATGAGGAATTGCCAAAAATAAATTTTTCAAGTTTTATAAGTCAAAAAATCGGATATGATTACACCTATTTATCCAATATTTTTTCGGAGGTAAAAGGGATTACTTTACAGCAATATATTATCATGCACCGGATTGAAAAAGTAAAAGAAATGTTGCTTTACGACGATCTTTCATTAACCGAAATTTCTTACCGGCTGCAGTACAGTAGTGTTGCACATTTATCTAATCAATTTAAAAAAGTAACCGGGCTCACACCATCTTATTTTAAGCAGTTGAAGCAAAAACGACGAAGAAACCTCGAAAATCTGTAAAATATGTAACACTTTGCCAGAAGTGTGTAACGTTTTTTCTCCTTACTCATCGCAACTTTGACTTTGTCAATATTGACATAAGTAAAGTAATCAAAATGAAAATTTTAGGAATTTCAATCCTGCTTATTGGTTTGGTAATCACACTGATAACAGGATTTAACTATGTAACCCGCGAAAAGGTTATGGACATCGGCGATATGGAAGTCACTGTGAATAAAAATCATTCGGTGGCTTGGTCACCTATTGCCGGAGCGGTTGTAATGGCTATTGGTGGCGGAATTTTACTCTTTGGAGTTAAAAAGCCTTAGAGCTATTATACCTATCAGTAGCTGCTATTGATTCAATGAATTTGTTAAACGCTTCATTTTTAGGGAATATTACTGGAAAAATGAGTGATCGATGTAAATCTTTTTCAGACTTCTGTAACACTTTACCCTATAAACGACCGCAATTTAACACCTTCAGATTCAAGTTTTAATTATCAAGCTAATTTCAAAAAAATGAAAAAATCTATCTTTTTAATTGCCTTGTTAATTGCAGTTTCTTTTGCTGCAAATACACAAAACAGAACGCGACCGTGGCTGGTTGGTGTAAGTACAAACTATGTTGATTTCCATGCCGTTAGAATGCCCGTTAGCGACCAGTTGACGGATATGAACTGGATGGGAAACACGATTGTATCCCAGTTAAAAGTTGGCCGTTTGCTGAGTAAAGAAGTTGTTTTCAGTATAGAAGTGTCGATGCTTAATCTGGAAACCGACAAACTGAATAGCTGGGGTTCTCTGGAACAGCCTATCACAAAGACCAATGATATGATGCGATTTCAGGGGCAGTTTGAATACAAATTTGCTAATGGCTACCTGTTGAAGGAAGATGCCCTGTTTGATCCTTACTTTTTTTTGGGTGTGAATGGTAGCCGGATAGACAAAACCACATATATGGCTCAATCAACTGGAATTGGTCTAAATATCTGGTTAACAAAGTGGTTGGCAGTAAATGCCGAGGTGTCATATGACTATCTTTTCGACTTTAATGACTATATGCATTATTCCTTTGGCATTGCTACAAGATTCAATAAGAGATCAGCTAAAGCGGCTCCTGTCGAGGCAGTTACAGAACTTGTTGCCATAGCTCCTGATAAAGACGGTGATGGTGTGCCTGATCATAACGATCGTTGTCCAGATGTTGCCGGTCTATCATGGTTCGATGGCTGTCCGGATTCTGATGGTGACGGCGTACCGGATCATCTTGACGAATGTGCTGATATTGCTGGACTTGCGTGGCTCAACGGCTGTCCCGACAGTGATGGCGACGGCATTGCCGATCATTTAGATGATTGCCCAAATGTGGCAGGTGATGCTAGCGCGAAAGGCTGCCCCGATGCTGATGGCGATGGCGTTACGGATGAGTTGGATAATTGCCCTGAAGAAGCCGGCCCTGCCGAAAATTATGGCTGTCCGATGCTCGATTTGGTTAAAATCAGAGAAATTGAATCTACCCTTCAAAGTTTTGCAGATCGTATTGAGTTTGAAACTGCCAAATTCATTATCAAGCCAAGTTCTTATCCTAAAATGGATGAAATCATTCAGACGATGGAAAAATATCCAAATGCGAAATTTGAAATTGAAGGACATACCGATAATGTTGGTAGCGAAGAAGATAACCAAACACTTTCGGAAAGCCGTGCTTATGCCGTACGTCAGTATTTTGTTGATAAAGGTGTTGACACCAGTCGTTTGAGCTTTAAAGGATATGGCGAATTGCGTCCGAGAGACACGAACGAAACCGCTGCCGGAAGGGCAAATAACCGACGTGTGGAAATAAGGCTGCTACAACAGTAATTTACGAAACAATGAGGAACCCCATTAGTAATTGGTCTTACAATACAAATGCTTTAATTACCACATTTTATGATAATTGTAATACTTTCTTTACTGATGGGCTCCCTCTTTTTTAAAAACAGTTTATTCATTCAGAAAATTAGAAATCATGTCAAATATTCTTTACATCATTGCTGTAATACTTATCGTTTTGTGGGCAATTGGTTTTCTGGGCTATAATGCCGGAGGAATCATTCATATATTACTGGTCATCGCCCTTATTGCAGTAATTCTCAGAATAATTCAAGGAAAGAAATTACTCTGATTTTTAAGAAAAGCTATTTATTCATCTAACAATAAATCAAAATGTCACACGAAAAGGTTCCAAAAGAAAAGTCAGATAAAAAGACTCCGGTCAAAAACCTGAAAGAGAAACGGGCTGCCAAAGCGGCAAAACGTAATGAGAAAAAAAGAGGGTTTAAAATTGACGCTTTCGCTGCGTCCTTAAAAGCTAAAAATTGAACTGATATTTTCTTTAATACTGGCCAGCAAAGCCTAAAGCCGGGCAGTATCCGAAAGGCCATAAGAGTAGGGTAACAAAAAACGAAAAACAGTATGAAAATAAAAATAGGATTAACAATATTTTTTGCAACATGTCTTTTTTTCTTTGTCAACGCACAGGATTACAATACAGGAATAGGCTTCAGAGGAGGGTTTTCAAACGGATTAACAGTAAAGCACTTTTTTAGTCCCAAAGCCGTATTCGAAGGGATTCTTTCTTCACGATGGTCAGGTTTTCAAGTCACCGGACTTTACAAAATTCACAATCGTGCCTTCAATACCGATCGATTGAATTGGTATTTTTGATTTAGAGCTCATGTCGGATTTTGGAATGGCGACAAAGTTCCACGGTCAGATAACAATGATAAACATACTGTAGTGGGAGTTGATGGCATTTTGGAATTGGAATATAGTTTCAGGGAAATACCTATAAATCTGAGTATTGACTGGAAGCCTGAACTCAATTTTTATGGTCACAATGGTTTTTGGGGTGATGGCGGCACTTTGTCGATACGCTATATTTTTAGCTGATTGACCAGGCTGAGTTACGACCTTCAAAGCCGGGAAAATGCTGGCAAAGCATCAATTGAAACCATTGTACCTCAGGAATTTTCGGAAGTATTTATTACTGCCGAAAAGAACGGACAAATTTCCTATCCAAATGGTGTGGAAATATCACGGGTCAAGTTTAAAAAATAACGCATTTTATCAGGTGATCTTACCTGATACTCTACGATATAACTACTTACAGGGCATATCCTGCTGGCACTTTACGGGTGCTGCATTAATAATAAACCGCCTGTAGCAGGCACGGATGAGCTCCCTTTGGAGTTCATCTTGCCTGGTAATGGCAACGTAAAATTTACCTTATAAGACACAAAATGGAAAACAGAGAAATGGAAAAGGGGAAATCGTTCATTATAGTCGAAATAATAGAATATGTTCCAAATTCAGTGGTAATCAAAACGATAGTCAAGAAGACAACAGGAAATGTTAGTGCTGTTTCATTTGATTCCGGCGAATCTCTGACAGACAGGATTTCACCTTTCGACAACTTCATACAGATCATTGACGGTAATGCTGAAATCATTATTGATTATAAAAGCAATAAGCTACAAACTGGTCAGGCTATTATCATTCCGGCACATACTTCCAATACTATCAAGGCTAACGAACGCTTTAAAATGATAACAACCATGATTAAAAGTGGTTATGAGGAAGTATGCGCCTAATTTATTTGCTTTTCCAGAGCAAAATATGCTGAATCATTTTTTGCATAGACAAAGATTTGCAGAAGATAATTGCCTATCGCTTTCCATCGAGGAGAATCTTTGTCTTGCTCTTTACACTGATGGAAAATCTTATCCTGCTAAAAAATTAACAGAAAGTAAAATATTCAGAAATTTTAACTTCGTTTCTGCATAGAATTATTAATTTTGTAGGCATCAATGTTATTTTAATTCAATAAAAAAAGCTTAGTACAATGAGAAACATAGTTTTATTATTTGTCATGTTTTTTGGGTTTAGCCTGATGAGTGTGGCACAATCTGAGGAAAAGAAAACCACTAATGGTCCTGAAATTACTTTTGAAGAAACAGTTTTTGACTATGGTGAAATCATGCTTAACAGCGATGGCACACATGAATTTGAGTTTACCAATACAGGTAATGAGCCTTTGATTCTTTCCAGGCCAAGGTCATCCTGTGGATGCACCGTGCCAACATGGCCGCGCCAACCCATTTTGCCGGGCGATAAAGAAAAAATCAAAGTAACTTACAACACCAGCAAAGCCGGTGCTTTTAATAAAACCGTAACTATACTTTCAAATGCTAAAAATGCGAGCAGTTTAGTTCTTCGCATTAAAGGTACAGTGGTCGCCACACCAGAAGAGGCCTTGCCCTCAAAAACCGAAAACAGTGGAGCTCCGGTTAATAAATAGGAAAAGTTCAATCATGAATTAACATTCTCCCGGTTGTATTCAGCCGGGATTTTTTACGTATTTCAAAAGTATAACCCTATGCCAAGTATTTCGATCAAAGGCAAAAAAATGCCTGAATCGCCTATCCGAAAATTGGTACCTTATGCCGAAGAAGCAAAGAAACGTGGCATAAAAGTGTATCACCTTAACATCGGTCAGCCCGACATTCCTACACCGGAAGTAGCGCTTAATGCCATCCGCAACTTTTCTCAAAAAGTAGTAGCATACAGTCATTCGGCTGGTGTGCTTTCCTACCGCGAAAAGTTGACTACTTATTACAAAAAGCATGATATTCATATCACTGCCGATGATATTATTATCGGGGCAGGAGCTTCTGAGGCTTTGCTTTTTGCTTTCCAAACAATTATGGATCCAGGTGATGAAGTAATTATCCCTGAGCCTTTTTATGCTAACTACAATGGATTTGCTGTAAATGCCGGTATTAATGTTAAACCAATCTTCAGTTCAATCGAAACAGGTTTTGCTTTGCCGCCTATTGCTGATTTTGAACAAGCTATTGGTCCAAAAACAAAAGCCATTTTAGTGTGTAACCCAAATAATCCTACCGGTTATTTATACAATGCTGAAGAGCTGGAAGTTCTGCGTCAACTAGTGATTAAATATGATTTGTATCTGATTGCAGATGAAGTTTATCGCGAGTTCGTTTACGACGGAAATCAACATTATTCCTGCATGCACCTCAAAGGTATTGATGATCATGTGATTCTGATCGATTCTGTTTCTAAACGCTACAGTGCCTGCGGTGTGAGAATTGGCTGTATGATTTCCAAAAATCGCGAGGTGATGAAAACAGCCCTGAAATTTGCTCAGGCTCGTTTAAGCCCGCCAAGTATTGGACAGGTTGCTGCTGAAGCCGCTATTGATACACCTGACAGCTATTTTGAGGAAGTATTAAACGAATACGTGCAACGACGCAATACTGTGGTCGAAGCAATCAACAAAATAAAAGGTGCCTACTGCCAAAGTCCAAAAGGTGCATTTTATGTTGTTGCCCGCCTTCCTATTGATGATTCTGATAAATTCTGCCAATGGCTGCTCGAAGATTTCAATTATCAAAAACAGACTGTGATGCTTGCACCCGCCAGTGGTTTTTATTCGACCGAGGGCAGAGGCAAAGATGAAGTGCGGATAAGTTATGTGCTGAATGTTGATGATTTGAATCATGCTATGAAAGCCCTTGAAGAAGCCTTAAAAGTGTATCCAGGCCGTAAATAGTTAAATCCGGATTAGAATAAAAATTATGGAGCCGGATGTTCTTCATTGGTAAATATTCTCCTTAAGGAATCCGGATATGTTTGGATTTGTTAATTAATAAACAGATGTTTTTTCTTGTGCTTTTGCCTAAAAAGTAATCCTCAAAAACTTTGAAGGGAATACTTTCTTCAAAAATCATTGACCGGCTTAGCTTTTACAGGTAATTATTGTTAAAAAATGACAATGCTCAGCAATTTCATATTAATTCGGCTCAATTATCGCGACTTACAGGAACTACACAGGAAACCGTTCGCTGTGATTTGATGCTGATTGGTCTATCAGTTAAACATCAGAAAAGGTTACCAGGTGCAGGACATGATAGATTGTATCAGTAAAAAGTTTCTGACCCTTTTGATCTTTCAGGGATAACGCTTGTAGGTTATAATTACGCTTTTACAAAGACGCTTTTCTTTGTATAAATAGGAGAACAAGCACATCAGATTAGTAGCTGTGTTTGATCTTGATACCGTAATCGAAGAATTCAGCCACGATGATTTGCATAGGTTTCATTTTGATGGATTGCACGATACCTTCTGAAGTTTAGAGGTTAAGCTTGTAATCCTTAAAGTGCTAGCCGCATTTACTTGTCAAACTGCTGATATACTGATAAATGCCGGCGTTAAAGGGATTATAAATTTAAGCCCTGTTCATCTTGAATCCAAAGGAATATACGTGGAAAACCTCAACATTATCACTGCAATACAGAAGGCAGGCTACTTTATGAAATGACGGCAATAAGTTTAGTTGATCGCCCTAAAGAAATCCCAATCCGATTGGTTTTTTGAGCATCCAACCAGTAATGCTGAATCTTTCGAAATGTGTTGTAAGCACTTCATGCTCAATCTGATCACTCATGAAGCAAACTAAAGTGCCAGCATGTGGTTCTACTATTACGGGTTCAGCATTAGTCCTGTATATAACTAATTCGCCACCCATACCTGGCTGCCAGTGCTGATTAAGATATAACACCACGGAAATTAGACGATTACTCCGTTTGTTGAACTGATCGAGGTGACGCTGATAAAAGGTTCCGGGCGGATAAATGGCCATATGCATTTCAATGTCCTGCAAACCCAGAAAAAGCTCACGGTTGAGGCCTTTTCGCAAAGCTGATATACTTTGCATCCATTCCTGTAAAATAGTTTCTTGAGGATATCGGCTGATCCAATGAATAAAATCCCCACGAACACTACTATTAAGTTGGAAATCATGTCCAGTGCCAATGCCAGCCTTTTTAAACTCGGCTGTTTGCTTTGTTTTGAGGATAACATCTTTAAAACTTTCAACAGCAAGCTGATTGATTGCATCAGGGATAACGAACCATCCTTCATCGGCCAGTGCATCAGCATATTGAGGCAATTTGGCCAAATTAATCATTTGCATATCATGGTGGAAAAAGTGCGCAAATGTACACCTTCTTCTATTCGGTGATACATGATGTTGAAAATATTGTAATATTAGCTGTGCATGCTGTTACGGCTCTTCTTTTCGAGATAAATCTTTATTGCCAAACCGGTGTTGGTAATGCTAAAGAATTCATTGCTCTGTCCAAAATTTTGAGATCTCCCCATGTAATGGGTTACGATGGCGGATACAACCAGGACTGCTAAGGGTGGCGCAAGAGATAAATTAGAAAATGGTATAGGCTTTGTTCTATGGGTTTAATCCCTAATCCTTGTGGTCCTGAATTTTTTTGCTTGAAAATTGTTATTCAATTTCCTTACCTTTGTTTGTAACTGATACCCAAAATGCCCTACAAAAAGGAAAAGAAATTTATTGATTTGCCGCGCTATTCAGGTGGAAAAGATGCTTTGTCGAAGTTTATTCGCGAAAACTTGAAATATCCAAAAGAAGCACTCGAAGCTAAAGTTGAAGGTAAAGTAGTGATTGATTTTGATGTTGATGATAATGGAGCTGTGCATAATGTTCGCCTGGTTCAGGGGATAGGTTTCGGCTGTGATGAGGAAGCTATGCGGATTGTTAGTTTATTGCGTTATCAGAAAGTAAGGAACAGGGGTAGGAGAGTTCTGATGCACAGCAAATTGAATATCAGGTTTAAACTACCCCAATTCCTGATTAACTATAAGATTGTCAACAATAAAGCAAAGGCTAAAGAGCCAAATAAAGACCATACTATTTCGTATATCATAAAACTTTAAAAAATACTTTTTAACAAGTACTTGTAATCGATTTATTATGTCGTATGTTTGCAACATAAAACAAACTAATGATAAAGACAGATCTTTTTAATCAGCAGGATCGGGAATTAGCCTTGATAGCTAAAGCTTTATCTCATCCGGCGCGCATAGCCATACTCAATTTTCTGGCACATTCCAATAGTTGTATCTCGGGAGATATTTCAAAAGAAATCCCATTAAGTCGCACAACAGTTTCACAGCACCTAACTGAGCTCAAAAAAATGGGTTTTATCAAAGGAACCGTTGAAGGTATTACAATCAATTATTGCCTTGATAACCAGAAGCTAAATGAAATTAAGCTGGCTTTTGAACTCTTTTTTGGAAAACTTTTGTCATACCCAAATCCAACATGCTAAGTATGAAAATTCTTATTCTCTGCACAGGCAATTCCTGTCGTTCACAGATGGCCGAAGGTTTTCTAAAGTCCTTTGATCCTGATCTTGAAGTTGTTTCAGCAGGAACAAATCCTTCATCAGAAGTACATCCTAAGGCGATAGCAGTAATGCGCGAATCCTTTATTGACATTAGCAATAACAAGCCTAAAAATGTTGAACAGTTTCTGGATCAGGCATTTGATTATGTAATTACGGTTTGCGGCAGTGCTAATGAAAATTGTCCGGCATTTACCG
This sequence comes from Bacteroidales bacterium, assembly GCA_015709215.1. GTDB lineage: Bacteria > Bacteroidota > Bacteroidia > Bacteroidales > F082 > UBA5536. The sequence goes on from JACCQN010000003.1 coordinate 33,420, forward strand.
GCGATGTAAAGCAAAGATTGCATATTGGTTTTGATGATCCTGCAAAGGCCATCGGCACTGAAGAAGAAATCCTTTCGGTTTTCAGGCAGGTGCGCGACGAAATAAAAAATGAATTTTTTAAATTTTATAAAACAATAAAACGATGAAAACTCCTGATGATCTTAAATTTGTTGTCAAAGAAAAGTATGGAGCGATAGCTTCTCAAAATGAAAAATGTTGTTGTGGTTCTTCTTCTTCATATAGTATTTTCAGTGAAAGCTACAGCCATTTGAAAGGTTATACGGCCGAAGCAGATCTGAGCCTGGGATGCGGTGTTCCCACAGCATTTGCTAAAATAAAGGAAGGTGACACTGTAGTAGATTTAGGCTCAGGTGCCGGAAATGATTGTTTCGTAGCTCGCGCTATTACAGGGTCTAAAGGAAAAGTGATTGGGATCGATATGACTGAAGAAATGCTTGAACGGGCCAACCAAAACCTAAGCAAGCTTCCATTCGAAAATGTGTACTTTCTTTTGGGAGATATTGAAAACATCCCGCTTGATAAGGATTTGGCTGATGTGGTAATCAGTAATTGTGTACTGAATCTAGTACCGGATAAGCTCAAAGCTTTTTCTGAGATTTTTCGAATCCTCAAACCAGGAGGACATTTCTCGGTATCAGATATTGTGCTTGAAGGCGAATTACCTGATAGCATACGCTCAGCTGCCGAATTGTATGCAGGGTGTGTGGGCGGAGCCATCCAAAAGCCGGCTTATCTGGAAATGATCAGTCAATCTGGCTTCAAAAACATACTGGTTCAAAAGAATAGGAAACTGGAACTACCTGATGAGCTTTTATTAAAGCATATCTCTAAAGAAGAACTAAGAGCATTTCATATGCTTGATACTGGTATTTATTCCATTACGGTTTATGCCGAAAAAAACTAAACAAATTAGCACGGCTAATGGATGAAAAACGCAGCATTGGATTTTTTGAAAAATACCTCACACTTTGGGTTGCGATGGGCATTGCTGCCGGCATCCTTATCGGAAATCTATTTGGAAATACCATTCAGGTGCTCAGCGAATGGGAGATTTATAAAGTAAATATTCCGGTTGCCATACTGATTTGGGCCATGATTTATCCCATGATGCTTCAGGTGGATTTTTCGCGCCTGAAAGACGTTAGGAAAACTCCCAAAGGGCTGGCACTAACCTTGGTCGTTAACTGGCTGATCAAACCTTTTACCATGGCTTTTTTTGCCTGGATATTTTTTGATAAACTGTATGGTGCTTTTATCAGTCCTGATCAGGCAGGTGAATACATTGCCGGAGCCATTTTGCTGGGCGCTGCGCCTTGTACAGCCATGGTTTTTGTATGGTCGTATCTCACCAATGGCGATCCAAACTACACTTTGGTGCAGGTTTCGGTAAACGATCTGATTATTCTGGTAGCTTTTGTCCCGATTGTTGGTTTGCTTTTGGGTATTACCAATATTACCATTCCATATAACACGCTGGTTGCCAGTATTGTAGCCTTTGTTGTGATTCCGCTGATTGCCGGTTATTTTACTAACCGTTTACTCATCAAATCGAAAGGGGAGGAGTGGTTTAAAAAGGCATTTCTCCCACGCTTTAAACCAGTGAGTATCGTAGCTTTGTTACTTACACTTGTTTTACTTTTTGCTTTTCAGGGAGATATTATTACCAAAAATCCATTCATCATCCTGCTGATTGCCATTCCGTTGGTGATACAAACCTATTTTATCTTTTTTATCACCTGGTTTGCAGGCAGAAAATTAAAACTGAAACATTCCATCTGTTCGCCAGCGGCCATGATAGGTGCAAGCAATTTCTTTGAACTGGCTGTGGCTGTAGCGATTTCTCTTTTTGGGCTGCAAAGTCCGGCAGCCTTAGTAACGGTTGTGGGAGTTTTGGTAGAAGTGCCGGTGATGCTTTCGCTGGTGGCTTTGGCCAATAAGTGGAAGTATTAGTTTTAATACAAGCCTTGCGTTGTGGGTAAATTTTGAATTTCCCACTGCTCAAAAGCACCATCCATATTGATAACGTCAAGCTGAGAATTTTCCTTTAAATACGCTACAAGTTGCACACTGCGGATGCCATGCGCACACATCACTACAATGGTTTTATCTTTGGGTAGGCTGGCAAGATGATGAATAATTTGCGACATAGGAATATGCATGATATGCTCGCTCAAATTTGGCCGACCTTGTTGTACCTCCCAATCTTCGCGAATATCCAATATGATTGCTTCACCTGATTTGATGATTTCATAAGCTTCTACAGGCGCAATATGAGATACGTTATCAAAAGTGTATTGCTGAAATTTGGGTGTTTTGTAAACCATCTAACAATAACAGCGATAATCCTGAAATGTTGAGATTGATGGAGCTATTATCAATCTCTCTCTTACTTATACAATGATATTTTCTGCTCTTTTTTTGCAAACTCCTTAGTACTTGTAAGGCAGTCAAAAATCCATGCGGTTTATTAAATTTGTTTGGTGCTATTGTCACAAAACACAAGTTTTAACAGACTTATTATAAACGCATCTGAATTGAATCAATTTGAAGCCACATATCAGGAAAACTATTCTAGGATGTTCAATATCGGACTTAAGATGACGAACAATGAAGATGTGGTTAGAGATATTATTCAGGATATTTTCGAAAAATACTACTTAAGGACTAAAAATGGAAATTCTATTTCTAAACCTCAAAACTGGCTTGTGAAAGCAACAATATACAGCTGTATCGACTGGAACAAAAGTCGAAAGCGATTTAAAGACTATGAAAGCGCTCTCAATCAGGTTTCGGATGAAAAACAGTTTGCTGCTATTCAAAACAATAATGCTCTTGATTATGCCTTATCAAAACTCAGATCCAAAGAAAGAACCATTATTATCTTGTACAGCGAGGGATTTAAGTACCTTGAAATAGCCGAAATTACTGATATGAAGCAAACATCAATCGGGCAAACCATTGCACGCATATTACGAAAGATGGAAAAAACTTTAAAAACAATAGACTATGAAATGTATTAAGGAAGGGAAGCTTCTTGCTTTTTTGGATGACGAACTCTCATCAGATGAGAAAAAATTGATCCAGGAACATATCAACCAATGTGATAAATGTGCCGGTGATCTGAGACTATTGCAACAGCGGAGAGAAAATCTGATGGCATTAATGAAAGATAACATCGCCAAGGATTGTGTCGTGCCTCCCTTTAAATTTAAATCACAATCAACAAAACACTTCACTTCAAATAGAAAAAGGAAATATCAGAAAATTGTTTTTTATGTAGTTGCAGCGGCCATTCTAGCTATGATGCTTTTGGTGCTTAAACCAAAAACAACTGATAATTACATTATTTATTCTTACGATCTCACCTCCGAATTCGATGCCAATCAGCCAATCATAAAACAAGAAATGACCATCCATATTTATTCAAACAATGATTTCTCCGAAATCAATTAATCATTAGTAATTAAACCAAATACAAATTATCATGAAAAATTTAATGCTGTGTTTCGTCCTTAGTTTGGGTGTTGTATCAGGGTTTTCGCAAGAGTTGCAAAACATTTATAAATCCGGTAAGGTAAAACTTGTCGCAGACAAAAATTATGCTCAGGGAAATGACTGGAATACAATTTTCAGGTCATATAACGATTCCCATCATGGTTCTAGAAAATCCTTGTTGGTATTGCCGGACGGGTCTGTGATTGTTAATCATGCCAGTCAGAAGTATCATTCAAAATTTTCTCCTTCAGGTGCTTTCATCAAAGAAATTGTTGTTGAAAACTCATCACATCGTCCGTTATTAGGAGTATTGAATGGCGATAAAATGTTTACAACTATTGATAATATGGGTAAGCTTTTTATTACGGACTTAAACGGCAAGCTGATCAAAACACTTCATCTCGATTATATGTCGCGTCAAGTGGTTGCACTCGGTGATGATAAGCTGGCTGTTTCCGGATGGGCGATTTGGGCCAAAAAATTCAGAAGTTTTGTTTCTATTGTTGATTATCAAACCAATGAGGAAAAAATAATTTGGGAACATTTTACTGATAGGCCAGAAGTCATAGCTGAAAATAATAGAAAAAGTAGGCCATTTAACTATTCAGTCAAACTTAAAAATGGACTTATATATAGCATTTCTTCCATGCCATATACTTCATTTACCGGAAAAGGACTTCCTGTTGAAATCACCAGCTTGAAAGATAAACTATTGCTAGCTAATCCAAATACAGGAGAACTGATACTATTTGATGCAGATGGAAATCAGCTTAAAAAAGAAAAAGTAAACTGGGCAAACAAAAGAATCTCGGTGGAAGATCAAAAAGTAATACAATCAAAGGCAATTGAGGAATATAAGACACTTCTGGGAGGAAATGATACTCAAATCGAATTGAATCAAAAGGAGTATCAGCAATTGATTTCAGATATGGAGTATGATCTTAATAACATTACTAAACCCATCGTTAAACCCTATTTTTCAAATATTATCAAGGACTCCGATGATAACATCCTGATCTTTGAAATACCTGATGAAGAGAATGCTAATCAATTCCATGTGTGGGTGTTAGCAAATGAAGGCAATTTTATCAGCTCATGTACATTTTTGGCTGACGACTACAATTTGAGTATAAGTGCCTCAAAGATGGTGTTTCATGATGGCTATCTTTACAGCCTACAGGTTTTGAAAGATGCTGTTGCGAATCCACTTAGACTGGTTAGATTTAAACTTGTTGCCGATTAAAGCGAAATTTTTATACAAAGCTTAATCTGTGGATTCCTTCAAGTTTTCACAGATTTTTTCATTGGATTTCAATCTTACTTCAGGATTCCAGGTCCTCGTCAAAAAGCAAATCCTCATCAATCAGCTTGTTTTCGTCAGCAGCAGGCAGTTCCTGCACAGCGCGCAATTTTCGGGTTAAAACATTGGTGCGTGTTGTTACCAAACGATCAATTTCGGTATTGGCTTCCGTAATTTTTTGTTGGGCTTTTTTAAGTACATCACCAAACTTTCCGAATTCTGTTTTTACTTCACCTAAAATACGCCACACCTCGCTGCTGCGCTTTTGAATGGCAAGCGTTTTGAAGCCCATCTGTAAGCTGTTAAGAATAGCTGCAAGGGTAGTAGGACCGGTCACAATAATCTTAAACTCGCGCTGCAACTGCTCAACGAGATCGGTATGCCTGATTACTTCGGCATACAAGCCTTCGATGGGCAGAAACATGATGCCAAAATCAGTGGTATAGGGCGGATCGAGGTATTTGTCGCGAATATCTTTGGCAAATGTTTTAATGGAACGCACGAGAATTTTTACGGCTTCATCCACTTTGGTCATATTTCCCTCATCATAAGCCTGTTGCAGTAGGTGATAGGCTTCCTGCGGGAATTTGGCATCGATGGGCAGGTAAACGCTTCCGCCATCTTCATCGCGGCCGGGGAGTTTAATAGCGAACTCCACATGATCGCCGCTCGAACGTTTAGTTTTTACATTTGTTTCGTACTGTTCGGGAGCCAGAATTTGTTCCAAAATATTTCCCAATTGTATTTCGCCCAGCACTCCTCTCGTTTTCACATTAGATAGCACGCGCTTAAGACCACCAACATCCTGTGCAAGGCTTTGCATCTCGCCCAAACCTTTTTGAACACTCTCGAGTTGCTTGCTCACCAGTTCAAATGATTGCCCAAGTCGTGTCTCCAGAGTTTTCTGAAGTTTCTCGTCAACCGTTTCGCGCATTTTTTCAAGTTTCAATTCGGTTGAAGTGATCAACTCGGTTTGTTTCTTTTCCAGGTCGCCAAACTTTTCACGTTGTAAATCGTTGAAAGCCTTTACGTTTTGCGAAAAAGCTTCCTGAAACTGCCGCAAGGATTTTTCCAATTGTGCTACTTCGGCATCGTTTTGCTCTTTTTGGGCTTTACCCAAATCCGATAGTTTTCGTTGAATTTCTTCATTCAGCGCTTTTAAATTCTGGGCTAATTCCTGACGGCCAATACGACTGCTTTCTTCATTTTTATTAGTCAGCAACGAAAGCTTTTCCTCCAGCGTTTGATTCAGGTTAAAAATCGATTGCCGGCTTGTTTCGCTGATATTTTTCATTTGTTCCTGCTGGGAGCGGTTGATCTCGCGCAGGGTTTCCAGAAATTGTTCCTGAAAATTTTTCAGGTTGGCAGCCAATTCAGCTCTGTTTTCCCTAAATTCATTGCTTATATCCTGCTCAAAACGCTGATTGTTTTTTTCTATAAAGTCTAATCGGGAAAGCAATGGATTAACGTCTGTTTGATTATTTTTTTGACGAAAAACTAAAATAATAATGATAATCAGTAGAAATATTGACGCCGAAGCGAGCCAGATTTCAAGCATGTCAAGTGTTTTTACATGAATTGATTCAGGTACAAAGTTCGCAAAAAAAACAGTGCCCGATGCTATGATTGTAATCTATTGGCAATAAAATTCTTCTCCTGCTTTCGGTATTGCCGGCATCTTGCTATTTTTGCAACTTAAATATAAAACATATAACACTATGGGTAGAGCGTTTGAATATCGCAGAGCAGCTAAGGAAAAGCGATGGGACAAGATGTCGAAAGTATTTCCAAAACTCGGGAGACTAATCACTATTGCAGCCAAAGAGGGAGGTCCCGATCCTGATTTGAACCCAAAACTTCGACAAGCCATTCAAAATGCCAAGGCAGAAAATATGCCAAAGGAAAATATTGATTCGGCTATCAAGCGCGCTGCGGGTAAAGATGCAGAAGCCATGGTGGAAGTGGTTTATGAAGGTAAAGGCCCGCATGGCGTTTTGGTTGTTGTAGAATGTGCTACTGATAACCCTACACGTACTGTTGCTAATGTGAAGTCGTATTTCAACAAGGCCGGTGGTTCGTTTGTTCCGTCGGGTTCACTGGATTTTATGTTTTCACGTAAAGCTGTTTTTGAGTTTAAACTTACTGAAAATATTGATATTGAAGAGCTTGAGCTTGAATTGATCGATGCAGGACTAGAAGAAATTGAAGTTCATGAAGAGAAGGCCTACGCCTACGCTGACTTTACCAATTTTGGCAGTTTGCATGAAGCCCTCGAAGAAAAGAAAATTGAGATTGAAACTTCTAAGCTTCAGCGGTTTCCAAACTCACCCGTTAACTTTAGCGAAGAACAAATGGCTGATATTGAAAAGTTCCTTGATAAAGTGGAAGATGATGACGATGTGCAGGCTGTTTTTACCAACATCGGTTAAGGTTATTGTCCTTTCGTTGCACGTTTAAAGGGTTTGCTGCGGTCAAAAAGATAGCGGTAGGTGATGTGGGTTTTATAAATTTCACCTCCAATACTTTCTACCACTTTCATCATGGGTTGATTGAAATCTCCTATCCAATTCATTTGCAGCTCTTTGTAAGGAAAATTCTTCTTTAGTGCTACGTTTTGAAATGCGATAATCAAGCCGCCATCAACCCCTTTTCCCTGATGCTCCGGAACAATACCAAAAATTCTGCCGATGATTCTGTCCACTCGTTTAAAAAGTTTTAAATCTGCCATTAGCCTCAATTTATTGAACCAGTCAAGCTTACCATTAAACTTTCGGATAATCTGATTCAAATCCTGCATCATGATAAAAAAGGCGATTGGCTCATCTTTGTAATAGCCATAATGCACTAAACGAGTATCTAAAATGGGTTTTAGCTGATTGAGCAAAGCCATTGCATGTGCATGCGCTATTTTCTTTACGCCCGGAATACTTCCCCATGCTTTATTATAAATGACCATAAAATCTTCGGCAAACTTGTTGATGTTTTTCCAGCTGATCATCCGAAATTCATAATCTGGATTACGAAACAGACGGGCGGCTTTTTCCTTAACAACGGGACTCAATCCGCCATCGTATATTAGTCTTCGATAGGTGTACTGATTAAAGTAATTTTGAAACCCGTAGTTTTCAAAAAGCTTATTATAGTAAGGAAAATTATAAGGCATATTATAAAGTGGTTCAGTAAACCCCTCGGCCAAGCAGCCCCAGAAATTATCCCGATCACCAAAATTTACCGGCCCGTCCATAGCTTCCATACCACGTTGTTTGTGCCAGTTTTTGGCTGCATCAAATAAAACATTTGCAGCAGCCTGATCATCTATACAATCAAAAAAACCACAACCACCCGTTGGCTGATCGTTGTTTTTTGCAGTGTTTGGATCAATGAAAGCCGCAATACGTCCAACAACCTGATTGTTATCGAACAACAAAAAACGCACGGCTTCGCCTTTTCTCATCAGCTTATTTTGTTTTTTATCAAATAGTCGGGTTACATCCTGATCGATAGGACGCACATAGTTAGGATCTTTTTTGTAAAGCTTTGTAGGAAATGAAAGCCATTTTTTTTCATCATCAGAAGTTTTCACTTCTTTTAGGGTATATTTTTCAGACATAAACTACAAGCGATTTTAGATCAAAGCGCAAAAAAACAAAATTTTAAGGAAAGAACAGCGATTTAACTTAGGGCTTCCTTATAAGTGCTGATAGCCCTTTCTCGTGCAAATTTATGATCTACAATAGGTTGCACATAATTTAACGCATTCCATTCAGGAACCCATTTATTCACATAAGTATTTTGCAGATCAAATTTTTTGTGCTGTTCCATTGGATTAAAAACCCTGAAATACGGTGCAGCATCACAACCTGTTCCAGCTGCCCATTGCCAGTTACCATTGTTGGAAGCCAATTCGTAATCGAGCAATTTTTCCGCAAAGTAAGCTTCGCCCCAGCGCCAGTCGATAAGCAGATGTTTGGTTAAAAATGACGAAACAACCATTCGAACCCTGTTGTGCATAAAACCTGTGGAATTGAGCTCGCGCATACCGGCATCCACCATGGGATAACCTGTTTTTCCATCACACCAATTTTTAAAGTCTTGCTCATTATTGCGCCATTGAACACGATCATATTTTGCATTAAAATTCTGCGTTTCAACGTGCGGAAAATGATACAAAATCTGCATAAAAAACTCCCGCCATATCAATTCGTTCAGGTAGGTTTCGCTTTTTTGCCTTGCCAAACTAACAAGTTTTCTCACGCTGATCGTTCCGAACCGAAGATGAACGCCGGTTTTCGTAGTGCTGTCGGGGGCGGGAATATTACGGGTTTCCTGGTATTTTTCAAGTCTTTCATCATCCAAAAGCGGTTCAGGAAGTTTTATTCCTGTTGGCTCAAAACCAATTTCTTGCAAACTTAGAAAAGTGCCTTTCTGTTTTAAAAAATTATCCAAATGCCTTTCGGATGGGAAATTTGAAAATGACTCTTCCAGCAATCTTGATTTCCATTTACGCGAATAAGGAGTGTAAACCGTATAAGGCTTGCCATCGCCTTTTACCACTTCGCTTTCCTCAAAGATCACTTGATCTTTAAATAGCTTTAAATCAGCATGATTAGCTATCAAAAGTTCTTTTACTTCCTCATCACGCTGCAAGGCATAAGGCTCATAATCTTTATTCGCATACACGGATTTAATTTGCTGATTTGAAAGTAATTTCTGGAAAATTTCCAAAGGTTTGCCATGTGCTACATACAGACCAGATCCATGACGATTGAGTTCTTGATGAATTTGTTCGAGATGTTGGTGTATAAAAGCAATGCGGGCATCTTTTTTTGATGGCAATTTATCCAGAATTTCCGTATCAAAGATGAATAAAGGCAGCACAGGAAGTCCACTTTTTAAAGCTTCAAAAAGTCCGTGATTATCTTCCAGACGCAAATCGCGCCGGAACCAAAAAATTACAACTTCTGATTGATTCATGATTTTTAAAACAACGCTTGATGTAAATAGTTTCGAACGAAATAAAAACGATCAATAACGCTTATTCCTTAAGAATCCAGGCGTCTTTGTAAGTGCTACCAAGTTTTTCCTTGGCCTCTGTAGCGTCGCGAAGATTATCAAAAACATTGAGTGCGACCCGGGTGCGATTGTCAGATTTTAATATCATAGCATTTTTAAAACCACTTTTCTGGTAGCGTTTAACGGCTTCCTCGGCATCGCCCTGATAGGCAAAACTTCCAAAAATCAGGTAATATTTTTCGTTGCCTGAATCACTCATTTCTTGTTTTCTTTCTGACGCTTTAAGTTCCTCACAATTTTTGGGTTTACCATTAGCATCAGCCCTTTGTCCAAACCAAACACTCACATAATTATCTCCTACGCCAACACCCATTGTTTCCCACTTTTTGGAGTAATGGTTTCCGGCTGTAAGCAGCATATCTTTAGTATCCTCGCTCTTCATCCAAACCTTAAAAACACTGTCAACATTAATAAGTTCCTCCTGAAAATAACTCAGCTCATAACCTCTGAAAGGGTAGGAGGTGAGCTCTTTCGGTTTGGCCCACATACATTCCTGATTTACAATGTATTTGTTATAACAACAAGCTGTCCAGGTTCCATTTTCTGACCAGCTTGCCGTAAGGCAAATGCTGGTATCTGGTCTGTTTTCCTGGAGGTCGTTTATATGTATCTGAGCCACAAAGCTTAGCGCTGTTGATAAAGGCAACACAGGCTTTTTATTTGCTTTTCTAAAATCATTGATAAGCTCCGCCAGTCTTAACTCACTCTGATTCAGACACACTTGTTTTGAATCAAACTGCTGCGCAATTAATGGTGTTATCAAAAAAACTAACAGAAAAAGCAGAATAGAATTTTTCATAAGCTGTAAAGTGTTCAGCAAATGTAAGGTTTATGATGAAATCAATTTATTTGTGCCTGGCAATATACTGCTGAATCAGTTTATCATAAAGTTTAATAAACCTTTGTAAAACAGGATGATCAACCTGATATAACTTAGGATGATCAAGTATGGATTTTACGGGCAATATCTTGGGCGAAGTACCTGTTAAAAATACGGCATCAGCTTCCAGCAAATCTGCAAGGACAAGATTTTTTTCAAAAAGCAGGATGTTATTATCTTTAGCAAGCTCCACCACTTTTGTCCGTGTAATTCCCTGCAAAACTTGATCTGAAGGAGCAGTAAACACTTCATTATTTTTGATCAGAAAAACGTTTGTTTTAGTACCTTCGGTTAATGCTCCGTCAGGAATAAGTAGGACCTCAAAAACCTGTTGTTCCTTTTTTTGTTTTAAAATCCGTTCCTGAAACTCAGCTCTCCAAACTTTGGCCTTCGGATTGTATCTTCCTTCATCCAGCAAGCCGATGATAACGCCATTACTGTACATTTCGGCAGCAGGATAAGCATGTGGCTGAAACCAGGCCGCATAATAAACTCTGTTTGCCGAACGATTGCCTAGCACACATTTAATATTTCCTTCACTTACCTTGTTGTTTATAATCAAGGCTTTAAAGCTTTGGGTGATAAATTTTTCAGAAACAGGCAATTTTATTGCTGCTGCTTCTGCTGAAGCTTTAAGTCTGTTGATGTGATCATCCAAAAACAGCGGCACTCCATCAATTACTCTAACTACTTCGTAAACAAAACCAGTCAAACTCGTTTCGTCGCCGTTAAAATCGCAAGTGCTTCGCAGTTCTTCGTTACGTACAAAATAAGAATGCAGACACGAATCCATTCTGGAAATTTAAATGTTTATCGGGACTTGAGATAGTCGTCAATGAGTTTTTTGGCAGCTTCGTAATGTGTTGTTTCCACATATAATCTTGCAGCGTCTTCAGGTGATCCTGAAGCCCAGCCAGCAATTACACTTTCGCCTAACGAATCGCGCAAAATACTGGTTAAGTTGTTCTTTTCCAGTATTTCGGCCAGGTATCCGGCTTCAATTATTGAACCGGTGTACACCAATTTGAGATCTTCCGACATGGTATCCTCCTTTTTAAAAGGTTTGTTTGCTAAGATACAAAAATTTGAATCTGATAGCTATCGTTCCCGAAGAGATTATGAAATTTTCTCTGGTTCTGAATTTAATCTGAAAATAGCAAGCAACATTGCGATGGCCGCTAACCATTGCACCGTGGTTAACATGCTGTCGTTAATCAGGTAGTCAAAAATAACTGCAGAAAGCGGAAACATTAGCTCGCTGATAGTAGCCAATATTGCCTTCACTTTTCTTAAACCATAGTAATACAGAAAGATAGCCCCTGAACCGGTTGTAAGACCGATGATAATGATAAATATCCAATTATCTTTGGTTGTAAGTGCAAACTGACCAAAATCACCCCAAAGTATCATATAAGCCAGCATAATTACAGTTGTAAAACCATAACGATAAAATGTTGAAGTAATAAAGCTATAGTTACCCAGGATTTTCTTTGAGAAAACGGTTGAACTTCCGAATGAAAAAGCCGCCAGCAAAGCCAATAAGGACGCATAAATCGTGTTGATATCAGCATTCAAATCCGGCAAACCCCACCCAAAGGTGAGGAAATATCCGGCCACAATAGCTAGCGAAGCCCAAAGTAGAAAGCGTTGTTTCAACTTCTCTCCTAAAATTGTTCGTGCCAGAAAGATTGCAAAAACAGGTTGCAACTTTTGCAAGAGAACCACAACTGACAAATGATTAAAATTGAGTAAAAACAATGCTTTTACGATAGAGAGCGTCCCAACTGCTCCTCCAAAAAGACTAATCAAAAAGAAAATGAACACATCTGTTTTAGGCATATGAGACAAAAACCGATAATGCCGAAACAAAAACAGATTCATCAGCAGGAACGGAAAAGCGTGTAGTATAAAAACTACATAACCCACGTCAAGGTTAAAAAGTCTGGGAGTTAATACAACTCCGTCAACGCCCCAAAGCACAGCAGAAATAGCAATAGCAACCGAACCTTTTAGCACAAGGGAGCGTTCAGAATTTGACATGATTTCTTTCAATTAGGGCGCAAAAATACGGAAATCCTTAGCTTTACTGAAAATTCTGGTCAATAATCATACATATTTGTACCTTAGCATCAAAAATTATTGATAATGGATTTACAACTTAAAGATCGCTTTTTCATTGTAACGGGTGCCGGTAGCGGATTTGGAAGAGCAATTGCTGAGCGACTGTTAGAAGAAAATGCTCACGTATTGGCAATTGCGCGCAGCAAGGATGTGTTGGAAGATTTCCAAAAGAAAGTCGGTGCGAATTTGGAAACCTTGGCTTTGGATGTTTTTGAAGAGCAAAGCGCAGATAAGATTGTTGCAGCTTGCAAAAAAAGAAAAATTGATGGCATTTTGGTTAATGCAGGAGGCCCTCCGGCAAAAACTGTGATGGAAACCACTTTAAACGATTGGGATGAAGCCTATCGTACAATTTTTAGATGGAAAGTCGCGCTTACTCAAAAATTTGTGCCACTGCTTCTAAGCCAAAAATATGGCCGAATGGTTTTTATAGAAAGCGTTTCGGTTAAACAGCCGGTTGAAAATCTGGTTTTGAGCAATTCGCTTCGCGCTGCCGTAACTGGATTTGTGAAAACACTTTCACAAGAGATGGCTGCCGAAGGTCTCACATTCAATGTCTTGTCTCCCGGTTATCATGACACCGCTTCCATGAAACGTCTTTTTGTGAAAAAGGCAGCTCTCGAAGGAATCACTGAAAAGGTGGCTAGACAACAATTTGAAACGAGTATTCCGATCAAAAGAATGGGAAAAGCAGACGAAATGGCTGTGCTGGCTTGCTGGTTACTTTCGCCCTTATCGGGTTTTGTAACAGGTCAAAGTTTTAGTCACGACGGAGGTCTGGTACGTGGTTTGTTCGGCTAGGAATTGAATGACATTTATGAAATTTGTTGATAAACTTGCCAAATTTCAATGAATTTGTTAAGTTAACTTGCCTAATTTATACGAATTTGTTAACTTTGTTCAAAATTCATAAAAAAGATGAAATGGTTTGACCGATTTTATGAAAAGGAAGAAAATTTTCTGCAAAAAGGGAAAGTTAACCTGTTATACGGTCCCAGAAGAGCTGGAAAGACAGCATTAATTCTGAAAATGCTTGGAAATTATAAATCAAAAGTCTTTTCAGGAACTGGAGATGATTCAAGCTTACGCGAAGTATTTGGATCTCAGAAGAAAGCTTTGATTTTAGGCCTATTAACAGATTATGAAGTCATCTTTATCGATGAAGCACAGCGAATTCCAGATGTTGGCTGGGGTTTAAAAATCCTTGTTGATAACCTCCCTGAAACTATTATCATTGCAACTGGCTCGTCCAGTTTTCGTTTGTCTTCTGAAGTTGGTGAACCCTTGACAGGCAGATCAGTTACAAATTTATTATACCCTATTTCACTTTTTGAACTCGCAGAACAATGGGGCAGAATGGATGTATATCAACAGATTGAAGAGTTTCTGTTATTTGGGTTGTATCCTGAAACCCTGCAGCTGTTAAATCACCAGGATAAAATCTCTTATTTGCAAGAATTAAAAAGTGCCTACCTGTTTAAAGACATTCTTGAACTTGACAGCATCCGAAATTCTGACAAATTACTGGATCTGCTGCGCTTATTAAGTTTTCAGATCGGTAACGAAGTTTCTTTGAATGAATTATCAAAGGCCCTTGGAATTGCCAAACAGACTGTAAGCCGATATCTAGACTTACTCGAGAAAGCTTTTATCATTAAGAAACTTGGAGGATTTTCGAAGAATCTGAGGAAAGAGGTTACCAAATCGAATCGTTACTATTTTTACGACAACGGAATTCGAAATGCAGTAATCAATAACTTTAACTTGCTAACAAGCCGAAATGATATTAGTATGCTTTGGGAAAATCTAATGTTTATGGAACGCATAAAATCACTTCATTACCAAAAGGTTTTCAGCAATAATTATTTCTGGCGCACTTACGATCAAAAAGAGGTGGATTTGGTCGAGGAACGCAATGGAAACTTGTATGGCTACGAGTTGAAATGGAGTGCTAACACATCAAAAACTCAAAAACATTGGCTAAACGCCTATCCTGAAGCATCATTTGAAATCATCAACAAAGAAAATTTTATTCCTTGGCTTATAAATCCTAAAAGTAGCGTTTAAAATCTTACCTGCCCGAATACCTGTACCAAGCAGCACAAGCGCCTTCGTTGCTTACCATACAAGCTCCCACAGGATCAGTTGGGGTGCATGATTTTCCAAATAGTTTGCAATCTGATGGTTTGGCTATACCTTTTAATATACTTCCACAGATGCAGCCTTTGTCGCTTCTTGTGGGCTCAATCGTTACTTCGAATAATTTTTCAGCATCAAAACGAGCATATTTTTCTTTTATTTGAAATCCGCTAGCTGCCAACACACCTAAACCACGCCACCAGTCATCGCGCAATTCGAAAACCTCTTGGAGCATTCCCAGCGCTTTGGTATTTCCTTCCGGCTTCACGACACGGCTATACTGGATTTCGACTGCCGGACGGCGGGATTCGAATTGGTTTACTAACATCAAAATAGATTGCAGAATATCAGTTGGCTCAAAACCACTTATTACAACGCCCAAGCCATAACGTTCTGCAATAAAATCATACATCCCTGAGCCTGTGATTGTACTCACATGGCCAGGACCCAGATAGCCATTAATTTCAACACCCGCATCAATCAAAGCAGCCATTGATGGTGGCATAATTTTATGAGCGCTCAAGACTGAAAAATTAAAAAGCCCAGCCATCTCTGCTTTTAAAATTCCGGCAGCAGTTGCCGGGGAGGTGGTTTCAAAACCTATTCCCAGAAAAACAACATTCTTTCTTCGGTTTTGTTTGGCAATTTCAAGTGCATCCAACACTGAATAAACAATTCTGATATCGCGTCCGGCAGCTTTTTCGCCATCAAGACTCGAGCTTGAGCCGGGCACACGAATTAAATCGCCATAGGTTGTGATAATTACGTTGGGCAAACGTGACAGCGCAATAGCATGGTCAATATAGGATCGGCTTGTTACGCAGACAGGACAGCCCGGACCACTAATCAATTCAATGGTTTCGGGTAATAAGGATGGAATTCCAAAACGCTGGATAGCCATGGTGTGCCCACCACAAACTTCCATGATCCGCATTTTATGTCTGGAAGTTTCTTTGATTTGTCTGAGCAGATACTGAACTGTCTCTTTATTGCGATACTCGTCAATATATTTCATAAGCCCTACACAATTCGTTCTCCGCTTTGCTTTTCTTCGCTGTCGAGCTCTTTGTTAAACGCTTCGAATTCTTCAAAAAGCTTCAGAGTTTCCAAAGCCTCTTCTTCACTTATTTTCTGAAGTGCAAAACCGGTATGCAGCAACACATAATCTCCAACAGCTATTTCATTCAGATCGAGCATTGTAAGGCTGGCATCATAAAAGGCTTCCCCAACGGAGCATCTGGCCATTTCGCCATTAATGGATTCTATTCGGGCTGGTATGCTTAAACACATAATTTTATCACATTTTTCGTTGGTTCAAAAGTACATTTTTTTTGTGTCTCATAATTTAAGTGATTACGTTAATGTCATAATTGTATCACTGGTGTACGAAGTCGCAAATGAATTTATTGAATGGAAAAGATTATTTTTGTCCCTTTGCATCTCTTAAAAAGATCGACAAACACAAATATAATGTTCATGCAAACACTCCGAAAATCAAGACTGTTTAGTCTGTTATTAATTGTTTTAGCTTTAATTTTTTCTTATCCTGTTCAAGCAGCCTGGCTCAAAGATCAACAGGTTGCCGTAGTACAACCCGATGGCACAAAGCTGCATTTGTTAGCTACTGGCGATGAGTTTTACAACTGGCTTCACGATGCTGCAGGTTATACTATCATCCAAAGCGAAACAGACGGCTATTTTTATTATGCCATTATAAATAACGATCAACTTGTACCGTCTTCACACAAGGTGGGTTTGGTGGATCCTTCTACAACAAATTTGCATCCGGGCATAAATATCAGTGCGGAGCAGCGATTGGCCATCCGAAACTATATGGAGCAGGAAATGCAATTTGTTGAACCAAATAGAAGCTACGAAAGGGCTATCGGAACTTTAAACAATTTGGTCATCTACATTCGTTTTGCTGATCAGGAGGAGTTTACTTCTGATACACTATTGAATTACAATCGTTTTAACAATGATAATGCCAACGCAAATTCAGTGCTAAATTATTTTGATGAAATATCCTATGGTCAGCTGGATTTACGATCCTTTTTCTATCCTGTACCACCTGACGAATACATTTTATCTTATGAAGATGAATATCCCAGAAGCTATTATATGCCCTATAATGCAGTTACAAATCCTGATGGATATGTTAATGATAATCAAAGAACTAATAGAGAACATACCTTGTTGGTAAATGCTGTAGAATGGGTAAATATCAATTCGCCTGTACCTGTGGAACTTGACCTGGATTATAATAGCGATAATCGCGTAGATAACGTTGTTTTTATTATTAGGGGAGGCACAACAGCTTGGTCAACATTGCTATGGCCGCATCGTTGGAGTCTTTATTCACAGGATGTTTATATCAATGGAAAGAAAGTGCATGATTACAATTTTCAGCTCGAAACGAGTTTGGCCAGCAGCGGGGTTGGTGTTTTATGCCATGAGATGTATCATAGTTTAAGCGCCCCCGATTTGTATCGTTATGTGAATGACGATATTACACCAGTGGGCTCATGGGATATTATGGCAGCGAACAATAATCCGCCGCAGTATATGAACGCCTTTATGAAAATGAAATATGGGGGATGGATTACAGATATTCCATGGATTACCGAAGCCGGGACCTATACACTTAATCCTTTGCAATCGGACGAGAACAATGCCTGGCGAATTCCGTCACAGAACACGTCTTCAGAGTATTTTGTTTTGGAATACCGCAAAAAAGACGGCACTTTTGATGGCACACTACCAAAATCGGGGATGTTAATTTATCGCATCAACACTAATGCCGGAAATGGCAATGCGCAAGGACCTCCCGACGAGGTTTATATTTTCCGCCCCGGCGGTAATCCCTCAAATAATGGTAATTTGAATGATGCTGTTTTTGGTGCTAATTATGGCCGAGAAGAATTTACTGATTTTAGTAACCCATATGCTTTTTTGCAGAATGGAAATCTGGGAGGTGTCACGATTTATGATATTTCTGAAGTTGGTGAAACAATGAGTTTTAAAGTTGATTTTCCGGGGCAGGTGGCGGCCAACTTCACATCGGATGTAAAGGTTGCTTGTGCAAATGATGTGATTGGGTTTTACGATGCATCAACTGGTATTCCGAACAGCTGGGAATGGCAATTTGAGCCCATGTCATTCGAATTTGTAGAGAGCGATGCAAATGACAAAAATCCGAAGCTTCGGTTTTTAGAAGACGGACAATATTCGGTTTCGTTGGTTGTAAGTAACGAATATGGCGAAGATGAAGTGATCTCTGAAAACTATCTTACTATTGGCGCTGAGTCAGGACATTTTCAGGACAATTTTGAATCATGGACATTTACAGATGGATCATGGATGGTTGAGAATCCTGACAACAGCGAAACATGGGAGCTGTACAATGTAGGCGGTAATGGAAGTGAAGTGGCAGCGGGAATTAATTTTAGGGATTATTATTCGATCATGCAACGCGACCGTTTAATTTCTAAGCCTTTCGATTTAAGCGACTTATCAACAGCTTATATGAGTTTTGATCATGCTTATGCCCAAAATGCTACTTACACCCAGGTAACAGATTCACTTATCATTCTCATTTCAGCTGATTGTGGAGAAAGTTGGGAACGTATTGCTGCATTTGGCGAGGATGGCAGCGGAATTTTCGCAACACACCAGCCTACCGATGATATTTTTTGGCCTGTTGAAGCAACTGATTGGTGCGGACAAGGCTGGGGAGCACCATGTAATACAATCGACCTAAGCAATTGGGCAGGAATCAGCGATGTGCGTATTGCATTTGAAACCGTTAGTTTTTATGGTAATCCGCTTTTGATCGATAATGTGGTTGTTTCGCAATATGTGGCTGTCGTCGAAAATTTAAGAGATGATCAATTGGTCATTAGTCCAAATCCGGTAAAAGATGTATTAAAAATTAAAGCTTTAGACAAAGACGGAACGCTTAACCAACTCACTATGTATGACCTTTCTGGAAGGATTGTTCACAGTCAATTGTATCAAAATGAGCTTTCTGTTCAGCGAAAACCGGGCTGGAGAAGTGGTGTTTATATCATTGAAATAAAATCGAAAGATCAGTTGTATCTACAGAAATTGATTCTTAAATAATCAGCTATGCAAGTCCAATCAAAAGTCTCAATAATTGCTATTGTTGCGATTACTTCCTTCATGGGGTCTTTTTTGATCTCAGCAGTAAATATTTCGTTGCCAGCAATTGAAGTGCAATTTGAAATGAATGCTATTGCCTTAAGTTGGGTAATAACATCTTTTTTATTGTCGAATGCGATGTTTTTGTTGCCTGCAGGCAGATGGGCTGATTTAACAGGAATAAAAAGAATGTTTAAACTGGGGGTGGTGTTATTCGCACTGTTTTCGATAGCCAGCGGCTTGTCACCCTCCGGATGGTGGCTGATATTTTTCAGGTTTTTGCAAGGTACAGGAACGGCATTAACCAGTACTACAGGACCGGCAATTTTGGTTTCAACATTTCCGGCAAGCAGCAGGGGAAAGGTTTTGGGAATTTCTGTTTCAGCTGTCTATCTGGGCCTTGCAACAGGTCCTTTTATTGGAGGGATGCTGACACAGCTATATGGCTGGCGTTCTGTTTTTTATGTAGCATCTTTATTTGGTGTTTTGTCAACTCTGTTAGCATTTTTGGTTTTAGGAAAAGATGAGCCTAATGCAACTCAGAAAAAGATTGACTTAAAAGGTACGCTGCTTTTTATGACTGGTTTGGTAGCATTAATATACGGGGCTTCAAACCTACCTCAAAGCTGGTGGATGATGTTACTGGGTGTTATAGCTTTATTTGGTTTTTGGTTTTTGGAAGCTCGTTCTAAATTTCCGGTTATTGATACCAAACTTTTTACACAAAACCGGCTTTTTACTTTTTCTAATCTGGCCTCACTCATTAATTACAGTGCAACATTTGCCATTGTGTTTCTGCTAAGCATTTATCTTCAAAAAATAAAAGCATTAAGTCCAAGCGAAGCAGGGACTATACTGGTTTCACAACCTATCATGATGGCCTTATTTTCGCCATTGGCCGGAAAATTATCAGACCGCATTCAACCCCGTTTTCTCACAACAATCGGAATGATAATATGCACGCTTGGATTGATAGGATTTGCCTTTGTTAATGAATCTACCCCTGTTTGGTTTATCGTCGTCAATTTGCTTTGGCTTGGATCTGGTTTTGGTCTGTTTTCTTCACCTAACATGAATACTATTATGAGCGCCGTTGCAAAAAACCAATATGGTTTAGCTTCTGGAACTGCCGCTACCGGACGGGTAATCGGACAAATTGTTAGTATGACAGTTGTTGCCGTATTGTTCTCGCTGACTATTGGCAATCAGGTGTTGAAAAATATTGATGATCAGAAATTTATCGAAATTGTAAGAAATGGGTTTATCATTTTCTCGATAATGAATTTATTTGGGATTTACTTTTCGTATCAACGTGGAAAAATTGAAAGGTAAAAAATGATCCCTACTCAAATTGTTTATCAATAACTAAAGTTTGGCGCTTGCCTAATCTAAGCTGATTTGTTTTAGCAAACATATTATAAGTATTTATTCTGTTTTTGGATAAGATTATTATCTGCCCTTTGCTCCCAACGCTACCTGGCCTGCCGATAGTGGGCAATATGCAAATTGTAAGCACAGTGCAGATTGAGCTTGGTTGTGAAGCATTTATATATATATTTTAAATGTGGTTATGGGCTGTTGGCAATGCTATGTGGTCTGCTACAAATCTTTCGCTGCCTACGATGCTAGTATTCCAACTTAAAATAAAAATGGAAGGTTTTAAAACGCTGATTATAGTTGTTTTATCGATTTTTTAACCTTCATTTCCACCTTATTAAAAGAACCTTAATCAAGGTGTAAAACTTCTGTAAAATTAGTACATCCCGCTTTGTGAAAAACAGTTTCTTAAAATTAGCGACATTTGCCAAAAAAATACCGCGTGCGATACTTTATTCATCTGGCATATAATGGAACAGCTTATCACGGCTGGCAAAGGCAGAATAATGCGCATACCGTTCAGGCAGAGCTCGAGAAATGTTTAAGCCTCAAACTTGGCGAAACCATCAGTATAATAGGATGTGGTCGGACAGACACAGGGGTTCATGCGAGAAATTTTTATGCACATTTCGACCTTGAAACATATAATCAAACTATTGAATCTATGAGTTTTGCAAACCAGCTTAACCGATTTTTGCCTCCTGATATAGTAGTTTATCGCATTTGGGAAGTTTCGGAGAAGCTACATGCCCGTTTTGATGCGTTATCACGTATTTACCGCTATTATTTGCATACCGAAAAGGCTGTTTTTGAACCTCATTCCTATTATTTTCCTCAAAAGCTGGATTTACAGCAGATGAATAAAGCAGCAAATTTATTGCTCAATCACACTGATTTTACCAGTTTTTCGAAACTTCATACCCAGGCACGAACCAATAATTGCCAGATCACCTATGCCCATTGGACTAGTCATCAAAACCAGCTTATTTTCGAAATTAGAGCCGATCGTTTTTTACGTAATATGGTTCGCGCAATTGTAGGCTCTTTGATAGAAGTAGGGCTACATAAAGGCAGCCCGCATGATTTTGAACAACTTATTTTGGCTAAAAACAGAAATGCAGCAGGTTATTCTGTTCCGGCTCATGCCTTATTTTTGGAAGACGTGATTTATCCGCCGGAATTATTGCAAACCCATTAGTTTGTAATAACGATCGCGAATTGCTTTCAATTTACTAACATTAATATTCTCACGGTAAATCCGCACAAGCTCAATAATTTGGTTGTTAGTAAATATACTTGCTGTTGCTGCATCAAAATAGAGTAAGCCCACTTCATTTTTTGCTTCAGCGGTTAATTTTTTAAAGTGATTCCAATCGATAGGCTCCGGGATCACAAAATAACCATGGTGCGCTTGCCGGGCATCAAAAAATAGTCCGTCTTCCAATTCTTCAAGAAAGAAAAACTTTTTTAACTTAATGATGGCATTGTTAAGCAGGACGCCCTTGTTGTGTTTTTGCAACGGTAGCCCTACATCCCGAAACTGTTGCTGAAGAATACTGATCTCGCTATATTGCTGCAAATCACGAATGCGAAGTGCCGGCATTTCCGGATGATCGGGCACGGTGATAGTAGCCCAAACAGCATCAACGGTATGTTTTAATAGCTTGTTTACTTGCAAGAGGATCCTTTGTAAGTCTATGAAATCTATTTGCCGACCCAGCATCAGATAAAGGTATTGTGGTTTTGGCACTTTTGGGCCACCAACTGCATAGTAGCCAAAAAAAGGATTTACGGATTCTAAAACACAACTGTCCTTAATTAATAAGTCATCCTCCAAGCATTGTAGTGACTCTTCTTTGGTCAGGGAACCAATATACTCCTGAACGTTTTTCTGTTTCATTTGGATTGTGTTATTTTCGGTTCTAAGATACGAAGATAACTCACATTTTCGAAATAAATGAACAGAATTATTAAAAAAAAGCGGGCGATCACTCCAATTAAGTATTCGCCCGTATAATAAAGCTGCTTTTACAAAGCGCTAGAACTTATATACATTGTCTTCGATCAGTTTATTTGCAATTCTTCTACGCGCTTCTTTGATATTAACAGGAGAAGTTTTGCAGTGGATATAGAGCGCTTCTCGGAATTTTTCAAGTAGTTCGGGTTGTGCATAACTAACCACTGCATCCCAACCAGATTTCTGAACGATTGCTGCAACGTCGTGAATCAAAACATCCAGAATATCTTTGTAAACACTCATTTCATTTTCGGTCTTTATTTTCTCCAGTTTGATTATTCTGTAAAGTGTTGATTCTGCAACATAAACCTGCATCAGCATATCAGCCAGGTTCATCATCACCTCTTCTTCTTCAGCAATTTTTCGGCCGAAAGTCTCTGTAATAGAAGGAATAAGCATTAAAACTGCTTTTTTAAGATTCTTAACCGTAGCCATCTTATCATCGAAATAAGAATTTTTGGAAGCTTCGTTTGGTTTATTGAGGCTACCAGCTGCAACATCTGCTAATTCGCGCAGGTTAAAACTACTTTTTGCACCTTTTTTCAACAAAGCATCAACAGCAAGTAAACGGTTGATTTCGTTAGTGCCTTCAAAAATTCTATTGATACGTGAATCTCTGTAGGCTCTGTCGACGGGCGTTTCGCTTGAGAAACCCATGCCACCATAAATCTGAACTGCTTCATCAACAACATAATCCAGAGTTTCGGAGCCATACACCTTCATCAAGGCACACTCTGCCGAAAACTCCGCAACACCCTCTATATTTGCCTTGCCATGTGGATGCCCTGCAACTTTGAGCTCGTTAATATGATCCTGAATATCTTTACTTGCCCTGTAAACAGCTGATTCTGTCGCAAAAGTTTTAACAACTTGCTGAGCCAGCTTATGTTTGATAGCACCAAAGTTTGCAATTGCTTTACCAAACTGTTTGCGTTCGTTAGCATAATTTACAGAATGCAGTATAGCTCTTTTGGCACTCCCCACAACAGTTGCCGCTAATTTTATACGTCCCAGGTGCAAGATATTTAATGCAATCCGATACCCTTCGCCTCGTTTTCCCAACATATTTTCAACTGGGACTTTCACATCATTATAAAAAATCTGCCGGGTAGATGAGCCTTTGATACCCATTTTCTTTTCCTCGGGATTCATTGTTACGCCCTCCCATGCCCGTTCAACAATAAAGGCACTCAATACACGGTCGTTATCAACTTTTGCAAAAACAGTTTGTATATCAGCAAATCCACCATTCGTAATCCACATTTTTTGACCATTGAGGATGTAATGCTTTCCGTCTTCTGACAAAACGGCTTTCGTACGACCGGAGTTAGCATCCGAACCTGCACCTGGCTCTGTAAGACAATAGGCTGCCATCAATTCGCCGGTGGTAAGTTTGGGGATGTATTTTGCTTTTTGCTCTTCGTTGCCATAATAAAGAATGGGCAAAGTGCCGATTCCGGTATGCGCCATGATAGCTACAGAATAGGAATGGGCTGCCCCCATGGCTTCGTTGGCGCGCATCACTGTTAAAAATGATTGCTCAAACCCCTCATATTCCTCAGGAACTGACAAACCCAACAAACCAAGTTCACCAGCCTTTTTTAGCAAGGAAGCCATCAAACCTTGTTCCTGACTGTCGATTCTGTCAAGATTTGGAAAGATTTCTGTTTCCAGAAAATCCTGGCAGGTTTCAGTGATCATATTGGTTTGTTCATCAAATTCTTCAGGGATAAATACGGCTTCAGCTTCTATGTCCTTAATAAGGAATTCGCCGCCTTTGAGGGGATTTCGTGTACTCATAAAATTCTAAATTAAGTTAGTTGGCAAACTTACTTAATTTACTTTTATAGTGAGGAAATTGAATATGTTTCGAGGCTTATTTAAAATGATTCTAACACAAATAAGCTTATCGAAACCAGTTGGAGTGAAAATTTGGAAATTCTTTTGGGCCTTGGTGTCAAATGAATACCTTTTAATACCTTCGCTAAGAATTTGAACAAATCCACTTGCAGTATCAAATCTCTAAAACCATGAAAACAAAATGTTTACTTTCGATCATGGGATTATTTGTGCTTGCCTCAACAAGAATTACATTTGGCCAATCCTTTAGTCCGGATCGTCCAGGAGCTGGTGATGGCGTTGCAACTGTTGAACCACGCTATTTTCAGTTGGAAGCAGGCTTGGATTTTAGTAAAGCTAACGCAGGAGAATTAAGCGAGTTTACTGCTAATTCTCTTCCTGTTTTAGTGTTAAGATATGGATTAACAGAAAATATTGAGCTACGTCTCACAGAATCATTTGTTATACATGACATGCCTAATTATTCTGTTTTTCAGCAAACTACCGGATTATCCAATCTCACTTTAGGAGGTAAATTTAAGATTTGCGAAAGTCCTGAATGGGGAACGCAGGCAGCAGTTTTGGCAGAAGTTTTCGTGCCCACAGGTTCTGCAGAGGTTGCAGATGATGCGCTAGGGCTTAGTTTGCGATTCCTCCATAGCTGGGATTTCTCTGAGCAAGGAAACCTAGGTTCAAACATTGGTGTATATTGGTTCGAAGAACAAGACCTGAGCCTGATGTTTAGTTTTGCCGTAGGGTATGCCCTTACTGAAAAACTTGGTATTTTTGTCGAGCCTTATGGAAATTATTTTCAGTTTGATGATTTCAGTTTATCCATCGACGGTGGGTTCTCCTATCTTTTAAAGCAAAATTTTCAACTCGACTTAAGTGCCGGAATCGGAATATCTGATGATCAATACTTTATTGGGCTGGGATTTAGCTGGCTTATCGGAAAAATTTAAACTTATTACCTAAAAAATTTATGCTGTCAACAATTTTGATTCTGGACGAACTTGATCAATGGAAACCTTATTATGATACTGATAGTATCCTAACATCAGGCGATTACTTAAAAAATCAAGATTTAAACCAAAAGCACTTTTTTGTGATAAACCTGTGCAACAAGCTCGATTATCATTCCGAAGGTTATTATTGTTCCCTATTAGCCCAGGCAAGGGGGCATAAGGTATTGCCTGATATTGAAGTAATCAATCGTTTGGAATCGGGAGCGGTGATGCGATTGGATTATCTGTTGCAAAAAACAACCTATAAGTGGCTGCAAACCAGCCAAAAAAAAGAGGAAGAAAGGGTTTCTCTGGATATTTTCTTTGGCACCTGTGCCGAGCCGGCTATGGATAAAGTGGCACGCTACATTTTTGAGCAAAACCCCTGTCCAATGTTGAGGGTGCAATTTGCAGTAAGGGAAAAGAATCAAATCGAGAACATCAGACCATTAGGATTAGATGAACTTACAGAATATCAGCAAGATATATTTGCTCAGGCACTTGATAGTTTCAGCAAAAAAGTATGGCGACAGCCGCGCAGCAAAAAACCATCACGGTATGACCTTGCGATTCTTTATGATCCTGAAGAAACTTTTCCACCCAGTAATAAAATGGCTTTAAATCAATTTCTGAATCAAGCTAAAAAATTGCAAATCAATGCCGAACTAATCACTGCACAAGAGGCTCATCGCTTGATGGAATACGATGCATTGTTTATTCGCCAGACTACTTCACTCAATCACATTACTTACAGGCTTGCACAACAAGCCCAACAGGCCGATATGGTGGTGATTGATGATCCGCTTTCGATTATAAGGTGTACAAATAAAGTTTACCTGAAGGAATTGCTCGACAAAGAGGAGATACCAACGCCTAAATCGGAATTAATTTTTAAATCGGATACATACAGCTGGGACGAAATCAAAGAAATATTGGGTTCGCCTATAGTCCTTAAAGTTCCGGATGGATCTTTCTCACATGGGATGGGAAAAGCCTCAACAGCTGAAGAATATGAGAAAATTATTGATGTTTTATTTGAAAAATCAGCTATTGTACTGGCTCAGGAATTTC
Organism: Bacteroidales bacterium; assembly: GCA_015709215.1. Lineage (GTDB taxonomy): Bacteria > Bacteroidota > Bacteroidia > Bacteroidales > F082 > UBA5536. Next base: position 59,918 of record JACCQN010000003.1, read on the forward strand.
TGCCTACAAGTTTCGACTGGCGTATCGGAATATTAAATGGATCGCCACTTTATGCCTGTAAGTATTTTATGGCTCGGGGACATTGGCAGATTTATCACCACAACGATTCCGGCAAATCTCAAGCTGGGTCATTTGAAACTGTGCCGGTGCATAAAGTGCCCAAGCATGTGTTGAGAAATGCACTGGATGCAGCCAATGTCATCGGTAAAGGACTTTATGGAGTTGACGTAAAAGTCATTGAAGATAAGTCTGTAATCATTGAAGTAAATGACAACCCTTCAATAGATTATGGCGTTGAAGATGCCATTTTGGGCGACGAACTATACCGCTTAATTCTCAGAGAGTTTTTAGACAGACTGGAACGCAAACATCACGCGCATGGATCCTGAGATCATTACGCATGCACACCCTGAGCATTTAGCTGCCATCATGCAGATTGAACAAGCTTGTTTTGGAATTGATGCATTCAACTTCAAACAAATGCGCTATTTAATACATTCCGGAAATCCTTTTTTCGTTGTGTTCTATGACTCAATTTTGGCAGGATATTCCATCTTGCTGGTTCGAAAAAAAAGCAAGGTAATCAGACTTTATGCGTTGGCAGTTCATCCTGATTACAGAGGCAAAGGATTGGCCAATAAGCTTTTACAAACGGCTATAGAGCTTTCCCAAAAGATGAATATGAAGCAGATTAGCCTGGAAGTGAGAACTGACAATGAAGCTGCCATAAAGCTTTATGAGCGAAAGGGTTTTCAAATCACAGAGCGTTTGCCACAATATTATAAGGATCTTGCAGATGGGTTTAAAATGAAACTAATGCTTTAGGAATTGAAGTAAATCAGTCTTTTTTGCGGGATTTAAATACAGCGTTTTATAAATATGTAATTATCATCTACTTGAATATCAGTATTATATAATTATTAATTGTGTTCTCAATTGGTTTTATATGTTTTGAATTCTTCGACAATTTATACTAATTCTAAATAATTGTTTAAGTTTGCGCACAGTAATTCTAAACGCAATTTATGAAATCAAATTTAAGCTATCTCTTATTGTTGTTATTAATTCCTTTATTAGGACAATCACAACAAGTAAAGACAAATCCAACATCAATTACAAATTTACCTGCGCCGGTAGTTGTTCCGAGCATTGCCAAGCAAATTCAAAACGGGACATTCGTAGCGCAGGATCCCGATGCACCTTTACGTATGGGACAGCCCAAGCGTGCCGGAGCTAATATGACAGTGCCAGGCAAAGGTTTGCCCAAAGGCGATGACCCATTGGTTACGCGGCAGACAAAAGTTGCCCGCAAGGCCAGCCGAGATCCTTTGATGGTATTCAACGCCAATGTTTCGAGTTACACTCCCAGTGACCCAACTGGTGCAGTTGGTCCAAACCACTATTTAGGCGGTTGGAACGTTGGGTTTCGTGTTTTTGATAAGAATGGCGAGCCACTAACTCCTGCGGCTTCTTTATCGACGATTTTTCCCGGAAATAATTCAGGCGACCCTATCATGCTTTATGATGCAGCCGCAGATCGCTATATCATTACCGAATTTGATTTTTCGCCCAATGGCCTTAATTTTGCCATTTCTGCTGGACCTGATCCTGTAAATGACGATTGGTATGTTTATACCACGGGGCTCACAACAGGTCAATTTCCAGATTATCCAAAATTTTCAATCTGGTCTGACGGTTATTATGTTACTGCCAATATTGGCGCCACCAACAGGGTTTTTGTAATTGAAAGAGACTCTGTTTTAGTTGGTGCAATTCCGCGATTTCTTGCATTTCCACTTCCCGGAATTCGTACCTCAGGTTTCTATAGCCCACAATTTTTTAATGTTACAAACGGAGATCTTCCACCAGCTGGAAACGCAACAGTCGTTTATCTGCAGGATGACGCCTGGAGTGGTGTTTCAGAAGATCATATGAAGCTTTGGACACTTAATGTTGACTGGGAAACACCGGCAAACTCAGAAATTTCTGATCCAGAGGAAGTACTAACAACTCCCTTTATCTCAGTTTTTGATGGTGGTTCTTTTTCGAACAGACCACAGCCTTCCGGACCAAATATCGATATTTTGCAGGCTACTGTGATGCAACAAGCACAATATCGCAGGTTTGCAGATTATAATTCGGCGCTTTTCAACTTTGTTGTTGATACTGACGGAACATCAGGTGAATTAGCTGGTATTCGCTGGCTTGAGATGCGTCAGTATGGCGATGATGCACCATGGGAAATTTATCAGGAAGGAACCTATATTTCTCCCTATAATAATAAGGATGCTTTTTCGGGAAGTATGGCAATGGATGCGCAAGGTAATATTGGGATGGCCTACACTACAGTGAGTACTTCTGAAAGTATCGCCATTTATTTTACAGGTCGTTATGCTTCAGATCCATTGGGAACTATGACAGTGGATGAAACTTTGATCGCTCAGGGAAATTCAAATAACCCTTCTAATCGTTTGGCTGATTATGTACATCTTACACTTGATCCGGCTGATGATATGACCTTTTGGCACATTGCAGAATATTTTAATAATAATCAGCGAACCGATGTTGTTGGTGTTTTCCAGATTGCTTCTGATCTGGCCAATGATGTTGGTATGGTAGAAGTTGTTGAACCTGTCAGTGGTGAGTTATTGGCAGAGCAACCAATCACCATCAATATTTTCAATTTTGGAACCGAAGATGTGGATAGTATTCCGCTTGGCTATTTCCTCCCGGGAAGTGACACTATTTACGAAATGTATGTTGATACGCTCTTTGCCGGCGAAACAGTTGATTTTACTTTTGAAGCAACCTATGACATGAGTGCAGTAGGTGATACTTTTAATCTTACTGTTTTTACAGCGCTTTCCACTGATGAAAACCTTATGAATGATAGCCTTAACCTTAATATTGTACATCTCTACAGCAATGATATAGGTGTAACGGCTATTACAAATCCTGAATCGGGAACAGGACTTACACAAGAAGAGACAATCAGCATAACCCTTACAAACTTTGGCGCCGCAAATCAAACAGAATTTGAAGTGACTTATGATCTGGAAGGGACAGTTGTTACTGAAACTTATATGGACACACTTTATGCTGGTACTGAAGCTGGTTTCGATTTTGAAACTACAGCTGATTTTTCAGCTCTGGGTGCTTATAATTTACTCCTATACACTTCATTGGAAGGTGATTCAGACTTGAGTAATGACACTACTTCGGCCACGATCATTAAATCCAACTGCCAGCCAGAATCAGATTGCTCATCTGGTGATGCAATCCTTTATGTGGAGCTCAGGGATTTAATCAACGAATCTGAATGCAGTGAAAACGGCTACAACGATTTCACTGAAATGAATACAGATATAGAAACTGAATCGACAAATGAGATGATCTTAACCGTTGGTTATGGGGATGAATTTGTTCGCGTTTGGGTCGATTTTAATGATGATTTCATTTTCGACTTAGATGAGTTAATCATTGACAACCACGAAATTGCTAATGGTGAAAGTAGTGGTGAATATACTGATACTCTTACTTTTATCATCCCTGAAGATGCTCAGCTGGGCGAACATTTGATGCGTATCAAAACGAACTGGAATGCCGGCGTGCCAGATGATGCCTGCGCAGAAACCGAGTATGGCGAAACAGAAGATTATACACTTAATGTTGTGCTTCCAACAGGAACCATCGCTTTACGCGAAATGGACAGCGAACTTGAAATTGTTCATCTTGGAAATAATCATTATGAAGTATCGTTAATCACTGAAAAGCTGGATAATCAGGTGATTATTAATCTCCACAATAGTTTAGGGATTAATCTGGTTGAGAACAAAGTAACCTATGTAAATGATCGTTACACTTATCCGCTCGATATGTCGTATGCCACTTCAGGTGTTTATATCATCCGAATGGGAACGCATAAGTATGGGAAAGTCAAAAAGTTGATCATAAAATAAAATGAAATCCGTTTTGATTAGAGACCTCTTGTTTAACGACAAGAGGTCTTTTCTATTTTAGCTCAGATTTTATTGACTCGTACCACTCATTCCATTCCATTTTATCAGCTAATTTAATAGCAGGATTTCTGATCAACTCATCAAATTCATTTAGCAGCTGATTCGCCATTGATTTATTTCCGGATAAAATATAAAGCTCCACTTCAAAAAGCTTAATGCCAGGTTCTTTTGGATAGTATTTTAAACCAGTTTCAATGCAATAAATTGCTGTTCGAAAATCATTCCGAAACATTGTTGTCCGGTATAATTTAAATAAAAACGCTCAATCGCTGTAATAATGCCGTCCCTACGGAGCTTGGGATAATCAGGTGTAAGCTTTATGCTACCCACATTTTGTCCCTGGCTGGTCTGTCCCGCCAGGGACAAAATAGGGGTAGCCAGTGCTGGCCAATGAGTAAATAGGAACCAATTGTGGAATAATAGGATAGGGGAGGCCAATAAAATCATTTTCAAGAGTTTGGGCTGCATTAATGCCTTTCAGGGAAGGTTTGCTCCTCAAAACTATCTCCACTTGTTTTATTAAATAGTAAATGTGCCTGGTGTCGGATTTTGGGCATAATTCGAGCAATTGAGATTTCACCTTATCCGACTCAAAAAAAAGGCAGCCTTTTTATAGCTGCCTTTTATTCTGAAATTTTAGCTTTATTTCAAATCAAACCGATCCAGATTCATCACTTTATACCAAGCAGCAACAAAATCCTGAACGAATTTTTCCTGGCCATCTGCACTGGCGTAAACCTCAGCCAGTGCGCGAAGCTCTGAGTTTGAACCGAAGAGCAGATCTATACGTGTACCAGACCATTTTTCTTTACCGGTTTTGCGGTCAGTTCCTATAAAAGCTTCTCTCTTTTCCGAAACAGCTTTCCATGAAGTACTCATATCCAATAAATTAACAAAGTAATCGTTGGACAGGACTTCTGGTTTATCTGTAAACACGCCATGTTTTGAACCGTCCCAATTAGTGTTTAAAACACGTAAACCGCCAATCAAAACAGTAAGCTCAGGGGGCGTGAGCGTTAGCAATTGAGCCCTGTCGATCAGCATTTCTTCTGCAGAACTCATATAATTAGTTTTGATATAGTTACGGAAACCATCTGCCAAGGGTTCGAGATAATTGAATGATTCCACATCCGTTTGCTCTTGTGAGGCATCTGTACGACCGGGGATAAAAGGAACTTCCAGCTCGAAGCCGGCAGCTTTTGCTGCTTTCTCAATTCCAACACAACCACCAAGTACAATAAGATCAGCAATAGAAACCTGTTTTTCAACTGATTTACTATTAAAATCTTTTTGAATGCTTTCGAGAACTTTTAAAACTTTTGTCAATTGAGCAGGATTATTCACCTCCCAATCTTTTTGTGGCGCAAGACGGATCCGTGCACCATTGGCACCACCACGCTTATCGGAATCGCGATAAGTAGAAGCAGATGCCCAGGCCACTGAAACCAGTTCCGAAACAGAAAGCTCTGATTCATTAATCTTGGACTTCAAGGCATTAATGTCGGTATCATCAATCAGCTTATGTGACACTGCTGGAATAGGATCTTGCCAGATTAAATCTTCCTGAGGCACTTCAGTGCCCAGATAACGAGATTTTGGTCCCATATCACGATGGGTTAATTTGAACCAGGCACGGGCAAATGCATCTTCAAATTCAGAAGGATTCTTGAGAAACCGTTTGGATATCTTTTCATACTTGGGATCAAATCTTAGCGCAAGGTCTGTTGTAAGCATAAAAGGCTGATTTCTTTTCCCTTCTACATGCGCATCAGGAATACTATTTGCACCTGCCTGACCACGGGGTTTCCACTGATAGGCACCACCCGGACTTTTTGTCAATTCCCATTCATAGTCAAAAAGATTCTCGAGAAAATTAATACTCCATTTTGTTGGTGTTTTCGTCCAGGTTCCTTCTAACCCACTGGTTATCGTTTCTTCTGCATTTCCTTTTCCATATTTGTTTTTCCAGCCCAATCCCTGCTCTTCCAGCGGAGCGGCTTCCGGATCAGGTCCAAGATAGGTATTGGGCGCTGCGCCATGCACCTTACCGAATGAATGGCCACCTGCAATTAAAGCTACGGTTTCTTCATCATTCATGGCCATCAGGGCAAACGACTGACGAATATAATGAGCAGCTTTCACAGGATCAGGTTCACCGTTGGGGCCTTCCGGATTTACATAAATCAAGCCCATGTGGTCAGCTGCCAAAGGTCCTTCCAACTCGCCTTTTTCATTATGCCGCTGGTCATCAAGCCATTTACCTTCCGATCCCCAATAAATATCCTCTTCAGGTTCCCAAATGTCTTCACGACCGCCTGCAAAACCAAATGTTTTGAAACCCATCGATTCAAGGGCTACATTACCGGCTAAAATCATCAGGTCACCCCAAGATAATTTTTTACCATATTTCTGTTTGACAGGCCAGAGCAAACGACGGGCTTTGTCGAGGTTCACATTATCAGGCCAACTGTTTAGTGGCGCAAAACGCTGGTTTCCGGTTCCGCCACCGCCGCGGCCATCCGTTACGCGATAAGTACCTGCACTATGCCAAGCCATGCGGATAAACAGAGGACCATAATGTCCCCAATCTGCTGGCCACCAGTCTTGTGAATCTTTCATTAAATCTGCCAGATCTTTCTTAACAGCAGCTAAATCCAGACTTTTAAATGCCTCAGCATAATTAAAGTCCTTACCCATTGGGTTCGACTTTGAAGAATGCTGACGCAAAATGTTGATGTTTAGTTTGTTTGGCCACCAATCACGATTTGAGGTGCCACTGCCTGCAGCTTGTTTTGAGGAAGCCCTGGTTACCGGACTCTTACTTTCGTTTGTTGAAACATGAGGATTTTTGTTTTCTTCCATTTTTTTGGGTTTTACTTTGTTTGTTGCAAATGTATTAATTGTATATTCATTTAATTCTAATTTTCCATAGATAATATTTATAATACCATTGTTTAATTTTATTAGATACTAGTCATACTTTTAATATTAATCTATTTATTATCTGATAATTATGTTTACATTTTAGAACTTTTCTTTTTAGGTTCAGGTAATTCGTGCCAACTCATTATAACAAGTTTCTGTAACCATTGTTTATTTTCCAGCTGATCGGTGATCAAAAAATTATTTTTTGCCCCTGGATATGGTGAAGCCTCCTGAACATTTCCAATAAATGCAGCACCTGCTTTTGTTGGTTTGATAAACAACTGATTATCACAAACCAAACCAAGATGTTTCGATTTATAATACACTGCATATTCACCAAACATCTTTCTGCACTTAAGATCATCAAGTTCTTTCAACTGATCCAAAACATAGGCAATAAAATCTTCTGAAGTGGCCATCTTATGTTTAGTTTCTTTACTTGGTAGTTTCGCCACCCATTTCCGTAAATACTTGATCCACTGGTTCCCAAAGTTCTATTTTGTTCCCATCTGCATCCATGATATGCACAAATTTTCCATAATCGAAGGTTTCAATGCTGTCGAGAACCGTAACGCCATTGCTGCGAAGATTTTCGACTAGCTTTTCGATATGTTGCACCCTGTAATTGATCATAAATTCCTTCTTGGATGGCTGAAAATATTCAGAGCCTTGTTTAAAAGGACTCCATTGCAGGTAGTTTATTTCATCAGGACGGTTAGCATTTCTGAACTCAAAAGAAGATCCCCATTCATTCACAGCCAACCCAAGGTGATCAGCATACCATTGCCTGGTTTTTTCGGGATTATCTGAAAAGAAAAATATGCCTCCAATGCCTGTTACTCTGGGTATTGAATCTTGTTTGGTATTGTTTTGAATTATTTGTTTGTTTTTGGGTTTAACTTTCATTGCGTTGTTAGTTTTTGATGTGCATCCAAGTAATAATATCATAACAGTAAAATACAACAAGCTTTTCTTTACCATGAAAAAATCATTTATCCACAAAAGTAAGCAGAAAGCAATTGTAAATAAAGTATTGCGTCGGATTTTATGCAGGAATTTAAAGCCTTTTTATGACAGCTAATTATTGTTGAGATATCAATCGTCGTATAATAAAAGCTGAGTTTGAAGCGGATTACCTCTGGAAACCACCAGATTTGTTAAAAGGACTTTCCAAACTTAAAGGTAAAACCAATCTTATTTTCTTCGCTTCTATAGTAAAAGATATGTGGTTTAACGACAAGATTTATTCTTAAACTTTTCTACATGGATGGCTTAACCCAATTGAGATATAATACTTTGAGCCATCAAGCAATAAAACATTTTTGGAAACATTCCTATAAAAAAATCTTTGCGTGGGATATTTTGGTAAATATATTTTGTTCCTAATAATTCCTCATTTAGCCTGGCCTGATAGCTACATCAAAACGCCAACAGGCTTAAATCAACATCTCATAACATTTACCAACCCTCGAATCGTAAGTACCAGCAGGCACACTTGTAATATTTCGATATATTATCCCTGTTTGTTTTTTTTTTTTTATTGGTTTATTGGCACAATAGAAATAGTTCCTTTTGCAATTCTGTTCTTTAATTCTTTAAGCAGAGGAAGCAGGAAATAAATATACATCAGCACAAAGAATTAGGCCGATCATAAAGTGCATGATCCAGCCAACAATTAGCGGAAAACCCATCATCATGGAGAGCATCGTTGCCGGATTCATTTTAGGCATGCCCATCATGGGGCCTACCATCATAATCAGTGTCATAAACCAGTGCAGCTAAGAGGCAGCCAACAATTGCTGTGAAATTTTTGTGTTCATCGTTATAGTTTTTTATTTCAGTATATTACTGTCAATTAGTCAAGGATTTTCTTAAATCCTTACCAGCGTCAAAAGCTTTTGAAGCATGGCTTTTAAAAGGTTTGTCTTTTTAAGCTAAGATAGGATCATGTAAACTATTAGCATTTACAATTTTTATTGTTTTGACGGGCATTTCACACTACCTTAGCAGCAATACACACAACAATCACCCTACTGAGGTTTTAATACTGTCCGACAATTTTTGCACTCGTAAAAGAACCGGCAACTGTCGGCGGGCATGGTTTCTTCTTTTTGATAGCCGCAGTTGGGTCAGGTTATTGTTAATTGCAAAATGATATTTTTTTCATGATTATTTTATTTGAGGATAGAGGCTGTCAATTTAGCGGCAGCCTCTACTGCTATTAATGATTGTGTCCTTCATTATCTGTACCTTGTTTCTTTGCATCGCTTCGGTCGTATTTGCAACATCCTGGAAGGGCATCATACGCTTCGTCAGAGGCTTTATGCATGGGTGTATCATGCCCCACTTTGGAAACAGCCATTTGAATTTTGTGTGTTGAAGTTTTAGATTCATCAAAAGAAACTTCCAAAATTTTTGTTTCCTTATTCCAGTCGGCTGTGGAAACACCATCAACTGATTTTGCAGCTTTTTCAATGCGTGACTCGCACATGCCACAATTGCCTTTTACTTCAAACTTTTCGGTTTTTGCCTGCGCAAAGAGCATGCTTGTTCCCAACAGGAACATACTTACTAAACTTAAAACTTTTGTTTTCATGTTATTCTATTTTTATTGTTTGATAAATACTATTGTTTAATCCCCAGGAAATTCAAATCATCTGAGGCATCATTCCGGTTCATTTGAAAGGTGTATGAAAAGCTGTGGTTGCCCATATCAAATCCACCAAAATGCTCATCACCTTCGTCATGTTCCTCATCCATGTGGTGCATCCATTCTGTTTCGCTCTCATGCATATCATCCATCATGCCTCCGTTGTGTCCTTCACCGAGCATGTGGCCGTACATTCCCTCGAAGTTATCACCGGTATAGCAAACAAAGGCGCTGTCGTCGTCCATGTAATAATTCATCATAAAAGTGGTATCGAAATTTTCTGAATAACAATGCACCTGTATTTCATTTTCACCGGTCTGTGAAATTTTGGTAGTAGCCGGAATGCTTTCCGCAAGCCCATCGCTACTTTTTGTCAGTAAACCGTTTAAGGTACCTTCGTAAACCCCTTCAACATCTGCCACTTTGGTTTCTTTTTTGTTGCATGCTGTAAACAAAACCACTAATACTACAGCTAAACCTGATAATTTTAGTAAATATCTCATATTCTGATTATTAAATTTAAATTGAGAAAATATTACTATTAAACTTTAAAACAAGACGGTTAAACCACCACCCCAACCATACAGGTTATTGTAATTGGCCTGTATTGAAAAGTTGCGGGATAGCATGTATGAAGCTCTTACGAGCCATTCGTCTTCTCCTTCATAACTTTTATTGTGTTCTAAATCATTCACCCAGCCAAAATCGGCCTTATATTCGTATTCTCCTTCCAGGAAAAACCGGGGGAACAATAGAATCTCTTTATCTATCCTAACCCTGGGGCGAAGTTGATGGTCAATGCTCACATCCACATTGAACATGTAAGGTGTAAAATACTTTATACCCACTAAGCCAACAGTGTTAAATTCATCGTACGAGTCGGGGATGTCATTTTCAGTGTTGACCCCGGCATATATGCGCACCCAATCGTTCAAATATCTGCCATAGCTGAGCTCAACTTCTGAATTCCGGTTGTAATCGCTTTCTACACGCAAATTAAATTCATTACGAATGCTGCTTGAAGTAAGTCTTAATTCAGAGAAATTAGAACCTAATTGAGCCAGACCCCAGGAATAATAGTGGTCTGTTTCTTTAATAAGATTCTTTAAAGGGAACTCTTTCATGCGTTCGTCCCTTGGTGTATCATAACTAACTACCCTGGCCATACCACCCACCAGATGATAAAGTATGTGGCAATGGAAAAACCAGTCGCCTTCTTCTTCATTGTAAAACTCGATGGTTACTTTTTGCATTGGGGGTACATTTACGGTGTGCTTCAAGGGTGAACGTTCCCCATTTTCGTTAATAACCCTGAAGTAATGCCCGTGAAGGTGCATTGGGTGGTGCATCATGGTAATGTTGTTAAGTGTTATCCGGGTAATTTCACCACCTTTTATTTTTATTTTGTCGGCTTCGGAAAGCGGAATACCGTTCAAACTCCAGACGTAACGGTTCATATTGCCTGTCAGGTTTAAAAGCATTTCGTTTACCGGTATATCTGGGTTATAAGTAGTTTTTTCTTTTGCTTCAAGAAAATCATAGTTAAAATATGTCATGCGTTCGTTGTGAGTAAAATCTCCGGAAGTATCTTTCTCCGGCATGGTGTTTTGGTTCATGTGCCCCATATCCATCTCATCGTTCATCGGCATATTATTTTCTTTGCTCATTTGGCCATTGTCCATGTCCATTTTCATGCCATATTTTTTCATCAGGAATTCCGGTGTTTTTTTCTTTTTATTACCTATTAAAGCAGGCGCCCCCATTTTCATGTCCATTTTTGCCATTTGCTTCATCATAGCCACTTTGTCGGGTATGTCAATTACCTGTGCAGGGTATAATTTCCCACTGCCCAGATGAATGGTGGTGTGCCCTGAGCCATCTTGTGCCGTGGCAATAATTTCAAGTTTGCCCTCCGGAATGGTTACAATAACATCGTAAGTTTCAGCAATGGCAAACAGTAACCTGTTTTTACGTACAGGTTTAACATCCATGCCATCGCTGGATACTATCACTGGATTGCCAGCGCCAAAATCAAGCCAGTAATAAGAAGATGCCGAACCATTTACAAACCGCAACCTGACTTTTTCCCGGGGTTTAAAATCCGGATATTCGGCTACTTTTTTCCCGTTACTTAAAAATGCCGGATAATAAATATCGGCTATATCCGCTCCTTCCATGCGGTCGCGCCACATTTTGAGCTGTGCACTAAATCCTCCTTGCGCAATAGCCCTGCTCAACGGAACTGCTGTTCCTTTTTTTATTTGATACCACTCGTTTCCTCTTTTGAGGTTTCGGAGTACATTCAAAGGTTTTTCATTAGTCCAGTCGGATAAAACCATCGCCAATTCTTTGTCATATTCCATGGTTTTTTCTTTGGGCTGAATCACAATTGCACCATACAAGCCTTTTTGTTCTTGTAGCATGGTATGTGAGTGGTACCAAAATGTACCCGATTGATTGACAGGAATCCTGTATTGAAAAGTTGTGCCGGGTTTTATGGGAGGGGTAGTCAGGTAGGGTACCCCATCGTAAAAGTTTGGAAGGATTAGCCCGTGCCAATGTACCGATGTTTCTTCATCCATTTTATTGGTCACGTTAATTACAGCAAGGTCACCTTCGTTAAACTCAAGCACCGGGCCGGGGATACTTCCATTTATGGCCATTGCTTTTGCTGAAACCCCACCAAGGGTCATTTCCTTTTGTTCAATGGTAAGATTATATTCCTTAACAGGCCTCCCTTCTTCACTTCTGTCATCACCGTTTGTACCTACTTGGGCAAATGTGATTTGAGAGATAAACAAGGCTGCAACGACAGCTACTATTCTTACTAAATGTCTCATAAACTATCCTATCCTATTAAATTGAATTAAGCTTTACTTTTCTTAAACGTAATGCATTTGTTATAACTGAAACCGAGCTAAAACTCATTGCAGCAGCCGCGATAATCGGGCTAAGTAAAATTCCGAAAAACGGAAACAGGATACCTGCTGCGACCGGTACGCCGAGTGAATTATAAACAAAAGCAAAGAACAGGTTTTGCTTGATGTTCTGCATGACTTTATGGCTCAATTCCCGTGCCCTGACAATGCCGTCCAAATCACCTTTAACCAGTGTGATTTCAGCACTTTGCATGGCAATGTCGGTACCGGTTCCCATGGCAATGCCCACATCAGCCTGTTCCAATGCCGGGGCATCGTTGATGCCATCGCCTGCCATGGCTACTTTCTTACCCTGTGCCTGCAATTCTTTCACTTTTTTGAACTTGTCTTCAGGTAAGCAGTCTGCTTCAAAACCATCCAGTTTCAACTCATCAGCAACTGCTTTGGCAGTAAATTTATTATCGCCGGTTAGCATGAATACTTTTACGCCCATGCTTTGCAAATCTCTAATGGCTTTGGCAGAAGATTTTTTAATGGTATCCGCCACACTAATAATAGCTTCTACCTTATCTTCAATAATAAGAAACATAACCGTTTGTCCGGTCATTTGCCATTCTTTCACCAGTTCCTGTTGTTCCTTTGTAAGCGTTGCTCCAAAATCTTCAGTCAAGCGGCTGTTTCCAAGCCCAATACTTTTCCCGTCCAGTATTCCTTTAACGCCTTTTCCGGTTACTGCCTCAAATTGTTCAACCTTTTGCGGTTTAATCCCTTTTTCTTTTGCCCCTTTTACAATCGCTTCGGCAACCGGATGTTCGCTGTTGGCATCTACCGATGCAGCTATGGTGAGAATATCTGTTTCAGACAATTTTCCAAATGAGTGAAAAGATTTCAAGGCCGGTTTCCCTTCGGTTATGGTCCCGGTTTTGTCGATAATAAGAATATCCACTTTATTCATTTCTTCAATGGCACGGGCATCTTTAACCAGCACGCCGGCTTGTGCCATCCTTCCTGAACCTACCATTATGGACATTGGTGTTGCCAGTCCTAAAGCACATGGACATGCTATGATAAGTACCGCAATAGCATTAACGAATGCATACACATAAGCCGGCTCGGGACCCCAGATGGCCCAAACGGCAAAGGTGATTAAGGAAATGCTTACCACAATCTGCACAAAATATTTGGCTACTACATCAGCCAGTTTCTGGATGGGAGCACGCGATCGGCTGGCCTGGTTCACCATTTCGATAATCTGGGCAAGCAATGTATCTTCTCCTACTTTCTCAGCTTTCATCTCGAATGAGGTATTGCCGTTTATGGTACCTCCGGTCACCTTATCATTTTCTGCTTTATCCACCGGAATAGGTTCCCCGGTAATCATGCTTTCATCAACCACTGCATTTCCGCTGGTGATGAAACCGTCAACCGGAATTTTTTCGCCTGGGCGCACTCGCAGAATGTCGCCTTCCTGCACTTCCTCCAACGGGATTTCAGTTTCTTCTCCGTTACGGATAACCCGTGCCACGGCAGGCACCAAATTCAACAGCGCCTTGATAGCCGAGTTGGTTTTGCTGTGGGCGCGGAGTTCCAACACCTGGCCTAATAAAACCAGGGTAAGAATGACGGCAGCAGCTTCAAAATAAAGGTGCACATTACCCGAAGCATCTTTGAACTGATCCGGGAAAGCCCCCGGAATGATTAATGCAAATACACTGAAAAGATAAGAAGCCCCCACGCCAATGGATATCAGTGTCCACATATTTGGAGACCATCTCCTTACAGAGGCATAGCCACGTTTGAAAAAGTCCCAGCTTGAATAAAATATCACCGGTGTGGCCAGGATAAATTCAACCCATCCCCATACTTTTCGCGTGGCAATTTCATCCAAATTAAGAAAAGGAATAAATTCTGACATGGCGATGATGAATACCGGAATGCTTAAAGCCAGTGCCACCCAGAATTTCTTTGCCATTTTTTTATAGGCTTTTTCTTCCTCGCTGGTTTCCTCAGCTTTTTCGGGCACCAAATCCATTCCGCATTTCGGGCAACTTCCCGGTTTATCCTGTTTAATTTCAGGGTGCATCGGACAAGTATATATTTTTTTTGCACTGCCCGGTACAGGTTTCGATTCTTCTTTTTTCAGGTGCATCCCGCAAACCGGGCAATCGCCGGGTTTATCGTACATTTTATCACCTTCACAGCGCATGGGACAGTAGTACTTTCCGCCACTATCCGAATGCCTGTGATGCGTGTGCTCATGCGTTTGCTCCCTATGATGTTGGGTTTCATGGCTATGCTCATGTTTATGCTCCCCGTGGTGGTGATGTTCGTGGTTATGGCCATCATCGCCAACCGGTACCAGGTGCATATTGCATACCGGGCAATTGCCGGGTTTATCATATACCTTGTCGCCCTCGCATTTCATAGGGCAATAATATTTACTATGTGCTGTATTTTCCATATCTAAAAGTTTCAATTATTTCCCGAGGTCTCTTTTTTTTGTTTCAAACTCCTCTTTCTCAATCTCGCCCCGGGCGTAACGTTCGTTGAGAATATCGAGTGCCGATTTCTGATTGGCTGTGTTATTCAGATTGTTACTTTGGCCGAATGAGCGGACAATTGCCCAAATGATAGCAGCCATTAGGATTATACCTATTATCCACCACCAACCCATACCAAAACCCATTCCTCCAAATCCATGCATTTTAAACTCCTTTCTTTTTTTAATTTACAACGATGCGATAACCCGTTCGAGTTTTGACTTAATTTCACCGGCAATACCAGCAAGCTGATTATTTTCAACAGACATCATAGAAGCTACAGGGTCAACGGCTGCCACTTCCACCTGGTTTTCACCGGTTTCCTGCACAATCACATTGCAGGGCAGCATGGTTCCAATTTTATCTTCATTTTGTAATGCCTGGTAAGCATGTGAAGGACTACATGCCCCCAGGATTTTGTATTTTCTGAAATCAACATCCAGTTTTTCTTTCAACTTTTGTTGAATATCTATTTCGGAGAGTACCCCAAAACCTTCTGTTTTTAATGCTTCTGTTACTAGTTCTATAGCTTTGTCGAATTCTGCTGTGATTGTTTTGTTCATGTAGTATTTCATAATTGCTAAAATTTTAGTTAATAAAAACGATTATTTTATTTCTTTGGTTACTTCTCCGCAGGTAAGCATCGAACTTCCAAAGTAGGGGTTTCTGATTTCCTTTTCTGAACTCAACCAGTCGGCCCCTTTGTTGTTATCGGCCATGGGGCAATGTTGCACGTAGATTGTTTTGCCAAGCGGAGTGAAGGTGTTGGTCATTTGAATCATAGTAACTGATACTGATTGAAAAGCTTTTCGGAGTTGCTCTATGTCGGAAAAGTGATGGACATGTTCTAAATTTTTACTCAGGCTGCCCTGAAAGTTCATCCATAGATTGTGGGTATCACCTTTAAACACGTTCATGTTGATTTTTTCCAATTCTGACTTCATGTCTGCTGCGTTTTTTTGAGCTTCTTCAAAATTATCGTTGGTTAAAGCATCCTTCCATTTTAGATATTTGGAATATAAAGGCTGTAAAGCTTCTTTAGCCTGTTTATCGATGGATAAAGGTTTTGAGGCCGTTGATTTGGGTTGTTCCTCATGCTCTTCGTTTGAAACATCACTTCCTGTGGGTGTTCCTCCATGATTATGTCCTGTCATTACTTGCCCACCTTCGGGGCTCATCATGCTGGGTTTTCCGGCCAATTGAGCCGCAGCATCAATACTGAAGGTGCCATTTACCGCAATTTCTTCGCCTTCCATTAAACCGTTTTCAATGATATAACTTTCGCCTAAAGCCGGGCCTAAAGTTACTTCGCGCATAACAAAATTCAAACCCTCTTCGGAATTTATTTTCACATACACCACCGAACGTTTGCCAGTCCACATGACAGCTGTTTTTGGTATGACAATCGAATTTGATTTGTTGGCTAATTTTGTCTGTACCAATCCTGAAGCAAACATTTCCGGTTTTAGCTTTCCGTTTGAATTGTTAAATTCCACTCTTGCTTTTGCCACCCTTGTTTTAGGGTCAATCACAGGGTCGAGAAATGTAATGCTGCTCAAAAATGATTCACCGGGCAAAGAGGCAATCGTAAATTCCACTTTATCACCTTTTTTAATCCAGCTGATATCCGATTCATACACATCAAACAGCACCCAAACTTTAGAAAAGTCGGCTATTTCATAAATCGTTTCTCCTTTGCGAACATAGTCTCCCGAATTAATTTTTTTAGTAATGACATATCCTGCCACATCGGCTGTTACAGGAAATTCATCCTTTTTTTCTCCCGATTTCAGGATTTCTTCAATTTGTTTATCCGACAGTTTCCAGTTTTTCAATTTCACTTTAGCAGCGTTAAATAATTGAGGCTGAGTTTCAGCTATTTTCTGTGCCTCAAATAGTTCTTCCTGAGCGGTAACCAACTCGGGAGAATAGAGGTATGCAATGATTTGTCCTTTGTTAACAAATTCACCGATAAAATTCACCAGCAATTTTTCAATTCTGCCTGGAATATGCGATGATTGCGTGTAAATTAAACGTTCATCGGTCTGCACTTTTCCGGTTAAACGAATTTTTTTTACCGGATCTGTTGAGCCGACAATGGCCGTACTAACGTTAGCCAGCTTCATCGCAGTTGCCGACATACTTATAGCGTTGGGGGCAATATTGGCATTTGGTTCCTCCTCTAACGGAATTAAATCCATGCCACATATCGGGCAATCGCCCGGCTCGTTTTGACGTATTTGGGGGTGCATGGAGCATGTCCAGGTTTGATTGGTTGATGTGCTGATGTGCTGATTGGTTGATTCATCGATGTGCTGATGTGTTGATTCATTGATGTGCTGATTGGTTGATCCCGATTCGTTCCTCTCGGGACAGGTTGTGCTGATTATATAGCCAATCAACCCTCCCAACAACAGGACTCCTGCATAAATGCCTATTTGAATTTTATTTATTTTCATTATATTATTTTTTAGAACTTGAAATTATTTTACTCAAAAGTTTTTGTATAGACAGCAAGGCTGCCTTCATTTGCTCGGGTGGTGAAGGGTACGTGGGAGCCTTTTCACAAAGCAACAGCCAATATTGTGTTTCTTCAGCTTCTTTATGAGCAATTTTAAGTTTGTGTATAAAATCTGCTTTGCTTTCTGCACTTTGCGATTCTCTAATATTTGCACCAATACTTGTCCCCGACTTTAAAATCTGCCGTGCAATTACAAACTTTTTATTCTGTTCAAGCAGTTCTGAAAATTCTATAATTTTAATAGCAAATTCAAAACTTATTTCGACTATTTCATTTCTTTGTTCCATAACTATAATTTATTTCTTATAATGTGAATCATTTGCAATTCAATTAATTAGCACATCAGTCCATCAGCAAATTAATTAATCCATACATCATTTTGAAGTTATATAATTGATTTTTTCTACGGCGATATGGTATTGAGTTAAAGCTGTTGCGCTCATCTTCTGATATTTCAATAATTGTTGCTGCATTCTAAGCACTTCCTCAAACTCTTTCCCTGAATTTTCATATGAAGTAAAGAGCAGGTTTAACGATTGTTGCGTAGTTTGCGCTTGTTGTTCGTAAAGTGATATTAGCTGCAATTGCTGTTGAACCTGAAACCAAACCATGTCGTATTCAGAAAAGAGAGTATTCGTTAGTTCTTGCTTTTGAAGTGTGTAGCTTTCCTGCATCAGCAGGGCTTCTTTCACCGAGGCTTTGTATTTGCTACGGAATATTGGAATACTAATACTCACCATTGGCATCAAAACATCTTTACCATTATCGGGAATAGAAATATCTGTGCGTTTACCAACCAAAACATAATCCAATCCAACACCCAATTTTGGTAAACCTTGCTTTTGAGCTGCAAATTCTGCTGCCTGGCTTGCCTGTAATTTTAAATCCAATGCTTTTAATTTTGGATTGTAAGCAACCAGTGAATCTTTTCTGTAATCATCTGAAAGAATTTCTGCTTTTAAACTATCGCTGATTTGAACCGGTTCATTATCAGGCCGGTTTAAAAGTTTATTGAAAGTAGTTAGCAATGGCTTTTCTTTATCTCTAAGAATTTCAAGATTGGTTTGTGCCTCTTTTAGCATAATATCCACACGAAGTACATCCACCATTGTTCCGGTTCCATTTTTAAACTTTTGATTTGCAATGGTTTTATAGGATTTTAATATGTAGATATTTTCTTGTTCGATACGAACAAAATCTTTTAATTCGTATAGTGGATAATATGCGGTTGCCAGCTTGAAATAAAGTTTATTTTGGGCATCCATAAAGTTTTGAAACTTTGCTTCGGCCAGTAAAGCAGCCACATTGCCCTGCGCTTTTAAAGTGCCAAACCACGGAAACATTTGTGTAAGAGAGAATTTTGTCTTTTGGGGTCCAACTCTTGTTTCAACAGGTGAGATAAAATAACCGAAAGAGAAAGTTGGGTCGGGCAAGGTATTTACCTGCTGAACTTTCTGTAAAGCTGCTTCGTATTCTTTATATAAAGCCTGCAAACCCGGATTATTTTCGGCAGCGATTTTATAGTATTCATCCAATGTTTGAGCAAAGCTCAAGCTACCAAAAAATAGCATTACTATTAATATTGTTATATATCGTTTCATGAGTTGGATTTATTAAGTTTATACTCTTCACGCATACAGTAGAGCGTGGGAACAATGTAATAGGTAATGGCTGCCACAAACATACCACCAAAAGCAGGAATAGCCATCGGCACCATAATATCCGCTCCCCGTCCTGTTGATGTCAGTACTGGCAGCAAGGCAATTATGGTAGTTGTAGTTGTCATCACAGCAGGTCTGATTCTTCTTTGTCCTGCTTCCACAACGGCAGTTCGTATTTCTTTTATTGTTTTTGTTCGGTTACGTTCAAAGCTTTGATCGAGATAGGTTCCCATCAACACTCCGTCATCGGTGGCCAAACCAAAGAGGGCAATAAACCCCACCCAAACGGCTACGCTCAAGTTGACCGTATTCATTTGGAAAAGATCCCTGATATTTGTTCCAAACACGCTGAAATCGGCAAACCATCCTTGCCCGTAAAGCCAAAGCATGATAAAACCACCACTAAATGCCATCGCCACCCCGGTAAAAATCATGAGTGAAGTTGTTACCGATTTGAATTGAAAGTAGAGTATCAGAAAGATAATTAAAAATACAAGAGGAACAATAATACTTAATCGTTTTTCGGCACGAACCTGATTTTCGTAACTTCCTGAAAAAATGTAATTTACCCCTGCCGGAACTATTAATTCAGCTGCATCGATTTTTCGCTGAATCATTTCCTGTGCATCGTTCACCACATCTACCTCGGCAAATCCATCCTTTTTGTCAAACAATACATAGCCAACCAAAAAAGTATTTTCACTTTTTATGGCTTGCGGCCCACGCACATATTCAATATCAACCAATTGTTTTAATGGAATTTGTGCTCCTATGGGTGTTGGTATTAGAATATTCCCAATTGATTCGGGGTCGTCGCGCAACTCTCGCGGATAACGAACCCTGATTGGAAAGCGCTTGCGTCCTTCAACAGATGAAGATACTTTCATTCCACCAATAGCAGTTTCAATGGTTTGTTGCACATCTTCCACATTCAATCCATAACGAGAAATTTCATCACGGTTGATGTTCAGGTGAATGTATGGTTTCCCAACGATTCGGTCGGCAAAGGCAGCTTCAGCTTTTACCGAGGGCACTTGTTTTAAAATACCTTCCAGTTTGAGACCAAACTCCTCGATGGTATTTAGGTCGGGGCCGTAAACTTTGATACCCATGGGAGCCCTCATTCCTGTTTGCAACATAACCAAACGGGTTTCGATGGGTTGCAGTTTAGGAGCAGAGGTAACGCCCGGTATTTTAGTAACTGCAACTATCTCTTTCCAAATGTCATCTGATGATTTGATGTGTTTGCGCCAGTTTCTGAAATAGCTTCCCTTCTCATTCGGCACAAGTTCATCTGACGAAATGTTTTTTGTAAGCAATTCCTCATTACTGTATGCTTCCCCATTCTTCATAATAAAGCGACCATCTCTATCTGTTTTGAAGCGTTTACGATGTCCTTTTTCATTGAGTGCATATTCCGGTTTATAATTGATAACATTTTCATACATCGAAACAGGAGCAGGGTCGAGTGCCGATTCTACCCTGCCTAATTTACCCACGCTAAGCTCCACTTCGGGGATGTTTGCAATCAACATATCTATTTGCCCAACAACTTTTCGGTTATAATCAACCCCTGAGTGTGGCATTGAAGTGGGCATAAGCAAGAAACTACCTTCATCCAGTGATGGCATAAATTCTTTACCCATTCCTGGAAATGTATGAGCAAGCCCCGACCAAACTGATGTTGTTCGGATGTTCCAACCAACTTTGTCTGTTCCATTTGCAATAAACCCGAAAACATTTGAGAATCCCATCCAGATATTTATTGCAAGAAGTATTAGAATAACAGGAATAAATAAAAACTTGATTTTATTATTCAATATCCAGCTTAGAATACTTTTATAAGAATATTGCAATAGGGTAAATGCACCTAAAATAAAGCCAACCAATAAGGCAACAAAAACAAAGTTGAGTAGTACACTTTTATCTGCTCCAAGGGGCAACCAGTACTTTGCCAAAAGCCAGGTAACCCCAACTGCCACTAAAACCAATTCAATGTTTTCCAGCCCTTTGCTAAGAATAGGTTTTTTAAACAGTTTTTTGTCTTTAATTAAGGGCTTAATAAAAGGAATGCTTCCAAACAGAATCAGCAAAACGCCTGCCCAGGCAACACTGCTAAACAGTCCGAAAAAACCAGCTCCAATAAGAAGGATATTAACCCACTTGTTATGGCGCGGATTTTTAATTTTAAAACCAAAAAAACCATGGGCTAAAGTAGGTAAAATGATAAGTGAAACTATAAGTGCTGCAACCAAAGCAAAGGTTTTGGTAAATGCCAACGGAACGAATAATTTACCCTCGGCGGCCTGCATGGTAAAAACCGGTATAAAACTTACAATGGTGGTAGAAACGGCAGTTAGAATTGCCGAACTAACTTCTGCCGAGCCATTGTAGATAGTTGTTATCAGTTTTTGACCGGGTGGAGCTTCATCTACATGCTTTACAATATTTTCCGAGAGAATTATGCCCAAATCGACCATCGTACCAATGGCTATGGCAATTCCTGACAGCGCCACAATATTGGCATCAACACCAAAATACCGCATGGCAATAAAAACCATGAGTACGGCAATAGGCAATAAGCTTGAAATTAAAAAAGATGCCCTCAGATTATAAATCATTACGATAATAACCAATATTGTAATGAGAATCTGTAGCGAGAGAGCTTCTTCCAGCGTGCCAAGTGTCTCATAAATCAACTCGGAACGGTCGTAAAATGGAACAATAGTGAGTTGACTCTCGGTTCCATCTGCGAGTGTTTTTGATGGTAACCCGGGAGATATTTCTTTTATTTTTTCCTTTACATTATTAATAACTTCCAAAGGATTAGCGCCATGCCGTGCTACTACCACACCTCCTACCACTTCGGCACCGTCCTTATCAAGAGCACCCCTTCGCGTTGCCGGGCCAAGTGTTACTAAACCTATATCTTTAATCCGAATGGGAACATTTTCCTGAACAGCCACCACGGCTTTTTCAATATCTTCGGCTTTTTTTACATATCCTAAACCACGCACTAGATATTCAGCCTGATTTATCTCGATGGTTTTCGCCCCAACATCACGATTCGATTTCTGAACTGCCTGCATAACCTTGTGCAAAGGAATGTTGTAGGCTTTTAAGGCATCTGGATTTACATCTATCTGGTATTCCTGAACATAGCCACCAATGGAAGCTACTTCTGAAACACCTTCGGTTGCATTCAGCCCGTATTTTACATAGAAATCCTGAACGGTACGTATTTCGTGTAAATCCCATCCACCTGTCGGGTTTCCATCTTTATCACGCCCTTCAAGGGTGTACCAATACACCTGACCTAAAGCGGTTGCATCGGGACCCAATGTGGGCTGAACACCCTCAGGCAATAGCCCTGAAGGTAACGAACTTAACTTTTCCAATATCCGGGAACGTGACCAGTAAAACTCAATATCTTCGTTAAAAATGATATAGATACTGGAAAAGCCAAAAATAGATGAACTTCGAATCGATTTTACGCCAGGAATACCTAAAAGGTAAGTCGTTAATGGATAGGAAATCTGGTCTTCAATATCCTGTGGCGACCGTCCATTCCATGGCGTAAAAACAATCTGCTGGTTTTCGCCAATATCCGGTATGGCATCTACCGGAACAGGGTCTGATGGTAAACCACCCACTTGCCAGCCAAATGGTGCAGTAACAATGCCCCACGCGACAAGCCCTGTCAGAACAAGTACTGTAACCAACTTGTTCTCTAAAAAATATTTTATGATTTTATTGAGCATAATACAATGATTTTAGCATGAAATATTGATGTTTTGATGTGCTTATGCTTAGATTCAAATCAGCTTGCATGTACTGATTAGATACACATAGCATCACGATCACAACACTACAAACCGTAGCATTGCATCAATTATTCATTCCAAAATCAAATAAGGAAAGACTGAAAAAGAACCGGAATGTCTTTTTTAAGAGGAGGGGAAATATATACTGTATAAAACTGATGAGTTGCCTTTGGAAGCAAATCCAGGTTCAAAGCAGTATGAAGAAAAACAACTACAAAATCAAAGTTAAAAACTGTTTGAGTAGCATCGTTTACAAAATCATCTGCGCATTGGATAGTTTGAAACTCATTTTGGCAGCAAGGAATGTTAGTGAAACTAAAATGGTTATGATTAGTATGTTCAGAACCATCGCAGGGCTCTTCTATATCCGGCATGTCGCAACCAAGATGGGTATTTACTAGCATGATCTTTGTCGCCACGGCTTCACCGCCACAAAAGTGCGTACCGATAGTCACAGTCATGTAGCTTGCCACCAACAGAAAAGATAAGAGTATGAAAAATATTTTCTTCATTTATAAGTAAAACACAAAAGTATAAAAAATGTTTTGTTTCGGATAGTTGAGCCTAAAATTATTGCAGGGTAAATGCATCTAATTTTTTAAGCTTTGAATACGGTAGTCATTATCCCATCCGGTATCCTGACGTCGGACTAAGAAAAAGGTGCTTTGCGGCGCAAGTTGTTAACATATTTGAGAATACGTCTAAAGTTAATTCATAAACTTCTGGAATTTATCCATAGTTTGTGGTTTCGAAACGCGCTAATATCTTGATTATCTTTTGAAAAGTAATAAACCAATTGGAAAATACTTACGACTCAATAAAAAAAGGAAGAACAATAAAATACTTCATAATTTAAAAAATTTTGTATTTTAGCCAGCTATTTAGCCGGAATATAAAACCGGAACGGCATATTGCCCAGATATGTTTAATTGTTTATAAGAAAAAACTTTTTTACGCAAGCCCACCAGCGTAAATATTTTGAAAGTTGACAGCGCAAAGCTGTTGTTGAAAAGAACCACAGAAATGTTTAGTTTCTGCCTATAAACGATTAATAATAAATGAAAAAGATAAAATATCTTCAGGTTGGTTTCGAGCATCCCATAACAGCATGGGAGGTGCAGGGAATACGCGGAGCCATTATAAAAACTGCAGGCGAGAAGCATAAGCTTTTTCATAATCATCTAAATGACGGGTACCGGTACAAATACCCTTTAATACAATACAAACGATATCAGGGAAGGCCATTGCTCATCAGTCTGGATGAGGGCATAGAAGAGATTCATCATTTTTTTGAGCATATGCAGGAAGGTGTGATGCTAGGCAACAGACCCTATAATATGGTGGTGAGTGATATCAGGATGCAGCAGTTTACGTTACAGGTATGGGATAAACTTTTTGATTACCGCATAGTGAACTGGCTTGCCCTCAATCCAAAAAATTATGAAGAATATGCCAAAACTGATGAGCTAAGTAAGCGACTTGAGCTACTGACCAAGGTGTTAACAGGTAATATCCTTTCGATGGCGAAGGGCATTGACTGGCATATTGAAAAGCCTGTTGAGGTAAAGATTACACATATTTATGAACCACGCTTGCTTAGCTACAAGCAAACCAAGCTGATGGCTTTTAACCTAACTTTCAGGAGCAATGTTTTTTTGCCGCCACAGATTGGATTGGGCAAGGGAGCGAGTAGCGGATTTGGAATCGTACAACATCAAAAACATAACAACTAAATATTGGATAGCCCATGATAAATACAGGACAAAAACTAGCGTTAGCCGGATTGCTGCATGATATCGGAAAGTTTTATCAGCGAGCTGATGCTGACTTATTTAAAGATGGCAAAAAGAATCCTGCCAATGATATTGCGGAAGTATCGTTTAATATGGCACAAACGATATGCCCTGCAAATGAACAAGGTAGATTTGGTTATCATCATGTGGTGTGGACCAGCCAGTTTTTTGAGAATATAAGCATCAGAAAAAAGTTAGAAGAGGTACCTGGATTAAAGGAAAGTATTTTTGGAGGAAATGAAGATTCGCTGGTTAATTTGGCTTGTAACCATCATATGCCTGATACATTACTGCAGCATTTTGTGCAGATGGCTGACTGGTGGAGCGCAGGAATTGACCGCACACAGCCCAGCACTTACGAAGTGGACAGCAAGGCAGACGATAAGATAAACTGGGGGAAAAGCAGGTATAAAAAGGTGCCACTATATAGTGTTTTCAACACAATAAACAATGGCAAATCCTATGCTGCTTTTGGTTTGCACGCTATAGATACCACAAAGGAGGAGCATATTTTTCCGCGACAAGTTAATGCACAGGCAGATGGCATATCGCAGGAAGACTACCGGGCCTTATGGGATAAATTTGTGGAAGAATTTGAACATCTGCCCAGTAATTCCTTCGACGGCTTTTTTAATAGTTTACTTTTTTTGTTAAAGAAATACACCTGGTGCATTCCTTCGAACACGATGGATATGGCCAATGTGAGTTTGTTTGATCACCTGAAAACAAGCGCTGCCATTGCACAATGTATGTACCTTTATTATGAAGGGGCGAAAGAGTCGTTCGTAACAGGAGCTAAAAAGAACATTATTAAGTTAAAGGAAGATAAGTTTCCGCTGATGCTAGTAGGCGGGGATCTTTCGGGCATACAGAAGTTTATTTACAATATTGCAAGCAGCAAGGCCGCCAAAAGTTTAAAAGGAAGATCATTTTATGTGCAACTACTTGCCGATTCAATATTACATCAGGTTTTAAAGCATACTGATATAGCTGTTAATCAGGCGCACATTATATATGCCTCCGGCGGAAAGTTTTATTTGTTGCTACCTCATCTGGATAAGGTTAAAGAAGCGCTCAGTGCTATCAGCAGCAAGTTACAGGAGGAGCTTTGGGAAGAGCACCAGGGAAAAGTTTCATTTCAGCTGGCACAAATTCCTTTTGCTTACCGAAGTGTAAAAAAGGACAATAAACAATGGGAAAGTGTAATGGAAATAGTTGAGAATAATATAGTTAAGAAGACAGACCTGGGCGGATTATGGAAGGCCATGGCAGATCAGCTGACCCAGCAAAAGAACAAACCATTTTATCATGTCTTGCTTAATGATTATGATCGATTTTTTGATGAAAAGCATGAAAAACTACAAAGCAATGATAAAGGCAGGCATTGTGCTGTGACTGGCAAGGAGCTAAAAGAAAATGAAGGGGAGTCGATCGAAAACGGTGTTATTGTAGATGAAGCGGTTGCGAATCAAACACATCTTGGCACTGCACTTAAGGATATTGATTATTTAGTCACTTTTGATCATCCAGGAGATAGTTCTACCTATCTTAACAACCGCTCGCATGCCCATATTAAGGTAGCAGGCGTATATCATTATTTGTTTGACAAAAGAGAGCTTACGAAGGATGATGCTGAATTCAGAAATATTTCATCAGCAGATGTATCAGGTGTTTACAGAATTAATGACACTGACTTTATCATACCACTAAAGGGCAAATCCATACACTATGGATTTAAGTTTTATGGCGGTAATGAACAGGCCTATTATAGAGATAAGGCAGGAGAAGTGGTAATTAAACAGGATGGGAATTTTAAGAAGAAGCATGAAAAAACTTTTGAAGAACTGACAAAATTTGACACAAATAATCCAGATCAAGAGACTTATTTAGGTGTGTTAAGGATGGATGTAGATAATCTGGGGCAGATATTTGCATTTGGGATACCAGAGAAAGCCAAGAGTTTTTCGGCCTATGCTACATTATCCTTTCAATTAGATTTATTTTTCAGCGGTTATTTGAACACTTTACGGAACAGTGGTGAATACCGCGACTGGATAAACATTAATTATTCGGGAGGAGATGATGTGTTTGCCATAGGGCGCTGGGACAAGCTGATTTTGTTCGCTGCAGACATCCGGAATGCATTTGGGCGGTTTATTGGCAGGGAAGATCTTGGAATATCGGCAGGGATTGCTATTGTAAATAATAAGTTTCCGATAGCACGGGCCGCTGAAATGGCAGGAGATGCGGAAAAAGCTGCTAAAAGTTTTAAAGATGAAGCAGGACATATTAAAGATGCCCTTTGCTTTTTAGGTGAAAGCTTTTCGTGGGGAGAATACGAGGAAGTAAAGCGTTTTAAAGATGAGCTTGTAACACAAATCTTGAAGTATGATTTACCCAAAAGCATCCTACACCGTTTGATGCATTACGGAGCTGCGCACAAACGTAATAAAATCCTCGCACAGAAGACCCCTGAAAAGTTCGATTTGAGTTATAAGTGGCATATAGCTTATAGCCTTAAACGCTTAATTGAACGTAATAAGTCTAAAGAAAATATTGAATTTATCACTCGGTTACAAAAAGATCTGTTTACAGC
The DNA here is from genome assembly GCA_015709215.1 of Bacteroidales bacterium. Classification (GTDB taxonomy): domain Bacteria; phylum Bacteroidota; class Bacteroidia; order Bacteroidales; family F082; genus UBA5536. The sequence goes on from JACCQN010000003.1 coordinate 87,326, forward strand.
CAAAAGCCGTGCTGTTGAATTGAAGTATATCGCAGCGCGTTGGGCTGAACTGGAATTAAAAATATCCAAATAGTTATACACTTAAAATTAAAATTTATGAGTACTTATCCACAAAAAAAACTAGACCCGAAATGGATACGGGAAGGTATTAAAGACGAAACCATTGAATGGGCCAAATCGTTTGGAGAGTTTTTACAAAAAGATGATATCAGGAATCATGGAAGTGGTCCATTAACTTCATCACAAATCAGAAAATTTTTTGGAGAGCTTAAACGTATACAGGCCGATCCTATAAAGTATGGCGAAGACATACCGTTGCTCAAGGCCAAATTAGCCTATGCTGTTGGGCGCGATGCAAACAGATCGGGAGGCAAGTTAGTGTATAAGTCCAAGATCAAGGAATTTTATGAGGAACTGGAAACCGGCATTAATGCCGTGAGACCAAAAGAAAAAACAGACATTAACAATTTTGTAAAAATAGTGGAAGCTATTGTTGCTTATCATAAGTATTACGGTGGTAAATAATTTTAAAAACAGAATATCATGAAGACAAAACTTATTAAGAAATTGAATATTAATTATAAGATGCATCTTGTTACCGGTTTACATATTGGTGACAGCAAAGAAAATGTAGAGATTGGAGGTATAGACAATCCCATTGTAAGAAAGTCGATTGATAATGTGCCTTATATACCGGGCAGCTCTATAAAAGGTAAAATCAGAAGTTTGCTTGAGCAGATTAGCGGAGCAACAGAAATAGGAAATGATGAAGCAATCAACGACCTCTTTGGGTTTGCCAAAAAAGATAAATCATCACGGTTAATTGTGAGAGATGCCTATATGACCGAAGTTGACCAGACTGCTTTAAGCAATTCAGAATTTACTGATATGCCTTATTCTGAAGTTAAGTTTGAAAACACTATAAATCGCATAACTGGTAAGGCTGATAATCCCAGACAAACAGAACGGATACCTGCCGGTGTTAGTTTTGATGTAAGCTTTGTAATTAATGTTTGGGATACAGATGAAGACGGAGAGCAATCGAAAGCGCTGTTGTTTAAAGGTATTGAAGCCCTGGAAAATGATTATCTGGGAGGCAGTGGGTCGCGGGGATACGGACAAGTAAAATTCAGCGAGCCGCAGGTAGAAGAAGTTGCCTTTAATGCGTATTTTAAATAATTATTATGAAAGAGCAGTATCAAATTTATAAACTGCGTTTTACAACAGCTGTGCATTTCAGTGATGAAAGGGATGACTACAGTAAGAGCCTTGTACATCTGCATTCGGACAGTTTGCAGGCGGCTTTGCTATCTGTTTTGGCGAGTGCCGGTTATGATGTGCCACCAGATGGAGATACAGGATTTGTTGTGAGCAGTTTATTCCCCTATTATCAAGAAAAAAAAGACAGTGGAGAAGATGCTGTATATTTTTTTCCACGACCACAAACTAATGAAGCACCAGGATCTGAAATGCTCTCCTATTTAAAAACCATTAAAAACATCAAATGGTTGGATCAGCATTATTTTCAGAAACTACTTAAAGGTGAGCAACTTTTTAGTAATATGCTTGATCCGGATTCGATGAAGGGAGAATTTCTAACTGATCAAAAGCTACCACAAGAGGGCATGTATGTGAGGCAACAACAGGCAAGAGTTGCAGTACCGCGTCAATATGAGTTGGACGGACATAAAAAAGATGCGGAACCATTTTATATGGAACGTATTTATTTTTCCGATTATTCAGGGCTGTATTTTATCGCAAAGGGAAATTCTGAAACGTTTGAACTTTTGGAAAAAGGACTGAACATACTAAAAAGCGAAGGCCTTGGCACTGATCGCACAGTTGGAAATGGTTTTTTTGAATGGGAGCAAACAACCATTAGTCTTGAAGTAAAGGCTTCGGAATATGCCATGAATCTTTCTATGTATCTACCCGAAGATGAAATGATTTTAAAGCAGATACTGCAAAAAAATCAGGTAGCTTATGACTTTATGAAAAGAGGCGGATGGATTACTACACCACCTTATAGTAAGCTAAGAAAAAACAGTATTTATATGCTTACAGAAGGTAGCATATTGCATACCGGACAGCAATCAGCTCTTTTTGTAAAAGGCAGGATTGCAGATCTTAAGCCTCAAATAGAAGCGCTTACACCAAATCATGCTATTTACCGGAATGGCAAATCATTGTTTATACCTATTAAACCAGTGAAAGATGAGTGAATTAATCAATAAAAAATATGTTTGCCAACTGGAAGTGATTTCTCCTTTGCATATAGGAGCCGGACAAGAAAAAAACTGGACCAAAGGAATTGATTTTATCCATGACGGGAAACGAATACTAGTACTTGACTTAAAAAAGCTAAACAAGCTTTTAGGAGCAGATATGCTCTCGTCATTATTTATCAACCGCAATGAAAAAGGATTGTTCATTAAGATCAAGGAGGCTGGAGGATTTAACGGAGGAGCAATTACAAAAAATTTCGATTTTGCCTTTGAACCTAGCGATGAGGTTAAGGTACAAATCAAGAACGGACTGGACAATAAGCCCATAGTACCGGGTAGTTCAATCAAAGGTGCTATCCGATCAATCCTTTTCAACTACTTGAAGCAACCCGGAAAGGATCAGGAAAAAGATGTTTTTGGAACTGCCAATGCCGGAGATGAGTTTATGCGCTTTATTAAAGTTTCAGATGTTCAATTTGAAAAGACCGAACTCATGCAAACGAAGATTTACAATTTATCGGGTACAGGAAATGAGTGGGACGGTAGCTGGAAACATGAGCGGAGAGGAGGAAATTCATTAGATTTTAACAGCAAAGGATTTCATACGACTTATGAAGTGATACCACCACTGGAAGTAGCGGATTTTTCAATAATGCTATCCGAACAATCATTTAATAACCTGGTAAAACATCAAGAAGCAATGCCTGCATTGGCTTACAATCAAGTGAAAAAGAAAGAGCTACTTCATCAGCCAATTGAATTTCTTTTCAAGCTTATCAATAAGCATACGCTAAGCTATATAGAGAAAGAGCTTGCGTTTTTTTTGCGTTATAATGAGGGTGAAAACAGTGATTATATCATTGGCTATTACAACTACCTTAAAGAGCTTTGTGAGGCTACAGACAAAAGTTGTTTATTACGGATGTCGTCCGGAAGTGGGTTTCATTCGATAACAGGCGACTGGAAATTCGAAGATCACTTAATTACGCTTACACATCCTGAAAAGAACTTTAAAACAGGGAAACTAAGTTTTTACAAATCTCGCCGGATTGCTTTCAATATCTATGATGATGACTGGGATTTTATGCCGATGGGATTTGTTCAAATTAGTTTGAAAGATTCATAAAAAAAGTATTAGATGCGTGGCAATATGGTACTTGTTTCGCTTATTTCAGATCAAACAATACCCAATATATTGGTCATAAAAGCCTTTGAAGCTGAAAAGCCTCTTCATTTATTTGTGACAACTAAAGAGATGGAGGAAAAGGGAAAGACAGCAGCAATACTCAAGGTCACGGGTATGAGTAAAAAAGACTATGAAATATTAACAATTGATCAGGAGCAGGCAGGTCTAGCACAAAGTAAGATAGCATATTACCAGAAACAACATCAGGATGATCGTTTTATGGTTAACCTGACCGGAGGCACTAAACTGATGGCACTGATGATGTTCAGGCTATTTGAACAGGAGAGCAGCAGGTATTGCTATTTGCCATTTGGCTCGGATGCACTTATTATTATACAACAGGATTTTAGTTATGAGCGGAAATCAATTACTTATAATTTAAGCCTTTACGAATATTTAAAGGCCTGTGGGATATTTTACAACTCACTGGAAAACAGATTTTTTGACGATGATGGGTTGCAGCTTGTTTATGATCAGTTTGCTGATTCCGGATTTCATTATAATGCCTTCCCGAACCGATTAGCTACACAATTGACCAAAGGAGCTGTAAGCATAGAAAATATTGCAGGAACCTGGTTTGAAGAATATGTATTTAGCAGTATCAAAAATGAACTAAATCTTAAGGACGAGGCTATTGCAAAAAGCGTATATATTTATCAAACAAAGGAACAGGCCACCAATGATCAAGAAATAGATTTGATTTTTGTGCAAAATAATGAATTACATCTTGTGGAATGTAAGGTAAGCCTGGGCAGAAATTCTTCTAAGGCAAGGCAAAAAGCACTCAAAGACTTATTTAAGCTGGCAGCAATTGCCCATAAATTTGGATTGAGTACCAAGCTATACTTTATAACATTTGACAGTCTGAGAATGACAAATGGTAAACACAATGAAGAATTTTTACTTAAATGTAAGCTGCTTAAGATTAACAATATTGCAGATCGGCATGACTTAATCAAATATGATTTTAGTTTTAAGTCATTTTTAACCCATAAAATACCAAACGTATGAAAACGCTTGTAAGTCTGGTTAGTGATCAGACCATTCCGAATCTGGAACTCATTAAAGAATTTGAAGGAGAGGTAGATAAATATCTGTTTTTTCACTCCGAGAAGACAAGCAGACAGGCAGACTGGCTGATACAAGCTGCAGGGCTTGATGATACGATATGCCATAAGGAAGAGATTGATCCTTTTGATGTGAATGCCATTCAAAACACCTTACAGAGCTATCCATTTGGTGATGAGGATTTCATCCTAAACATTACCGGTGGAACAAAACCCTGGATTATTGTATTTCTGGAAAAATTTAAGGATTTAGGAGCTGAAATTTATTATTTAACCGGCAAGCCACGTGAATACATGAAAGTATTTCCACGGAAAGGTCAATCCAATTTGCGACTCAATGGCAATATTACCCTTTCGGAATACCTGATTGCAAATGGTTTTTCGGTTAAAGCTGGGATGTTACACAAGGATCAGGAACAAGCAGATCGGTTTTTTCGGAAATTCACATCCGAACCTATAGAAAACTTTATCTGGTTTATTGAGTGTTTTCGTCCGCTACGAAATTCCAATAAAACTATTGAGTTTAATAATTTGGACCTTCCTTTTCAACAATTGTTAAATGAGTTGGGCTATGAGGTGGAGGACAATAAACTGAATAAGTATGATTTCAAATACCTTTCAGGTGATTGGCTGGAAGAATGGACGTATTATAAAGTGAAGGAAGAATTCGGACTTAACGAAGATGAAATATCAACAGGTAGTTATATTACCAAGGAGCAAACACCGAATGAAATGGACGTGATGTTTTTATTAAATCATCAACTCTATATTATAGAATGCAAAACAGCGGTGAAAGAAAACAAGGAGCAACCCGACGGATCGTTGAAGCTAACCACTATTCTTGGTGAAACCATTTATAAAAGCGATGCTTTGAGGTCGAAACTTGGTCTTTTTGCTAATTCGAGCATTTTAACATTAAGTGAATTGTTGGATGAAAATATGAATCCAACACAAAGTTTTATCACACATTTTGACCGTGCTCAACTCAGTAATATCAAGTTAATTTCAAAAAGAAGATTGTTGCCTGAAGTGAGTTTTAAGCAAATTCTAAAGCAAAATAAATGATTATTAATTTGAGTAACCACACTTCGAAGGATTGGGCTGAAGATCAAGCCGCTGCTGCACGAGAACAGTTTAATACAATCGTTGATATGCCATTTCCAGAAGTTGATCCTGATTGGGAAATCTCAACCGTTTATAATTTGGCAACGATTTATGCCAAAGACTGTTTACAAATTCTCGAAAAATCACCGGATCCTCACAACGCTATTCATGTGATGGGTGAACTTACTTTCTGTTATCAATTTGTACGATTGATGCAGCAACAGGAGGTTGTTTGTCTTGCATCAACCACGGAGCGGATCGCAGCACTAACTGCTGATGGTAAAGTGTCGCGTTTTGTTTTCAAAACCTTTCGCCCTTATTTTTAGCACCCATGAATGCCCTTCAACCTTATGTAAATAAATCCTTGAAGCTGACCAATGAGCAGATGCTTTTAGGGCAAACGCTTGTTGATTTTTACAGCAATCCTCAAAAACAGGTATTGGTTATTGACGGCTATGCAGGGACAGGCAAAACCACGCTGATTAGTGCTTTTGTAAAATATGTTGTGGCAAAGGATAAGCCGGTTGCTTTGCTTGCCAGCACCGGAAGGGCAGCTAAAGTCCTTAGCGATAAATCAGCTTTCCCGGTAGAAACGGTACACAAACACATTTACAAACTGGAAATCCAAGAGGTGGATGAAATTAAAAAAACCAAGAAGCTTGTTTTCATGCTACGTGAAGGTATTTTGCCCAAAGATGCTACCATTATTGTGGATGAAGCCTCAATGATTTCGAACCATGCCATACGTTCCGGGTTTCTCAACTTTGGTTCGGGCAGAGTGCTGACAGACCTGTTGTCCTATGCCAGCGGTCGAAAGATTATTTTTGTAGGAGACAGCTGTCAGTTGCCACCGGTAAATGTGCCTGTTCCTCCTGTTTTTGATATCGGATACATAGAAAAACATTTCCGCAAACAAGCTATTCGCATCAAACTGACACAGCAAAAGCGCTTTTCGCCTGACAGCATCATTTTTAAATTGACTGACTCTTGGAGAAGGGCTATTGAAGAAAATCGCAGAATTTCTTTATCTATTAAGGATGATGATAATTCATCGCTCAATATCATAGGTAATTCAGAGCAGTTTACGACACAATTGGCCAAAAAGATCAAAACAACAGGCATAGAAAACTGTATCGGCATCTGTTATACCAATAAAATGGCTTTTGAGCATTCACAGGCTGTACGCCGTGTATTATTTCCGAACAGCAGCACCATGCAAAAAGGTGAAATATTGATTGTAACACAAAACAATTATCGATATGATATTACCAATGGAGAACACCTGATTATTGATAGTATTGGCGGTAAGGAGGTAAAAGCAAAGCTAACGTTTCGCAGCTTTGAAGGGCGCATAAAGGATTACAACGGATACCGTACTATTTCGGGCTTGCTCATCGAAGAACTGCTCTACCAGCCCACAGCAAGCCTGAGCAACGAAGAAGAAGCTGAACTGTTTGTTGATTTTATACTGCGTATGAAACAAAAAGGCATTAAGCAAGATTCTGATGCGTTTTTGGAACATCAGATGCGCGACCGATACCTGAACGCCATACGCGCCAAGTTTGGTTATGTGATCACCTGTCATCGGGCGCAAGGAGGCGAATGGGATGATGTGTTTGTGGATATCGAAAACAGCCTGTTGATGAACCCTCCGGAATTTTACCTTCGTTGGGTTTATACAGCCGTTTCACGTTCAGCACAGAACATACATTTTTTGAAGAAGTCGTTTATACGCTAACATCAAATACGATGCCCTATGGAAATAGTTTTAAACAGCTGGGGTACAAGTCTGGTAAAAGAAAACGGACAACTTGTAGTCATCCATCAGGATGGTAAGCAAATCATTCCGATCGACAAGCTACGCACTATCACAGTAGGAAAAGGCGCCCGTTTAAGTTCTGACGCCGCATTGCTGGCCATTGAAAATGAAGTGGATATTCTCTTTGTGGATGATGTGGGAAAACCGCAGGGACGAGTGTGGAGCATTCAGTTTGGATCGATTACAACGATTAGAAGAAAACAACTCGACTTTACCTTTAGCAGCGAAGCTATAAAATGGATCAAGGACATTTTATATCAAAAACTGGATAATCAGATTGCTTTACTGTATTCGCTTGCGCCTATTGATTGGGAGCATCAAAGCAAACTCAATAAAACCATTGACACCATTAACGACTATAAGAAAAAAATCAAAGCAGTTCAGGGTGAAACGCTGAGCGATATTGCGCCTTCGCTGCGCGGATGGGAAGGAGTAGCTTCGAGACGTTATTATGAGATTATTAACCTTTTGCTGCCCGAAGAAGAACGTTTTGATGGCAGATCGCAGCATCCGGCCATGGATATTTTTAACTGCCTGCTTAATTATGGCTATGGGATTCTTTATGGAAAGATTGAAGGAGAATTAATCAAAGCCGGGCTTGATCCTTATGTAGGGATTATGCATCGGGAGGATTATAACAGGCCTGTTCTTGTTTTTGATGTGATCGAGAAATACAGGGTTTGGATTGATTTTGTGGTGGTGAAGTTATTGCAACAAAAGGCTATTAACGCTGATTGCTATAGCATACGCGACGACGGAAGCTATTGGCTGGAAGCATTAGGAAAAAGAATCCTGATACAATCGGTGAATGATTATTTTGATGAGGTAATCACAATGGATGGTGTGAACCGCAGCCGGCAAAATCACATCGCTTTGTACAGTCAAAAGCTGGCTACTTTGATTTCAAAAGCAAAACTACAGGAATCATGATCAGCATAGGTTATCATATCAGGCAGGCAAATGATCCTTTGAAGCCAATACGCATTTCTGACCTTGCCCGACGCATTCAGTCACCCGACCAGAGTTTTATTGATTTTATCCTGCAATTGCGGTCGGTCATGTCATTAGATGTGAAGAAATACAGGGAATTAAAAACGCGCTTACCTTATGTTGTTGCAGGAAATTTTCATCCACCTTTTCGAAAATTAGAAAATTTCGGAAGCACAACGGTACTGATTCTTGACTTTGACCATTTGCGCCAAAAAGAAATTGAAATCGAAATGCTGAAAAAGAAAATTATTGCCGACGACAAGGTGCTCATGTTATTTAAATCCCCTTCCGGTGATGGCTTGAAAGTTTTTTACCGTTTGGCTGTTCCCTTTTACGATCCTGCAAAATACAGTATTTTTTACAAACTGTTTGCTTCAAAAATTGCCAATGAACTTGCTGCGCATCAGGTGGTTGACAAAGTAACTTCGGATGTAAGCAGAGCATGTTTTGTGAGTTATGATCCTGATGTTTATCTCAATGAATCGGCCAAACTGATACAGCCGGACACCTATGTAGATTTTAATCAGCCTCTCGAATTTATTGAGTATGAACAGAAAAAGACAATAGAACAGACTGATTCCGCAGAAAAATCAATTTCAAATTATAAGGAATCTATAAAAACCGTTTCCAATCAGCAGGATATCCCTCAGGATATGTGGGAAAAGATCAAAGAACAGCTAAATCCTTCATTGGTAGTAAAAAAAGAAAAGAGAATTTTTGTTCCGGAACAATTAGATCTGGTTTTGGAAAAACTTCATGCAGCTATCAAAGCAGCCGGAATAGAAGTTGAGGACGTAAAAAACATTCATTACGGAAAACAAATCAAGGTAAAAATACAGCATTGGTGGGGCGAAATCAATGTTTTTTATGGAAAGAAAGGTTACTCAGTTGTAAAAAGTACCAAAAGCGGGTGCAGCGAAAAATTGACAGCATTAGCTGCTATGATCGTAAACCAAACTTTGAATGAACAAGAATGAGCCCAAAAAGAAAGAAAGCACCCATTAGTTTTCCGGAAATGATGCTCAAATATAAAAGGGCTGGTTTTACGCATAAAGGAGCAGGAACAACAAGCTATCAAAAAATTGACTTGCTTGCTTCGTTGGATGAAAGAATCAACTGCATACTCGAAATTCACACACGTAACCATTTGGAGGCCACAAAAATGCTCTATTTTATTTTGTACGATATCGAAAACAATAAAGTACGCAATCAAATTGCTAAATACCTCATCAAAAATGGTTGTTTGCGTGTTCAAAAGTCGGTGTTTTTCGCCGAAAGCGAACGCACACTGTTTGATCAAATTCATAAGGATTTAAAAACCATTCAGGAATTGTATGACAATAACGACAGCATCTTTTTTATTCCTGTTTCGGCTGATCAATTACGGAGCATGAAAATTGTTGGGCAAAGCATCGATTTTGAACTCATCACAGGTAGCAAAACAACACTATTCTTTTAATACTCTTAAAGATGGAAAATACAGCAAACAGTGTGCAAACAGTTGTTCAATTGCGTTGGAAAAAGGATTATGAGGCTGCTGTTTCCTATTTTAAAGAAGCTGTTGTGCCTCTAATGACAGCATCACAAATTGCCATGCATCCTGAATTGGTAATGGCAGTAAGCGATAGCTTAAAGGAATTGAACAAGCAAACCGAAGCACTTTTATTTGTGATTCGATGGTTAAAGCTTGATCCTGAAAACATTAGGAATCACAAGTTATTAATAAATCTTGCCTGGCTGGGGCATGCATTTTTGAAAACAAATCAAGGTCTTAGTCAACAGATTATTGATTGGATTTTTAAGCTCCTGAAGCAATTGAATAATTATGAGCATGAAAAGCAATTGTTTGGAATGCTTTATTTTGGTTTGATCAAGGCCTTGAAAAAGTATGAGCAGCAACCCTGGCCAAACATTTCGATGCTTTTGGAGCAGTTTGATGATCAATGCTTTAATGAAGAAGTGAATCAGATCAACTTTAATAAAGATGGCAAAGTGCGATCGGCTGAACTGGCTTCTGATTTGGAAAAATATACCATGCATAAGATAAAACACCTTTATGCTTTGGGGCAATATGAAGCTTGTATCGCCTTAAGCAAAGAAGCATTAGGGCGACATAAAAAGTTTCATCATGGCAATCAGGCCTGGATTACCAGATACATGGCGTTAGCCTATCAGCAAAACGCACAATTTGATGCTGCCCTGCATTTTCTAAACCAAGCACTTTATGAACGAAAAGAATGGTTCATCATGTACGAAATGGCCTTGATCTATTACAAAACAAAAGCCTCCGACAATGCGATTGAAATGGCAATTAAAGCCTTTGCCGAAGGAGGATACAGCCCGTATAAAACCGCTTTGTTTGCTGTTCTTAGTGATTGGATGACGGCAAAAGGAGACCACATGCTGGCCAAAAAATTTGCGCAGCTGGCTTGCCTGTGCCGGCGCGAGTCGGGATGGAATGTACCTCAGGCACTCCTACAAAAGGCAGGGGAATGTATTGACACAAAAGAGACAGACGCCAACCAAATTTATAAGCGTTTATTAGCAGACTTAGCACCTTTACTACCTGATGACAAAAAAAAGATATGGTATGGCAGTGGCATGATTACACGCATTTTGCATGAAGGTGAAAATGGCGATGGCTTTATTACTGATGAAAACCAGCAAAGCATCTATTTTCGAATGGCTCAAAGCAAATTGGCACTGGAAGAAGTACGATGTGGAAAGTATGTTGGTTTTAAAGCCATTACTGAAAAACGAAAAGGGAAAAATACTCACCGCGCCTTAAAAATATTTGCACAAACGAAATAATTGTAACACCTTTGGTAAAGTCAAAATATGTAATTTTGCAGCCCGAAAAAATGAGCCTTTTTTCTGCCTTTTTTAGCAATAATACTTTTCAAAGTTCTTTTAATAGTTTAAATAACAGTGCATTAGCAAAAATGCTCTACCAGACTAACTTCCACGAAAACAAGGATTAAGACTCTTCGGTAATTAAGTTACAATACTTGTCAATGCGCTACCAGACTAACTTCCACGAAAACAAGGATTAAGACCTGTTATAAGGTGGTCTAATATCGCCGTTACCTTTAGCTACCAGACTAACTTCCACGAAAACAAGGATTAAGACTAATCTCTAATGTATCTTTTTGCTGAACTGTTTTAAACCTCTACCAGACTAACTTCCACGAAAACAAGGATTAAGACAATGTGATTTGGATTTTTGTAATTGTTTTCATTGTGCTACCAGACTAACTTCCACGAAAACAAGGATTAAGACAATTACTAAAACAATCGCACCCGCAAAAGGGAGTGCACTACCAGACTAACTTCCACGAAAACAAGGATTAAGACACATCACTAATGTAAGCAACTGGATAAAATTTATTAAAAACTACCAGACTAACTTCCACGAAAACAAGGATTAAGACTGCACTATTTAATATTAATAAAGTAATTTAAACTCTACCAGACTAACTTCCACGAAAACAAGGATTAAGACATACAAAATTGTATTGCAATATTATATTTAATAAAGTACTACCAGACTAACTTCCACGAAAACAAGGATTAAGACCTGTTTTGATTTATTAATTAAACAAAACAGCTAAAACTACCAGACTAACTTCCACGAAAACAAGGATTAAGACAAATACAGAAAATTCCAATTAACATTGTTTGAATTGCTACCAGACTAACTTCCACGAAAACAAGGATTAAGACACTACCAATAAACAATTCAACATCACTATTGTCAAAGATCTACCAGACTAACTTCCACGAAAACAAGGATTAAGACCTGTCTTTTAAGTGGGTTTCTATTTTACCTTCCACTTCTACCAGACTAACTTCCACGAAAACAAGGATTAAGACTCATCCTCAAGTGTTACCAAATGAGGATATATAGTCTACCAGACTAACTTCCACGAAAACAAGGATTAAGACTTTACCGAACCGACTAAAGTTAGTCGTGAAAATGCTACCAGACTAACTTCCACGAAAACAAGGATTAAGACCATCGGTTTTTTTATCTGTTTCCATGATAATTTCAAGAGCTACCAGACTAACTTCCACGAAAACAAGGATTAAGACTTGAAAATCATTGATGCAATTTGCAGCATGGTGAACACTACCAGACTAACTTCCACGAAAACAAGGATTAAGACATACGGAGCTTTAAAGCTTACACGCTTGCCTTCAACTACCAGACTAACTTCCACGAAAACAAGGATTAAGACTATAAAGCGTGTAGAGATAATCTGCATAAGATGATGAACTACCAGACTAACTTCCACGAAAACAAGGATTAAGACAAGCTTAGCAGAAATCCTAAGCTCTTTCTGATCACTTCTACCAGACTAACTTCCACGAAAACAAGGATTAAGACTTATTGATTTTATTGTGTATAAAACCCTTAAAGGGTGACTACCAGACTAACTTCCACGAAAACAAGGATTAAGACAAATATCGCCTTCATGTTTAACTACCCAAACATTATACTACCAGACTAACTTCCACGAAAACAAGGATTAAGACAGAGTTTAGGTGAAACACTAAGTTGTAAAAATTTAGTCTACCAGACTAACTTCCACGAAAACAAGGATTAAGACAACTGAATTACTGTCTTTTAAGTGGGTTTCTATTTTACTACCAGACTAACTTCCACGAAAACAAGGATTAAGACATATCTTTAACCGACTCTGCATTGCTGAAAATCAGATCTACCAGACTAACTTCCACGAAAACAAGGATTAAGACTAAAAATCTTTGAATTTTTCGCCTTTGGCCTTATCGCTACCAGACTAACTTCCACGAAAACAAGGATTAAGACGGTTTTCAACGCTTTTTTAGTTTCAATCAATTCATCTACCAGACTAACTTCCACGAAAACAAGGATTAAGACTCCATTTTCTTCAAGTTATTAAAATTAAAAAAGGGCTACCAGACTAACTTCCACGAAAACAAGGATTAAGACTTCCCAATAGGCGTTTAAAGCTATCATCACCTTTAACTCTACCAGACTAACTTCCACGAAAACAAGGATTAAGACTGTAGTCAGCAACCAGAACTGGGATCTTAAGATCTTCTACCAGACTAACTTCCACGAAAACAAGGATTAAGACATAAGTTCAGGCATACCTTGCGCAACATAATTAGCACTACCAGACTAACTTCCACGAAAACAAGGATTAAGACGTTTATTACTGCGCTGAATCGGTACAAGTCTGGTACACTACCAGACTAACTTCCACGAAAACAAGGATTAAGACCCGGGATATTGAAAACTGTTGATGCAATTTGCAGCATCTACCAGACTAACTTCCACGAAAACAAGGATTAAGACTAATAATGTCTCTTTACTGAGATACTTGTTGCCATTCTACCAGACTAACTTCCACGAAAACAAGGATTAAGACCCTATTTGGCTTTGGCTTTGGATGAAGTCTCACCTGCTCTACCAGACTAACTTCCACGAAAACAAGGATTAAGACAACACTTACGGATTGAACAGAAAAACCTGAACTTGTATCTACCAGACTAACTTCCACGAAAACAAGGATTAAGACTATTTACTACCTCATTTATAGAAATAGTGTCATTGACTACCAGACTAACTTCCACGAAAACAAGGATTAAGACAATTGGTATATTTTATATTTATTTCTATGTTCTGCCCTACCAGACTAACTTCCACGAAAACAAGGATTAAGACTTAAATGCTTTTGCTGTGTCAATTACCTCTTGTACTGCTACCAGACTAACTTCCACGAAAACAAGGATTAAGACCCATTACTCCAACTTCTAAATATAAAATATACCGAACTACCAGACTAACTTCCACGAAAACAAGGATTAAGACCAGCTAACTTTAGGTGAATTCATAGCTTAAAGATTTCTACCAGACTAACTTCCACGAAAACAAGGATTAAGACATTTCTTCAATTGAAAGATCGTTTACTTTAGTTACACCTACCAGACTAACTTCCACGAAAACAAGGATTAAGACCCTGCATTTGTAAATTCTTTCAGTTTACGTTGAAACTCTACCAGACTAACTTCCACGAAAACAAGGATTAAGACAATTGTTCTTCCAAAGTTAGAGATCTAACTCCACTACCAGACTAACTTCCACGAAAACAAGGATTAAGACCTCATCGGCAGACATATAACGCCTGGCTTCGTTGACAACTACCAGACTAACTTCCACGAAAACAAGGATTAAGACTTTCTACCGAAGCACAATAAGCCGATGCTTCGTTAATCTACCAGACTAACTTCCACGAAAACAAGGATTAAGACAGCCTTATCGGCCACAACTAGGTTAGGGGTTCCCTGAGCTACCAGACTAACTTCCACGAAAACAAGGATTAAGACGTGAAACACTAAGTTGTAAAAATTTAGTGCCTTCCAAATCTACCAGACTAACTTCCACGAAAACAAGGATTAAGACTTTGTCGCCTTTAGCCTTATCGGCCACAACTAGGTTACTACCAGACTAACTTCCACGAAAACAAGGATTAAGACTCTTATAGTTAACTTACAATTCATAACATTAATCCTCTACCAGACTAACTTCCACGAAAACAAGGATTAAGACTTTTACCGCCCTCTTGTGGAGCAATTAATTCCGGTTGACCTACCAGACTAACTTCCACGAAAACAAGGATTAAGACCCTTGCGCTCCTAGTAGCACTAATTGTTAAAGTATACTACCAGACTAACTTCCACGAAAACAAGGATTAAGACGTCTAGCTTGATTAACAATCGTATTAACTTGCTCTACTACCAGACTAACTTCCACGAAAACAAGGATTAAGACTTGATCCAAACCAGCCCTTTCATAAAGTTTAGCAGAAACTACCAGACTAACTTCCACGAAAACAAGGATTAAGACACCTGAACTAGTATGTGTAACCTCAACGCCTTTATCACTACCAGACTAACTTCCACGAAAACAAGGATTAAGACGCCAAATTCATCCTCAAGTGTTACCAAATGAGGACTACCAGACTAACTTCCACGAAAACAAGGATTAAGACAAGCTTAGAAGAAATCCTAAGCTCTTTCTGATCACTCTACCAGACTAACTTCCACGAAAACAAGGATTAAGACCCTTTAAAGCTTCAACATGAACTTCATTTGTACTTTCTACCAGACTAACTTCCACGAAAACAAGGATTAAGACACACCAGCAATCCGTTCTTCAACAGTAGCTGATAATACTACCAGACTAACTTCCACGAAAACAAGGATTAAGACGTAGCTTTTGGATAACTAGGATATTTTATACTGGAGACTACCAGACTAACTTCCACGAAAACAAGGATTAAGACATACAACAGGATTCTGAACATTGTTCCACTTGCTCTACCAGACTAACTTCCACGAAAACAAGGATTAAGACTGAACATTGTTCCACTTGCTGGGAGTAATTTGATCCACTACCAGACTAACTTCCACGAAAACAAGGATTAAGACTTAGGTAAATTCATAGTTGTAGAATTAAAATTAATACTACCAGACTAACTTCCACGAAAACAAGGATTAAGACCAGACTGCGATATTGCTTCACAATCTTTAACGTTATCTCTACCAGACTAACTTCCACGAAAACAAGGATTAAGACGTCTTATTTCAGAAGGAGTGAATCCTCTTCCGTAACTCTACCAGACTAACTTCCACGAAAACAAGGATTAAGACCTGTTCCAATACTCCTTAAAATTAGGAGCTTTGTATAACTACCAGACTAACTTCCACGAAAACAAGGATTAAGACCTAGTTGTACTATTAGATTAATTTACACGTTAGACAGCTACCAGACTAACTTCCACGAAAACAAGGATTAAGACTCAACCAATACATCAGTAATAATATTACTTTTATTATCTACCAGACTAACTTCCACGAAAACAAGGATTAAGACTTGTAAATATCATCAGTAATTGGTTCAGTAGCAGCAGTCTACCAGACTAACTTCCACGAAAACAAGGATTAACCCAACTTGTTAAAAATGCCACCCAAAAAACAAAAAAAATGCGCAAATTTCAATTATTTTATTTTGTAACTATCTGATAATCAATTGTGATATTTTTTAAAGCCGTTTGTAGTCCCCGAATTAATTTGTTTATATCAATCTGCTT
>JACCQN010000067.1 GCA_015709215.1 Bacteroidales bacterium
TCGTTTGCCCCTTCCCTAAAGGGAGCGAAGAAAATCAAATCTCTCATTAAATACAATATGTAAATGATTAAAAAAAAAGATAATGAAACTATATTCAACAATCCCGATACTCAATAAATATAATATTGTCCCTATCCTTAAGCCATATGGCACAAAGATATGGACGGCATTATTACAGCGATTGAGCGTTTTTATTTAAATTATACGGGCCAACAATGATTTCAATTCTAAATGAGTATTGCTTCCGGCTAAAAAACTTATTTTTGAAGGCTAAACCACTTCTGATGAATAAGAATAGCTTTTCCATTACACTAAGGGTGCGTGATTACGAATGTGATATGCAAGGTGTTGTGAATAATGCCAACTATCAGCATTACCTGGAACATGCCCGCCATGAATTTTTAAAGACCATAGGGCTTGACTTTGCAAAACTTAACGAAGAAGGTATTCTACTGGTAGTAAAACGCATCGAAATGGATTATCATTTCCCGCTCCGAAGTGGAGACGAATGTGAAGTAAGCTGCCAGCTGGAGCGTATATCGCCATTGCGTTTTGGCTTTGTGCAACAAATCATCCGGACGAGCGATCAAAAGCCAATTATTTCGGCACGCATTATCGGAACTTCTATCAACCGCCAGGGAAGGCCTTTCCTGCCTGAAGTATTGGACAAACATATGCAATCCTAGTTTTTTACTCCTGGGAAGATGCGTTTGGTAAAGCTATTAACTGCCGCTTTGAGTTTGATTTTGACACTTCAAAGTAGTCAAACCCTAAAAGCGCAAATCAAGAATCAATGGCTGGCCAAAACAGCGCTTTTTCCTGCCAAACCCTTTGATTACCGCGAAGCACAATTCAGCGGTTCACTTTATGTATTGCACACACCTGATGGATGGCCAAACCGTATGTTTGCCAATTATTCGGCAGGTATAAACCGTAGTATTTACCGCTGGAATGCAACATCAGAAAAGCCCGGAGAATTAGGTGTGGAGATAGCAACCTTCACGCAATTCATTTTCGAAGACCCGCTTAACTGGTTTCAGGTTAATCACTTTAATACTGAATATAAAGTTGGCATCCATTACAATTGGAAAACATCTGATAGCTGGGCATTTAGAACCAGACTGTATCATATTTCTGCGCATCTTGGCGATGATTTTATCTATCGCTACTTTATCAATTCGTATCTGCCCAATCCGCGTATTTATGAAGTAATTGATATCAGTGCTGCCATTATCAGGTCGCATTATACTTTTTATGGAACCTTTGGTGTGATCCCACATAGTGCTTACGAAAGAAAACGAATACTCGTTGATGCAGGTGCAAAATGGCAGAAGGCTATCAACTCAAAAGACTGGTTGCGTTGGATTGGTGCCGTGCATATGCAGTTTGAGCAGGAAACAAACTTTTATCCCGGAACCCGTATTGCTGCCGGCATAGAGATTGGGAAGGAGGGAATCGCACCTTTTACAATCATGCTCGATGTATTTCATGGTTACATACCTTTCAGTCTCTTCGATAAAGCACGTATTACCTGGATAGGAGGCAGCATGAGTTTTCAACCTTTCAATTAATCACCTCTCAACTTCAAATTTTCCAGCGAATTTTAAAAAAACATTCAGGGTATCTACCTGTGCATCCAGCTCAAGCTTTCCGGAAAAATAACTATCCGTAATAGAATCAACCACAATATAACCAGCATAGCCTAAAAACCTTACCAGGCTATCATGTTCGATTTCGGCACTGAAAAAGGCAGTTTGATACTGATCAAACCAAAATGTTCCGGCTCCATCAAAAACCGGACGCTGGGGGCTTCCAACCTGCAGCATGAAAGTTGAAGGAGGCTCAGTTTCGGTATTACGCCATATTGCAACAGCATAACCTTCGAATTGTTGAAAGTGCAAAAGTTGAGCGCTATAATCAGAAACCCATTTCTTGTTGGCCCGATAGGTACTCACACAAAAGGATTCATCACAATCTGGTGCTGTCAGTTCAGGCTCATCTTCCTGCTTACAGGAACTGATTGAAACAAACAAGATTAACAGCAAAAACACTTGAAACTTCATTACATCAAACTTTAAATTGCTTTTATTTAAAACTCCTCGCCTGATCGGTATCCATCAACTGAAAATCCATCTGTTTCTTTAAAAGATCAACCTTTTTTACTTTAATCTTAACAGGGTCGCCGAGGCGGAAAATTTTACCAAACTCCTGTCCGATCACACGGAAGTTTTCCTCATCCAGGTAATAAAAGTCGCCAGGCATTTCGCTGTAACGAATCAAACCTTCGCATTTGCTGGTTTTCAACTCCACGAAAAGCCCCCATTTGCTCACGCCCGAAATCTGGCCATCAAACACTTTTCCTATTTTATCAGAAAGGTATTCGGCTTGTTTATATTTCACCGAATCGCGCTCCATCTCAGCAGCCCTTCGTTCCATTTCGCTGGCATGCTGACACATTGGTTCATATGTTTCGGGGCTTACTGAAGGCTTGTTTTCAATTAAATAACGCTCTAACAGCCTGTGCACCAACAAATCAGGATAGCGCCGGATAGGGGAGGTGAAGTGGGTATAAAAAGGGAAAGCCAAACCATAATGGCCAATATTTTCGGTGCTATATTCGGCTTTGGCCATGGTGCGGATGGCAACCGTTTCTATCAGGTTTTTTTCACCTTTGCCTTCAACAGCTTCGAAGAGACTGTTGTAGGATTTCACCAGTTTTTGCCGGCTGCTGATATCCATTTTGTAGCCCAGGCGGGAGACCATTTGGGTGAAAGTGTTCAGTTTTTCGGGGTTAGGCTCATCATGAATGCGATACACAAATGTTTTAGCTTTCGCTTTACCTTTTACCTTGCCAATCTTTTCGGCCACGCGCCTGTTGGCCAACAACATAAAGTCTTCTATCAGCATATGGCTTTCCTGCTGCACTTTTACGTAGGTATCAATCGGTTTGGCATTTTCGTCGAGAATAAACTTCACCTCTTCCGAATGGAAATTGATAGCGCCATTAGCCATTCTTTTCGTCCTTAGCTTTTCGGCCAGCCGGTGCAGGAGCATGATTTCGTTCTTGTAATCGCCTTCGCCTCCCTCAATCATAGCCTGTACCTCTTCGTAGGCATAGCGGTGGTTAGAGTTGATCAGAGTTTTTCCGATCCATTCATCCAGGATTTCGGCTTGTTCGTTCATCTCAAAAACAGCTGAAAAACAGCGTTTGTCTTCATTGGGCCGCAACGAACACACCCCATTGGAAAGCTTTTCGGGCAGCATAGGAATCACCCGATCGACCAGATAAACAGAGGTTCCCCTTTCTTTGGCTTCCTCATCCAGTGCCGTACCGGGCTTCACATAATGCGACACATCTGCTATATGCACGCCCACTTCCCAGTTGCCATTGGGCAGCTGTTGAAGCGAAAGTGCATCATCAAAATCTTTGGCATCAGCCGGATCGATGGTAATGGTAAATACCTTGCGGAAGTCTTTTCGGCTGGCCATCTCGGATGCTGGCACTTTCTCCAAAATAGCAGCAGCTTCCTTTTCAACAGCAGGTGAAAACTGCAGCGGATATTTATGCTCGGCCAAAATCGATTGCATTTCAACATTGTTTTCGCCAGGCCTGCCAAGTACATGGATCACCTCGCCAAAAGGATTCTTTGATTGCTCGGGCCATTCGCCAACGCGAACGACCACTTTATCGCCATTTGCGGCCTTGTTCAGTGCCGATTTAGGGATAAAGATATCCATGGGCATATGCTGACTGTCGGGTACCACAAAACCAAAATCGCGGCTGATCGTAAGCACTCCTACAAAATCTGTTTTGGTGCGTTGCAGTATTTCAACAATCTGCCCTTCAGTCTTTCTGTTTTTCCGCTTCGGGAACAAAGCTACCTTTACCACATCCTCATGCAAAGCCTGTCCGGTATTATTGGCAGCAATAAAAATGTCTTCACCGCCGTCGTCAGGAGTTACATAAGCCTTGCCGGTGCTTTTCATGTCCACCTTTCCAATTACCACCGTGCTTTTTCCTCCAATTTGCGTAAGCATTTCCTTGCTCAACACATAGCGATAAGGCCGTTCTTCGCGCAGTTTTCCTTCCTGAAGCAGCTCGCGCAAAATCTTGTCAATCAAATCTTTGCCAGCTTTATCCTTGATCCCCAATAGCTTGGCAATTTGTTTGTAATTGTATGGTTTGAAAGGTTGCTCGCCGAAAATACTCAAAATAGTATTCGTAAAAGTGCTCTTGGTTCCTGTAGTAGGTTTCTTTTTGGCCATGAGGTATGTATTTATATTAAAATGTTTTCCGGTTTTTAGCCCAAAAACATCACCCACGAAATTACAATAAATTCGTGAAAAATTGCATTATAAACTCAAGCACTTGTCCGATAACAACTAGTCCACATAGGTAGCTTTGATGAGCTGTTTAAGCATCAGGATTTCTTTTTGATTAAGTTTTCCACTCACGCTGAGCACGCGTGATTTATCAATAGTCCTGATTTGATCAACCACAATCATACCCGTTTTTCCATGATGCAAAACACTAACGCGTGTTGGATAAGGCTTTAGATTTGTTGTCATTGGTGCCACAACTATTGTCGATAGATGTCGGTTCATCTCATCCGGTGAAATAACAACACAAGGGCGTGTTTTCCTCATTTCACTGCCTATTGTTGGATCCAGGTTAACCAGAACAATGTCGTATTGTCTCATGTCCACTCCTCTGGTAACTCATCTTCAAAAATGTCAGGAATCAATAAGCTGTCGTCCTGATTTTCTCGCATCTCTTGAAATGCTTTATCCCATCCTTGCCGAATATCAGATGCAGGGCGAATAATGATTTGATCCTCCTGCAAAATCAGCTCAACCTTATCTTTTATCTGATAACGCTCCAGCAGATTTTTCGCCAGTCTTAAACCTTTTGAATTGCCAATTTTTATAATAGGTATTTCCATTATTGTATTCATTTGTAATTACAAAGTTAGTACAAAAACCCTAAAAAAACTAAATGTGAGTAAACTTTTATTTGGATAAGTGTTAAAATCAAGACACCAATATCTTCAGAACAATCTAAATATCCTGTGGTACAACTTTGGTATTGCCCATCGGAAGCTCCACATGTTCAAGCACTTTCATTTGTTGCAAAAACAAAAATACTAAGCATTGATTTCCAGACAAGCTACCTCTTTGTATTCATCACTCAGAAGAAATCTTTCAATCATTTCTTTGTTTTGCATCATTAACAGAACAATTCCATTTGTAGATATATTTCCCGTTCTCAACCATACTATTTTAGGAGGATGACCATTGATTACACTAATGTCATAAAAATCTGAGTCAAAAGTTACGATTGAATGATTATTTCTCTTGGCATATTCCCAAATATCTGTATCATCACAGTTCATTAATCCACATTCTGAGACATGCTTACACTCTGGAAACAGATTATATAGCTTATTCGTAATTCGAAAAGATACATTTTGATCAAAAAGTAATTTCATGAAGCATGCTGCAATTTATGTTCCCTATCTGCTGCATAGGCCAAGCAGGCTTTTATATCATCCACTGTTAATTCAGGAAAATCATCAATAATTTCTTCATAAGTCATTCCAGAAGCCAACCAACCAAGCACATCAAATACAGTAATTCTCGTTTCTCTAACACATGGTTTTCCAAACCTTTTGTTCGGATTTCTTCTAATAATTGTCTTATATTCAATCATTTCTTTTCTATTTTACTACAAAAATAACAATTTTTATACGTTGTTAGAAGTGTCCTTTCAGGAAATAAATGTAGCAACTCATCCAAAAATTTGAAAAAAGCAGCCTTGATGCATAGTAAAACGGCAAAGGTCTTATGCAATGAATATGAAATTCTAAAAGGCAATTAGGATTCTATCTATTCCATTTATTCTACCTAAAAATCTCACAAACTTTTTACAGTTTCCTATCGTTTTCAAGACTAACAACTACTTCCGAACAATCCAAATATCCTGAGGTACAACTTTGGTATTACCCATCGGAAACTCCACATGCTCAAGCACTTTCATTTGGTTAAACAAAGCCTCCATAAATGATTTAGGCTGAAAGGCCGAAAAAGTGCGATGGCCTTCTTTTACTTTGCCCCTCACAACAAGCTTTCCGGATTGAAAATTCTTTTTTTCTGTCTGATTAAGTTTCACCAGAAAATTAGCACCCTGAGTGGTTAAAAACAATATTCCACCTGGTTTTAGGATTCTGTAAAGCTCATTAAACCAATTATAATGCATGGACTCCGAAAGATGTGTAAAAATAGAAATGCCATAAATCACATCAAAAAAGTCGTTTTCATAAGGCAGTTTGGCCTCCAGTTGATTGGTGTTGAAATGTACTTCGTGAATATGCTTACTGCACCAGGCAATAGATTGTTCGTTGTAATCTGTTCCATAAAACGAACAGCCGTTATTAATCACTGAGGGCAAATGCCTGATAATACGTCCGGGGCCACAGCCCCAGTCCAAAATTCGCTTGTTTTGTAAATTGACATATTTCTCGAAGTATTCTTTCAGCCAAATTGCCGTTTGACGGCTGTCTTCGTAATACTTCTTATAATCCAGCTGAAAAGATTCGTACATCAGGTAGTCGGGAGGGAGGCACAATCCGGGATTATTTAGCCTAAATTCGGAATTTTTTTGCTTGTTTTTCAGTCTGACAATTTGAAATCTCACAGTATCTGCAACTGTTAAAAGACCCAGTCGTCTAAGTAAACCGGAAAGAGAATTTAAGAAACTACGCAACATTAAAAAATTTTTACAAAAATAAATTTTTATTTAACATAAATTAATATTTTTCATTAATTTTGAACTCAAATAATTATTTTAATCAAAATTAAACATTTTTGGTCATGAAACAAACAACTTTATTACTCTCATTTCTATTCATTTCAATGGTGGCATTTAGTCAATCTTGGCAAATTAGTGGAAACACCTATTACGTTAATCCAACTACCACAGACATTGGAATAGGAACAAGTTCTGCCTCTTCAAAGCTAGAAGTTAAATCTTCTACTACCAAGCAAAGTCCCTTTGTTGTTAAAAACCAATATGGGCAAACGAAACTCAAGGTGCATCCGAATGGTGGCGTTTCAATAGGTAATGATTTAAATCCACCTGTAGATGGTTTAGCAGTTGAAAATCATTTAGTCATGAATTTTTATAAATGGATGGGATTTGGCCCTACTGACGAGGGGACTAATCGCCTTCAACTTCATCATAATACAGTACATGGATATGTTGATTATAAGGATAATTTGCATTTTAGAGCAGACAGAAACTGGATTAGTTCTTTAACATTGTATGGTAATGGAAGTGTAGGAGTTGGGTTTGGAACAACATATAACGCTGGTGACTACAGAAATCAGGGATATAAACTTGCAGTAAATGGAGGGATTATTTGTGAAGAGGTAAAAGTGATTGTTGATGTGCCTGATGCTGGTTATGTATTTGACGAAGATTATGATTTGACACCATTAAATGTCATTGAACAATTTGTTAAAGAAAACAAGCATTTGCCAGACATTCCCTCAGCGGAACAATTCAAAAAAGAAGGTTATAAAGTGGGAGAAATGGATGAAATGTTGTTAAGAAAAATTGAAGAGTTGACGCTTTAAGTCATTCACTTAAATAAAGAAATCAAGTAGCTGAAAAATGAAATTTCTAAGCAATAACAAAATGCTGCGATCCACTCAAAATAAACAGCTTGCTAGAATAACTTTCAAGCCACTTATCAGAAAGCGACCGATTAAACAATTAAAGCAAATTTCAATTTTATCTCATTACATCTTGTCTGTGTTTCTATTGTTTTTAGGTTACAGCTTAATCGGCCAATGCAATTATGATTTCGTCACTGATTTTAGCAACGGTAAAGGATTTACATACAGGACTAGTGTCTTGATTCATGAAAAATGTAGCACAAAAAATTCAAAGCCCGGTTTTTTATGCGACTCAAGTTGGACCATTGATGCCATTATCAATAATGAAAAGGAGCTTTTAAGAGATATTTATTGCAAAAACCGCTTATTGAAATATAGCAAGAGAAAAGATACAGCCATTAATTTACAATCTTCTGAAAGTGATTTATTAGATAGGGTTATTTTTGAGTTAAACTGTAATCAAAATGAAAAAATACTGCTTGAAAATAAGAAAAGATTTCTACTCTCCGAAAATGAATTCATAAGAGCCGCTTTTGCAAGGCAGTTGAGATATCAGAATAGTGAAGAAATAATCGAAATATTGAACCAACTAGCTAATGATCCTTGTGAGTATGTTTTACTGGAAGTCGCCCTAAGCTTATCCTATCAGGGTGAAAAAGAGGTCAGTTATATGCTATTTGACAGCATTTGGGAAATGAATAACATGTATATAAACCTTGATAAATTTCACTATTTTACCGGAGGAATGCGAAATATCCATTCAGTAAAAGCGATAGCATTTTTGAAAAAACTAGCACAACATAGTAATATGTATTGTGCTATGGATGCTTCGATATGTCTATTGCAAATAAAAGAAAGAAATTCAGGTATAGCAGGCATTAAAAATGTGCTAAAAGAGGAAAATTATGGCCTCTTTGTTAGCGGCATAAGAGCACTAAATGCTTATATCCCGAATCAACAAGTTGTTGATATAATAACAGCATACAGTAATTGTGAAAATAGGTCAATAAATGAATATGTAAATTGCTTTTTAAATAAACAGAACCAATAAAACAGACGTTATGAAGAACATACTAACGTAGAAGTCAAAAAATTAATAATTGATTAATTCAGTTCTTATAGTATTTTTTGAATACCGGAATAGCTGCAATCAACTTTCGGGTATAATCCGATTGCGGCTGCTTAAAAAGCCTATCAGCTTCGGCCAGTTCTTCCATGCGGCCGTCTTTCATCACTAAAATACGATCCGACATAAACCTGACCACGCTCAAATCGTGTGAGATAAAAATATAGGTCAATCCCCTGTCGGCCTTAAGACGATTGAGCAAATTGAGCACCTGCGCCTGCACCGAAACATCGAGTGCCGATACCGATTCGTCGCAAATAATCAGCTCCGGCTCCACTGCCAGGGCGCGGGCAATGCTGATGCGCTGCCGCTGTCCGCCCGAAAATTCATGGGGATAGCGATCATAATGTTCGGGCAGCAAACCCACCTCTTCAAGCAATTGATTCACTTTTTGCCGTGCTTCTCGTGCTGAGCGTGCCAAACCATGAACACGCATGGGTTCTGCCAGTGCGCTTCCAATACTCATCCGCGGGTTAAGTGAGGAATAAGGATCCTGAAAAATGATCTGAATCTGCTTGCGCATGTTTCGCATGGTGCTGTCGCTGAGTCCTGTAATGGCTTTGCCTTTAAACAGTATCACACCCGAAGTGGGCTCCTGAAGCCGGAGCAAAGTACGTCCTAAAGTAGTTTTTCCACAACCCGATTCGCCTACCAAACCAAGCGTTTCGCCCGAATACACCTCAAAACTTACCTGATCAACGGCTTTCACCTGATCATAGGTTCTGTTTAACAAACCTTTGCGCAATGGAAACCAGGTATTGATATTTTTCGCTTCCAGTATGAAATTCCGCTGATAAAGCAATTCATGATTCCGCTTCCGAAATGTTTCTGGTATCAGCAGTTCTGCCTTGATCTGATCTGCGCCTCCCGGCCATTTTCCCTGGAGAAATTCGCTGATTACAGGGATACGCTCCAAACGGTAATCCAGCGGTGGACGACAGGCCAAAAGTCCTTTGGTATAAGGATGTTGTGGGTTATGAAGTATGGTCTGAACAGCTCCTTTTTCTACGATTTTACCCTGATACATCACGGCAAGCTCATCTGCAACGGTGGCTATCACACCCAAATCATGTGTGATGAAAATCATTCCCATCCCGTATTGTCGCTGCAAATCCTTTAATAAAACCAAAATTTCCTGCTGAACTGTCACATCAAGCGCAGTTGTAGGTTCGTCAGCGATCAGCAAATCAGGATTGCAGCTGAGGGCCATGGCAATCATCACGCGCTGCTTTTGTCCGCCCGAAAGCTGATGCGGATAGGCACGATACATGGCTTCGGGGCGCGGCAGTTTTACCTGATTAAATAATGTTATCACGCGTTTTTTGGCTTCAGCCTTTTTCATTTTCTGATGAATGCGTAAAGCTTCTTCTACCTGCCTGCCACATCGCTGAACCGGATTGAGTGAACTCATTGGCTCCTGAAAAATCATTGCCATCTGCTTGCCCCGCAACGGACGTAAATCAGATTCGGCAAAACCAGCTAAATCAAGTTCCTTAAAGGAATATGCTGAGGCAGAAACCTTTGAATTCCTGCTATCGAGCAAACCCATTAAAGCCAGCGAACTCACCGACTTCCCACTGCCCGATTCTCCAACGATTCCAAGTGTTTTGCCACGAAAAACCTCAAAATCAATTCCATGAACAACAGCTTTCCATTCCTTCCCTAAACGGAAATTAACTCTGAGGTCTCTTACCCTTAGCAATGGAGTTTCTGAATTGTTAGCTTGCAAGCAGTTTTATTTTTTTTGTGTTTGCACAAAAGTAAAAGATTTTTTGGCTACCATTAGGCTTTAAAAAATGAACACCTAATCATTTATCGAAAGGCGCTGATATCACTTGTTGATGCTTTTCTGAGCTCAACAGAAACAGCCGGTGGGGGAAAAAGAAATCTATCTATCTTAGCGTCCTGTAAACACAAGATATAATCCGCTATTTGCTACCTGCCGGGATGCTGGATTATTTTGAGCTGGTAGCCATAAAAGAACAAGCCGGCAAGCTAGTCTTTCACCTGGATGAGAGAAACAATATTCCCCAGGACTTTCCCAAAGGTGATTATGAATCAAAAGGATTTACACAAGGCAAAAACATACTTGATTTTCCTTTGAGAGGCAAGGGAGTAATCCTTTATGTACGCCTACGCAAATGGCTTAATAAGCAGACCGGAGAAGTGCTGACCAGCAGCTGGGATTTAAATACCAAGGGCACAAAATACACCAATGAATTTGGTGCTTTTTTTAAAGAGCTACTTAGATAACTTTCCGGTAAGTGCCAATAGCATCGGCAAATACTTTCAAGTAGATGGCAGCACCCTTGCCAAACAATACAAAGACTACCTGAGTGGCTACTGGCAATGGAATCAGCTGGATCATGCGGGACAATGGATACTTTTTGAAGACAATATGGGAGAAAAGCTCAGCATTGATGAAGTAGCCTTATCAGAAGGAGAACTCTATGCCGTTGTAACCAACACCGAAGCACACACCCAGAAGGGTTCACTTGTAGCTATGGTACAAGGCACACGTTCGCAAGAAGTTACCACACTGTTACAGCAGATTTCAAGAGGAAAACGTGAAGAAGTAAAAGAAATGACCCTGGATCTGGCCAAAAACATGGAACTTATCGCTGAAAACAGCTTTCCACAGGCCAACCTGGTATCATATCGTTTTCATGTACAGCAACTGCCAAAAGAGGCGCTGCAAGAAATGCGCATCAAATACCGCTGGCAGGCCATTGACCTGGAGAATCAACTAGCCCTACAAGCCCGCGAGCAGGGTGAACGCTATAAACCAAAAGTCTTTTCCAATGGAGATACGCTCAAGCAATTACTTGCCAGAAGCCGTTACCTGTTGTTTAAAACCGAAAAACAATGGACTCAAAAACAAACAGAACGGGCACAAATCCTGTTCGATCTCTTTCCGGATCTCAAAAAGGCTTACCAGCTCACGATGATGTTCAGGAACATTTATCAAACTGCTCAATCAGAACAACAGGTGTTCAAAATGCTTAATAAATGGTATCAAAAAATTGATAAATATGGCTATGAAACCTTTATTACAGCTGCAAACTCTATTAAACTACACCAGAAAACAATACTCAATTACTTCAAAAACAGAAGCACCAATGCATTAGCAGAAAACTTCAACGGGAAAATTAAAGCATTCAGGTCAGTGTTCAGAGGCATCACAGATGTAAGTTTTTTCCTCTATCGTGTGTCTCTAATCTTTGCTTGATGGATTTTTTCCCCACCGGCTATTTCTGTTGAGCCTTAAAAATGTGCAAAACAGATAATCAACAATCTGAAATGGACTTCCCAAGGGGTCAG
>JACCQN010000068.1 GCA_015709215.1 Bacteroidales bacterium
CCTATTAATTTTAAAGGTGAATCAGTAAGTGGTGATGGTACATTGATCAGCTATCAAAATGGTGGCAGCTTTACTTACACCGGCAAAATCCCTTACAATCCTGATATGAATGTAAGTGAATTGGTTGTAGCCCCCCTGATTTATGAAAATAAAGGCACCATTTATCCGACACGAGAACAAGTTATGGAAAATGCCGACTTCTACACTGTTGATGAGCGCAAATTGGCAGACGGTGTTATCTATACTTCCAAACGTATCGAAGACAACATGAATAATAGCGTTATGCCACATGGTTACGAAAAAGTTACCATTGTTACGCAAACTGCTAATATCTTCTTCCAGGTGAACCTTGCCAATCTTAACTGGAACCTTCCAATGAATAAAAAGCAGGAAAGCAAAGACGCACTTGCTGGTATGACAACAGATATCCTTAAAGGTTGGGAACTGAAAGATATCACTATTGATGGTTGGGCATCACCAGAAGGTGAAGAAACTTTCAATCAGGGTCTTTCCGGACGCCGAGCTAATACTGCAATTAAATTTGTGAAAAGAGAATTGAATAAATTGGTTAAGAAGCATAAAGATGAGCTCGCTTTCAATAAAGTAGATAACATCACTTTTGTTGAAAACGCCAATGGTCCTGACTGGAATGGTTTTATGAATGCTGTAGAAGCTTCAGGTATCAGAGACAAAAACGCTATCCTCAATGTAGTACGCTCAGCAAGTGCTGATCAGCGCGAACAGGAAATCAGGAATATGATTTTGATCTATCCTGAAATTGAAGAAGATATTCTTCCTCCACTCCGTCGCGCCATTATCAATGTAAATGCTTTTGAGCCAAAACATACCGATGCTGAAATCGCTGAAATGGCAATCTCAGATCCTTCTTCACTCAAATTGAATGAACTGCTTTATGCTGCTACACTCACCGACGACTTGAACACGCGCAAAGCTATCTATGCATCTACAATGGATTTGCATCCAAAATGTTTGCGCGCTGTAGTTAATGCTTCAGAAGTTGAGTTGCAAATGGGTAATGCTGCAGAAGCTAAACGTTTGCTTCAAAAAGCTGCTGGTATGACTGATAAATCTGCAGAAGTACACAACAACCTTGCTGTTGTTGCTGTGATGGAACGTGATTTTACTACTGCTGAAATGCATCTGAACAAGGCAAAAGCACTTGGTGGAGATGTAAACTATAATATGGGTATCGTTAATATCTATAAAGGCGATTACTCAAAAGCAGTTTCATTAATGCAGGGTGAAAAATGTGATTACAATCTTGGATTGGCTCAACTGTTGAATAAAGATTACAGTGCTGCTAAAAATACCCTTGGTTGTGCTCCTGAAACAGCTGAAAGTAATTATTTGATGGCTGTTATCAGTGCACGTACTGATGATGCCAGTGGTGTTTATACTTACCTGATGAAAGCCATTCAGAAGGATGAGAATTATAAGAATACAGCTAAATGGGATCGTGAGTTTATGAAATACTACAATGAGCCCGATTTCCAGAACGTTGTTCAGTAACGATCAAATTAATAGGATCTTTTTGAACCGGCCAGTTTTATGGCCGGTTTTTTTATGCTTTATAAATGATTTTGTGATGAATAGACTCAATCCTACTATTTTGATACCTTTGTCAGAAACCTCTCTTATAAATGAAAGCGGCAATAAAGAAGAAAAAATCAGCACGGAAACTTGGTAAATCCGGTTCTTCCAAAAAGGCGGGTCTTCCTCCGGGTAGTTTGATTCATATTGGACAGGTGAAAACTCATAAAACCTATATCGATATAATTGAATATGACTCTCAAACGCTGGATATTATTAATGACACAACCTTAGATCAGGCTTCAAAACATCTTGAAACAGCAAAAACTACCTGGATCAGAATAATAGGACTGCAAAATACAGCTCTGATTGGTGAATTAGGAAAGAAGTTCAACCTGCATCCGCTCTTGTTGGAGGATATTCTGAATACTGGTCAAAGGCCGAAATCTGTGATTGAAGATGATAGTATTTTTATTACCTTAAAAACCCTTGCCATTGACAATGAAAATACCATTGTTGCAGATCAGGTTAGCTTTATTCTGAGGGATAATCTTTTGATTTCGTTTCATGAAAGTGAACTTAGCATTTTCGATTCTATTTTTAAACGACTTCAGGTCGTTGCAAGCAGATTGCGAACTTCCGGACCAGACTACCTGCTTTATGCCTTAACAGATATTATTATTGATCATTATTTTCAAGTAATTGAAACGGTTGCTACAACCTTGGATCAGATTGAGGAAAGCTTGTTTAGTGACCCGAGTGAGCAAATTCTGGACCGTGTGCAACACAACCGAAAAGAATTGATTTTTATGAAGAAGGCCGTTTTCCCGCTACGGGAGGCATTTGCGGCAATTCTTAAAACTGAACATAAATTAATCAATGAGCAACATCTGAAATATTTCAATGATTTAAATGATCATGTGATGCAGGTTTATGAGGCTATTGAAAATTACCGCGAACTAAATACAGGATTAAGAGATGCATATCTTTCCGAGCTAAGTCATCGGATGAATAAGGTAATGCAGGTGCTTACGATAGTTTCTACCATATTTATTCCACTAACTTTTATAGCAGGTATTTATGGGATGAATTTTGAATTTATGCCTGAGCTTTCTTTCAAGTACGGTTATTTTATTGTTTGGTTTGTAATGCTGGTAATTGCAGCCTTTATGTTGTTTATGTTTAGAAAAAATAAGTGGATTTAAAAAACCAACAGGAGATATATGGTATTTTTGCACCCTAAAATATTTTTTTATGTCAACAGCAGTATGGATAATTTTAGGGTTGTTTTTACTCTATCTCATCTTTTCAACTTATAAGAAATATCGGATGGTTAAAAACTATAACCCTGAAGATGAAAGTAGTAAGTTATTGAAATTGGAGGATAAAAACTTCAAAAAGCAAATTTCGAGTGGACTCGTTTTGGTTGATTTTTGGGCATCCTGGTGCGGGCCATGTAAAATGATTGCCCCTGTGGTGAGCGAGTTGGCTGATCAGTTTGATGGCAAGGCCAAAATTGGTAAGTTAAATGTTGATGAAAACAAAGCTACGGCAGCTAAGTATGGCGTTAGAAGTATTCCAACACTTATCTTATTCAAGGATGGAGAACCTGTGAAACAATTTGTTGGCGTAAAACCTAAATCTACCTTTGCAAAAGCAATTGAAGCCCAACTGTCTTAAAATGGAAGTTTTAATTCTTGCCGTTTTCTTTTTGGTAAACTCCTAAGGATGAGGTTGTAAGAATTATCTATCCATTTTTTAATTAAAACTGTATCTGCAACATATTCCATTTCAATTGCGATCCAGTGTTGTTTGTTCATATGGTATGCCGGAATTACTTCGGTGTATTTTTCCAGTCGCTCATTCACATCTTCCGGTTTGGCTTTTATGCTAATACGCAGAGGGCCATCAAGATTTGCCAATAAGAACATTTTTCCAGCAGCTTTAAACACGAGCGTGTCATCACCAAAAGGCATGCTTTCAGATGTGAATGGCTTTGCAAGACAATATTCTCTAATGGCTTCGATATGCATATTTGACATTTATCAAAGTTAACCCAATCAAAATTAAATGTTTTTTGAAACAAAATAGCTTAAACTACGAAAAGCCCCTCATTTAGATACCTAAAAAGGAGTTCCCAGCTTCCCGAAAACTCCTTTAAAAATGATGCTTAATAAGCTTAAGGTCAAATTCCAAACACAGTTTTGATTTTTTCAACAAAATCAAGCTTTTCCCAGCCAAAAAATTCTACTTCTTTAAAGAAACGGGTTTGACCGTTTTTAGACTCCTTTCGGGTAT
This sequence comes from Bacteroidales bacterium, assembly GCA_015709215.1. GTDB lineage: Bacteria > Bacteroidota > Bacteroidia > Bacteroidales > F082 > UBA5536. Next base: position 3,850 of record JACCQN010000068.1, read on the forward strand.
GCTCATCTTCGTAAAATACTTCTATTTCCTGTTTGTAAGGTGTGCGACCAAAATGACCATAAGCAGCTGTTGGACTAAATACAGGGTTTTTTAGTCCAAAACGATTTACGATGGCAAAAGGACGCATATCAAAAAGTTCCTGCACTTTGGCTGCAATTTGTTCATCGTTTATCTTGTTGCCATTGCTATCCTTAATCTTGGCTGTGTTTCTGGTATTGATATAAAAGCCTACCGGTTGTGCCACTCCGATAGCGTAGGCAACTTGTACAAGTACTTCATCTGCAACGCCGGCAGCTACAAGATTTTTTGCTATATGTCGGGTGGCGTACGCAGCAGAACGATCTACTTTGGAGGCATCTTTACCCGAAAACGCACCTCCTCCGTGTGCTCCGCGACCACCATATGAATCTACAATTATTTTGCGTCCGGTAAGACCACTATCGCCATGAGGACCACCTATTACAAATTTTCCTGTTGGATTAACGAATAATTTGTAATCATCTTTAAATAAATATTTTACACGAGAGGGTAATTTCTTTTTTACACGTGGGATGAGAATATCGCGCACATCTTTCTCTATTTGTTTGAGCATGGCTTTTTCCTCATCAAAATCGTCGTGCTGGGTCGAAACTACAATGGTATCAATGCGAATAGGTTCCCATGAGTTAGTGTATTCTACCGTCACCTGGGATTTGGAATCGGGACGGAGGTATTTCATTTTTTTTCCTTCACGGCGGATAGCAGCAAGTTCCTGTAACAAAATATGCGACAAATCCATCGTAACTGGCATAAAATCGTCTGTTTCTTTGCAGGCAAAGCCAAACATCATACCCTGGTCACCAGCACCTTGTTCTTCTATGCTGGCACGCACCACACCCTGATTAATGTCGGGGGATTGTTCGTGAATTGCCGATAAAACTCCACAGGATTTAGAATCGAATTGATACTCGGCTTTAGTGTATCCGATTTTTTCAATCGTATTACGCACAGTTTGTTGTACGTCAACATAAGCATTAGTTTTAATTTCACCAGCCACAACGGCAAGGCCTGTAGTAACCATAGTTTCACAGGCTACTTTCGATTCAGGATCATAGCGAAGTATTTCGTCAAGAATGGCATCAGAAATTTGATCCGAAACTTTATCAGGATGGCCCTCAGAAACGGACTCGGAAGTGAACAAATATCCCATTATTCATTGATTTTGAAAAAGTTAATCTACATAAGCTGAAAGAGTGATTGGCAGGCTAAATATTGCTTTAGCATTTTTTTTTGTGGTTGCAATCAATCAAATCTTTCCACACCAACGCAGACAAATCATTCTGATTTGCGTTGCAAAATTAGCTATTTTTCATATATTTCAAAACCACTTTTTAAAAGATTTGAAAGGGGTATGAAAAACACACTTACTTAAAAAAGTTTCAAAAAAAATTTGCGCGATACTTGAAAAATACTGTACATTTGCAACTCCAAATTTCAAACGCGGAAATAGCTCAGTTGGTAGAGCACGACCTTGCCAAGGTCGGGGTCGCGAGTTCGAGTCTCGTTTTCCGCTCTGAGTTAAATCCCGAATAGTATCGGGATTTTTTGTAATCGTTCATACACATCAAACCGATGCCCGCCCGAGTGGTGGAATTGGTAGACACGAAGGACTTAAAATCCTTTGGCCATTGCGGCCGTGCCGGTTCGAGCCCGGCCTCGGGTACGGTTTTTATAAAAGCTGATGATCATTTTTGATTGTCGGCTTTTTTGTGCTTAATAACTTATCAAAGGATAATTGATATCAGATAATGCTGCCTTAAAAATCTAACTAATTTCGCACAATAAAATTTCTTACAATGGCGAAAAAACAAACTGTATTTCAGCATATTAAATCCTATGTGATCATTACATTTGGATTGTTTGTGATGGCCTTTGGCTGGACGGCCTTCCTGATTCCGAACGAACTGCTCGGAGGTGGTGTGAGCGGTATTGCAACGCTGATTTACTGGTCCACAGGTCTTTCTACTGGTGTTACCATTCTTGCAGTTAACGCTGTGCTTGTTTTGATTGCTCTGAGAGTTTTGGGTTTTGGCTTTGGTATAAAAACGATCTATTCTATTTTGGTGTTATCATTTTTCTTTTCAATGCTTCAGTTATATTTCCCCGAACCGCTTGTGAAGGATAAATTCTTGTCGGCAATTGTTGGTGGCATTTTGGGTGGAGCAAGTGTTGGTTTGATCTTCACTCAGGGGGGAAGCACGGGAGGAACGGATATTGTTGCCATGATCGTGAATAAATACCGGAATATAAGTCCGGGTAAAATCATTCTGTTTGTTGATGTTTTTATCATTTCAAGTTCTTATTTGATTCTTCAAAGCATTGAAACACTGGTGTATGGCTTCGTAGTAATGGGTGTTGCAAGTTATACGATTGATCTGGTGCTTACCGGAAATAAACAATCGGTTCAGGTATTTATTTTCTCACGGAATGCCAATATTATTGCTGATCGTATTGGAAATGAAACCGGCAGGGGAGTCACATTTATAAAGGGAAAAGGTTGGTACACCAAAACCGAACACGATATCCTGATGGTGATTGTGAAGAAAATGGAATCGCATCAATTGTTTAGAATTGTGAGAGAAGAAGATCCGGAAGCTTTTGTGTCTCTTAATACCGTAATGGGAGTTTATGGAAAAGGCTTCGACATAATTCGTTAAGACTTGTTTATCAGAAATTTCAATCTTAATTGAGAAATTACCACACCAGACAACATCAACAGGCATCCAAACAGTGCCACCATGCTGAGTGTTTCTTTCAGGATCAGCCATCCGCCAAAAGCTGCAAAAGCTGCCTCGAGGCTGAGAATCAGGGCGGCGTGATCAGCTCTTACCTTACGCTGGCCAACGACCTGAAGTGTGTAACCAATCCCAACTGATGCCACACCTGCATACAGCAAAGGAATCCAGGCACTACTGATATTTGAAGGGTTCAATGGTTCGCCAAACGCCAAGCCTGCAAACAAGCTTATCACACCGGTAAATAAATATTGCGATATAGCCAGAATCCTGAAATCATATTTAGGGCTTAGGTAGGAAAGAATAATCAGGTGTAAAGCCCAAAATAAAGCGCTTGTCAAAACTAGCAGATCGCCTGCCTGCATTGAAGTGCCGGGGAAAACAGACAAAAAATACAATCCAACAAGTGCCAAAACTACACCAAGCCAGGTTTGCATCGTTGATCGGTTTTTGGATCGCATACTCAGCAATGGAACAAAAACGATGTAAAGACTGGTGATGAATCCTGCATTGCTTGCTGTTGTGTATTTTAGGCCAAGTTGCTGAAAAAAGGCAGCAAAAAACAAGGGAATGCCGGCAAGTAAGCCCATGATAAAAGCTGATTTTATGTTTGTTAATGGCTTAAAGACACCTTTTTTTAACCATAGCAGAGGCAATAAACTCAGCGTGCCCAATAAAAACCGGATACCGTTGAAGGTTAAGGGTTGCATATACTCCATTCCCTGACGCTGGGCAACAAAGGCAAATCCCCAAATCAGCGAGGCACCAAACAAACCTAAATGTCCTGCATTGAGTGGCTGGTTCATTCCAGTCGAAGTTTTTTCCATGTCCTTGTTAGCAGCCATAGTGAAAATAATCCTATGATAATGAGGAAAATAGCTGTTGTGTATTTAGCGTAAAGCAATTCTCCGATTGCAAATAAAGTGCTATAAACAAATAAAACTCCCCAAATCATGGCTAAAATTCCTGTGGGAACGTCCCATTTGAGATCTTTGGATTTATCAAGTGTTATACCTTCATATTCAGCGTCTTTAACTATTTTTCTCCAACCAGGACCGCCAGGGCGGATACGTTTGTAAAACGAACGTAAAATTTCCTGATCTGCAGGAGGCGTGAGCCATGTAACCACTAACCAGCTAATTGTGGTAATACCTACTGCAGCCAGAATTTTAAAAGTTTCGCCGGGATTGTATCCCCAAAAACTTTCCGCTGCCAAAAAACCAAGCGCCACTACAAAAGAAACGATCATGCCGGTGAGTTCGGTGTAGGCGTTTATTCGCCACCAAAACCAACGCAAAATATAAATCAAACCCGTTCCGGCACCAATCTGAAGTAAAATATGAAAAGCCTGTAAAGCATTTTGGAGCATCAGTGCCAGTAATACTGCAAAAAACATCAGAGCAGCTGTTGTAATTCTTCCGGCGATAACTTGTTGTCGTTGAGTAGCTTTCGGTTTCAAAAAGCGAACATAAAAATCATTTACGATATAGGATGATCCCCAATTGAGCTGTGAAGCGGTTGTGGACATAAAAGCAGCAATCAGAGAAGCAACCACAAGACCCAGAAAGCCATGAGGCAACATTTTAAGCATGGCAGGATAGGCCAGATCATGTTGAACATATTGTGGGTCTATATTTGGGAAGGCCAGTTGGAGGGATGTCAGATCAGGAAAAACTATTAATGAAAGTAATCCAACAATAATCCAAGGCCAGGGTCTGAGTGCATAGTGAAAAAAATTAAAAAGTAAGGTAGCGCCAATAGCATTCTTTTCGTCTTTGGCCGATAGCATGCGCTGAGCGATATAACCGCCGCCGCCTGGTTCAGCACCCGGATACCATACACTCCACCATTGTACAGCTAAAGGAATTACTAATAATGACACAAACATATCCGTATTGTTGATGTCTGGAATTAAATTTAGTTGTGGTGTAACCGCCGGATGAGCAAAAAGTGTAGCCAGATCACCGGTTTCTTTATTTACAAGAATGATGGCTGCTCCAATTGCTCCTGCCATTGCAAGGCTAAACTGAAAAAAGTCGGTGTATAAAATACTTTTTAAGCCGCCGAGAGCGCTATAAAACACAACTATTACTGCAGCAATAATAAGGGTTTGACTGGCAGACCATCCCAGCATTACACCACTTATTTTAATTAAAGCAATAGAAACAGAAGCAATCACCATAATATTGAAGAACGCACCTAAATAGATCGCCCGAAAACCTCTCAGAAAGGCTGCCATTTTGCCGCTGTACCGAATTTCATAAAACTCCAGATCGGTCAATACTTTGGACCTGTTCCAGAGTTTAGCATACACAAAAACCGTTAGCATACCAGTGAACAAAAATGCCCACCAAAGCCAGTTTCCGGCTACACCATTTTGCCTAACGATATCTGTTACAAGGTTGGGCGTGTCGCACGAAAAGGTAGTTGCTACCATGCTCACGCCCAGGAGCCACCAGGGCATATTGCGTCCGGAAAGAAAAAATTCATTATATCCTTTACCTGCATTACGGGAAGCCCATATCCCGATGCTAATCAACAAAACAAAGAAAACACCTACAATGGTCCAGTCGAGTGTGTTCAGATTCATTTTTAAAGTTTTTATGATTCATTTAAGCCGAGCCAATTACGCAAGGTATCATAAACTTGCTTTTGCGTTTCCTCATCAAAATGCCGGATTCTGGTGGCATGCGAACCCTCCGGTTTAATAATTTTAAATGCATTAGTTTTTTTGGAAGGCATTACAGCTGTGGACGACCAGGCATCATAGCCACCATAGACATAAATAATCTGATTGCCGGATTTTTGAAGAAAACGATTGACTTTTTTGTTTAGTCCCTTTTTAAACCGTGCTTTAGTATTTACGGGAAGTCCGTGTTTGAAATCGGGAACCTTCTGATAATGAATGAGATTTCCAAAAGGTTTGGTGTCATAGGTGTAAAATCCCATTTCGGTGAGGGCCTGATAAAAAAATGCCTGCATGCTTTCGAGACTTTGATCTGCAAAAAAATCATATCCGGTAGCTGCTATCCAGGCAGTAAAAATTTCATCATTAGAAACAGTTGTATCAGGGAAATTGGTGCAGGAGTAAGGATACCATTGCCAGTAAGCAAAGCCGGTTTCAAGTACATTCATTTCAAAAGCACGATCAATTCCACCAGTCCGATCAAAAGTAAAACCTCTTTTTGAAGTGGAATCTTCGAATTGATTTCGGAAAAGATCCCTGTTGTTCAATAATTTAAACTGTAAATTCAGTAATTTCTTTCTGCAATCAGCCGTTCCCACAGTGTCCAGAAAATGTTGAACCCTGGGGTCGGCTTCTGAAAAATTGAGTGGAGCAACATAGGCAACAGTTGCAGCAACATCACCGGGATAGAAGTAGCGATAGTAAAGGCTCGTTTGTCCACCCTTGCTGATGCCGGTTGCCAGCCAGGCTGATTGATAAATGTTTTTGAGTTTAGTGGTTATGGTATGCAAATCATGTGTGGCATTTTCAAGCGTTAATGCTTTCCAATCCTGGTTTTCAGGCATACTTTCGCTAAAAAACCTGTGTTCAACCACCAATAAATTTGCATCCAGATTTTTCGCTATTTCTTCTTCATAGAATGGGTACAAAGCATAATCAGCATTGTAACCTTCAGTAACCAACACCATTGGCTTATTGAAATTGGAATGGCGCAAAATAATCCTTTGCAGGAAGCTGCCTTTTTTTGGGTTTTTAGGATCAACAGGCTGTTTTAAAAAGAAAACAAAGGCTTCAGCATAGCGCTTGTTTCGAATTTGCAGGGTGTAAATTTTTTCAAAACCTAATTTTTCTAGTTGTTCTTTTAATGATTGTGCTGTTAATTCAGCGTTGAATGCAAAAAGCAGCAACAAGACCAAAAATCCTTTAATAACTTTTCGGGCCATGTATTTTGGTTTTTTTGGTGCAAGATAGCGGATTCTGTTGTAATTACTAATAGCTCATTAGTTTTTGTAAAAAAATCTTGCTGAGTTGTTGAAAAATAAAAACCGGCCATTATGCAACAGCCGGCTTTAGTATTACCTTAAATCCGCAAGCAACCTATAAAATAAGCTGTAAGGGAAAATTGTGAAGCCAAGATGATTTCTTCCGGACAATTTTTCACGTTTTGATCAAAAAATTGCTTGAATTTTGGCTGTAATTACAGCTCATGCGCAGGAGCTTGATGTATGTTATGCGAAGTTGATGCGAATAACTTTTTTGTTTTACGCAAAAATTTATAATGCATTATTAATCAGCTATATATATGTTTTGAAAATTATTATTTGGGCAGACTTCTCCCATGAAGCCAAGTTTAAACAGCTCCTATCAGGTCAATAATTCGTCATAGGGTTGGTCTGTATGTAGTTTTAATACCCATTGCCTTGCCTGATACACCCATTTTCCAGCTACTGTGGTAAACAGGAATACAAACCGTTTGAGTCGTGTAGTTGGGTTAATCTTTTCAAACTTGCAGGAAACCTTCGCCACGTAAAAGTTATAAAAGTTTTTGATGATGGAAGTAATGATCATAAACGCATTGTTTTCGTTCAAAAACGAAAATGGCAGATGCTTCCAGCCAAAGTCATTGTTCATCACATCGAAGATCTTTTCGCTCGCACCCCTATTGTTGTAATATTCAATTACTTCTTTCTCAGTACTTTCCAAGTCATTGGTTAGAATTGCCCTATAGGCATAGGCGTCTTGGGTGAACATATCAATCTGGTTGTTGTCATTTTTCTCCCGCATGATTACCAAACGGTAATTTCGGTCTTCATAGAACTGTTTAAAATGGGTTGATGCCACTTCGTAATTTTGGTAATTTATCTCAACATTCTCCCAAGTGGAAATATCAGAGAGTTGTTCAAACATGTTGGCGCTCTTGTTTGCCCTGATATAGAATGTTTTGCTATTGCGAGCCACCACATCTATGATGTCTTTTGAATAGGAACCGGCATCCATTCTGGAGCGGTTAACTGTTATGCCCTCGCTCTTGAGCAAATTGTAAGCCCTTGTCAATGTTCCTGCTTGTTCAAATTTCACATTCGCGTTTCCATCTCGGTTTTCAACATAAACAATTTTGTCGCCAATGGTTGCAATACCAGGGACATATCCTTTATTCTTTTTATAGGTTCTTTTGGCGTCATATTTATTTGTGCTGATCACTTGATTGTCGTAATCAAAATCATAACTCTGGCCAGCCTGTAGTTGATCTGTGAGTAACAATGATTTGAGGTTTAACCTGTTTAGCTTTATGTTGATGTTAAAGTTGTATTGCAACCCGCCCGAAGACTCAAACGGCGTGTTGCAAGTACTCAGTTCTTTAATAGCCCGAAGGATGGTGTCAGGGCTGGGCACGTTATTAGACGGAATCATTCTTAAATGCTCCCCTAAATGTGTTCCGATATCCTCAATCACATCTCCACCACTGAAAAACACATTTGCTAAGTTCCTGATTATTTCGCTGTATTGGAAACCAAAAGTCTTAACCC
>JACCQN010000069.1 GCA_015709215.1 Bacteroidales bacterium
ACGAAAAGTCCTCAATACTCTTGCTCACACTCACACTTCTTTTATTAGGCTGTTGTCTGTTGGTGGTTAGCCCTGCTTAGCGGGTGCTCGTTTTGACTTAAGCAGCAAATTCATTTTTAAATTAACACTATCCTCAATACGCTTGCTCAATACGCTTGCTCAATACTCACACTTCTTCAATCGCTGGCACTTGATTTTTGGGAACTTGGAACATGTCCCGATGCACAGCCATTGGGTCCAGGTAAAAGTTTAAGTTAAAAGAAGTTCGAATCTTTTTCGTTCATGTTCTTTCCGGGCATCAGATAGATTTGTCTGGATTCAGGCAGGTTGTGCTCAGCGGCTTGGGGTTATGCAAATAAAAGGCGGGAGCAACAAAAAAACCGCTCTTATTCAGAACGGTTTCAAGGCTTTGAAATAAGTTTTCGAATCAGATTACATTCAGCTCTTTGCCTACTTTGATAAAGGCGGCAATTGCTTTGTCGAGGTGTTCGGTTTCGTGTGCTGCAGAGAGTTGCACGCGTATCCTGGCTTGTCCTTTTGGAACTACCGGGAAGTAGAAGCCAATTACATAAATGCCTTCTTCGAGTAATTTGGCAGCCATTTTTTGTGAAAGCGGTGCATCATACAACATTACAGCACAAATAGCAGACTTAGTGGGTTTGATGTCGAAGCCGGCAGCCGTCATTTTTTCCATGAAATAGGCGGTGTTGGCATGCAGTTTATCCTGCAATTCGTTGGTTTGATCCATCATGTCGAACATTCTGATACCTGCATTAACCACAACAGGAGGCAGCGAGTTGGAGAAGAGATAAGGCCTTGAACGTTGGCGCAATAAATCAATAATCTCTTTTCGTCCGGTGGTAAAGCCACCAATAGCGCCGCCAAAAGCCTTACCCAGTGTTCCGGTGATGATATCTACTTCGCCGCGGATCTTGAAAAGCTCAGTAACGCCTCTTCCGGTTTCACCCACCACACCAGCCGAATGGCATTCGTCAACCATAACAAGTGCATCGTATTTTTTGGCCAGCTCATTGATTTTGTCCATCGGTGCTACATTGCCATCCATTGAGAAAACGCCATCAGTTACAATAATCCTGAAGCGCTGTTCCTGAGCCAGCTGAAGCTGTTTTTCCAGGTCTTCCATATCAGCATTGGCATAACGGTAGCGTTTGGCTTTGCAAAGTCTTACACCGTCAATGATAGAAGCATGATTAAGGGCATCTGAAATGATTGCATCTTCCTCCGAAAAAAGCGGCTCGAAAACACCTCCATTGGCATCAAAGGCTGCTGCATACAGTATGGTGTCTTGTGTGCCAAAGAAGTGTGCAATTTTTTCTTCGAGGGTTTTGTGTAAATCCTGCGTTCCACAAATGAAACGAACAGACGACATGCCAAAGCCATGGCTATCGAGTGCTTCATGGGCAGCAGCTTTCAGCTCTGGATGATCCGAAAGTCCAAGGTAATTGTTGGCGCAAAAGTTTAAAACTTTCTGCCCTGTATTTAAAGTTATTTCTGCTTTTTGCGGACTTGCAATGATTCGTTCGCTTTTGAATAAGCCGGCTTCCCGGATGTCGTTCAGCTCCTTTTGGAGGTGTTCTTTTAATTTACCGTACATAAGATTTTGGTTTAATTTTTTGGTGAAAACCATTTTTGTTTCATGCTTCAAAATTAGACATTTCTCTTGATTTTTGGATTGTCCACATACGTTTAATTCAATGGATTGGTTAAAAAGTGCGAACTTTGCACCGAAAATATTTCTTTATGCAAATAGCTGCTTTAGTTTCTGGCGGAGTTGACAGTTCGGTTACCATTCCTTTGCTGAAGGAAAAAGGCTATGATCCGGTAATTTTCTACATTAAGATCGGTATGGAAGATGATCCTTCTTTTGTGGATTGCCCTTCGGAAGAGGATATTGAAATAACGACCTATATCGCTAAAAAGTATGGTTGTAAAATGGAGATTGTTGATCTCCAGCAGACTTATTGGGAAACCGTGGTTGCTTATACGATCGAAACGGTAAAAAAGGGCCTGACTCCTAATCCTGATGTGATGTGCAACCGTCTTATTAAATTTGGTGCTTTTGAACAGCAATTTGGGCATCAGTTCGATAAAATCAGTACCGGCCATTATGCCCGTGTGATAGAAAAAGAAAGTGGTTTTTATCTGGGAACGGCTGCCGATACTATAAAAGATCAGACTTATTTTTTGGGACGTATCACCTATCCACAACTCAGTAAGCTGATGTTTCCGGTAGGGGATTTGCAAAAGCCGGAAGTGCGCCAAATTGCAGAAGCCATGAAATTGCCAAGTGCACATCGACCCGACAGTCAGGGAATTTGCTTCTTAGGTAAGATCAATTATAACGACTTCATCAAACGTTATGCGGGTGAGAAATCTGGTGATATCATAGAACTTGAATCAGGTAAAAAGCTTGGAAAGCACAATGGTTTTTGGTTTCATACGATTGGTCAGCGACGTGGCCTTGGTTTGAGCGGAGGCCCGTGGTTTGTAGTGAAAAAGGACGTAGATCAGAATATTGTTTATGTTTCCAATGGTTATGATCCTGAAAGTCAGTATCAGGATAAGGTTCATATGGCAGATGTACAATTGCTGCATCCTGATTTTGTATTAAATGAAGGTGACAGGCTGCGGTTTAAAATCCGGCATCAGCCCGAATTTAATTTTGGAACAATTCAGCAAGAAGATGGCAGGTGGTATATCCAGGCCGATGAACCGATTTCTGGTGTGGCTCCCGGGCAGTTTGCCGTGATGTATCAGTTCGAAAAACCTTATTGTTTGGGCAGCGGCATAATAGATCAGCAACCCTAAATAAACTACTAAACCTTCAAGGTTTTCGAAAACCTTGAAGGTTTTTAGTTTAGCTGAAAAAACAAAGAAGCCGCCGAAGCAGCTTCAATGTCTCTTATAAAGTAACGTAAAAAACTAATATCCAAACACTTCGCTGCAAACATCTGCAGGAAGTTCAAAACCTACGTAGGAGTATGATTCTTGTGAAACAGTTACTTCAGTTTCATACCAATCGTTGTCATAATAAATCCCTACAACATAAGTTTGACCAACTTCAACATCGCAAATGTCGGCATAGCCATTAAGCATTTCTGCCCAGCGCCAGTTCCAGTTATCAACTTCTCTGTACCATGCCCCGAAAGAAGGACGAATGATTACATTAGGTTCGTTGGCACAGTATACTTCCACCTCAATGGTAATTCCACTGGAGGGCTGTGAAATAACATTTACCTGTACAGGTGTTCCGCTGCATAAATCATCGATCAGGGTAGGTTGCGATTCAGGAGCTATTGAAATGTTATTGTAGTAATCATCCTGCCAGATAATTTTAACAGGAGTTCCACCTGGAGCATAAGAAGTATAAACCGGTTCGTCGCCGCACACCCACATATAAACATAAGTCATAAAAGAATTGTCAATTTGGCGGTACATGGCTCCCTGCATCACATAACAATCACAGGTTGGATTCGTAGCATTGAAAACAAATGGAACGCCCTCATAACAATATTCTCCATAAAACCAATCGAAGTTATAATAGGACAGGTGTGTAAGTTCTACTGTTGATGAAAGTTCTCCTCCATTTTGTACGATGCTTGCAATGCCTTCTTCTGTCCATTCTCCTGTGTTTTCGTTATAGCTCCACAAGGGAATGGGATCTCCTGCAGCTACATATCCGTTTGTCTCAGGGTTAAAAGTTTGCGGGTTGATGATGGCTTCAAGGGAAATTGTACCATCCTCGAAAGTAGCAGCATGTCGGCCTGAAGCGTCAGTAAGTTCGATAGCCACAAAGCCTGCACTATAAAACATACCATCTTCGGTGCTGCCATCAGAGCGGGTTACAGTTGGCATGAGCCCTCCGGGGAAAGAGGCCAGTGCTTCTTCAACTGTATTATCAAAATGCACTATGGTTATATCAAGACTACCGCTCAAAGGTTCACCACCGGCATCGCGCAAAATAATTCCTGCAGGCAGCTCAACACGTGCGCGTCCTCCCGGAGTTTGCACAGTGGCAGGATTTTCGACACGGCCGGCAATGGCTGAGCTAATGCCGGTTTCGCGTAAAACGGTAACACCTTCGGGTGGATTATCAAGGCGTACCATATTAACCCTGATTTGAGTTCTGCCTGGAGCAACCAGCGTTACTTTTTGACTGGTGGCCAGGTAACCAGGTACGTTTCCGACTACATTAAACGAGACAGGCTTGTTTAAGGAAGGTGTAAAGCTTGGATTTGGCATTAATGCAAGACCCAACATCCCTCTTTGCGAGGCGTATTGCATGCTTGGATGTTGTAAACCGGTAATGTCCATTACGCCATCACTGTCGCGTCCTGTAATTAGAGCATTAACAGACACGTCACCATTACGTCCGATTAATTCACCTGTAGCAGCATCGTAAAACTGAACATCAATGGTTGTTTCAATCAGGTTGTAGTCTATGATAAGTTTTGCGCCGTCAGCAGCATCTTTTAGTTTATTGCAGGAGCTGTTAATCATTAATCCGGCTAATAAAAGTATTATGGCCGAATAGCTTAATATGCTATGTGTTTTCATTTTGTAAAGATTTTTACGTTTTTATAAAAAGCGAAAAGAGAGCTGAAAATTCAACATCGGATATATGCTAAAAGAAGATAAATTATCTTCCAGTATTTGCCGTTGTTCTTCTGAACCAGTGGGTTCTAGCATTCCGGTTGCATTGAGTTCAACTTTTGGTTTGCCATGAAATGCTGCACCAGCTTCAACAGCAAAAGATACAACTTTGTTTTTTGAGAGTGACCGGCCAAGACCAATACCAATATAAGGGGTAAGAGATGAGCCTGGTTTGACTTTGAAGTCCAAAGAGCCAATTTGTTCTGGCTGAACTTCCATGTCACCAATAGTAATAGATTTGTTTGGGTAACCGTTTAATGCAATTTCGTTCATATTATAAATAATTCCACCACTTAAAAAAAACACCCTGGCGAGGTGAAAATTTAAAAGCAGGGAAACGCTGCTCAGATTGGCATCTGCACTGCCATTTACGTCAATGTTTTCATCTTCATGGGTGTATGTATAGTTGAAATAAGTTCCGCCAAGACGAAGCTGAAAAGTGGGATTTATTGCAGCAATGATCTCAGCCCCAGGGCCAAAAGTGCTCAGCTTAGCACCCAGTCCAAGTCCAAAACCTTGCTGGATTTCGTCTTCAGAATATGCGTAAGTGCTTTCTTCTTGCAGTTCTTGCGCAAAGATTTGAACACTGAATAGCCCGAAAACGCTTATGAAAAGTAATAGGTTCAGTTGTTTCATAAATTTTGATTTTTGGTTGAATTAGTTCGATAATAATTTACAAAGCTAAATTAAACCGGATTACAAGTCAATAGAAAAGAATTTTTTTGTGATTTTAGCGTTCTCGCTTCAAATTTTCAAAAACGTTTACTTACACAATTTGGAATAGATGCAGCTTCAAAGTTCTCTTTTTCTAAATAAATTGTACTTTTAACCAACATTTTACAAAAATAATGTTGAAGTTTAGATTATTTGTGGTCTGTTTTATTGTTGCATTGGGTCTTATCTTTTTGACTGGCTGCGATGAAAATCAGCCTAAAAAAGGAGCTAAAAAGCAAATTGAACCTGTTGCCGAAGATGTGCTCAACAGGATTGTAAAACGAGGCAAGCTGGTTGCTTTAACCGACTATAATTCTGTTAATTATTATATTTATCGCGGTGAGCCAATGGGATATCAGTACGAATTGCTTCGCAGATTTACTGATCATCTTGGCATAAGGCTTGAATTGAGGATAGAGGAAAATTTAGAAAAAGGATTTAAGTTATTGCAAGATGGAGATGTTGACCTGATTGCAATGGGACTTACTGTAACAGGAAAGCGAAGAACTCTTTTTGATTTTACGGATCCAATCATTATTACAAGGCAGGTTTTAGTGCAGAAAATGCCTGAAGGCTGGCAGCAAATGGCAACCCGCGATCAGATCGAAAGTAATTTGCTGCGATCCAGTCTTGAGCTGGCCGGTAAAACTATTCATGTTGAGGCCGGGAGTATTTTCAAGAAACGACTGGAGACTTTGATGGATGAAATTGCTGATACCATTTATATAATTGAGGACAAAAGGGAAGTGGAAGAGCTTATTGGAGCAGTAGCACGTGGTGAAATAGAATATACTGTTGCAGATGAACACATTGCTCTGATTAATGAGCGTGTTTATCCGGGAATTGATGTGAAAATGCCGCTAAGTTTCACGCAAAAGCTTGCCTGGGCCGTTAAGAAAACGCCGGAAAAGCAGTTATTAAATGAAATCAACCTGTGGCTTGATCAGTTTAATAACACACTTGAAGCCAGAGTAATTTACAATAAATATTTTCAAAGCAACAGGGTACGCTATTTGGCTAAAAGTGAATACACCTCATTTAATGAAGGGCGATTATCAGTTTATGATGAAACGATCAAGGAAGTGGCGGCAATTATTGGTTGGGACTGGCGATTATTGGCTTCCCTTATTTATCAGGAATCCGAATTTAAACCCGATGTTGTGAGCTGGGCTGGGGCTTATGGTTTAATGCAATTAATGCCTGTTGTGATGCAACAATTTGGGATTGATTCAACTGCCAGCCCCGAAGAACAAATTAAAGTAGGTGGTAAATTTATTCAGTACCTCGACCGGCAAATTCCGGCATCAGTAACTGATTCTGCAGAGCGTATTAAGTTTGTTCTTGCAGCCTATAATTCTGGTGTTGGACATGTGTTGGATGCCAGGCGCTTAGCTGAGAAATACAATAAAAACCCTGATGTCTGGACAGGCCAAACAGATTTCTTTATGCGAAACAAATCAAAGCCTGCATTTTATCATGATTCTGTTGTCTATTATGGCTATGCAAGAGGAGAAGAAACCTTTGCATTTGTTGAACAGATTATTGATCGGTATGATCATTACAGAAATTTAATTGTGGAATAACATGATCTTCAGAGGCGCTTGTGAAATAGTGCTTTGAAATGAAACCTGAACAAAACAAAATGAACAAAACATGCTTAGTTTGGGCCTTAATTAGCCTTTTGATCTTTTTTTCGTCTTCGTGCAGCAAAAATGATGACCAACCTAATCAAAAAAATAAGCTGGCATGGGCTGTTGGCGCTGCAGATAGCACTGCCTATGCACTCGTACTTTTCTCTTCGGATCAGGGTGAAAACTGGATAAGACAGGGCGACACAATGGAAGCGATAAAAGACAAGGAATTAAGTTCGGTTTTTATCGATCCGAATGGCCTTGTTTGGGCCGCGGGGAGTGATGCTACACTTATAAAAACAGCTGATAATGGACAAAAATGGGAAAAGGTTAAAGTGAGTTTTGCAGATGATAAACCTGATTTTGCTGCGGTTACTTCAGCACCTGATGCAACAATTTGGGTTAGTGGTTCAGGAGGTTTTGTTATGCATAGCAGTAACAACGGGATCAATTGGATTCAGCAGGTGCTTCCATTTTTCAACGGCGGGTTGGTGCAGGGAATTACAGCTGTGAATAATGATCTGATTGTGGCTGTTGGTGGTAAAATCACTGGAACAGGTAGTGATATTGATGGGGCTATTGCTGTTAGTCGTGATGGCGGAAAAAGCTGGGGCGAAATTGTTTTGGCCGATAATTATGGACGTCATGAATGGATCGGAGTTAAACACTTTGGAAATGATCATATTGTTGTTTATGGTGAGCAAGGTCACTATTCCTATTCAAGCGATGCTGGTGAAACCTGGATTAATGATTCTTTGAGTATTTCGGGCGGGGGTGGCCTGCCTCCGGATATCAATGGCCTTAGCATGATTAGTGAAAACAATTGGTGGGCTGCTTTAGATCTGGATCATGTGATGCTAACAACTAATCAAGGTATTAGCTGGACTGATCAGGGATCAGCAGGTCAGGGCAATATGTTTTTAATGGGAATTGACCATGCCAATGAGCATGTTGCGATAGCTACCGGTGCTTCGGCTGGTTGGCCACAAGCAGGAAAAATTCTTCAAACCACGAATGCTGGCACTACTTGGATGGTAAAATATCAGAGCGATGCTCCGATTTTTAGTGTAGCTGTAAATAAATAGCTGTAATTCGGATTTAAGTGTAGTGAGCCTTAGCGCGACTTTAGAGTTGCATTTCCTTTTTTAATTGGGCTACCCATTTTTGAATGCGCTCGGGGGTTAAGGAGTCTTGTTGGTCTTCATCAAGTGCCAAACCAAAAAACTTGCCATCAGCTGCTCCTTCCGAATCGGTAAAGGTGTAACCTTCAACAGGCCATCGGCCAACAATAGTGCCATTCCGTTTTTCAACTTCTTCCTTGAGATATCCCAGGGCGTCAACAAAATGGTCGGGATAGAGCACCTGATCACCAAGGCCAAAAAATGCAAATTGCTTGTCTTTAAAAGACATGTTTTCGGTTTTCACAAAAAAGTCGTTCCAATAATTGTCACCTTTAGCATCACGCCAAATTTCTGCACCAATAGTAGCAATTCCTAATATAAATCGCTGGGTATTATTTATTTGATTGATGTCGTAGCTGACTAAGTCTATCATTTCAAAATCATAATCCTTCAAAAGATCATGGATATTTTTGGCTGCTTTTTCCACGTTTCCACCAGGAGCCCAATATAGTATTACATTTTTCTTCATAATTCTTATTTTTTCAAACGTTTGCGGCCGTAAAATTAAAATTTATACCAGCTTGCTTTCGAAAAACATGTAGTTTAGAATCTGTTTAAATAATTTTTGAAGTTTTGAAAACCTGTTTTTTCTGTTCGCTCAACTTCAAATTCACAAAGACTGAAATAAACATTTTTACAACAAAACTAACGATATCAGCTGGATCATGATTGTTTTGTCATCATTTCTTCACGATAGACAGCAGTAATCTCATTGATACATTGTTGTAGCGGTTTGAACCGGAAACCTGTCGTATTAATTAGTTTATCAGCAGGATAAAAATGTTTGGCATGGGCTGTTTTTGCTGTTTCACGCGAGATTAGTGCCCGTTTTCCGGTAAAAAATTTTCGTAAAGCAAAAAATTGCCAGGCCAAGGCACTCATTGCAGGATTAGCATAATGTGTTGGGCCTTTCACACCAAGCCCTGCGGCAATCCATTCAAATAATTGCTGATAACTCACATCACTGCCAGAAACAATAAAGCGTTCGCCAAAATACTTTTTATGAACAAGAAGGATCATAACCTCCACAACATCTTTCACATCAACAAATCCATTGATGCCTCTGGTGTAAAACTTTAAGCCGTTTGCAACTGTATGAATGAGCGCTGCACTACCATTTTCCCAATTTCCTGCACCCAAAATAATAGATGGATTTACGATTACGGCATTTAATCCCTCGGCAATTCCGCGCCAAACTTCTTTCTCTGCTCCGTGTTTTGATTGAGCATAAATAGTATTTCGATCGGAGTTCTTCCAAAAACTTTGCTCAGTTACCGGAATACCTTCACTGGCACGTCCCAGTGCTGCAATTGAACTTACATGACAAAAAGCAGAAAGCCCAACGCTTAATGCAGCATCTACTATATTTTTTGTTCCAAGTATGTTGTTTTCGAGTAGTTTATGTTTGTCTGATCCTTCGAACGAAACGATTGCAGCACAGTGATACACAGTATGCACCTTTGCAAGGGCGTTTTCAAGGCTGTAATAATTTAACAGGTCTCCGTTAACCCATTCAATCCGGTTAAATATTTCTTCCGGATGCTGATGTTCACGGGCAATAACCCTTTTTAGCAAACGCATGTCCGACTCGGGCCTGCGTAAAGCCTTCACAGCCTCCTGATCCTTAAGTAATCTGCTAACCAAATGCGAACCGACTAAGCCTGTGGCTCCTGTTACAAGATTCATCTCGCAAAGGTAAGCAAGAGATTGTTTTATCAGAGCAGTTCAAGCGAAAAACAATAGCTTTAAATTGATCGATTTAGCCGGCAGGAATGAAAAATGTATCTTTACGGCCGAATTTTAATCCTGATATTATGCCTGATAATTTTGTTGAAGCTTTGCGTTGGAGGGGAATGATTCATGACATGACTCCCGGAACTGAAGAACAATTAACAAAAGAAATGACAACCGCCTATGTTGGCATTGATCCAACAGCCGATTCCTTGCATATCGGGCATTTGGTTGGAATAATGATGCTTAAACATTTGCAGTTGGCTGGCCACAAACCGCTTGCCTTAATTGGTGGAGCCACTGGCATGATAGGTGATCCTTCCGGCAAGTCGCAGGAGCGTAACCTGTTGGATGAAGCCACTTTAAGACACAATCAGGAATGCCTGAAACAGCAGTTGGCCAAGTTTCTGGATTTTGAAACTGAAGCACCCAACAAAGCCGAACTCGTTAACAATTACGATTGGATGAAAGGCTTCAGCTTTCTGGAATTCATACGCGATGTGGGAAAGCATATCACTGTAAACTATATGATGTCGAAGGATTCTGTGAAAAAACGCCTGTCGGCCGAAAGTGCCAGCGGGATGTCGTTTACTGAGTTCACTTATCAGCTAGTGCAAGGCTATGACTTTTTGTACCTTTTCCAAAATAAGCAGTGTAAGCTGCAAATGGGAGGCTCTGACCAATGGGGTAATATTACGACCGGAATAGAGTTGATTCGCAGAAAAATGGGTGTTGAAAACCAGGCGTTTGCGCTTACCTGTCCGCTTATTACCAAAGCAGATGGCGGAAAGTTTGGAAAAACAGAATCAGGAAATATCTGGCTCGATCCGAAAAAAACCACCCCGTATGCCTTTTATCAGTTTTGGCTCAATTGTTCTGATGAAGATGCAGCCAAATACGTGAAAATTTTCACCTTGATGAATAAGGATGAGATCGAAAATTTAATTGAGGATCATAACAAGGCACCGCATTTACGCTTACTTCAAAAGGCATTGGCACGCGAAATTACAATCAGAGTGCATTCTGAGGAGGCTTTGAAAGGGGTTGAAGAAGCTTCTCAAATACTTTTTGGCAAAGCAACAACTGAAGCATTGCGCAGGCTTGATGAGCAAACTTTGCTCAGTGTTTTTGATGGCGTTCCAACCGTCTCAATCCCGAAATCAAAACTTAACGAAGGTCTTGATATTGTGGATTTTTTAGCCACTAAAACAGAAATTTTCCCTTCAAAAGGAGAAGCGCGCCGCATGCTTAAAGATAATGGCCTATCTATCAATAAACAAAAAGTGAATGATGCTTATCAAATTACAAGCTCTGACCTGTTAAACGATCGTTACATTCTCGTTCAAAAGGGCAAGAAAAATTATTATCTTGTAATTGCTGAGTAACTAATGGATTTGTTTAGAAAAATAGTCCGTAAATCCAACTTAATATTCCCCAGATGATCTTTGCGAGCCAGATTATCAAACCAATAGCCAGGCCAAGAATGATCAGGATTATTTTGATTACCCAATAAGCCAGCCAAACGATAAATGTAATGATCAGAGTAATTCCAATTACATTAAGTCCGGCCCATATACCAGTGTAAATAAACCCCAAAAATACTGTAAATATGAAGGCTATTGTAAACCTTAATATTACGGAGGGAATTTTGTTTTCCAGTCTGGTCAAAATATTGTTACTGGTTGATCTGGCTCCAAAAACCAATAGTAAACTCATAAGCGTTTGTGACCAGGTGTGAAAATCAAATAAAAAATGATCAGGATTATTTACAAAGGAAACAAAAGGCAAAACATAATTAATCTGGCTGTAATAATTGTAAAATATAAAAATTCCCGGAAACAGGAGGAGTAATAATCCGAGCATACTTCCGCTACGGTATCCCTGATTTACTTTTTGTATAACTTTTTCAACGGCTTCATTTATCTGCTCTTCAACCTCATAAGTGTTGATGTCTTTCGCTTTTTTCAGTTT
>JACCQN010000004.1:0-25187 GCA_015709215.1 Bacteroidales bacterium
AGTTTGCTCAATGCGGTGGCGTTGCGCATTACCTTTGCAGCCTGCACACCATCATGCCAAAGTTCAAAAGCAACATCAGAAATTGGGCTTTCTCCGGGAATGAGTTCTTTTTCATCTCCAATAAAGACCATGGCATATGACTTACCCTTAAAGCTGTAATAGAGCTCCCAGGTTTCGATGCGCGATACTTCTATTTGCTCGTATTGAAGTATATGATCTGGTTTTTCTGCCTCGTGATGTTTGGCCAGGAAGTCGTTAATAAATGTATTGAGATGGGTTTCCTCTGAAATGATATCCTCACTTAAATGTTGGTCTTTCCGTTTATAAATACTCTTGGAACTATAGTTTTGATACTCATCCAGGTATTGCGGAAATCTGTCAAAGACCTCTGAATGAATGATGCAACTTTGTTTATCCATGGTGCTCAAATCGCGCTGCACATAAAGATAATGCATCAGCTGGGTTTCGCCTTCGCAGGTAGGGCAGGTGTTTCTGCCTGTGCCTCCGCACCTTGGACAGGTGATGTATCCATTACCCAAACAAGTACCGCAGCTTACTTTTCCTGTTCCACTGCACGTTGAACAGGTTTTTTTGCCGGTGCCCCCGCAGTTGCTGCATCTGTCTCTTACAGTTTCGGTATAATACTCTGTTTTGTAATATCCACCTGAAGAAGAAGTGCCTGGCACCCAAACTTGTCTCGAACGTTGTACCTGACGACTTGTATATCCCGAGCCGCCGCAAGTTCCGCAATTTTTTTTTCCTGTGCCACCACAGCTACTACAATTTACTTTTCCTCTTCCACTGCAGCGCGGGCAGGTAACCGTTGTTTCGCCATGGCATTGCAAACAGGTGATCCATCCCCGGGCAGTGCATGTATGGCAATTTTCAACATGTTGAGACCCTTCAACATAAAATTTCTTAGATTCATTTTTAAAACCCGAAAGATCTGGTAATTCTATGTCCCAGGCATTGAAATCACTTGTGTTGTAGAAACGTTGTTCAGGAATTTCCTGGTTTCGGAATGGCTCATGGTCTTGTCCTTTGCTTCGCTCTTCGAACTGGCTTTGGATGTGGATTGGATAAGCCGGCTTGTACCAAATAGCTTCTATTTTTATTTCTGATCCGAGATTCTTATATGGATGATGTGGTGTTTTTGCGGCCCAATTGTTTATAAGTGATCGTAATTCCTGTTCCAGCTGCTTGTCGCTGTCAACACGTTTTTCGTAAAGAAATTCACTCATGATGCTGTTGTTTTTGGGTTTTGAGATTCAGATTCATCTTCTTCCACTTGGTTTTGATCGTCATGTTGATCTTTGAAATTCTCTGGCAAAGCGGGTGCTGCCAATTTCAGCCTAACAAAAAACAGGCTGAATAACAACGGAATCATGATTAAAAGGATAATTGCTGAGGCTATTGGAGAAAAAAGAGCCATGACATAGCTGGAGTCTGATTTGGCCAAAACAAAAAGGCTTTTAGTGCCGTAAAGTATTTTATTCCAGAAATTTACATTAACTGAATCAGCCATTATCAAACTGTCGGTTACATAACTATTGTAATGATAACTGCTTTTTATGCTTTTTAAATTTAAAGCTGAAAAACCCTTAAGCAGTGGGTGAGCTAAAATACTGTCAGTTTGAAGCAGTGTTGTAGGAGCCATTTTCCTGAACTGTCTGTTTTCTTTCTGAGGCAGGCTATCACTGGAATAAACACTTAGCGATAACAAAAAGGCGCATAGGCCTGTGATGAGGAGTTTCATATTTGGATTGGTTTTACATTTCAGATGCCCTGATAATCAGGAGCAAATAATTTTTGAATGCGAAAAATACAAAAACCCCGATAAAAACATGTTAAATTGCACTAATTCAGAAGGATTCTAAATAGTAAAGGTCGGGATTTGTGAGATTTTTAAAAAAAATACCGTCAGAAATTAGCACACTGACGATATTTTTTTGATGAAATATACCGTATGATGATCAACCCCTCACAAAAAGTGCTTTGATGATATCCATGGCCATACCCGGGTTTTCTTTGACTCGGCGTGTGGAATAGGCAAACCATTGTTCGCCATAGGGAACGTAGATACGCATGCGGTGGCCATCGTCAACAATGGATTTGCGCAATTGAGGTGTTACGCCGTAAAGCATTTGGAATTCATACATATGTTTGGGCACTTTATACTTTTCAATTAGTTTGTAAGCGCCTTCAACCAGTGGTTTGTCGTGTGTGGCAATGGCAGCGTAAATACCATTTTGGAACATGTATTCAAGATCTTCCAGAAAATGTTCATTTATTACTTCATACTTTTTGTAAGCAATTTCTGCTGATTCTACATAAATACCTTTGCACAGGCGATAATTTACCGGAATGCCTTCCTGCTGCAAATCCAGCATGTTTTTAATGTCGTCTTTTGTACGTTTCAGGTAAGCCTGAAGCACTAGCCCTACATTTTTCGGAAATTCTGCTTTTAGTCTGCGGAAGAGTTCAATTTCCAGATCCACACATTGCGAATCTTCCATATCCACTCTAACAAAATTGTTAAATGAAGCAGCTTTGGCAACAATTTCACGGATGTAGTTATAAGCCAGTTCTTTATCAAGCAACAAACCGAACATAGTGGGTTTTAATGAATAATTACCATTGATATTAGCTGCCTGAATTGTTTCAATGATATTCAGGTACTCATTTTTATTTGCTTCTGCCTGATCGAGGCGGGTGATAAATTCTCCGAGTAAATCAATGGTAACCATTATCCCCTCTTCGTTTAGTTGCCTGCTGGCTGCAATCGCATCTTCAATTTTTTTTCCGGCAATGTAACGTTTCGAAAACAACCAAACAAAGTTTTTGGGCATGAATGGAAGCATCCCGGCAATCATTTTATTGAGTAACATCATAGTAGTAAATGTGTTAAGTTATTAATCCTGATCCCGGGCAGCTTTGTTGGATTATGTATTACTGTCCGGTTTTTAACATGGTTTTAGTCTGCGAATTTATAAAATCCTTTGATGTGTTAAAAAAATAACAAATATTTTTTTTCGGCTTGCATTTGAGTTTTCTTAAGAACTAGTTTTGTGTATTCTACTTTAAATCCGACTGTAAAAGCCTTAATAATTATTTGTAGAACATAAGATTAATGTATATCTTTGCCGCCCGATTTTTAAGTGCTTAAACAGTGAAACCATATCAGGAGTTTATCGTTCCAATTGCAGGGCTTTCAGCCAAAACACATAGCTATGATTTTGTGGTGAATGATGCGGTTTTCAATGCGCTTGACTATTCCGAAATCCAAAAAGGAAGTGTAGTTATCCACCTCGAATTGGATAAACAGGATAATATGCTAACCCTGGATTTTGATTTAAAAGGTGAAGTTGAAGTGCCTTGCGATCGGTGCAACGAAAACTTTATGCATAAGATTGAGGCAGATTATAGTCTTTATGTTAAATACGGTGAATCCTTTCATGAAGAAGATGATGAGGTTTTAGTTATTCCAACTGATCAGCATCAGCTTGATTTGAATCATCTTTTTTATGAGTATATTTTACTGTCGCTTCCGCTTCGCAGGGTTCATTCTGACAATAAAGATGGCACATCGGGCTGCAATCCAGATATGCTGGCCAAACTTGAACAATTGACGGTAACAGAAGAAACTGACCCAAGGTGGCAGGCACTCGAAGAGCTTAAAAATAAATTGAAATAGCAAATATTTAAGAGGTTTAATATCTAAAAAAATTACAATGGCACATCCAAAACGTAAAACATCAAAAACCAGAAGAGATAAAAGAAGAACGCACTATAAGGCTGAACTTCCTAATTTGGCCAAATGTCCTGTAACAGGGGCAATTCATGTTTATCACAGGGCATATTATGTTGATGGCGACCTGTATTACAAAGGTCAATTGGTGATGGAAGGAGCAAAAGCCTGATCAAAGGTTTTTGTCCGAAACTAAACCAAAATGCGAATTGGTCTCGACGTTTCAGGTGGCGATTTTGCTCCCCAATCCACTCTCGAAAGTATTCCACTCTTGCTGCGTGAGTTGCCAAAAGAGGATCAGCTTGTTTTGTTTGGCGATGAGGAGCAGATTCAAAATTACCTTCAATCTGCCGGAATAAATGAAGCACGATTGGAGGTAGTACATGCTCCGGGCGTAATTGAAATGGGAGATTCGCCACTCAAGGCCTTTCAGCAAAAGAAAGATTCATCGATTGTGATCGGGTTTGAATGGCTGCGTAAAGGAAAAATTGATGGTTTTGCCAGCGCAGGCAATAGTGGCGCCATGATGGTGGGTTCAGTTTATGCTATCAATACAATTCCTGGTGTTATCAGGCCTTCCAGCGCTGTGATGGTTCCAAAACTTGATGGTGGAAACAACATCATCATGGATGTTGGGACAAATCCTGATGCTAAACCTGATGTGCTTTATCAATATGGTTTCCTGGGAGCTTTGTATGCACGTTATGTCTTAGGTATTAACAATCCCAGAGTAGGTTTGTTGAATATTGGGCAGGAAGAGAAAAAAGGCAACCTTTTAGTACAGTCAGCTTTCCTCCTGATGAAAGAGACTACCGACTATAACTTTATCGGCAATGTAGAAGGTCGTGATTTATTTAATGATCGTGCTGATGTAGTGATCACAGATGGCTTTACCGGAAATGTAGTGATTAAGCAAATTCAGGCGATGTATCGTTTGATGGAAAAGCGGGGTTTACTTGATGACTATTTTAGTCGTTTTAATTATGAAATTCACGGTGGCAGCCCGATAATAGGGATTAATGGAGCTGTTGTGATCGGACATGGCATCAGTAGTCCGCTCGCAATAAAAAATATGATGTTGCTGCTCCACAATGTAGCCATGTCGGGCTTGAACGACCAAATCAGAAATGCAATGGCTAATTACGGACAATAATTAACCTGACAGTTTTGCACAAATCTAAAAATAATGACCAAAAAACATGCTGCAATTACCGGAATTCATGGCTGGGTGCCGGATTATATTCTAACAAATCAGGAACTTGAAAAAATGGTTGATACCAATGACGAGTGGATAATATCACGAACTGGTATTAGAGAACGTCATATTTTAAAAGGTGAAGGGAAAGGTACTTCAGCAATTGGTACTGAGGCGGTTAAAGGGCTGCTCGAAAAAACCGGAACAAAACCGGAAGAAGTGGATATGCTGATTTGTGCAACGGTAACCCCCGATATGCAATTTCCGGCCACAGCCAATATTATCAGCCACAATTGCGGGTTAAAAAATGCTTTTAGCTTTGATATGAATGCGGCCTGCTCCGGATTGTTATATGCTATTGTTACCGCTTCGAAATTTGTTGAAAGTGGCACACACAAAAAAGTTGTAGTAGTAGGTGCTGATAAAATGTCATCGATTGTGGATTATACCGATCGTGCCACATGTGTGCTTTTTGGCGATGGGGGCGGAGCTTTGCTGCTTGAGCCTACTGCTGAAGAAATTGGCATCATGGATTCATTGATGCATACCGATGGCTCAGGAATGGTTCATTTGCACCAAAAGGCCGGCGGCTCTGTTAAACCCGCTTCGCACAAAACAGTTGATGCCAGAGAACACTTTATCTATCAGGAAGGGCAAGCAGTTTTTAAATTCGCTGTTACCAATATGGCAGATGTTGCTGTGGGTATTATGGAAAAAAATGGTTTGAAATCTAATGATATCGCCTGGTTAGTCCCTCACCAGGCTAATATGCGCATCATTGAAGCTACGGCCAGGCGTATGGGCATTAAAAAGGAACAGGTAATGATCAATATCGACCGATACGGAAATACTACGAGCGCTACATTACCGCTTTGCCTGTGGGAGTGGGAAAACCAGTTAAAAAAGGGAGATAACGTCATCCTTGCTGCTTTTGGCGGTGGGTTTACCTGGGGTTCAATTTGGCTTAAATGGGCTTATGATACCGTATAACGGATTAAACATTTCAATAGATATAAAAACCTGCTTCGGCGGGTTTTTTTATGTGCGATAAAGTGCCATTTCTTGATTGCTTAGAAAGTTTCTAAATTGATGTGTTTGAGGAAGAATACTAAAAAAGTAAATAAGCTATACAACTCACCTCCGAAATAATTTATACTTTTGTGAAAAAAATAACAAAATATTATATTTCATGAAACCATCTCATATAGAGCATATTGGAATTGCAGTCAAAACGCTTGATGATGCTATACCATATTACGAAAGATTATTGGGCACTCCATGCTATGCGATAGAAGAAGTAAAAGATCAGCAGGTTCGTACGGCATTTTTTAAAATTGGTCAAACTAAGATTGAATTACTGGAAAGCACCAGTCCGGAAGGACCCGTTGGAAAGTTTATCGAAAAAAAAGGGGAAGGCATTCATCACATTGCTTTTGCCGTTGAAGGCTTGGAACATGCCCTCGATGAAGCTAAAGATAGTGGGATAAGGTTGATTGATGAAAAGCCTCGTGTGGGAGCCGAAGGTTTGCATATTGCATTTTTGCACCCCAAATCTACTTTCGGAGTTTTAACGGAATTATGTGAAGACAAAAACAAATAATACCTGTTTTTATGGCAATTGAACAAAAAATCCAGGAGTTACTGGAGAAACGTATTGAGGCAAAAAAAGGTGGTGGCGAAAAACGTATTGAATCACAACATGCCAAGGGCAAACTAACTGCACGCGAACGGATTGACTTACTCCTTGATGAAGGCAGCTTTGAAGAATTCGACATGTTTGTGACCCATCGTTCTACAGATTTTGGACTGGAAAAACAACAATACCTTGGTGATGGTGTAGTAACCGGACATGGAACTATTGATGGCAGAGTGGTGTATGTTTTTTCGCAGGATTTTACTGTTTTTGGGGGCTCTTTATCCGAAACTTTTGCTGCTAAAATATGCAAAGTGATGGACCAGGCCATGAAGGTTGGTGCACCGCTTATCGGAATCAATGATAGTGGTGGAGCGCGTATTCAGGAAGGTGTTAAAAGTCTTGCAGGCTATGCCGAGATATTTCAGCGTAATATTATGGCTTCGGGTGTTATTCCTCAAATTTCTGCCATTTTTGGGCCTTGTGCAGGGGGGGCGGTTTATTCGCCTGCGCTAACAGATTTTGTGCTGATGAGCGAGCAATCAAGTTATATGTTCGTTACCGGTCCAAAGGTTACCAAAACTGTTACCGGCGAAGACATCACTACCGAAGATCTTGGCGGAGCATGGGTTCACGGAACCAAATCAGGAGTTAGCCATTTTGTGGTCACTAACGAAGAAGAGGGAATTTTGTTGATTCGCAAGCTGCTGAGTTATTTGCCTCAGAATAACCTTGAAGACCCGCCATTGGCGGAATGTAACGACCCAATCAACAGGATTGAAGACGCCCTGAATCAGATTATTCCGGATAGTGCCAACAAACCTTATGATGTTACAGATATTATTCATGCCGTAGTTGATGATGGAGAGTTTCTTGAGATTCATCGTAATTTTGCCAAAAATATAATTGTTGGTTTTGCAAAATTCAATGGGATGCCTGTAGGGATCGTTGCCAATCAGCCTAATTTCCTTGCTGGCGTACTTGATATTGATGCCAGTCGGAAAGCGGCACGTTTTGTTCGTTTTTGCGATGCCTTTAATATTCCTATAGTTACGTTTGTTGATGTACCTGGGTTTTTACCAGGAAGCGGACAAGAATATGGAGGGATCATTATTCATGGTGCAAAATTGTTATTTGCCTATGGCGAAGCTACGGTGCCAAAAATTACAATTACACTTCGAAAATCCTATGGCGGAGCGCATGATGTGATGGGCTCAAAGCAACTGCGTGGCGATATCAATTATGCATGGCCATCAGCCGAAATAGCTGTAATGGGTCCTGCCGGAGCCATTGAAGTGCTTGAAGGCCGCAAGATTCTGGAAATTAAAGATCCTGATAAACGTGCTGCCTTTATCGCTGAGCGGGAAGCTGAATATCGCGATAAATTTGCCAATCCTTATGAAGCTGCCCGTTTTGGTTACATCGATGATGTCATCGAGCCTCGTAATACTCGTTTCAGGGTGATCCGGGCGTTGCAGGCATTGGCCACCAAAAAGGATGTAAATCCTCCAAAAAAACATTCCAACATACCTTTATAACAGTGTCTTATGTTTTTATTAGCGGAATTTGTTGATGTACCTGAAACCACATTCATCGAAGGAGTTGTGATTTCAATAGTGGGATATCTAATCGTTTTTGCCGCATTGGTAATCTTATATTTTGTTTTCTTTCAGATTAGTAAGATTTTAAATATGCAGCTCAAATCGAAGTTGCGCCGACAGGGCAAGCTTGATGCAACAAAAGATGAAAAGGACTTTTCCATTCCCGGAGAGGTGACTGCTGCAATAAGCCTGGCACTCTACATTTCTTGTCAGCTGCACGATGAGGAGAGCAATGTGTTGACAATCAAAAAAGTATCCAGAACCTATTCGCCCTGGAGCTCCAAAATTTACGGATTGAGAAACTTGAATCGCTAAAACAGTAATCATGAGAAGTTTTAAATTTACAATAAGTGGTAATAATTACGAGGTTGATGTGCTGAAGCTCGAAGGCTCTATAGCCGAGGTGGAGGTAAATGGCACGCCTTATCATATTGAAATAGAACGGCAAAAAGCAGAATCGAAAACTCCAATTTTGGTTCGTCCCTCACGTCCTAATCCTTCCGGATCGCATGAAATCAAAAGAGAGGAAAAGGATACCAAAGCTGTGCCTTCCAAAGTAACAGCACCGCTTCCGGGTAATATCATGCAGGTATTTGTGAAACAGGGCGATCACGTAAAACGCGGAGATAAACTCCTGATTTATGAAGCCATGAAGATGGAGAACAATCTTCTGGCCGAAAAAGACGGCATAATTAAGAGTTTGAAAGTGCACCCGGGCGATAGCGTATTGCAAGGTGATGTTTTACTTGAAATGGATTAGGATCATGGAGCTAAAAAAAGCGTTTACTGTTTTTGCGGTTTTGGGTTTACTTTTATTACTCAATTTATTGGTAGTAACAAATCCAGGGATGGCAAACCATGTGTTGCCTCAAACAGCTGCTTCATCTGTAAGTACTGCTTCAGCGGATGATGAGATACCTTTCGTCGAATTCGCTATTGCAAAAACTATTGAGGGGATCAATAAGTTTATCAGTTTTACGGGATTTAGAAATGCTACCAGAGGAAATTTGATTATGATCGTAGTAGGATTGTTTTTCATTTATCTGGCGATCCGCTATGACTACGAACCTTTGTTGCTGGTTCCTATCGGAACCGGTATCATCATTGGTAACATACCTTTTTTTCAGGATGGCGGAATCAATTTGCAATTGGGTATTTACCAGGAAGGAAGCGTGCTTAATTACCTTTACTATGGGGTGTTAAAGGGTATTTATCCACCGCTTATTTTTCTTGGAATTGGTGCAATGACCGATTTCTCTTCTTTGATTTCCAATCCCAGATTGATGCTCCTGGGGGCTGCTGCTCAGATTGGTATCTTTTTAACTTTTCTGGGGGCTTTGTATCTTGGGTTTAATATGCCCGAAGCTGGTTCAATTGGAATTATTGGAGGTGCGGATGGCCCAACAGCTATTTTCTTGTCCTCAAAACTGGCAAATGGAACAATGGTACACGGTTACGAAACTAAAAATCTAATAGGACCAATAGCCATAGCTGCTTATTCCTATATGGCGTTGGTGCCTGTAATTCAGCCTCCTATCATGCGATTACTTACTTCCAAAAAGGAAAGGTTGATTCGGATGAAACCACCGCGTTCGGTGAGTAAGCTGGAAAAAATTATGTTCCCTATTGTGGGTTTGATTCTTACTACTTTTATTTCCCCAGGAGCGCTTCCTCTTTTAGGTCTGCTGTTTTTTGGAAATATATTAAAGGAAAGCGGCGTTACTAAACGACTTGCCGAGACTGCACGAAATAGTATGATTGATATTGTTACTATCCTTCTTGGACTTACAGTAGGGGCTTCAACACAGGCCGATGTGTTTCTGACAAGTGAATCGATCCTGATTTTTGTTTTAGGAGCGCTTTCGTTTATGGTTGCCACTGCCGGTGGTGTGCTTTTTGCTAAAGTGATGAATCTTTTTCTTAAAGGTGATAACAGGATTAATCCGTTGGTTGGAGCAGCTGGCGTTTCAGCCGTGCCCGACAGTGCTCGTGTAGTGCAACTGGAAGGTTTAAAGAATGACCCTTCCAATCACCTTCTGATGCATGCAATGGCACCTAATGTGGCTGGTGTGATTGGCTCGGCTGTGGCGGCAGGTATTATGATGAGCTTTCTGTTATAGGTCTGAAATGGAATTAAATAAGCCCTACTAAAAAGAAACTTTTGCTGAGTTTAACTTTGGGATTTTATGAATTAGCCAGGTCTTTTTGATCTGGCTGATTTTTTTCTGAGTAATTGTATTTCAGCACCTTTTTGTAAATTTTGAGGAGCATATTATTAAAAAACCTGTAAATTTGGCCGTCAAAACCACAGAAAAGAACCACAAATGCTAATCATTGGGATTGCCGGAGGATCAGGCTCTGGAAAAACTACGGTCGTAAAAAAAATCATTCGGGCACTCCCCAACAGCTCAGTTTCTGTAATCTCACAAGATGCTTATTATCGTGATAATGGTCACCTATCCGCCGAAGAGCGGAAAAAGATAAATTTTGATCACCCGGCATCGATAGAGTTTGATCTCTTAATTGATCATATCGACCGATTGCGTAAAGGCGAAACGATACCCATGCCAATTTATTCTTATGTAAGCTGTGCCAGATCAAAAGAGAGTATTCCCGTAAAACCAACTAAAGTGGTAATTGTTGAAGGAATTCTTGTACTCACCAATGCCGAGCTTCGCCGCAGAATGGATATCAAAATTTATGTGGATACCGATGGGGATGATCGGTTGATGCGTATTATTCAGCGCGATATTGAGGAGCGGGGCAGGTCGTTTCTGGAAGTGTTGAAGGAATTCTTGTACTCACCAATGCCGAGCTTCGCCGCAGAATGGATATCAAAATTTATGTGGATACCGATGGGGATGATCGGTTGATGCGTATTATTCAGCGCGATATTGAGGAGCGGGGCAGGTCGTTTCTGGAAGTGTTGAAGCACTACGAGCATTTCGTGAAGCCGATGCATTTGCAGTTTATCGATCCTACAAAGCGTTTTGCAGATATCATTATTCCGCAGGGAGGCGCCAATCAGGTTGCCATAGATATTGTTGCTTCACGGATTAGGATGAATTTAAATGAAGAAAAATCTTCCATATGAAAATCCTCAGACTACTGCTCACAGGTTTCGTGGTAATATTTTTCACGGCTTGCGAAAAGGATTCGGGGCTTAAACCCGTAAATGAAAACTGGGAATATCTGGCTTCGAAAAATGGCTTAGTAAACAATAATATTCTTTGTATCGAACAAGGCTCTTCGGGTATATATATTGGTACAGAGTTTGGATTCTCATCTTACGATGGCAGCTCATTCAGGAATTATAATACTCCACAGGGCCTTATTCATCACCAAGTCAATGGTTTAGCAGTGGCTAATGATGGCACTGTTTGGCTTGCGACACCATATGGTCTTTCGGTTATGTCCGGAAATCAATTTGTTAATTATAACGCCGAAAGTGGTTTGAGCTATGACTATCTTTATAATATTGCACTTGATGGCCAGCAAAATCCGTGGATTGCTACGGGTAAAGGCGTTACGTATTTTGATGGTTCTTCATGGATTGTTTATCAGAAAGACCAGGGTAATAGTTTGGTATATAACATAGTACGTGATGTGATAGTTGATCAGCAAGCAAATAAATGGTTTGGGACAGAGTTTGGTATTTCACGTTTTGATGGAAATAGTTGGCAAACTTTTTTGGCCGACTTACCTTTGGCTGATTTTGTATTGGATTTGTTTGTAGATAGCCAACAGCGCGTTTGGGTAGGTTCATTGGCCGGAGTGAGCAGAATTGATGACAACAATGTGATACATTATAACACATCAGATGGCTTGGTGTATGACAGAGTTGACGCCATTGCCGAAGATTTGGAAGGTAATATGTGGTTTGCAACACAATACGGTGTTTCAAAGTTTGACGGCAGCAGCTGGAAAACCTATACTGCCGCCAATGGCTTGCCCGAAGATTGGGTTACATCGATTTTTGTTGATAATGAGGATAATATTTGGTTTGGTACTAAAACTAAAGGTGTGGCAATTTTGCAGCATCCATAGCCTCATCGTTGAACAAAAATTGGTTTCGACCTGTTTTTATGGCAAAATCTAATTCGGACATGCTTAGGAAAAAGATAAAATCACCTTGTCAGTTAATTTGTACTTACGATACAGATCATATTTGTGTGGGTTGCTTCCGGTCGGCCGAAGAAGTGGCACAATGGGACAGTTACACCGAAGATCAGAAGCGTCAGGTGATTGATAATACCATGAAACGTCGCCAAGAAAGCGGTCAGAGTTATTATGGTTTTGGAGGATGACAGTTCAAAAAAAAAGCCGCAATTTTATGCGACTCATAGTTTTCGGATTCTTACTGAATTTTGTGTTCCTTTTTCAAACGGTTGCGTTCGTCGTACCAGTCAGGTAGTGCATAAGCAAATCCTCTGCCTTTGTATTTAACTTTACGTAAATCTTCACGTCTGTTAGTCAATTTTACCAGACATTGATTGATTTTAGCCTTTGATTTATCATCCGTAGTGAAAATACCGGCCTCTATTGCCTTTTGTTTTACTGATTCATAAATCTCTTTACTGAGTGTTGCATGCCCGCGTTCCTCTATCGTTTGAATAATAAATTTGTCCCAATCTGAAAGAGGATAGGGTTTTCTTTCCTTTTTTGTTACTGATACTTCTGCTTTTGAAACTTCTTCAGCCTGTTCTGGACTTTCTTCTTTGGCTGGTTTAAATCCAGCCTTAACTTTCTTGATGGCGTTGTATTGCTCTTCCAAATTAGCAATTTTAGACTTCACAAAATCCGTTTTGTGCTTCAGCTTGCGAAGTTCAGACTGGTATTCATTCAACAAATCAAGAATGTCGAATTCATTTAGTTTGGTGGAATATTTCATATGCGTTTTGTTTATTTATAATAAATGGTAAATATTATTTCATTGATAAATGTCAAATAAATGCTTAATAGTCTAAAGAACAATAATTTAATATGTTTGTTTAAGTGTTTTATCGTTTTACATGCAATTAAACGCTATATTAAAAAATTCTTGAGTGACAAAAATATTTAATATAAACTTAAAATCAAAACAATAAATTACTATTTTTCAACAATTAATGAATTTATGCGAGAAATTAAATGTTATTTTATGTAAAAACGAAACTTAAATATGCTGTTTGTTAGTTAAAACCTTAGTAAATACAACAAGTTTAAAAAAAGGATTAACTAATATAATCCGGATTTGATTTTTGTGTAAACCCTGCACCTTTCCATTCAGATTCTGCAAAAACTTTGCTTACGGCATTCTTATAAGTCTCCAATGTGTTTGTTTTGCGAATTAAACGCCAGATATTTACCGGATCATCAAATGACCATCTTAGGTAGCTCCAAAGTTCTTTCATGCGGCCAAGTGATGTGAGGGCGTAGTTTGTTTCATTCAATCTTGCTTCAAATAATGCTTCCAAAAATTCTCTCAGGATAGCTGCCTTGTTAATAAAAGTTTGTCCTTTAATTTCTGCTGCAAGGAATGGATCAGCCAGCAAACCTCTTCCTAGCATAAAATGATCCACGTTAGGCATTAAAGCTTGCAAGTGGTTAAATTGTTCATTCGAAAAGATGTCTCCATTATAGGCTGGCACCTTACTAAATTGATTTTTTATGGTTATAAAAGCAATCTGATTAGCGATTCCTTTATAGATTTGTTTTCCGGTGCGTGCGTGAATTATCACTTCATGCAATGGATACTGATTGAAAATTGGAATGAGCTCATTAATTTCGTTTGATTCCTGATATCCCAGCCTGCATTTAATGCTCAGCTTTATTGGAGGATTTTCAAAATATTCAAACAGTATTTTATCAATAAGATCAGGAAATGGAAGCAGACCACTACCTCTTTTTTTTCGTGCAACACGTGGAAATGGACAACCCATATTGAGGTTGATTTCTTTATACCCAATTCTGGCACAAAAGTTTGCAAATCTTAGCATCTCAGCGCCATCATTACTCAATATCTGCGGAACGAGGATTGAAGTGTCATTCTTATCAGGATGCAACTCTGCACCCTGAAGATTTTTAGCATCAGTTTTATGAATGGCTGTAAAAAATGGCGTATAAAGCTTATCAACGCCGCCAAAATAAGCCACAAACAGTGTTCTGTAAATGTGATCTGTGATACCTTGAAAAGGACCCAGGCTAATTTGCGGGATTAACGATTTGTCCTTCATCATCAGGCTGTTAGTATAGCTTTCCCTTATTCATCAGGCTCTTGGTTATTGCCGTTAAAAGAAAAATTGCCATCACAAAAGCTGAGATTCTGGCGAGGTAATCACCGTTCTTTGCGTAAAAAGTAAGCTTATCGTTTGTGCTTAATTTTTGTCTAATTGCTGTAGGTTCCCAATAGGGAGTGGCCTGAAACACATCACCCCTTTGATCGACAAAAGCAGAAATACCAGTGTTGGCCGAACGTGCAATGCTTCTTCTGGTTTCGATGGCCCGCAAAATCGAAAAATCCATATGTTGCCGGTGGCCAGGAGTATTTCCCCACCAACCATCGTTTGTTAGGATAAACAAGATATTTGCTCCGTTGCGCACGAATCCGGTAACAAACTCCCCATAAACCGATTCATAACAAATCAAAGCTGCTGTGGTGAAACGATCATCTTTACCTTTAAAAACGGTTCTTTGATCAGAAATTTTTAAAGTGCCTACCGTACCGCCCAAATCAATAGCCATGGAGCGTAATGGCCTAAGAAAAAACCAACTTGGCATCATCTCAACACCTGGTGTAAGGCGACTTTTGTGATAATACTGTGGACTTTGGCCTGACTCCAGATAAAAAGCAGTATTATGTGCAAAATAATATCCGTCGCTGTTCTTAAACTTGCGGGCAGCAAAATCTTTTTCCTCATCTTTGGGTACCGGGCTAAAAGTGCTGGCTCCAATAATGAGCGCTGTAGAGGGATGCTGCTCAACAAATTGCTGTAGCGTTTCAAGGCTTGGTGATTGTTTTAGGCTGGGCAGCCAAATGTCTTCCTGAATGGCTGATTCGGGGCCGATGATAAAATCCACCGGTCTGTTCATCAATCCCATAGCCAGTTGTAAATTTCTGTCGATAATTTCTGAAGCAGGCAGTTCATATTGCTCGGTGTAGGGATCGAAATTGGGCTGTACAACAATTATTTCAGCCAGTTCGCCTTTTTCTTCATAATTGCGGTAAAGATGCTCTCCAATCATTACGGGTATCATCCAGATTGCAACCAGCAGAATAAAATTAAGGGCAAACGAGCGTGCTTTGGTTTTCCATTGCAGAACAGATTTGATGCTGTTATATGCCAATATATTGATAATCAAAACCCAGGCTGTGCCACCCGGAACACCAGTAAATTCATACCATTGTATCCAGTGATGTTTGGGTGAGAATACATGTCCAAGGTTTAACCATGGCCAGTTAAGATCCCAATTCATATGTAAATATTCAAAACTTAACCAGTAAAAAAGCAAAATGGCTAAACCCTTTTTGTTTTGATAAAGCTGGACTTTGGTGAAGTGAAAAAGCCAGAAGGTTGTAGCCATAAATGTACTATTAAGCATAATTGCTGCAACACCTCCGCCTGGCGTTGAATTCCATATCCACCATGTTGTCAGGCTGTTCCAAATACAAAAACTAACGAATGCAAGTAAAAAAAGTTGTCCGCCTCTGCCTTTGTTTGTGGGTCTGCCAAGGTCTTCCTGTATGAAAAACAATGGTACAAATGCAAAGAAAATAAGAAATGTCCAGCCATTAACAGGCCAGGCCGCACTTAAAATTAGTCCACTTAAAATTGCCAGAGCATAGCGTTGAAGTGTATTCATAATTAGCCTAATATAATGAAAAATGATTTTGTAAGCAATTGCAAAAATAACCAAGTTATGTTGCTAAAAGTGCTGAAATTGATTTTCGACAGGATATTTATCAGGATGTAATCAGGCCTGAAATTCTTGTAAAGTGCAGTAAATGAAACACTTTAGCTTAATATGGAAATATTAAACTTGTGAGGTTGTTGCATTCCAAGTATTTTTGTGTGCTTTTATCTCCCGTATAAATGAAAATCTTGCTCATCAGGCTTAGTTCGATTGGTGATATCGTATTGACGAGTCCTGTAATTCGTGCTATCAAAACGCAGCTCAATCCTGTTGTGCTGCACGTAATTACCCGAAAATCCTACCAATCGGTTTATGCACACAATCCCTATATCGATCGGGTGTTTGGTGTTGAAAAATCACCTGATGAGATCGTCGGGCTGCTGAAGGCAGAAAAATATGATTTGCTTGTCGATTTGCATAAAAACCTAAGATCGTTTAAGTTGCGATTTTCTCTGGGTATAAAAACTGTAACATTCCCAAAACTTAACTGGCAGAAATATTTACTTGTCCGTTTTAAGATTAATCGCATGCCCGATATGCATATCGTTGATCGCTATTTTGAAGCGGTGAGGACTTTGGGTGTGGTGAATGATCAAAAAGGGCTTGATTTTTTTATTGATGAAGAGGAAATCCGGCATCTGCCGAAATTGCCGGATTTTGTTGACATGGGTTTTTTTGCGGTAGTTATTGGCGGAAATCATAACACTAAAATTTTGCCGGTTTCCAAGCTTGTTGAAGTGATTAAGCAATTACCTAAACCTGTAATTTTACTTGGCGGAAAGGAAGATCAGGAGCGTGGCAAGGAGATAGAATCCCTGCTAAACAATCAGCTTTGGAATGCTTGTGGAAAGCTCACTTTGAATCAATCGGCCGAAATGGTTCGGCGGGCTGATGCTGTTTTAACAAACGATACGGGTTTGATGCACATTGCGGCAGCATTTAGTAAACCAGTGGTTTCGGTGTGGGGAAATACAGTTCCGCAGTTGGGCATGTATCCTTATATTCCTGCCTTTCCGGAGCGTGTCAGGATTATCGAGAACAACAATCTTTCGTGCCGGCCATGCAGCAAAATAGGGTTTGAGCGCTGCCCTAAAGGGCATTTCAAATGTATGATGGATCTTGATGATGAGCTGATTGCTAAAAGCCTTGTCGAAATCAGCCGATTGCCACAAAAGGATTATTGATTTTTTCGCTTCCGATTGTGGTTTCCGGTCCATGGCCCGGATAAACAATGGTTTCATCCGGAAGCACAAATAATTTTCCCCAGATGCTTTCTTTAAGTAAATCGTAATCGCCTCCGGGCAAGTCGGTGCGGCCAATGCTCTGATAAAACAGCACATCTCCGGCTATTACCATTGGCGTTGTTTCGTCATAAAAGCAAACACTACCATCGGCATGGCCGGGAGCAGACAACACCTTTAAACGGCTGTTTCCGAACGAAATCCAATCTCCGTCTGCGATTTTTACGGTGGGCTCGGCCATTTTTACAAGGTTCAATCCAAACGACCGGGCATGTGCAAATGCATTGCTCAGATAGCGCTCACCTTCGGCATGAGCTGTGATCGGAAGATTATATTTATCCGAAACAAATGCGTTGCCCAGAATATGATCAATGTGATTGTGTGTATTTAAAATATGAAATGGTTTGAGCTGATTTTCAGCTATGAACTCGCTGAGTTGTTCTTCTTCAGAAGGGTCTGAACAGGCAGCATCAATTATAACACATTTTTTGGTTTCGTCGTAAACCAAATAAGTATTCACTTGAAATGGGTTAAAAACAAATCTTTTTATTTGAAGCATACGATTAGGCTTAAATGATTTTTAATCTTGAACAAATATAGGTTTTACACCTTTAATGAAAGCCGTTTATTCAGTTAAAAAAATAGTACTTTAGCGCCACAGAAGCTAAGCCATGGTTATTGCTGTAAACAACTTATTACGCCTTTTCGTTCAAAATCCGCGCTCCTTTTTAAAGGAGTTGTCGGTTTTTCTGGTGCTGGTTTTTGCGTTTGTTGATGTGCAGGCGCAGTTTTACAATGGCTCCAACTTAACATTTGGCAAAAACAGGGTACAATGGAACAATACCATTTGGACGTATTATCGCTATGATGATTTTGATACTTATTTTTACCTGAATGGAAATGAATTAGCTTTATACACAGCTGAATATGCCAGGCAACAAATTCCATTGCTCGAAAGAAAACTGCAAAGTAACTTGAGCGAAAAAATCCAGTTTGTCATTTTTAACAGCCT
Organism: Bacteroidales bacterium; assembly: GCA_015709215.1. GTDB lineage: Bacteria > Bacteroidota > Bacteroidia > Bacteroidales > F082 > UBA5536. Next base: position 18,324 of record JACCQN010000004.1, read on the forward strand.
GAGCGATCTCAAGCAAAGTAATATCGGATTGGCTTCTGAGCAAGAATATAATACTGGAGGGATAACCCGGATTTTAGGCACCAAAGTGATTCTCTATTTTGATGGAAACTATCAAAATTTTGAGCAACAGATTCGAAAAGGAGTGGCAGAAATGCTACTTAACCAACTGATGTATGGCGGAAGTATAGGGACGCAAATTCGCAACACTGCGATTTTTAATTTGCCGGATTGGTACATAGAAGGCATTTTATCCTTTGTTTCGGAAGACTGGAACAGCCTGATGGACGACAGGTTGCGGGAAGGAATTATTTCGGGGCGTTTTGAAAAACTAAATCGACTTACAGGGGAAGATGCTCGCATTGCAGGGAATTCACTATGGCGCTATCTCACAGAAACATACGGGGCTGCTTCCTTGCCCGAAATTGTTCATATGACACAGATGCGTCGTAATGTGCAACAAGGATTCCTTTACGTTACCGGCCTAAAGTTTAAGCAGCTCGTGAAAAACTGGTTTGCGCATTTTGAAGCTTATTATGGGGAGCAGGAAACCCGTCTGCCCATGAATGTAGTACCGTTAAAATACCGCAACTACCGGAGCTTTGAAAGGCCAACAATAAGTCCTGATGGCAGGTACTTGAGTTATATCACACGCGACGAGGGAAAAATAAGATTTTGGTTGCTGGATCAGCAAAGCGGAAAAAAACATAAACTTTTTCAAACAGGTTATCGCTCCGACGAAATGCCCGACGAAAGCTATCCCGTGATGAGCTGGCACCCGCTCGGAACATTACTTGCATTTGTTACGGAATCAAAAGGAAAACTTTGGTTGCATTTCTACAATCTGGATGATCATTCGGTTGAATCGCGCAATATGATTGCTGTTCAGAAAATTACTTCAATAGATTATGCCCAAAGTGGTACAAAAATTGTGATGGCTGCCGTGCAGCAGGGACGTCCGGATATTTATGTTTACGACATTCCGTCCAACACTTTTAAGCAGATTACTTTTGATTATTATACAGATTTGAATCCAGTATTTGTAGATGGTGACAGGCGCATTATTTTTAGCTCTAACCGCCGGTCAGATACGCTAAAAATCCAGGATAAACCTGAACCTGTTGATGGGGGTCAGCTCCGGCTTTTTGCCTATGATTACAGTAAAAAAAAGCAAGTGCTTTTGCCGGTAAGTGGTCAACAACCTGCTCACGAAATCCTTCCGCAGGATGCTGGTAACGGACGTTTTCGTTTTTTAAGTGATAAAAACGGGGTGTATAATCTTTTTGAAGCCCGCTTTGATAGTGCCATCAATTATGTTGATACTACAATACATTATCGTTATTTTACGCACCAGCAACAGCTGACTAATTACACCAGAAGCATACTCAGTTTCAGCTACAACCCCATTGATAAAACTGCAATCCTACAGTTGCCTGATGATCAGAAAATGAAGTTTTTTACACTTTCTGATGATGAGCTTGAGCCTGAATCGCAGGTTGATTTTATGACTAATTTTGCACGAACAAGGATTGACAAGGAGCAACAGGAGATTGCCTCTGAAGAAGATACAAACAGGGTAATCACAAAACGTTTCAGAATGCTATACCGACAGGTTTTGCCTGCTGATTCACTCAGACAGCAGGCTTTGCCCGCGCGTCAGGGTGCTTTTGGTATTGCCGGAAGCAGGCGTACTGATTTGCGTGATGTGAGTATGATGCTGCGTTCGGTAGAAGTTGAAGAGCCGCCTCAACCTAAAAGACGAAATTACTATGTGGAGTATTTTTACGATGAGTTGGTTACACAAGTTGATTTCACCTATATCAACTACAGTTATCAGCCTTTTTCGGGCGGCGGATCGCCCATTTATCTCAATCCGGGCTTTAATGTGTTTCTTGGTGTGAATCTTACTGATTTACTCGAGGATTATCGCTTGAGTGGTGGCGTTAGATTGAATACCAATTTGATAAATAATGAGTATGCGGCCAGCTTTAGTAATCTGAAAAAGAGAATGGATAAGCATATCGTTTTGCACAGGCAGAGTATTGAAGATTTTCAAAATACTTATATTAGCAGAACCTATTCGCATGAGGTATTTTATATGTTGAGCTGGCCATTTAGTGAGGTGCTGAGTGTCCGCGGAACAGCTATCTACCGTAACGATCAAAAAGTTTTCCTATCCACAGATCAGGTAAATCTGGCCAAGGCAGATGAATTTCAAAACTGGGGTGGTATGCGTGCCGAACTCGTTTACGATAATAGTAAGCAAATTGGAATGAATCTGCATACCGGAATGCGTGGAAAAGTATTCGGAGAGTATTTTCAACTCCTTGATGCCAACGCCAGTAATTTTGTGGTGTTGGGCTTCGACTGGCGTCATTATCAACGCCTGCATCGTAATTTTATCTGGGCTAATCGGGTGGCTGGTAGTACTTCATTTGGCACTGATAAACTCATTTATTATATGGGTGGTGTTGATAACTGGTTGATACCCAGTTTCAATCAGGAAACACCTATTGATTACACACAGCATTATGTGTTTCAAACCCTGGCAACGAATATGCGAGGATTTAACCAAAACATCAGAAACGGGAATAGTTTTGTGGTTTTTAACTCAGAATTTCGTTTTCCGGTATTTAGCTATCTTTTTCAAAATCCCATTAGTTCTGATTTTGTCCGGAATTTTCAGCTGGTTGCTTTTGGTGATGTAGGCACGGCATGGACAGGTCCAAATCCTTATGATCCATCAAACTCGCTATACACCTCTTATATCGAAAATGGCCCGCTGAATATTTCAGTCGAAATCCAGAAAGACCCTATTGTTGGCGGATTGGGATTTGGAGCACGAACAACTTTGCTGGGTTATTTTATACGTGCTGATGTTGCTTGGGGAATTGAGGATCTGGAAATTAGCGAACCGGTTTTTTATATCTCACTAAGTCTCGACTTCTAAATGAATACTATGGCAGCATCAACGGTAATTATCCTCATACTGATAGGTCTTGTAGCCGGCGTTTTTAGCGGATTAATTGGTATTGGCGGGGCACTGATTATTATCCCGGCGCTTATTTTTATCTTGCATATGGATCAGTATTCCGCACAGGGAACCAGTTTGGCAATTATGCTTCCGCCAATTGGGTTGCTTGCAGCCTATAACTATTACAAGGCAGGCGCACTTAATTTGCAGTATGCCCTGATAATTGCCGCAGCTTTTTTTGTGGGAGGTTATCTGGGGTCTAAGATTGCCCTCTCTATTCCTTTAGAGGTTCTTAGAAAAATATTTGCAATTGTTTTAATAGTCATAGCAATTAAAATTTTATGGAGCAAATAGCAAAATCAGAGGTACTCATGCCAAATGCATTAATTTTCCAAAGAAAAAAATTAACAATAGGTGAATAAGTGTCAAAACTGCTTGATGCTGTTCGGATAGCTGACTTATTAACAACCTTACGTTGAAAAATACATCTCATATGCACCAAAATATGATTGTATCTTGCAAACCCTTTTTAAGGGAAAACAACATAATATGCTTTGTTGTTTTTAAAGGGTTTAACTAATAAGATCGCATAATTCAAAGGTTTTAATAAAATGGAAAACAACTTGTTTGCTAATATGGAAATTACTGAAAAACAAGAACTAAAAAGTGATTTCTACGAGAAAATGCTCGAAAAAAGAACAAGACCGGAAATGCGGGAAAAAGAACAGGAAGAACAAGTGAAAGATGCCGTATCAACCATTCCAAAACATTTACAAACACCCACAACAAAATATGCTCATGAAGATGTGCTCAAATGGGCCACTGAGTATTTTAAAGGTGATGTTTTGGCCGCAAATGTTTGGATGAATAAATATGCCCTCAAAGACAGTCAGGGCAATATTTACGAACGTACTCCTGAAGATATGCACAGGAGGTTAGCAGCTGAGATTGCCCGTATCGAACAAAAGTATCCGAATCCGGTAAGTGAAGAAGAAATTTTTGCTGTGTTAAAGGATTTTAAATATATCGTTCCACAAGGAAGTCCCATGGCTGGTATTGGAAATAATTTCCAGGTTTCGTCTCTCTCCAATTGTTTTGTAATTGGCAACGAGGGCAATTCTGATTCCTATGGTGGCATCATGAAGATCGATCAGGAGCAGGTGCAACTGATGAAACGTCGTGGGGGAGTGGGCCACGATCTGTCGCACATCAGGCCCACCGGAAGTCCTGTAAAAAACAGTGCACTCACTTCAACCGGAGTGGTGCCTTTTATGGAACGCTATTCCAATTCAACCCGTGAAGTAGCTCAGGATGGTCGCAGGGGTGCATTGATGCTTAGCATAAATGTGAAACATCCTGATGCTGAAAAGTTTATTGATGCTAAAATGGAGCTGGGAAAGGTTACAGGAGCCAATGTTTCAGTGCGTATCACAGATGAATTTATGAAGGCTGTTATCGAAAATAAACCTTTCGTTCAGCAATACCCCATCGACTCTCCCAATCCAGTTTTTGTAAAAGAAATCGATGCCAAAAAGCTTTGGGATAAAATTATTCATAATGCCTGGGCTTCTGCCGAGCCGGGTGTGCTTTTTTGGGACACAATAATTAATGAATCCATTCCTGATTCATATGCTGATTTGGGATTTAAAACCCTGTCAACCAATCCTTGTGGAGAAATTCCTTTGTGTGCATACGACAGCTGCCGTCTGGTGGCAATCAATTTATACAGCTATGTAAAAAAACCTTTTACAACAGATGCCAGTTTCGATGCTGAATTATTTACCAAACATGCACGAATGGCTCAACGCATTATGGATGACATAGTTGATCTTGAAATTGAAAAGGTTGATGCCATTTTAGCAAAAATAGAATCAGATCCTGAAAGTATGGAGTTAAAGCAGGTAGAGCTAAATCTTTGGAAAAATATTCGAAAGAAAGCACTTCAGGGTAGAAGAACGGGAATTGGTATCACAGCAGAGGGCGACATGCTTGCTGCTTTAGGACAAACCTATGGTTCGCCTGATGCTATCAGCTTTTCGACTGAAGTGCACAAAATGCTGGCGCTCGAGGTTTATCGTTCTTCAGTAGATATGGCTCAAGAGCGAGGTGCTTTTGAAGTTTACAACACCGAACGTGAAGCTAATAACCCATTTATTGCCCGTATTCGTGAAAGCGATCCACAGCTTTATGAAAAAATGAAACGTGTGGGTCGTCGCAATATTGCTATGCTTACAATTGCGCCAACAGGGAGTGTAAGTATTTGTACGCAAACCACATCAGGGATTGAACCTGTGTTTATGGTTTCTTATAAACGCCGCAGAAAAGTTAACCCCAACGACAGAAAAGTCACAGTGGGATTTGTTGATGAAGTTGGTGATTCCTGGGAAGAATACAATGTATTTCATCCCAAATTCGAAACCTGGCTGACAGTAAATGGTTTTAATGTGGATGAAGTAAAGGCTTATCCTGATGCACAACTCAAGGAAGTAATTAAAATGTCGCCTTATTACAAGGCTACTTCAAATGATATCAACTGGGTGAGCAAGGTGAAAATGCAGGGCGATATACAGAAATGGGTTGATCATTCTATTAGTGTTACGGTGAATATACCCAAGGAGGCGGATGAGGAATTGGTAAGCGACATCTACAAAACTGCCTGGGAAAGTGGATGTAAAGGGATGACAATCTATCGCGATGGCTCACGATCGGGTGTTTTGATCAGTGCTGACGAAAAAAAATCAAAGGAAGCTGATAACGAAGAATTTAAAGAAACAACAGCACCTCCGCGCCCAAAACGTCTGGAAGCTGACGTAGTACGTTTTCAAAATAATTATGAAAAATGGATTGCAGTAGTTGGTAAACTCAACGGTAAACCTTACGAAATTTTTACAGGAAAGGCAGACGACTTTTTCTTGCCGCCATGGGTTGAAGAAGGCGTTGTAATTCGTGAAAAAGTAAAAGGTGAAAAGGCAAGATACGATTTTCAATTTACTGATAAACAAGGATATAAAATCACCATCGAAGGCTTGTCCAGATCTTTTGATAAAGAATACTGGAATTATGCCAAATTGATCTCAGGTATCTTGCGTCATGGAATGCCTCTGCCTTACGTGATCGAACTGGTTCAGAACCTTACCCTTGATGACGACAGCATTAATACCTGGAAAAATGGTGTTGTGAGAGGCATAAAAAGGTATATTCCCGATGGAACCAAAGCTGATGGAAGTACCTGTCCGGAATGTGGATCAAATGAAAGTCTGGTTTATCAGGACGGTTGTCTTACCTGCAATTCATGTGGATATTCGAAATGTAGTTAATTAAAGTAGTTGACTCCGAATAGCAGGAGCTTGATCAACAGGCTCCTGCTTTTGTTTTTTAGAAACGTTTTTTATGGTAATCAAAGGTCTGTCTGTCTCGGAAATCACGAATGCGTTTGGCAATAACCAGAAAGATTTGTAGGTCATTATCCTGAAAATAATTAACAGCAGCCTGATGTTCATTTACCGCATCAGCGAGCATTACTAACAAAGGAAATTTATATTTTACCAGCCAGTCACGCGCTTTGGCTTGCCGATCAATTGCCCCGTCGAGGGCTGCCAAATGGAAGTATTTATGCTGCATCAGCCATTTTAGTGCTTCATCGCTGCCTCTGATTGCACTGCTCAGCGCAGCAAGCTCCGGATAGCCGTTGTTGAGCAACCAATTAAAAAACTGTTCTTTATCCTCGTTAAAAGTTTCGGAGAAAGCAAGTAATATTTTTGGCGGATAATTTGTCATTTCGGTTAGGCAAAAACTTCAGATTTTATTCGGGTGGTCGCTACTTTTTTCGCATTGTTTTCCAGTTCCATGAGGCTGATTTTTTCGGGATTTTTTGCCGGAGTAGCCCTTTCTAT
>JACCQN010000004.1:25197-90946 GCA_015709215.1 Bacteroidales bacterium
TGGCATAAATTATAAACTTTTGCGGCCGAATTGTAAGTAATAATAATTTAGCCCAGGAATGGATTTCGTTTTGTGTGGTATAATCGATAATTTCGTTTGTGTATTTGCCTCGAACGAATAGGTCTTGTATAATTTTATTGCCTTTGAACCGTTTTAGCTGTTTCAAATATTCATTAGTCCTGAAAGTCTCAAGCGGCATGTTGATTTTGCAAATGGCATCTTCTGTTTCGCCATCCGGCTTTAAAATGATATTATCAGCGAGATTGAGGCTTTGGATGATTGATGGTTTGTGATGCATGCTGCCATTCGATAGCACACTAACGGGTGCTTTGGGTGCATAAACATCTTGTAGCTTGGTTGTTTCGCAAATTATGAGGTCAAAATCCGGATTCATGGTAGGTTCGTCATACCCGGCAAACAAAGGTAATGCTGTCAGGTTCGAGATCATTTTTCGGCTGATTCTTTTAACTTTTGCTCCTGGGCAATAAGCAAAACTTCGGCTTTGGGCAGCAGCTCCAAGCGAAGAGCCTGCTTCTTTTTCATCCAGCCATATTCGCAATAAATATAATTGAAATTGCAAAATTTGAAATGATTTGGCAATAAATTAATTTCCAAAGAAACATCGGGCCGGTAGCTTTTTACCGACCCGAATATCATATCACCAAAAAAGAGAACTTCCATTAATTAGGCTAATTAATCATCATCACTAAAAACCTGGAAGAACTCCAAAAATCGTCCGGATGGAGTATTTTAAGACTATCGATTTGTTTCTCATCACCTTGAATATATTGATAGCTTTCGGCAGGATGAATACTGATCAATTCTGCTTTTTTACTAAATACGGGTAATGCAGATATTTCGCGTAGGTCAGCTTTTGTAAAAAGACTCAAATCAGGAGTATTAGCGATTTTTTGTGTTTTACCTATTCCCAGCAATCCGCCTTCACTGATTATGATTCCCTTTTCTTCGAGTATTTTTTTCGTGCCGGTAATATAATAAACAGTATTCATTTCGTTTATTTTGGCTTCAATTTCGGCAGCTTTTTGTTTGTTGAGTGCCTCCATTGCTTCAAGGTTAGTTTCCAGATCTTTAATCTGTAAATTTTTACGTGAGAGATCAGCTTTAAGGGCTGTGAGTTCTAAGTCTTTGACCCTGATTTGCTCGCTCAGGTTAGCAATCATTTGCTCCAACTCACTGTTTTTTTGACCTCTTGAGTTGAGCTGATTTTTCAAGCGATCTACAATTTGCTTGTTCTTGAGCAGTAGTTGGTAAATGGCGTTAATGTCTCTGTTGATGTTGTCTTCGTTGAGTTTATTTGTTTCCGGATTGCTTGCATCTGTTTGATCAGAGATAATCTTTTCCATCTGCTTGATAGAGTCGAGATTGGCCTGAATGGCATTAAAGCTACGCACATATTCCATTGCAAAAGCATCCTTGGATTCGCCAACAGCCTTCAAACTGTCAGCAGTAGCATTTAACCGTTCGATTTCTTTTTTGTACTTTTCTGTACATCCGGAGAAATAAATCATTCCGGTAAGGATTATTAACAAAAAAGCTAGACGTTTCATAATGGGTTTAATTTTAAGTTTTGGACTGTAAAGTTACGACGAAGTTGAAGGAATAAATAATCCTAAAGAAATTATTTTACCTTGATAACTTCCCTGGTTACAAACGCAAAAAATTGAAAATGATTGTGTTTATAGTATTTTTTGAATATAGAACTGTCTTAATTTAACTTATCAGGGGATTAAACCTAAGGTGAAAAAGTGCTAAAGAAATACGAAATCAAGATTATGACCGATTAATGCTGTTTTGGTTTCTTCAGGATGTTGTGTAAACCCGAGCAAATATCCTCCACCACCTGAACCACATAGTTTAACCTCAAAGGGCTTGTTTTTATCACCTTGAAAAAGAAACTTATACGACTCGGGTATCATCCTCGAAAAAGCTTCAGATTGAAAAGCAGATATTGATGCTATTTGATTCATTAGTTCGTTGAAACGCTGAGCCAGTAAATTCTCTATTGCCCTATTTATTGTTGGGATATACGATTGTGAAAGTTTTTTATAAAATGAATAATGGTGCAGCATAGCTTTGAAATGCGAAACTAAAGGCTTTGTAGATGAGCTTATATGCGTGTTAACCAGGAAAACAGATATTTCATTAGTATTTGATAACTTTTTTGGTATTGGGTCATCTTTTTGATTGATATAAACTGCTTCGTTAAGATAGCAACAGAGCGGATCAATCCCTGAACTATTGCCATGAAAGGCCGACTCGATAAGCGATAAGTTTGATTTTAACTGCTCTAAATTATCATCATTATTTCGTTTGTAACGATCATAGAGCGCTGCCACTAATGCGCCTGAGCTGCCAACGCCGTATTGTTGTGGAATAGTTGAATTAAAATAGAGACCAGATTCAACATCCTCAACAAAGCTTTGCAAATCAATAATATCAGAAATGCTTGTTGTGCAATTTAAATAACCAATCAGCTTTCTAAGCTCATTTTGAGAACCTTTAATTGAAGCAGGTATTGAAGTAACATCCGCATAAAACTCCCACCTGCCACTTACTTTATCGTAAGGAATAACTAGTGCCTTGGAGCCACATATGATGCTGTATTCTCCAAATAGCATGATTTTGCCCGGGTATGATTTTTCTGGTGTACTCATTATTTAAATTTAATAAGGTGAAGGTCCATGGCCGGTTTTGTCGTCAATCCAATATTCATTCTGGCACCATTTGATTAATTCATTTTGAATGAAATCCAATACTTTTTCCTTATAATTCTCGGGATAAAGCAGGTGAATATTTGGGCCGGCATCCAGAGTAAAACAAATTGGTATCCGTGTGTTTTTACGAAAATGCTGAATGGCAGAAATAATGCTTAAGCTGTTGGGTTTCATTAGGATGAATGATGGATTGGAACTCATCATTAAAGCATGTAACTGCAAAGCCTCAGATTCAGTAATTTGAATAAAGTGCTCCAAATCACCGTTTTGCAAGGCCTTAAGCAACTCAACGGTATTTTGATTAGCGGTTTGGTATCTGGCTGGCGCATATGGATTGCCATCCATAAGGGAATGGCCTGCACGACTTGAAACAGCTTTTTTCTCAGAATCTGTAATTAAAATGCTGTCGCGAAAATTAAGGAAAACGGGATGTAAATACGATTGCAATGGGATTGCATAATGATCGGAACTTTCGGGCAATGCTGATGTTTTTCCCCACAAAGCGGCATGGGGATAAACAGATCGTGAGGCGCTTCCGGAGGCCAAACGCGAAAACCAGGAAGCTTTGATAAAATCAACAGGTTGTCCGCTAATTGTTTTTTCCAAGTCAAGAATTCCCATAACCAAAGCGCTCATTGCTGATGCGCTGGACGCAATCCCCGACGAGTGGGGGAAGGTATTGCTGCTCTCAATTTTGAGGTGAAGCTGATCCAAGAAAGGAAAAAACGGTTTTATGGACGAAAGAAAGCTTTCAAATTTCTGACCAAAAGCGCTATTTTCCTTTCCTTCGAAGAAGAAACTGATCGATTCTTTAGTCTCCCGTGGTGAATAATGAATCGTAGTTTCTGTGCGCGATTCACTTAAGGTGAATGAAATGGATGGGTTGTTGGGAAGTTGATTGCCGTGTTTTCCCCAATATTTTACGAGCGCAATATTGGATGGACTTTGCCAGGAAAGACTGCCCTGAATTTCAGAAGTAATTTGCCTGGCTTCCGAAAGCCATTTTTTTTCCAAATCGTGCATCATTAAAGGGATTTAATGGTTAAATCATCGAACCTGAAAACAGGACTAAGCTTGTTTTGTTTAAAATAGTGCATTAATTCCTGTTCATTCTGAAGGGAAGCCGCTAGTAAGAAGTCGCCTCCCCAGGCACCTAGTGATTTCATTACACCTTTAAAATCAGGATAATAAGCTTGTATTGGCGTTAATCCGGTGAGCCCAGCAATTAGTGTTTCGTGTCGTTTCAATAGTTCACAAAATACGTCAAAGTTTTTGCATTGGACAACTTCATCAGTAATCTTATTCAGGCTTTGTATGGCTTGGTTGATTTTTTCGGGTGGTGTTTCTTCCTGAAACTTGCGAATAGCTTTTGCGCTGTCTTGTTTTTTACCCTGATAAACGAAATATAAATGTGATTTAAAAGGCGGATCGAAGTTTGCAGGCCGGTGTTTTGGTAGTAACCCTTTTAATTGATAGATAATTGGTTGCGAAACCATCCCGCACGCAATATCGTATCCTGAACCGCCAAAAGAGAAATTGAGTAAAGTATAGGGATTAATTTTGGCCCAGCGCGAAAGCATTACTATCAGTGTCGAACTGCTTCCAAACCCCCATTCAGGGGCAAAATCCATCCGGGTGCGAAAATAATAGTTTTGTTGATTGGCAAAAATTGTAGGATTGAGTTGCTGCAAAGTAATTAATATCAGCTGTAACTTATTGGCCTGTATTGCATCTGATGTTTCCAATATGCTTAAGTCCGAAAGTTTAAATGTTGCGCAGAACCATAGTCCATCAGGTTTGTGAGCTTCCCAGATAATTTTTGGGTTTTCGTTATTTGCAGTAGTGCGTACTTCCATTTGCTGTCCTTTATTGACAGGCATTGCAAGCGCATTGGCGCCATATAGCACAAGATACTCTCCTGTTAGCAGGAGTTTTCCATTTGATTTAAATGTTTGTATATTATCCACTTAGCTGCGAAGTGTGGCAATGTATTTACCAACGCTTGAAAAGGAAACTTTTTGGTCTTTAAAGTGATCCACTGCGGCTGATTTCTCGGCTTCGCTGGCCTTAAAATGATTGAGGATATTGAAAAGATGCATTTTCATGTGACCAGCCTGAATTCCAATAGTGGTAAGTGATTTCACTGCAGAAAAATTGTTGGCAAGTCCCATCACTGCGGCAATCATCATCAGTTCTTTGGCTGTAGGATTACCAAGCAGCTCGAGTGATTGTTTGGCAAGAGGATGCAGGCTGGTCAAACCGCCAACAGTTCCTAAGGCAAGTGGTACCTCGAGGATAAAACGGAAAGTATTTTGGTCAATTTCTACCCTCGAAAGACTCTGATAGTGCCCGTTTCGTGAAGCATAGGTGTGTCCGGCAGCTTCTATGGCTCTAAAGTCGTTTCCGGTTGCAATGGCCACTGCATCAATTCCGTTGTAAATTCCTTTGTTGTGGGTTGTGGCTCTGTAAGTATCTATTTGAGCTATCTTTACGGCTTTTTCAAATTTTCGAGCGAACGCAATTCCCGACAATTTTTCATCTACATTTTCCAGTTCGTTAATGGAGCATTCCACCCATGTTTTAACCACACATTCCGGAGTATAATTTGAAAGGATAGCCATGATGATTTCTACCTGTCTTTCCGCTATACTAAGCTGAATCTGTTCAGAGAAGAATTGCCTCAAACTCTGGCCAAATTCTTCTAAGACCGAATTGATAAAATTGGCACCCATAGAATCGCGGGTATCAAAAGTTACCAGTAATTGGAAATAGTTTTCGAGCTTTTCTGTCATATTTACCAGCTCAATATCAAGCACGCCACCACCTCTTTTTTCCATATTTGCGGTGATAGGCTTGGCCGACTGAATCAGATATTCTTTTAGCTGCGGCATCAATTGTGATAGTATTTCGGGTTTTCCACTCCAGTTGAAGTGAACCTGTCCGATCTTTTTTACATCGATAATTTCAGCATGAAAACCACCTCGCTCGCTCCAGAATTTGGCCGCTGCAGATGCTGCTGCAACCACCGAGCTTTCCTCAATCACCATGGGCACAAGATAGTTACGGCCATTGATGATCACATTGGGCGAAATTCCATAAGGAATGTAGAAGTTAGTAATAGTGTTTTCACTAAATTCATCAAAAAGTTTTTGTTGGATTTCGTCTGTATGCCAAAAGCTTTTAAGCAGGCTGATAACCTCACCGGGATTTTCAAAATATTCCGCAACAAGCTTCAGCTTTTCTTCTTTTAGCAGCTTGGAAAAGCCTTTAATAATGATTTCGCGTTTTCTATTCATGGATGCCTGTTGTTGGTTATGCATCTGGGTTGATCAAAACAAGAAACAAAATAACGGAATAAAAGTTTCATAATCAAAGAAACAGTCAAATAGTTTTTTACCACTCGTCTTCTACTGGAACAGGTTCGGGTTTCATTTTTTCAATTAAAAATGTACTCCATTGATCAACGTATGCAGCAATTTGATCCAGATAACTCTCCCAGCGCGGATCGTAGGCGGGGTCTTCTTTATCGAGCCAACGCTCAATTTCGAATCGTGAGGCGGTTTTCAAAAGCAAATCTGTTATCGTATAACGGTATCGGTTGTCTTTTACCTCTATCGTAAATTCATAAATCACAGTTGGGCCTGTTTGTTCTATTCCTTTATCATCCGTATATTTCAATCGAATAGTGTGTTTTCCCATAATTTTTCCTGAAGGCGCATCGCGAACAGTTGTAACACGAACAGGATCTTTGTAATAATCGTTAAGCCAAAAGATGCAGCGGTTAAAAAGTTCCATCTGATCACCTTCTTCTTCGATAACCTGTTGAAATTTGATTTTTTTTGCCTCTGCATCGAAAGGAATGGTCTTGATTTGGGCAAAAACCGCATTAGAAAATAGCATAAGAATTAGCGAAATGCTTGTAAAAAGACTTTTTTTCATAGCGAATCGATTGATATATAGCATGCCTGACAAAGGTAATAAAAATGTAACTGTTGCATTTGTGTTGTATGGCAAAAGAAAAACCGGCACTGAAAACAGAACCGGTTTTAAAAAGAAATATTGTTATGAATAATTTTACATCATTCCGGGCATTCCGCCTCCACCCATTGGCGGCATTTGTGGTTGAGCGTTTTCGTCTTTATGCTCAACGAGTACGCACTCGGTAGTGAGGAGCATACCAGCGATTGAAGCTGCATTTTCGAGGGCGATGCGGGTAACTTTGGTAGGATCGATTACACCTGCTTCGTACAAGTTTTCGTATTGTTCGGTACGGGCGTTAAATCCAAAGTCGTCTTTGCCTTCTTTTACACGATTTACAACTACAGAACCTTCCATGCCTGCATTTTCAACAATCTGACGGAGTGGTTCTTCCAGGGCACGACGAATGATAGCAATACCAGTTGTTTCGTCTTCGTTTTCGCCTTTCATATTAGCAAGTGATTCAATAGCGCGGATAAAAGCTACTCCACCGCCTGGGATGATGCCTTCTTCGATGGCAGCGCGTGTGGCAGCCAAAGCATCTTCAAAGCGATCTTTCTTTTCTTTCATCTCTACTTCGCTGGCTGCACCAACGTAGATTACAGCAACACCTCCGGCAAGCTTGGCCAAACGTTCCTGAAGTTTTTCTTTGTCGTAATCGGAAGTAGTAGTTTCAATAAAGTTTTTGATCTGAGCTACACGAGCTTCGATATTTTCTTTGGCTCCGCGTCCGCTAACAATGGTGGTATTTTCCTTGTCGATGGTTACTTTTTCAGCTTCACCCAACATATCGAGTGTTGCATCTTCGAGGCGGTAACCTTTTTCTTCGCTGATAACTGTACCACCAGTCAGGATGGCGATGTCTTCCAGTATTTCTTTTCTGCGGTCACCAAAGCCGGGAGCTTTCACAGCAGCTACTTTCAATGAACCACGCAAACGGTTAACAACCAGCGTAGCCAGGGCTTCGCCTTCAACATCTTCGGCAATGATAATGAGCGGTTTGCCAGCCTGCATTGATTTTTCGAGGATAGGCAGCAAATCTTTCATCACCGAGATTTTTTTGTCGTAGATCAGGATGAAAGGATTTTCGTAAACAGCTTCCATTTTTTCACCGTCCGTAACAAAATACGGAGAAATGTAGCCACGGTCGAATTGCATACCTTCTACAACATCTACGTAAGTTTCTATGCCTTTGGCTTCTTCAACGGTGATTACGCCTTCCTTTTTTACTTTGCTCATGGCTTCGGCAATCAAACTGCCAATTGTGAGGTCGTTGTTAGCAGAAATTGCTGCTACCTGTTTGATTTTATCATTGCTATCACCTACTTTCTGCGTTTGGCTGTTAAGAGCCTTGATAACTTCAGCAACGGCTTTGTCGATGCCTCTTTTCAAATCCATCGGATTGGCACCGGCAGTTACGTTTTTCAATCCTGTTGTAATAATAGATTGAGCAAGCACGGTAGCTGTAGTTGTTCCATCACCAGCCAGATCGTTGGTTTTTGAAGCTACTTCTTTTACCATTTGAGCACCCATATTTTCAACCGGATCGGTGAGCTCGATTTCTTTTGCTACTGTTACGCCGTCTTTTGTGATTTGTGGGGCGCCATATGATTTTTCAATAATCACATTACGACCTTTGGGTCCAAGTGTTACTTTTACTGCATTTGAAAGTGCGTCAACGCCTTTTTTAAGGCTGTCGCGGGCTTCAAGATTAAAAAGGATGTCCTTTGCCATATTTTTAATTTTTTAAAGTTAATTGCTGTTTGTTTGCTTAGATGATTGCTATAATGTCTGTTTCACGCATAATCAGGTATTCATTACCATCGATAGTAAATTCTGTGCCGGCATATTTGCCATAAAGCACCTGATCGCCTTCTTTAACGGTGAGTGGAGCATCAGCAGTGCCGGGGCCAACTGCTATAACAGTTCCTTTTTGTGGTTTTTCTTTAGCTGTGTCCGGAATAATAATTCCACTTGCAGTCTTTTGTTCAGCGGTTGCGGGTTCTATAACCACGCGATCGGCTAACGGTTTAAGCGTTAATTTTCCCATAGATCTAATTTTTTTTTTTAAGTTATTCAATCATCTTTTATCCCTACACAGGACTTACTGCTGCTGTCATATTTTGTGCCAAAGCCAAAACATAAAAAAAATGTCAGAATGTTGTGACATTCTGACATTTTGTGCTTTTTAACGGTAGAATTCTTATTCTTCAATATCCTGTGCTGGGGGTGCCTGAAAATCAACCGGGGCCGTTTGATCAATTTGCTCGCGTAATTCGGTGTCGAACTGGCCATCAGCAGCATTAAATTTTGGAATTGCCATAGAAGCAACCAAACTTAAAACCAATAAGGCAACTGCCATCGACCAAGTGGCTTTTTCTAAAAAATCAGCTGTTTGACGTACACCCATAAACTGGTTAGATGAGGAAAAATTAGAGGCTAATCCGCCACCTTTAGAATTTTGAACTAATACAATTAAACCCAATAAAATGCTTACAATCAGGATTAATACCGAGATAAATACGTACATTTTCTTTTATTTAACGTTTAATGTTTCTTGGCTTCTTCAATTAGGGCTGCAAAATAACTACTTTTTTCTGGATATTTCAAACTTAATTTTTCAAAGATCGAAATGGCTTTTTCGCGATGTCCTTGATTAAGGTATATTTTGGCCAGTGTTTCACTGACAATATTTTCCTGATCAACTACGCTGTTTTGGGCATAAGTAACCGGATTGTAAAATACTGGTTTGGAACGCGAAATGGAAGGATTTTCGGCAATGAATTTGTCAATTAGAGCTTTTTTTGATGGAGGAATTCCCTGTTTTTGTCCTTTTTGCTGTCCTCTTTTTTCTTGTTCAATAGCTCTGATACGCTCTGCAAGTATCCTTTTGAGTTCTTCCAGTGATTGTTTTTTGTGTGCGTTACCGGTTTCCGATTCAGGAGTATCTGCAATTACCTGATTTGGTTTGTTTTGTTTGGCCTTTTCCTTATCAGCAATAGTTTCATCAACTGGAGTTTGTTTCGTTTCAGCCTGTTCTTTGATAACTGAGTCTTCTGTTGTTTCGGATGGAGTTTCTACAGTTTTTTCCGCTTTACGAAATTCATCCGGAAGATCAGGTATTTCCTTAAGTTGAGCAATTTTGCTGATATGAAGCCGTAATATATTTCGGTCGGGGGCAAGGCTGGCTGACAATTTGAGCTGGCTGTCGTAAACAATATGGTTTATCATGAACATATTCATGGCCAGTAAACTTTGGACGATACCACTATACGGAAACTGCATGGCCAGTTCCATCAAATCGTTGATGCTTTCCTTGTTCAATTTTTCGGGTTCCCTGAGAAATCTAATAAAAGTGGGTTTATCCATAAGGCTTCATTTACCAGTTTACAACTGATTTGTTGAAAATATCATCCACAAGCATTTCCACTATTTCAGTTATAAGTGTTTGTTTTATTGCATTAAGATCCTGCTCGCTGGGATACTCTTTATATTGTGTAAACTTGGTTTCAAAGTTATTACTTTCATCAAATTTATTCGTAAAACGCACATTTACAGTAATCGTAAGTCGGTTGGAAGCTGCCGTTTGATCACTCTGAATGGCGACGGGTGTGGTGCGGTAATCAGTTATTTCTCCTTCGAAGGCAAGATCACCATTTTGGCTAACCATATTCAGCGTTGTCTGGTTCATAAAACGATCCCTGAGGACGTTGGTAAATTCGCCACTTAACAAGGGTTCTACCAGGAGAGCATTATTTTGAAAATACTGTACCGAAATGGTTTTTGCTTCGGCCGGAATAGATGCTCCCGTGAAGGAATAAACTCCACAGCCATTCAGCAAAGGTAAGCTGATTAGAAACAGGCTGATTAGCTGCAGCTTGATGATGAGGTTAAGCTTAGGCATAATCAAAGGTTAATGTTATATTCTTTTATTTTTCTGTACAGCGTCCGTTCGCTTATCCCCAGTTCCTGAGCAGCGCTCTTACGTTTTCCTTTGTGTTTTTCGAGAGCTCTTCTGATCATCTCGATTTCTGTTTTCTCGAGCGAAAGATTTTCATTAATGACTTCGGATGGCTGAAAGCTTGATTTATCACCTTCAGCATCTTGAATTTGAATCTCGGGAAGGTGTTTGTTTTCAAAATCATCCAGTTCGTTGGTATATTGCCTAATCAGTTGATTATTGCTGTGTTCAAAATCATCATCCACACCTTTGGCCGAGATAATTTCCGACATGGTTTTGCGCAGGTCAAGAATATCTTTTTTCATATCGAAAAGCACCTTATATAATATGTCGCGTTCCGAAAGTTTTTCTTTTTCTTCCTGTCCTTTATAAAGCACAGGCAGAGAGCTGGTGTGGTCAGCCGGAAGATACAACTTAAGCAGTGGTGCATCGATAAGTTTTTCTTTTTCGATAATCGAAATTTGTTCTGTAACATTTTTAAGCTGTCGGATATTGCCAGGCCAATGATAGGCTTCGAGCAGTTGAATGGCTTCATCGGTGAGTTTAAGGGGTGGCATACGATATTTTTCTGCAAAGTCGTTGGCAAACTTTTTAAATAGCATCAGGATGTCCTCTTTTCTTTCCCTCAGCGGGGGAATCATGATCGGAACGGTGTTAAGTCTGTAAAACAAATCCTGTCGGAATTCCCCTTTGGCAATGGCTTCGGGGATATTAACATTACTGGCTGCCACTACACGTACATCAGTTTTGATCACTTTGGATGAACCTACTTTCAGAAACTCGCCGGTTTCGAGTACACGCAAAAGCCTTACCTGAGTTGAGAGTGGCAGTTCGGCCACTTCATCCAGAAAAATAGTGCCGCCGTCAACCACTTCAAAATAACCTTTTCGGGCTTCGTGAGCGCCTGTAAATGAGCCTTTTTCGTGGCCAAAAAGTTCCGAGTCGATTGTCCCTTCGGGGATAGCGCCACAGTTTACGGCAATATAAGAGCCATGCTTGCGTGCGCTGGCCTGATGAATGATTTTTGGAAAAACTTCTTTACCGGTTCCGCTTTCACCGGTAATCAATACCGTGAGGTCGGTGGGAGCAACCTGAATGGCAATATGTATGGCTCGTTCCAGAAACGGATCGTGCCCGATAATTCCAAAACGTTGCTTGATAGATTGAAGTTCCATAATATTTTTTACTCCTGTTAAAATTATGCTTTTTTTGTCTATTAGTCAAATAATACTTTAATTCTCTTTATACTTTTATTCTCTTAGTGTAGCATCAAAATGCTGTTCCAATGCTTGTTGGATGCGGCTCATACACTTTTCGATGATCTTGTCTGTCAGTGTTTTTTCACTATCCTGCAACACAAAACTTAAGGCATAGGATTTTTTGCCTTTTGGGATTTTTTCACCTTCATACACATCGAAAATGCCAACTGATTTCAGGAGTTTCTTTTCAGCCTGCAGGGCAATAGTTCTGATATCCTGAAAGCAGACCGACTGATCTACGACCAAAGCCAGATCGCGACGTACGGCAGGAAACTTAGAAACTGCTGCATATTGCCTGATTTGTTTTTTCTGGTGAATTTTCATCAATGCTGTCCAGTCTATGCTGGCATGAAATACTGGCTTGTCTATATCAGCCAGCCTGAGGGTTTTTGAACTTAGCTTCCCACACTGTAACAAAGTTTTTTCTTGAAACTCATAACTTAATGCAAAATCATAAAGCTCACTATTAAGGATTTGCACTTTAAACTGCGAGAGGTCGAATCCTAATTTTGTAAATACTCCCTCAGCATAAAACTTAAGGTCATAAAAATCAGTGGACTGATTTGCATGATTCCAGTTTTCTTCCTCACGAAGACCAGTAATGGCCATATCGAGAAGTGTGTGTTCCTGATAAGGAGCAAGTGCTTTTTCTGCTGTACTACTTTTCTGATTATCATTGTGATAAACAGTTCCAAATTCGAATATTTTAAGGTTTGGATTCCTGCGATTTTGGTTATAACTGATTGTTTCGAGCAAGCCAAATATCAAAGTTTGGCGCATCACGTTCAACTCATTACTGAGCGGATTCAGGATTTTTACATTTTGGTTTTCATCAAAAGCCGGATGTTTTATGGTGTATTCTGATTTGGTAAGTGAGTTGTTCATCACTTCGTTAAAACCGTTAAATGCCAACATATCAGCAATTTGTTGCTGCACCTTATCTGTATTAGAGTTGTGGCCGGCATGTACTGCAGCATTTACTTTTTCAGGAATGTGAATATTATTGTAACCATAAATACGAAGCACTTCTTCCACCACATCAGCGGGACGATAAACATCAACTTTAAAAGTAGGCACTTCCATTTCGACAGCCTCTGCTGATTGGTTCAGAATTTTCATTCCGAGATCTTCGAGAATCGCGTTCGCTTCGGCTGGAGCAATAGCTTGTCCGGCTACCTTATTAAGGTAAGCGTATGAAAGGTTTACTTTTGCGGGCTCAATAGCTTTGGTAAGCACATCTTTTATTTCAGAACTAATCTTTCCTCCAGCAATTTCTTTCATCAGCATCAAAGCGCGTTTTAGGGCGTAAATAGTGTTGTTCATATCAGCGCCACGCTCAAAACGAAAAGATGCATCAGTTTGCAGGCCATGCTGCCGGGCAGTTTTTCGTATGGAGCGCGAATCGAAACAAGCACTTTCAAGGAAAATCGCTGTGGTTTTGTTGGCTACTCCCGAATGAAGTCCGCCAAAAACTCCACCTATACACATAGGTGCTTCTGCATTGCAAATCATCAGGTCGTTGGCTGTTAATTTGCGTTCCTGCTCATCGAGGGTTACGAAGGGAGTGCCTTCATCCAGGGTTTTAACAATAATTTTGTTTCCTGCAATGGCTTGCGCATCAAAAGCGTGAAGGGGCTGACCAGTTTCAAACAGCACATAATTAGTGATGTCCACAATGTTATTAATCGGCCTCACACCAATTGCTTTCAATCTGTTTTGCATCCATTTGGGTGAAGAGCCAACCCTTAAACTGCTCAGGGTGGCTCCTGAATAACGCGGGCAAGCCTCAGGGTTTTTGATTTCAACAGTGATATCAAGATCATGATTATCTATTGAAAAGTCATCAACACCAGGCAGTTGAAGTTTATACTTCTTCATACCTTTGCGATGGTTGAGTGCTGCGGCTAAATCTCTTGCAACACCGATATGCGACATGGCATCTGATCGATTAGGTGTGAGACCAATCTCAAAAACAACATCTTCTTCAACTTCATAAATATCGGAAGCCGGAATACCAATTTGTGTGTCGTCAGGCAGTACCATAATACCATCATGGGAGTTTCCCAGGCCAAGCTCATCTTCGGCACAAATCATTCCTTCAGAAACCTCGCCGCGAATTTTACTTTTTTTGATCACGAAAGCGTTTTCTCCGCTGTAAAGTGTTGTGCCGATGGTAGCAACGAGTACTTTTTGACCGATGGCTACATTGGGAGCACCACAAACGATAGCTAAAGGAGTTTCGTGGCCAACATTAACCGTTGTTAGGCTGAGCCTGTCGGCGTTGGGGTGCTGCGTGCAGCTTAAAACTTCTCCTGTAATCACGCCTTTAAGGCTTCCTTTAATGGATTCGAACGCGATGATGTCTTCGACTTCCAATCCTGTTGCGGTTAATACCTGTGCCACTTCCTCAGCAGGGAGGTCGCAATTAATATACTGTTTGAGCCAGTTGTAAGATATCTTCATGTATTTTAGCTAATTGTTAAGACCAAACATTTTTCATGTGGGGTATGTTTAGGCTTGTCAGATTTTTTTAGGTTACAAAAATACGAATTAATGTCAATCTGTCATGTATGATGAGATTCAATAGCCACGAATTTCTTTGATGATTAACCAATTTGACCCCAGTCGAAGCTTTGTCTGAATTGTGAAATAAAAAATGCTTTAGTGTTTTGGTTTTCCGGTTTTAACAAGTGCGGGTCGTCATCCAGCATTTGATTTACCACGGCTCTAACATGTTTAATTAGTTTTTCGTCTTTGATCAAATTTCCAATTTTTAATCCCACCGGCCCGGATTGCCGGGTGCCCTGAGTTTCGCCGGGGCCTCTTAATTCCAGATCAACTGCTGCAATTTCAAAGCCATCGGTTGTGCGTACCATCGTTGACATGCGTTTGCGCCCGTCGGCCGAAAGTTTAAAATCAGTCATCAAAATGCAATAAGACTGATCTGCTCCTCTTCCTACTCTTCCTCTCAGCTGATGCAGCTGCGACAAACCAAAACGGTCAGCATGCTCAATTACCATCACACTGGCATTTGGGATATTCACACCAACTTCTATCACTGTGGTAGCCACCATGATATGCGCTTGACCTTTAACAAAGCGTTGCATTTCAAATTCTTTATCCTCTGCTTTCATTTGTCCGTGAACAACACAAATACGGTAGTGAGGCTCGGGAAAATCGCGAAGCAGGCTTTCGTATCCTTCCTGCAAGTAAATCAAATCTAGTTTTTCAGATTCTTTAATTAGTGGATAAACAATGTAAATTTGTCTGCCTTCGGCGATTTGTTTTTTCATGAAACTAATCAAACGCAACCTTTGGCTGTGATACAGGTGGATGGTTTTTACAGGTTTTCGGCCGGGAGGAAGTTCATCAATTACTGAAATATCCAAATCGCCGTATTGCGTCATGGCCAGTGTGCGTGGTATGGGTGTAGCTGTCATTACGAGCATATGTGGCGGAGTTGTAGTTTTCTCCCAAAACCTTGCCCGTTGTGCAACACCAAAACGATGTTGCTCATCAATGATGGTTAAAGCTAAATGCTTAAATTTTACTTTTTCTTCGATCAGAGCATGAGTGCCGATAATGATTTGCAGGCTTCCATCTTCGAGGCTTTCATGGATTGGCTTGCGATCGCGTGCTTTGGTGGAGCCTGTTAGCAAGGCAATTTTAACGGGCATATCTGATAGTAATTCCTTGAGGGAGTGGTAGTGTTGCACAGCTAAAATCTCGGTAGGAGCCATCAAGGCAGCCTGATAGCCATTATCCAGTGCAATGAGCATAGCCATAAGAGCTACAATGGTTTTTCCGCTGCCAACATCACCCTGCAAAAGGCGATTCATTTGATGACCAGATCCCAGATCGTGTCTGATTTCACGGATCACTTTTTTTTGTGCGTTGGTTAACGAAAAGGGCAGGTAATGTTTGTAAAATAGGTTTACGAGGTTTCCAACCTTTTGGAATACAACACCTTTAGAAAATGCTTCGCGTTTTCGTTTGCGGAGTAGCATATTCAACTGCATAAAAAAATACTCTTCAAATTTGAGGCGCAGGGTTGCTGCCTGAATGTCTTTTTGGTTTCGTGGAAGATGTATCTGGTGCAGAGCCTGATTTCTGCCCATCAAACGATGTTTTTCCAGCATGCTTTTGGGAAGGTTTTCGGGAATTGTTTGACTGAGCTGGCTCAGGAGGTTTTTAATTAGTTTGGCCAACTGTTTGCTGCCTAATCCATTGTTTTTGAGTTTTTCGGTGGTGCTGTAAACACCTTCCAAACTTTCTCCTACCGGAATGACATCCGGTTGATAATCTTCGATATCAGGATGTACAAAATTGAATTGATTGTTAAAGACGGAAGCCTTTCCAAAAAGCACATATTTTTTGTCAGGTTCAAAGCGCGTTTTGATCCATTTTAAGCCTTTAAACCAAACCAGTTCGATGCTGCCGCTTTCGTCGGTGAAGTTTGCCGAAATACGGGTAACGCGCTGCTTGCCGTGCGATTGCATTTGCGTTACCTTTCCGATCAGCTGATAATAAACCTGATCGCTGTTAATTTCACTTATTTTGTGAACCTGACTTTTATCGATGTAACGAAAGGGGAAATGAAAAAGCAGGTCGCCAAATGTATAAATGTCAAGTTCTTTATTCAGCAATTCAGCCCTTTTTGGGCCAACACCTTTGAGGTATTCAATTTTATTGTCGAGCAGGTTACGCTCCATCTAAGCCTGTTTTTGTGGCTAAATTACAAAGGAAATCCATGCACGGAAACTGGAATTTTATTTAGTGATTTTTAGGTTGCAGAAAAACAACCAGCAAGTCCACTAGTTTATCCAGGCTCAGAGGTTTGCTAAGGTAAGCATCAAAACCCAAATCAAGGTATTGTTTTTCTTCGCCAAGCATTGCAAAAGCAGTGATTGCGATTATGGGCATTTTTAATTGTTGATGCCTGATTTGCTCAAAAGCTTCACTGCCGTCCATCTCCGGCATTTGAATATCCATTATGATCAGGTCGGGTTGATGTTCTACCGCCATATCAAGTGCAATCAAGCCATTTGATGCATGTAAAACGTTTAAATTCAACTTATTGAGCATCGTCTTGATTAAGAAATAATTCGTATCGACATCTTCAGCAACAAGTATCGTTTTACCTCCAAAATCGGGCAGAGATGGACTTACTTTTTCAGACGTAACAGTTTTGGAATGTGTATTGGAGCCTGAAGGCAATGTAAAATAAAATGCTGATCCTTTTCCTTCCTGCGATTCGACCCATATTTTACCGTTGAGCAGCTCAATAAGGTGTTTGGTAATCGCAAGGCCCAAACCGGTGCCTCCAAAAAGACGGGTGTGCGAATCGTCGGCTTGCCTGAAGCGCTCAAAAACAACTTCAAGCTTATGCTCAGGAATGCCGATGCCAGTGTCTTTTACAAAAAATTCGTAGGAATTATTAATTGCCAAAGCGCCAAATTCAATCTCGCCTTCGGCAGTAAATTTCATTGCATTACTCAGCAGGTTGGTTATAATTTGTTGCAATCGCAACCGGTCGGTAGTAATTAATGCAGTTTTTAATTCTTGCTGATGTGTGAGCAAAAGCTTCACATGCGATTTGCCATTTCTATCCATTTGCTGCCGGAAGCCCTGCAACATTTCTTCCAATAGATCAAGAAGTTTGAATTCTGACGGTTGAATTTTAAGCTCACCGGCTTCAATTTTAGAAATATCAATAATATCGTTGATCAGATTCAAAAGCAACCTACCACTGGATTTGATCATTTCGATGAATTCAATTTTTTCTTCAGGGCTGTATTCATCAGTCGAAAGCAGGTCGGAAAAGCCTAGAATGGCATTCATTGGAGTTCTGATTTCATGGCTCATATTGGCCAGAAATGCCGACTTGAGCCGATCGGAGTCTTCCGCTTTATTTTTGGCTTCAACAAGCTCGATTTCAAAGCTTTTGCGTTGTGTAACATTTTCAAAAACACTTACAATTCCTGCAAATTCATCTTCGAGGAACATGGTGGCAGCTTTGAAATGGATAAAACGGATTTCCTGATCGAGGCGAAGCCTGAAATCAGCCTCAAAAACGCCCTCTTTAGCCCGGTGTGCATTTTGCCAGAGAATGTCCATTTTATTGCGATCTTCGAGCAGAATATACCTGAACCACGATCCATCTGTGAGATTTTGTGATTTAAGACCCAGGATTTCGGGGAGCGTTTGATTGATAAAAACTATGTTGCCTTGCGGGTTGGTAACAGCAATACCAAGAGGAGAAGTATCGCTAATTTTCCTGAATTTTTCTTCGCTTTGCTTTAAGGAATGCAAGGTGTGATCAAGGGCATCGACTTGTTTTTTAAGTTCTTTTGTTCGTTCTTGAACGCGTTTTTCTAATTCAAGATTGGTAATTTCGAGCAGGCGGCTTTTGCGTTGATTGCGCCGAACAATGGTTATCAGTACAAAAATAATCAGGATCGACAGGACAGCTATAAGCGAAAAAACGATGTAACGTGTTCGAAGTGATTGTTGTGAAAGTTGCAGGCGTAAAATTTCATTTTCATCATCAAGACGTTGGGTTTCGTAGCGAATCCTGATTTCTGACATTTCGTGATGGCGGCGCTCGTTCATCAGCGAGTCTCTCAATTCGTTGGCAATCATTAAATAATCATAGGCAGCCTTATAATCCTGCTGAGCATGTGCAATTTTTTGACGTAAAGTATAATTAAACAGCAACACGGTGATGTCGTTTGTTTTTTCGGCCAGGGTTTGAGCTTTGTTGAGGTATTCTAAGGCCTCATGAAACTTTTTTTGTTCAACAAGGTAATCAGCCATCTGGTTATAAACCTGACTGAGGCCATAATTTGCTTTAGCTTGAATATAAACTGATTCGACTTCTTTTAAATAGCGCATGGCATCATCGTAGCGTTTAAGCTTAAACATCACTTTTGCCAGATTTGCTTTGGTGTTGGCGATTTCAGCCGGCAGATCATATTTTTCCTGGATATTGAGGGCGGCAATAAAAAAGTCGAGTGCACGGGCGTAATTTCCCATTTCCAGAAAAACCATTCCCAGCGCGTTTTGTGAATAGGCTATTTGGGGTTCATCATTTAAAAACTCTTTAATTACTAATGCATCTATGTGATACTTAATAGCTTGTTCGTAATCTTCGTAAAAAAAATAAACATGTCCGATGTTGGCCAGCGTAAAAGCAATACCTGCGCTGTCATTCATTTGTTTGAAATCTTGCAGCGATTCCAGATGAAGCGAATATGCCTTTTCGTATATATGTAGTTTGCGATAACAGACGGCTTCTTCGTTTCTGATTTCAGCTTTTAGTTTTTTTGCACCTAGCGTTTCAGCCAGGGGTATGGCTTGGCGGGCATATTCAATTCCGGCAGCCGGATCGGTGTTTCGTAAGCTTTTGATGAGTGCCTTGTAAACCTGTAATTTTTCGCTGCCTTCTGATTTTTCGAGCTGAAGGCGCAGACTGTCAGTAAGTATTTGGCTATCCATTTGTGCCTGAAGGAGTTCCTGTACTGCAAACAGCATAAACAACAGCAAAAATCTGACAATTTGTATTTTCATGCAGATGCAATTAATCCAGGCTTTATTGTGGAATGGAATGCAACAAAATTAGCAAAGCTTTTTGAGAATAAAAAATTGTTGGCTTTGATTTTTAAGCGAGGTGTTTTTCAAGTAATGAAATTAACTGCTTACAATTTATGGGTTTAGGCAAATAATCATCAAATGGGGCATTTTTCCTGTCAAAGGAGGACATATCGGTAAATGTGCTGTGAGAGATGACTTTTAGTTTGGGTTTGAGTGTTTTTATAGCAATAGTGGTTTCCAAACCGTCTATTCCAGGCATGTTATAGTCCATAAGCACTGCATTAATATCATGCTCCTGCTTCACAATGTCGATGGCTTTGTAGCCATTATCTGCCCAGCTAACTTGAAAGCCATTTCTTAAAAGCATGGATTTGATGAGTAAAAAATTTACTTTAAGATCATCAACTACCAGGATGTGTTTTTTTTCTGACATGTTAACCCCCATTTCTGGATAAATAAACTTTTATGTATATCACAGTTAACATGCCAAAAGGTTAAAAAGCACAAATACAGATAAATAAACGGATAAGCTTTGAAAGACTTTGTGTCATAAGTAGATAAAATTCCAAAATATGGAAAAAGTCTATCTAATGATTATAAGTTTTCATTAAAGTAGGTCGAAATCATTTTAATCAAATGAGTACGGTCTTTTCCGCTCACATTGTGCTCGTGGCCGGGATAAACGAAATAATCAAGCAGCACACCCTCATTAATGGAAGCTTTAAGGAATGCTAAACTATGTTGCCAAACAACCACCGGATCGTTCGTGCCGTGAATTATCAGGAGTTTACCCTTAAGTTGCGAAACTTTGTTTATAAGACTGGCGGTTTCATAGCCTTTCGGGTTTTCTTCGGGAGTGTCCATATAGCGCTCGCCATACATAATTTCATAATATTTCCAGTCTGTCACCGGACCGCCTGCTACTGCCACTTTAAAGATTTCTGGATAATGCAGTTTCAAGCCTATTGACATAAAACCGCCATAGCTCCAGCCGTCAACTCCAATGCGATCAGGATCAACAAAAGATAATGATTTAAGAAAAGCTATTCCGGTCATTTGATCCTGGCGTTCAACTTTTCCAAGTTGGCGATGAATGATTTGTTCAAACTCAAGGCCCCGATTGGCAGAACCTCTATTATCGAGAGTAAAAACCACATAGCCTTGCTGAGCCAAATAATTCAGGTAGAAATTTGCTCCTCCCAGCCAGCTATTAGTAATCAATTGAGCGTGAGGGCCTCCGTAAACATAAACAATCACCGGATATTTTTTTGTGCTGTCGAGATTTGGTGGTGTAATCATACGTGCAAAAAGTGTGGTTCCGTCTTCAGCTTCCAGTTCCAGAATTTGTGTTTTGCCTAATTGATATTCTTTCAGCGGGTCTTTGGATTCGAGTAAAGGTCTGATATTTTTTCCGTTACCGTCAGAAAGAATAATTTTTCGGGATGTTTCAATATTACTGTAAGTGTCAATAAGGTATTTTCCGCTTTTGGAAACTGAAACGCTGTGCACCCCTGCTATTGGAGTCAGATGTGTTGTTTTACTATTTTTTAAATTGAGTTTATAAAAATGCCTTTCAAGCGGACTTTCAGCTGTTGAACTGAAATATATATTTTTCCCTAACTGATCAAAAACAGGTTCGGAAGTGATCATCCAATTACCTTTTGTGAGTTGCTTAATAAGCTCACCTTCTGTGGAATAGAGGTACATATGCCGGAATCCATCTCTTTCGCTAAGCCAGATAAATTGATCGGTATCGTTTGGTGGAAAATAAGCCGGAAACTGTGGTTCAACATATTGTGGATCTTTTTCTTCGAAAAGTGTGTTTATCATACTGCCATCACTGGTATTGTAAGCATTGAACTTCAGGTGGTTTTGTTCGCGATTCAGAATGCCGATATAAATTTTATTGCCCGAAGGATGCCAGGTAACTGCTGTGAGGTATTGTTCGGCAGGTTCACCAGTTTGAATGGTAATAGTGTTTTTAGAATTCAGGTCGTAAATCAGCAATTTCACCTCATGGCTTTTCATGCCTGCCATTGGGTAGGGCTCATTGTCAAGTGTAGCAATGCGCTGATCAATATCAACCAGTGGATAATTAGTAACCATGCGCTCATCCATTTGATAATAAGCAAGTTTGCTTCCGTCTTTCGACCAGAAAATACCACTACTGATACCAAATTCGTTCCGGTGAACCGATTGTCCGCTCACAACGCCTTCAGGTTCGTCGGTCAGCTGAAAATGTTCTTTGCCAAGGGCTATATACAGATTATTATTAATGGTATAGGCAGTTTGCAAGCCCGGCGCAAAAACCGATTTATTTTCTGCTGCTTTAGGGTAAGTTGTAATATGATTCAAGCGCCCGAAATCAGCTGTTAGCTGAAAAAGTTTATCCTGATAAAAAAACCAGCCGCTGCCGTCGTCCAGCCAATTGATTGCAGGAAAGCGTTTTAGGCTATCTAAATCCTGATTGATAGCTAAGGTGTTAAGTCCATTAAGTGTAAGAAGTACTTTTCTTTTTTCTGTTTTTGCTTCGGTTAGCCATAAGGTATCTTTTTCAAAATGCTGGTAATAATCTGTGTTCCCAAACCATTTCAAATGTTGAATACGTTCCGGAAATAAAGCAGGATTCATCCTGGCAGCATCTGTTTCGGTAAGTTTTTTGTCCTGAGCAGCAACAAATAATGTATTCCACGCTAAAAAAAGTAAAAAAACGAGCTGTAATTTTTTCATAGATGAAAAATGAAAGATTAATAAGCCCGCAAATTAAGGAAATTCTGTATTTGCTGTGAAAAAGAAAAAAGGAATAGGCAGCTTATTTACTGATTTAGGCTTGATGAACCGCATCAGCAAAGGCTGCCAGAAGTTCAGGTTTTTTTTCCAATGAATTGCCTATTACTACGATATCTGCACCGGCTTTTACAGCATTTGCAGCCATTTCGGGGGTTTTTAGTCCGCCACCAATAATCAGCGGCACATTGATACTATCTTTTACTGCGGTAATCATTTCAGCTGGAATTGGATTGTAAGCGCCAGAACCGGCATCCATAAAAATCATTTTCATGCCCAGCATTTCGCCCGCCATAGCTGTGCAAAGTGCGATATCATTTTTATCAGATGGTATCGGGAGGCTGTTACTCATATAACTAACCGTGGTGGGTTTTCCGCTGTCGATGAGCATATAGCCCGTTGAAATTACTTCAAGGCCGGCAAGTTTCAGGTAAGGGGCCGAAATGACATGCCTGCCAATCAGCATTTCCGGGTTGCGACTCGAAATCAGACTTAAAAATAAAAACGCATCTGCTTTTTTGCTGAGCTGTAGCGAATTTCCCGGGAAAATGATAACCGGAATGTCAGCGTTTGTTTTTAAGAGTTTGATACAACTATCCATATTATCATTAGTAAGCAGGCTGCCTCCAACGAAAAAGAAATCCACCGCAGCGCGTTGGGCATTTACTGCCAGAGAAATAATGGCTTTGTCTGTTGGCTTGTCAGGATCAACCAGAACGGCAATTTTTTTTCCGAAAGAATTAAGTTGGCTATAAACAGACATAAGCAGTAAATTAATTATAAATAAGGTCTATTATGTTGTTTGAATCAACGAAAATACAAAATGCCTTTGAAAAATGATGTTTAGAGGAAAATATTTTCTTGCATAAAGAAGATCAAAAACACCTTTTTAAAATAAGTTAAAGCCACATAATCAATTGACAATTAAAAAACAGCTTCAGCAATTTTCCTGATATTATCCGAACGCCCCATGGTGTAAAAATGCAAAACAGCTGTGTTTTTTGCAATGAGTTCTTTGGCTTGCATAATCGCCCATTCAACGCCCAATTCACGAACAGCTTGATTGTTTTTACAGCGGTTTAATTCTTTCACCAATGGTTCGGGCAGGTCGATATGAAAGGTTTGGGGCAATTTATGCAGGTGCGAGAGAACCGAAACAGGTTTAATACCTGCAATAATAGGCACATCAATGCCAGCAGAGCGACATTTGTTAACAAAGTTGAAATATTTCTGGTTATCAAAAAACATTTGAGTAATAATATAGGATGCACCTGCATCTATTTTGGCTTTCAGATGTTGCAGATCGCTTTCAATATTGGGTGATTCCATATGTTTTTCGGGATAGCCGGCAACGCCTATGCAAAAATTGGTTGGCGTTGAATTTAGCAGATTGTCTTCCAGGTATTTTCCCTGATTGAGGTTTTGAACCTGTTTTACCAGATCAATGGCGTGAGCATGGCCGCCGGGTTCGGGCTGAAAATATTTCACCGAAGGCTGTGGGTCGCCACGCACAATCAACAGATTTTTCACTCCAAGAAAATGCAAATCAATCAGGGCGTTTTCGGTTTCTTCGCGGGTGAAACCACCGCAGATAATATGTGGCACTACGTTGGCATGATAACGGTACATCAATGCAGCAGCAATACCAACGGTTCCGGGGCGTTTGCGAACAGTTTTCTTTTCTAGCAATCCATTGGCAAGCTGTTTGTACTCAAACTCTTCCTGATGATACGTAACATTCACAAAAGCAGGTTTGAAATCCATAAGAGGCTCCACTGCTTGTTGGATATGCTCAAAATGCTGGCCTTTAAGTGGTGGTAAAATTTCAAACGAAAACAAGGTTTTGTCCGATTTTGCAATTTGTGAAGTAACGCTGGGTAGTTCTTGCATAGCTTAGTAGTTGAGGTTTGCGTTTAAGAGTCTTTCAGTTTCAGCAATTGACATCTTGATCCGTTTGCTGTAGTCTTCAATTTGATCTTTACTGATTTTTCCTACATTAAAATACTGTGAATCAGGATGAGCGAAATAAAACCCGCTCACAGCTGCAGCCGGATACATGGCATAATTTTCGGTAAGCGAAACGCCTGTGTGTTTTTCGGCCTCGAGTAAATCAAAAAGTTTTCTTTTTTCGGAGTGTTCCGGGCAGGCGGGATAGCCCGGAGCCGGACGGATGCCTTGATATTTTTCTTTTAGCAACTCGTTGATATCCAAATTTTCATCCGGAGCATAAGCCCATATTTCTTTTCTCACCAGAACATGCAGGTATTCGGCAAAGGCTTCTGCAAGGCGATCGGAAAGAATTTTAGCCATAATGGCGTTGTAATCATCGTTTTGCGATTCAAAATGATCTACAAGTTCCTGGGTTCCATGTCCCGCAGTTACAACAAAGCCTCCAATATAATCTGTTAATTTGGTGTTTTCGGGCGCAACAAAATCTGAAAGACAAAGATTGGGATAATCTTTTTCTTTTTGTTGCTGATTGCGCAGGAATTCAAAGCGGGTTAATTCGACTGCTGAGTTTTGCGGATTAAAGACCCGAATACTATCTCCCGTTGCATTTGCCGGAAAGATACCTGCTACGCCTTTTGCCTTGAGTAGTTTGTTTTCAATGATATGTTCCAGCAGTTGTTGTGCATCATCGAAAAGTTTTCGGGCTTCTTCACCTTTGACCGAATCATCGAAAATTTGCGGATACTTGCCATTCAAACGCCAGGAATGGAAAAAGAAAGTCCAGTCGATATAAGGTTTTAACAAATTCAAATCCAAATCTTCAAATACTGTTACTCCTAATTTTAGTGGTTTCTTAATGGTTTGTTCTGAAAACTCCCCTTTAAAACGGTTGGCTCTGGAAGCTTCAAGACTGAGGTATGAATCTCCGGATTTTGATTGCTGATATTTTTGTCTCAAACTTTCATAACGCTTATTGATTCCAAGCTGATAAGTCTGTTTTTTAGTCTTATTTCCAAGTAATTGACTTATTACCTGAGTAACTTTGGAGGCATCTCTCACATGAATTACCGGTTCATCATAGGCAGGAGCTATTTTTACAGCGGTATGCACTTCCGAAGTTGTTGCTCCACCAATGAGTAATGGAATTGTCATTTTCCGGCGATGCATTTCGGCAGCTACATGGGTCATTTCTTCCAGCGAAGGGGTGATCAGGCCGCTAAGTCCGATAATATCAACGTTTTCCCTGATAGCTGTTTCCAGTATTTTTTCGGCCGGAACCATCACTCCAAGGTCGATCACTTCATAATTATTGCATCCAAGAACTACCCCGACAATGTTTTTGCCAATATCGTGAACATCGCCTTTCACGGTAGCCAGCAGTACTTTACCGGCCGAGCTGCTGGCACTGGTTTTTTCTGCCTCAATATAAGGCAGCAACACCGCCACTGCTTTTTTCATTACACGGGCACTTTTTACCACCTGTGGCAAAAACATCCGGCCATCACCGAAAAGTTCACCCACTACATTCATTCCATCCATTAAGGGCCCTTCAATCACATCCAATGCACGCGGAAAGTCAGTTCTTACATTTAGCACGTCTTCTGCGATGTGATCAGCATTTCCTTTGATCAGTGCATGTTTGATGCGTTCGGTAAGCGGAAGGTCGCGCCAGGAGTTAGTTTTCTCACTTTTTTCTGCAGTTTTTGTGTAGTTTTCTGCAAAGGTCAGCAGCTGTTCTGTGGCATCTGGTTTACGGTTGAGTACCAGATCTTCGCAGAGGCGCAACAGTTCGGGGTCAATTTCATCATAAATCTGGAGCATTCCGGGGTTTACTATTCCCATGTCCATCCCTGCTTTGATGGCGTGATACAAAAAAACAGCATGAATAGCTTGGCGTACCGCATCATTTCCCCTGAAGGAAAAAGATAAATTACTCACCCCTCCGCTGATTTTGGCATACGGAAGATTTTGCTTAATCCAGCGCGTGGCTTCTATATAATCTACTGCATAATTATTATGTTCGGTTATGCCTGTTCCGATGGCTAAAATATTGGGATCGAAGATGATATCTTCGGGAGGAAAATTAATTTTTTTGGTAAGCAAATCGTAAGCACGCTGGCAAATCCGGATTTTGCGTTCAAAATCTGCTGCCTGTCCTATTTCATCGAAGGCCATAACCACAGCGGCAGCTCCATATTTTTTAATTTTACCAGCCTGTTCCAAAAACACTTCTTCTCCTTCTTTTAGGCTTATGGAATTAACGATTGCTTTTCCTTGAACACATTTCAGGCCGGCTTCGAGCACTTCCCAACGCGAGGAATCAATCATCACCGGGAGTTTTGCGATGTCAGGATCTGCCATCAGGAGGTTTAGAAAAGTCACCATTTCGTGTTTGGCATCCAGCAAACCATCGTCCATATTGATATCCAGCACCTGAGCCCCACCTTCAACCTGATGACGGGCTACGCTTAAAGCTTCTTCATATTTCTTTTCGCGAATAAGGCGGGCAAACTTTCTGGAGCCACTTACATTGGTTCGCTCCCCAATATTGACAAAGTTTTGCTGACGACTAACTTTTACAGGTTCCAGGCCTGTAAAAATTGTTTCATGACGATTTTTGGGAATTTTTCTGGTTTGGGCTTTAACAGCTAAATTGGCAAACGATTGTATATGTTTTGGTGTAGTGCCGCAGCAGCCACCTATTATGTTGACAAAACCATGCTCAACGAAATCGTGCAGATGACTTGCCATGATTTCGGGACTTTCGTCATATTCTCCAAATTGGTTCGGAAGGCCGGCATTAGGGTAAGCACTCACCGGCAAGCTGGCTTTTCGAGCCAACTCTTCAATGTGGGGGCGCATCTGTGCTGCACCAAGTGAGCAATTTAATCCAATGCTGATCAGATCAACATGTTTTACGGATTCTAAAAAGGCTTCAACGGTTTGTCCCGAAAGGGTTCGTCCACTGGTATCGGTGATAGTTCCCGACATCATCACGCCAAGTTTTTGGCCAAGCTTTTCCTGAAGGTTTTGCACAGCAAAAAGCGCTGCCTTGGCATTCAGTGTATCGAAAACTGTTTCAATCAATAACACATCAGCTCCGCCAGCAATAAGAGCTTCGGCTTGTTCGAAGTAAGTTTCGACCAGCTGATCAAAAGTAACAGAACGATATCCGGGATCGTTAACATCCGGCGACATAGATGCGGTTTTATTGGTGGGACCTAATGCTCCAGCTACAAAACGAGGCTTGTCGGGTTGCTTTGTGGAATATTCATCAGCAGCTTTTCGGGCCAGTTGAGCTGAAGCGAAATTCAATGCTTTCACTTGATTTTCCAGGCCATAATCAGCCTGCGAAATACGGTTGGCATTAAAAGTATTGGTTTCGATGATATCGGCACCTGCTTCCAGATAAGCGCAATGAATCTTATAGATAAGTTCGGGATGTGTGAGTGATAATAAATCGTTATTCCCTTGCTGAGGCATAGGATGATCGGCAAAAAGTTCCCCGGCATAATCTTCCGGTTTAAGTTTTTCTTCCTGTATCATCGTGCCCATAGCACCATCGAGTACGAGTATTTTTGTTTTTAGGAGGTCTTTAAGTTGTTCGAGTCGGGTTTTCATGGTGTATTAGGTTGGGCAGCAAAGCATTCACCAAATGGTGATTGATAGTTAATCAGATTCGATGTTGCAAGTAGTTGCTGCATGGGTTTTTACTCATTTAATTTATTATCACCTGACCAAAAGGCCGGTTTAGGTATTAGCACCACTCCTTTTCCGGAAGGTTGCTAGAGCTTCGTTGAGCCTAGTCTCTCCACTCTTCTTTATAAATCAAACAGACCCTTACAAATGACTGAGGAGGTCGATTTGAAATACGCAAGTGCAAAATAACAACAAATCTGCTTGTTTTGCAATTATTTGTAATTGATCTAAATTATCAAACCTCCATATATCTTGTAAAACACACGTATTCAACGCTATATAATTTATTAGGCTTTCGAGATCAAGGAGTTGATTCAACAAAGACAGCTATTTTATTGTTAAATTCTGAATAAAACTGCTAATTTTGCAGCCCTTTTTAATGTTCTAAAAAACTATTTAGCAAAAAGTTATGAATAATACCATGACAGCAAACGAAGTCCGTTATAAGATTGCCGATATCAAACTGGCATCCTGGGGACGCAAAGAAATCGAAATCGCAGAAAAAGAAATGCCCGGCCTGATGTCGTTGCGCGAAAAATATGGAAACGAAAAACCTTTAAAAGGCGCTCGAATTTCAGGTTCGCTGCATATGACCATTCAAACCGCTGTGCTAATTGAAACTTTAATAGCTTTGGGTGCAGAAGTGCGCTGGGCAAGTTGTAATATTTTCTCTACGCAGGATCATGCTGCTGCTGCTATAGCCGAGGTCGGTATTCCTGTTTTTGCGTGGAAAGGCGAAACACTTGATGAATATTGGTGGAGTACCAAACAGGCATTGACTTTTGAAGATGGCAAGGGTCCCGACCTCATCGTTGACGATGGCGGCGATGCAACTCTGATGATTCATAAAGGCTATGAGATTGAGGAAAATCCGGAATTACTCAAGAAAACCCCCGGAAGTAGTGAGGAAAAGGCTTTGATGAAAATTCTTCAGGAGACGTATTTAGCAAACCCTAAACACTGGCACGAAACAGTAAAAAGGTGGAAGGGCGTTTCGGAAGAAACCACTACAGGAGTTCACAGGCTCTATCAGATGAAAGAAGCTGGTAAATTGCTCGTTCCGGCAATTAATGTGAACGACTCTGTTACCAAATCGAAGTTTGATAACCTTTATGGCTGTCGCGAATCACTGGCCGATGGCATCAAACGTGCTACAGATGTGATGTTGGCCGGAAAAGTGTGTGTGGTTTTGGGTTATGGTGATGTGGGAAAAGGCTCAGCCAAATCGCTCAAAGCTTATGGTGCCCGCGTGCTGGTAACAGAAATTGACCCGATTTGTGCACTTCAGGCTGCCATGGAGGGTTTTGAAGTTACTACTATCGAAGAAGCTCTCAAGATTGGTAATATCTTTGTTACTACAACCGGAAACAAAGACGTGATTACACTGGAACATATGCGACAGATGAAGGATCAAAGTATTGTATGTAATATCGGTCACTTCGACAATGAAATTCAGGTGGATATGCTTAATGAAGCAACTGATATTGAAAAAATCAACATCAAACCTCAGGTGGATAAATATGTGATGCCCCAGGGCAATGCTATTTACCTGCTGGCCGAAGGTCGGTTGGTAAACCTGGGTTGTGCTACTGGTCACCCCAGCTTTGTGATGAGCAACTCCTTTACCAATCAAACCCTTGCACAGATTGATTTATGGAAAAATCGTGATAAATATGAAATTGATGTATATCGCCTGCCCAAACATCTTGATGAAGAAGTAGCGCGTTTGCACCTGGAACAAATTGGCGTTAAACTGACCAAGCTTACCAAAGAACAGTCTGATTATATTGGTGTTCCTGTTGAAGGGCCTTATAAACCAGATCATTACAGGTATTAATATCTTGTAGTTATCAAAAAAACACCTTCCGAAAGCATCGAGAGGTGTTTTTTGGGGAAAATTTTCTTCTACCTAAACCTCAATTGAAAATTCTTAAAAGCTGTCCGTTGTAAGTGGTTTGATACTGAATCAAAGGCCATTTTCCGTCGCCTTCCACAATGCTCCCATTAAGGAGTAAATAAGAAATATCATTGCATTCATCATAGGCCATGGGATAATATTCACCCACAATCAAACGGGTACATTCATTTCCTGTACAGCAGCGATCGGGTTCGTTTGGCGGTATGCGATCGTAGGCCAGGAATTCATTTTGTGACATCCGGTAAACGATTACACCACGGCTCGGAGGATCGGCTGTCAGATACATCCAACCTCCTACGGTATTTAGTTCATGATAAACAGTACTATTAGGATCAATTGTGAAATTGATGTAAGCCCTGGGATCATTGGGGTTGATTTCTTCTTTGCTGCAGCTGCTGGCCGTGATTATCAGGATGATGACGAAAGAAAAAAACCCGTTGATGAAATTTCTTGGTTTTGACATGGTTAATAGAATAACGAAGATTAACTAATATTAGTACTATAACTTTTTTGATCAACAAAGTTAGGATGCTTTGGGATGATTTTTAGCAAAAGGGCAGAATGATTTAAAATTTTGTAGGTTTGTTAGCTGAATTGGGGTATGAAGAAACGCTGGTTAAATCATTTGAAGCTTCTGTTATTATTTGTTGTCCTGTTGATTATTTTTCAGGCTTGTAGCTTATTGGAGCGTTCGGGTGCAACGAAAAAAAATGAAAGGTTAGAACAGAAATTGGAACAAGAGGCTCAAAAGGAATATAAACAGGCACAAAAGCAGCATATTGATCGACAATCAGAAGCTACAAAAAGGATGATGAAAGCAATGGAACGAAAAAACAAAAAATGGCTAAAGACCAAAAAGCGGTAACAGGGTTAAGGTTTCTGGAATCCTGGCTAAAAGCTTTTGAGCAGCCGGCATTCATTATTTTATGGAGTGTGACGTTTTTTGTTGTGAATAGCCTGAATCTATCAGCGCAATTACCCGACCAGCTTTTTTTTGAAAGGATTTTATCTGAAAATGTGCGAATCGAGAAAGGCTTAAGTCAAAACACAGTGAATACCATGCTTCAGGATGCGGATGGTTTTATGTGGTTTGGCACCTGGGATGGCCTGAATCGTTATGATGGTTACGAGTTTTTAATCTACAACAGGCAAAATGGATTGAGTAATGAAACGATTCGGGCATTGCTTCAACGAAACGACACGCTATGGGTTGGAACAGAAGAAGGACTCAATCTGTTGAAAATGTCAACAGGAGAAATTCATAAGTTCCATCACGATGAGGGAGATTCTACCAGCTTGAGCAGTAATATGATCAACCATATTTTTGAAGATCATTTGGGTACAATCTGGATCAGTACGGCCGAAGGATTATCAGCTTACCGGCCATTGCAGCAAAATTTTTCCAGAGTAATCAGCATGGATTATGGAAATCCGATGAGAAGTAATTTTATAAACATGACCACGCAGGATACTGCAAATAATTACTGGATTGCCACAAGTTATGGCCTGGTTTTGTATGAAATAGAAAATCAAAGACTAACACGGTATTTCCACATACCTGACGACCTTAACTCATTACCCGACAATCATGTGAATGCCTTGGCATTTGATCAGCAACAACGTATGTGGGTCGGTACCAAAGCAGGGCTCTGTCTTTATCAGCCACTATCCCGCAATTTTAAAATAGTAGATGAAGAGAACGGCTTGAAACCGGAAATTACTACAATTCATATTGATGGTGATCAAGGTCTTTGGTTAGGAACAAATGGTTCAGGATTATATTATTATGATTTTGATAAAGAAACCTTTAGCCACTATACACACATAGCAAACAGGGCTTATTCTATTTCCGATAACAGGATTTACTCTCTTTATAGTGATCATTATCAAAATCTATGGGTTGGTACGTTTAACGGATTGAATAAACTCGACAAACGATCACCCAAATTCAGACTCTACCGATCGCAACAAGAGGTTAAAAACAGCTTGGCAAATAATTCGGTTTGGGCCTTTTGGGAGGAGAAGCCCGGTAAAATTTGGATTGGGACAGATCAGGGTTTGACGGTTGTAGATAAAAATAACAACAGTTATGAATTTGTTATTCCCAGAAATGATGAAGAAATGGATTTGTCACAAAATCTTGTCCGAAGCATCTTTCAAGACAGTGAGGGCATCTTTTGGATAGGCTTTAGAAACAAAGGTTTAAGTCGCTATGATCCAATAAAAAAAACATTTCGACATTTTGAATCAAACCCCAGGAACCCCAGAACTTTACCAGATAATTATGTTACTGCTATTAAGGAGGATAGCCTTGGACGAATTTGGATTGCCACAGAGAATGGCCTGGCACGATTAAACCAAAATGAAAAAGATTTCACTGTTTTTAGGCATCAGCCCAATAATAGCCGAAGCTTGCCGGCTGATCGCCTATACGATCTGTACATTGATACTTTGGGTAGGTTTTGGCTTGCAACGGCTTCCGGCTTAGCAATATACAACTATAATACAGATAGTTTTACAACAATACAAAGCAACGATCCCAAGCGTGAACTTTATGCTACAGGCGGCGACAAGTTGTTTTCAATTACAGCGCATAAAGACGGGAGTTTGTGGATGGGAACGCGTGGCGAAGGTTTGTTGCGCTATGATCCTGCAACCGGAAAATTTAACCGTTTCACAGAGCAGGATGGACTGCCTAATAATGTGACCTACAAAGCCCTGGAAGATAGCGAAGGAATAATCTGGATCACAACAAACTGGGGACTTTCACGTTTTAATCCAAACGATTCCAGTTTTAGTAATTATGATGTTACAAATGGATTACAAAGCAACGAATTCAACCTTAATGCTGCCTTGATTGCTTCTGATGGAGAAATTTTTATTGGTGGCATGAACGGATATAATGCCTTTTATCCTGAGGATATAACTGTAAACTCAACTCCGCCTCCGGTAAGAATCACTGCATTCAAGAAATTTAATATGCTGCAGCAAGGAAATTTAAGAGATGGTGATACAATCATTCTAAATTATGATGATAATTATTTTGCTTTCGAATTTGCAGCCTTGGATTTTACGAATCCATACAAGAATAAATACCGTTTTATTCTGGAAAATTATAATAAAAACTGGATAGAACGTGATGCCAGTCAGCGATTTGCAGAGTTTGCAAGAGTAAATCCAGGTACCTACAACTTTAGATTGTTGGCCTCAAATAGTGACGGATATTGGAATCTTAAAGGCATCAATCTGATCATCGTTATTTTGCCCGCATGGTATGATACCTGGTGGTTTAGAGGCTTGGTAGTTTTGCTATTCATTTTTTTGCTTTATGGTCTGATTGTGATCAGAATGAATGCTTTGCGCAAAAAACATGAAGTGGAGAAAAAGTATCTGGCATTTGAAAAACAAATGTATCAGTTGGAACAGAAAGCACTTCAGCTGCAGATGAATCCGCATTTTTTGTTCAACTCGATCAATAGCATTCAAAGTTTTGTGGTGAATAATGATATTGATAATGCCATTCATTATCTTTCCAAATTTTCGCAATTGATGCGGCGGATTTTGAGCAATTCGGGCGAGAGTTTTGTTCCATTGCGTGATGAGTTGCAGGCTTTGAGACTTTATCTTGAGATAGAAAGCTTACGTTTTCATGGAAAATTTTCGTTCGACATTCAAATGGATCCCGAAATCGATGATAACTTTCTTGAGATACCGCCTATGATTCTTCAACCTTATGTGGAGAATGCTATTTTACACGGCCTGATGCACAGCCCCAAAAAAGGTCATTTGCAGATTTCACTTACACTCAATGGAGATAATGTATTATGTGTGATACAAGATGATGGAATCGGGCGTGAGCGGGCGGCACAAATCCGCAAAGAATCCGGTATCGAACGAAAATCGCGCGGCATGCTAATCACTCAAGAGCGGCTTGACATCCTCAATCAATATAGCGAGGATATTTATACCGTAAACGTGATTGACTTGCATGATAAAGATGGCCAGGCAGCCGGAACACGTGTTGAAATAAGAATTCATTATAAAGAGTAAATTTGTTGACATAAAACCGAAAATATGATCAGAGCCATTATCATTGAAGATGAATTAAAATCCAGAGAAACCTTGCGTGGATTGCTAAGTCGTTTTTGTAAAGATGTGTTGGTTTGTGCCGAAGCCGGTGGAGTGCAATCCGGTAAGGAAGCCATACAGGAGCATCAACCCGATTTGGTTTTTTTGGATATCGAAATGCCCGATGGCAGTGGTTTTCGATTGCTGGAGCGACTTGATGAGATCAATTTTGAAATCATCTTCACAACCGCATTTGAGCAGTTTGCAATAAAAGCCATCCGTTATGCAGCGCTTGATTATTTGCTCAAACCTATTGTTCCCGAAGAGCTTGTTGCAGCCGTAGAAAAGGTTAAGCTGCTTAAGGAAAAGAAAAACAATCAGAAACAGATAGAGGTTTTACTTAATAACATCAATCAGGATGTACTGGAGTCGAAAAAAATTGTTTTGTCAACCTCCGAAAAGATTCACGTAGTAGCAATGGATGACATTATTCGCTGTGAATCGGATAATTATTACACGCATTTTTATTTTAAAGACGGGGGTCATCTCTTAATCAGTAAAACACTGAAAGATGTTGAAAGCTTGCTGCAAGAAGGAAATTTTATCAGGCCGCACAAATCACACCTTATTAATACAAGGTATATCCGGAATTTTAATCGCGATCAGGTAGCAATAATGCTTTCTGATGGAAGTATGATTCCTGTTTCACGGCGAAAAAAAGAAAAAATTTTAGAAATCATAAATCAACTTTAATCAGATGTAACACACTAGTAAATAAGTAAATAACAACTTTTACATAACCCTTAAACTTGAAAATAGCAGCCGTTTTCTTATTTTCGATGGTCATAAGTATATTTCTTTTATTACTTTTAGCCTTCTTAACCAGCACCTGAAATGCCCTATGGAAGATTTTATTTATATCTTAATTGGAATTATATGGCTGGTTTTTAGTGTTGTAAAAAGCAATCAGAAAAAGAAAGCCGCTATGACACAAAACCAGCAGATAAGCGAACCTCAGGAAGCAAAGGACATATCTTTTGAGGATACAATAGCTGAGATGTTTGCTGAAGAGCCGGAAACGGTATTTCAGGAAGTGGGAGAACAGGAAAGTACCATTGATATGGAAACTTCTGAACCGGAAGTTGGTATGGCATATCAATCGCTTGAAGAATTATACCTGAAAGAACAGGAAGAACAAATTAGAAAAGGAGA
This sequence comes from Bacteroidales bacterium, assembly GCA_015709215.1. Classification (GTDB taxonomy): domain Bacteria; phylum Bacteroidota; class Bacteroidia; order Bacteroidales; family F082; genus UBA5536. The sequence continues at coordinate 60,358 of JACCQN010000004.1, forward strand.
AATAACAAAAGAAAATTCGGTAAAGAACAGGATAGAACCAGAAACTTTAGAAAAAACATTAGATCATCACCCTTTCGATTTGCGCAGGGCAATTATCTATCAGGCAATATTAGAAAGACCTTATGCTTAAGGATTTGTTAAGCTTTTGAGAACTTTTTTACGATAGCCTGTCTGTTTTTCTTGGATAGTAAAATGAATTATTTCTATCTTTACCGGCCTTTAACGCACATAAAGAGTAGTATAACATAAAATTACATGGTATGTTGAGAAATTTACTGTTAACTCTGTGTATAGTATTGACGTCCTGGACGTTAGCGCTAGCTCAGCAAGGAAGATTACAAGGTAAAGTTTACGAGAAAGACAGCCGGGAACCTATCCCATTTGCCAATATCGTGCTCGAAAATGGCGGAACAGTGGTGGGAGGTGCTACCTCAGATTTTGACGGGAACTACGTTATTAACCCGATTCCTCCGGGGAAATATGATCTGAAAGCCACTTTTGTGGGTTACAATCCGGTCACTGTTACGGGAATTAATATTCCCGGTAACAAGATCACTTTTTACGATATTGTAATGAGTAGCTCCTCAATTAATCTTGAGACTGTCGAAATTATTGAATACAAGGTGCCGTTGATTTCCAAAGACCAGACAACCTCTGGTGCATCAGTAACTTCTGAGGAAATTAAGAAAATGCCTAACCGATCTGCCGATGCAGTTGCAGCAACAGTTGGGGGTGTTTTTTCACAGGATGGTGAGCGTGGTAATGTTCGCGGTGCCCGTTCGGATGCAACAGCTGTTTATATTGATGGTGTGCGCGTTATCGGATCCGGAAGCGTGCCACAATCGGCTATCGAACAGGTAGATGTGATCCTGGGCGGAACTCCTGCACAGTATGGTGATGCAACTGGCGGTATTATCAATGTAACAACAAAAGGACCTTCGCGTAAGTTTGGAGCTGGCGTTGAACTTGAAACATCTGAACTGCTTGATGCTTACGGAAGTAACAGGCTTGGATTCAATATCCAGGGGCCATTGCTTAAAGGGAAAAAGCAGGAAACTGCTTTGCTGGGGTTTTTTATTGCTGGTGATATCAACTATAACCGCGATGGAAGAATTTCAGGCTTAGGTTATTATAGTGCCAATGATGCTACTTTGTCATTTATTTCTGCAAATCCTCTCAGACCCACCGGAATTGGTTCCGGAACCTTAAGGAATGGTGAATTTGTAAGAGCAGCAGATTTGAAACACTCAAAAAGTTCTTTGAATACCGATCGTTATGGGATTAATCTCTCGGGTAATATTAATATCAGAACTACAGAAACCATCAACCTTACTATTGGCGGTACGTTTAACAAATCAAAAGGTGATGCCTACAGCTATTCGGGGTCATTTTTTAACTACGACAAAAACACACGTTTTGATAATAATACCTGGCGTGTTTTCGGACGTTTCACGCAACGTTTTCCCACAGATAACGAAAGCAGTTCGATAGTTAAAAATATTTATTACTCTATTCAGGCCGACTATACCCGTGAAAAAAACACCTACGGAGATCCTAATCATTGGGATGATCTCTTTAAATATGGATATCTTGGGAAATATCAAATTCACAGAACTCCATCATTTGAATTGGCAAGCGATACTGTCAACGGACATTATTACCAGGATGTACAGTTCCTGAGAACCTGGAACTTTGACACACTTGTTAGTTGGACACCTGCTGATATCAACCCCTTGGTTGCAAATTATACTACAAGTTATTTCGATTCTTATGCCGGCAAACCTGATGGTCATTTTGAAAACTTCACACAAATGCAGCTGGGTGGCGCTTTGCTGAATGGTGATTCACCTCAGGCATTTTATGGTTTGTATCAGGCTCCCGGTACAAACCAGAGCGGATATGGCTTTTCGGATAATGATCAGTTTAGTATTAACGTGGCCGGTTCGATGGATATCGGAAATCATGAAGTGAAGCTTGGATTTCAGTACGAACAACGAATGAACAGAAATGTGAGTTATGCTCCTACCAGGCTTTGGTCATTAATGAGAGGTCTCACCAACTTCCACATCATGGAAATTGATACCGATAACCCATTCCTGATTAGTTATGATGGTATTGTTGATACAGTTATGTATTACAGGCGATACGATGAGTTATCGCAACGGACTTTTGATAAAAATTTAAGGTTAAAACTGGGATTGCCTGTAGATGGCCTCGATTATATTAACATTGATTCCTATGATTTTAATAACAACAGCATTGAGTATTTTGATAAAGAGGGAAAAGTACATGTTATTAATCTGGGTTCTGAATTGTTTGATATCAGTATGTTCAGTCCTGATGAATTATTGAATGATGGTAGTTATTATACAATGTATTCGGGATATGACTATACAGGCAAAAAGTTGACTTCACAACCAAGTTTCGACGACTTTTTTAATGCCCGTGACGAGAACGGCATGTACACCAGACCAATCGGTGCTTTTCAACCCGTTTATCTGGCAGGTTATATTCAGGATAAATTTGCATTCAGAGACCTTATATTTAATGTAGGTGTACGGGTGGACCGTTTTGATGCAAACCAAAAAGTTTTGAATGATCCCTATTTGCTTTTTAATGCCTATACCGCCGGTGAAGTTACAAATATAAAAGGACAACCGGTACGCCATCCTGCAGGTATTGGCAGCGATTATGTGGTTTATGTAAATGACGTAAGGAATCCCTCCGAAATTGTTGGATATCGGTCAGGGAATACCTGGTATAATGCTAATGGTGCCGAAATTCAGGATCCGTCTTTATTGGATGTTGGCTCCGGTATTTCACCTTTCCTGGTTAATTCGGATCAACAGAGAGCTGATATCAATTCATTTAAAGATTATGAGCCTCAATGGAGTGTGATGCCTCGAATTTCATTCTCTTTTCCAATCTCGGATGAGGCTTTGTTCTTTGCTCACTATGATGTTTTAACCCAACGTCCAACGAGTAATTTATTCTCAAATCCAGCCACCTATTATTTCTTCGAAAGTATTAACGATGTGATTAATAATCCTGCACTTAAACCATCGCAAACTATTGATTATGAACTTGGTTTTACTCAAAAGTTAACTAATTCATCCTCTATCACTTTGACCTCATTCTATCGCGAGATGCGCGATATGATTCAGATTTACCGTTTTAATGGTGCCTATCCAAAGGACTATACTTCATTTAATAACCTTGACTTTGGTACGGTAAAGGGTTTAACTGTGGAATATGATTTAAGACGTACTGGCAATGCCCGTTTGCGTGCAAGCTATACCTTACAATTTGCCAATGCAACAGGTGCTTCTACTACAACAGCAGAATCACTTATTGCTGCCGGTTTGCCAAATCTGCGTTCAACTATTGCAATGCCGTGGGACAGACGTCATCAGTTTAATGTTTTACTGGATTATCGTTATGGCAAGGGTAAAGAGTATAACGGACCGCTGATCCGTCGCGAGAAAAAGGACAAAGCACCGGTTCAATTGTTAAATAATACCGGTTTTACACTCACAGTTTTAGGAGGTTCCGGGACGCCTTATACAGCTTCACGAAACGTAATTTCACCTATTAGTGGTGGCAACCGGTTGCTTGATGGTTCTTATTTTGGATCACGACTTCCATGGCAATTCCGTCTGGATTTGAGGATTGATAAAGATATTGATATAAATTTTAAATCAAAGGATGGAAATCAAAGGCCTGCTTATTTGAATGTGTATCTTCAAGTGCTTAATCTGCTTGATACCAGGAATGTGATTTCAGTGTATTCAGCAACGGGTAATGCTGATGATGATGGATATCTTTCAGCACCTGATTGGCAGAGTCAGATAAATACTCAAATAGACCCAATCGCCTTTAGAGAGTTATATAGCATATTTGTTAATAATCCTGCAAATTATAGTGCTCCCCGACAGATTAGATTAGGAGTAATGTTCAATTTCTAATGACTTGTCTGGTGTATTCAAAAATTAATAATTTAAAGCTGTTGTAATAATGAAAAATATTTCCAAATTGGTTTTATCAATGGTATTTATACTTGCGGTAGTTAAATATGATTACGCTCGTGAGTACCAAGGTAATGATATGAATAATAAATCCAGTGGATTAAAGGAAACATCAGCAGGTTGTTCACCCTCTTCTGCATTTGAATGGCTTGATATAAATAATGTAAGGGCACGTATTAATGCCGGAGGTGATATGTGGTGGGACCTGGATGGTATTTCCAGGTATTATGTTCCCAAAAGTGGATCTGCAACTTCTATGTATAGCGGTGCTCTTTGGATTGGCGGATTGGATATTAATAATCAATTAAAACTAGCCGCACAGCGTTTTAGGCAAGGACCAGATTTAAATGGTGGTGTGGATTTTTGGACAGGTCCTCTGACTATTGACGGTACTGCTGCAATCGATGAAACTGTTTGTGCACAATACGACAGATTGTTCAAGATGAACAGGGCTTTGGTTGATGAGTTTTTGTCGCATACTGACCCTATCACAGGGGCTTTTATACCCAGTGATGATTATACTATTCCGACCGAAATTCTGGAATGGCCTGCTCATGCTGATATCTCAAAAAAGCAGAGTTATTACTTGGCTCCTTTTTATGATATTGACGGTGACGGTGAATACAATCCTTTTGCAGGAGATTATCCTTACTACGATATTGACAATAGCCTCTGTCACACCAAAACTCCAACCATGGATGAATCAATTGAAGGTTCTATTAATGGATCCATATTGGCTGACCAGGTAATCAAAGGAGACCAGACTTTGTGGTGGGTTTTCAATGATAAGGGTAACATACATACCGATTCTGAAGGTGCTGCTATTGGACTCGAGATTAGAGCGCAAGCTTTTGCTTTTGCTACCAATGATGAGGTAAATAATATGACATTCTATAGTTATGAGATCATTAACCGCTCAACGTTTGAACTTACGGAAACTTATTTCTCTCCCTGGGTTGACCCCGATTTGGGATATGCCAGGGATGATTATGTCGGTTGTGATGTTGGGCGTGGCTTAGGTTATGCCTATAACGGTACTGCTGTTGATGGTAGCGGAGAACCAGAAGCCTATGGAGAACAGCCTCCGGCTATTGGAGTTGACTTTTTCCAGGGACCTTATCTGGATCCCGATATCTTGGATAATCCTAAATACCGTTTTATTATTGATCAGGCAACTGGTGACACAATTGGCAGAGAGCAATTGTGCGATGTGAGTATTAATGGTGTGAATTTCGGAAACGGGATCGTTGATGATGAGCGCTACGGCATGCGTCGTTTTGTGTATTACAATAATAGTAATGACCCAATCAATGGAGAACCCAGACAAGCCGGACACTATTACAATTATTTAAGAGGTATCTGGAAGAACGGCCAGAAAATGAGATATGGCGGTGACGCTGTTAATACCGGAGTTCTTGAGGATGTTACTGCTGATTTTATGTTCCCGTTTGATTCAGATCCATGCAATTGGGGAACTAACGGCATAAATCCAGAAGGCTATAATAGCGATGGTGTTTATTGGAGTGAAGAAAGCGAAAACAATCAACCTGAAGACCGTCGTTTTATGCAATCTGCAGGCCCGTTTACCCTAAAGCCCGGAGCTGTTAACTACATTACTGTGGGTATTCCATGGGCACGTGCTGTTTCTGGTGGTCCATTTGCTTCAGTTCAATTATTAAGACGTGTTGACGATAAAGCTCAAACACTATTTGACAACTGTTTCAAAGTAATCGACGGTCCTAACGCACCTGACCTTAGTTTTCAGGAACTTGACAAGGAGCTGATTGTTTATATTTCAAACTCACCCTCCTCAAACAATTTTGGTGAGAACTACCTGGAATTTGATCCCAATATAGTACAACCACATCCTGACGATCCTTCTAAAAGAAGTGATTCACTTTATCGTTTCGAAGGTTATCAGATTTTCCAACTTAAAGATCCAACTGTTGGGGTTGAAAGTATTCATGATCCTGATAAAGTGAGGCTTGTAGCCCAGTTTGATAAAAAGAACGGGGTAAGTAAGTTGGTAAATTTTTACTATGATGAATTGATTGAAGCTAATGTACCTGTTATTGAAGTGAGTGGTGGTGACAATGGAATTCAACACTCTTTCAAGCTTTCACAGGATGCCTTTGCTCAGGGTGATGTGCAACTGGTAAATCACAAACAGTATTATTATATGGCAATTGCTTATGCCTATAATGAATATATGCCTTATTCGCAGGATCCTGGTGTTTTAAATGGTTTGTTAGGACAAAAAACTCCTTATTTGGCTGGCCGTAAGAATATTAAAACTTATACGGCCATTCCTCATAAGACTGTCAATGGTATTATTGCCAAAGCAGACTATGGCAATGGCCCGGAAATCACACGGCTTGCTGGCCATGGTAATGGAGGCCAGGAGTTAGAATTGAAACCTGAAGTGATAGATGAGATTTTGAGTAAAGATCCTGCCAGCGAAGATAATATATTTGGTAGTCCTAATTATCCTATCGCCTATAATCCGGTTTATATGGAGGGACATGGCCCGATTAATGTAAAAGTTATCGATCCGCTTAATGTTGTGAGTGCCGAATATGAACTCACTTTTGATACTCTACGTTATTTACGTTTGTATAATGTAACTGGTGATCCTGCGGTGAGAGGAGATACTGCCAGCAAGTATATCTCCAACTGGATGTTGAAAGATGTTAATACTGGTGAATCCTATACTTCTGATACAACTACACTTGAAGATTATGAGCAATTGTTTTTGGATCGTGGTATATCGATTACGATCAAACAGCCTTATAAGCCTGGTGTTTACAAAGTTGGTAATAATACTAATAACCAATTTTATGAGCGAACTTTAGCACCAGGTAATGGATTTATTACCGCAAATATAATTTATAAGGATAGCTCGAGAAGGTGGCTCGATGGCATCAGGGATGAAGATGTTCCTGGCTCGCCATTAAACTGGATACGTTCAGGAACATTTAAGGATCAAGATAATTCATCTGCATTGAATGAAGACTGGAGGATGTCGTATTCGCAGGATGTGCCCGACAGACCCTGGGATGCAAATGAAGATTTTGAGCAAATTTTGTTTGGAACCTGGGCGCCTTACTCCTTAACAGCTTATGGTAATACATTTGTTCCAAGTGAACCAGCACAAAGTACAGTAGGGCCGGCTTACAGCAGGGATTCAAAGGTAAGTAACAGCCTTAATGACCTTTTCAGTGTTGATATCGTTTTAACTCCCGATAAATCAAAATGGAGCCGCAGTCCGGTGCTCGAAATGTCTTATGATCAGGTTCTGGCTGAGGGCAATGCTCCCAGGTTTGGCCTGCGTAAATCACCTTCTGTGGATCAGCAGGGAAATCCTGCCGCCTCAATGGATATGGAACCCAGTAATAATCCTAACGATCCTAACTATATCGGAAGTTATGGAATGGGATGGTTCCCAGGCTATGCCATTAACGTTGAAACAGGTGAAAGGTTGAATATCATGTTTGGCGAAGATTCTTATCTCTCCAAACAAAATGGTCGTGACATGTTATTTAATCCACCTCCAAGGGATATGGATGTTAGTCAGATGGCTGACCCCAATATTATCACACCGGTAGGTGGCAGTCCGGTTATGGGTGGCAAACACTATGTTTACATCATGGGTCACGAAGAAAATATTTATGAGCTGTTTAATATGGAATTCAAATCACCGGCCTACGATGCAGGCAGATATGCTTTTAGCGTTCTTGATACTTTGTTTAATCCTGTGTCGCCTGTAGTTCCAACGGTGTCTTCCTATTTCTATACTGCAATTAAGTATGTTGGTATGCCCATGCCTGTATTAGGACAGGAATGGTTGAGCAATGAGACTAGAATACGAATTAGGGTAGCAAGACCTTACGAACGTTATTATTCTAAATTGCCGTTAGATACTATATATGATGGCATGGACGTAAATCAGTTCTATCCTAAGTATGCATTTAGCACGCAGGGAATAGCAACTGAATATCGAGATCCGGATAAACTGCAAACAGATCTTGACTTAATTAGTGTGGTTCCAAACCCATATTATGCATATTCTTCGTACGAGAGAAATGCGCTTGATAACCGTGTAAAAATTACTAATTTGCCTGAGCAGTGTGTGATAACTATTTATAATATGAGTGGTACAAGAATCAGACAGTTCAAGAAAGATGAACCTAAGACTTCCATAGACTGGGATTTGAAGAATTTTGCCGGCGTGCCTATTGCCAGTGGTATTTATCTGATCCATGTCAAATCAGAGGATGGTGAACGCGTCATCAAGTGGTTTGGTTCTTTGCGTCCGATGGATTTGAATACTTTCTAGTTATTAATTGAAATGCGAACCAGAAATAAAAGATAGATTATGAATACTTTTTATAGAACCATAGCTGCAATAAGCCTGGCAATTCTTGTAGGATTGATTAGTATGGAATCATTCGCAGGTAACAAGGACAGGTCGGGACAGGCTGGTGCATCAGAGCTTTTAATTAATCCCTGGGCACGAAGTACTGGATGGGGTAATGCCGGGATGGCCAGTATTAGAGGTCTCGAAGGTATATGGAGTAATGTGGGAGGCACTGCATTTACGAGGAAAACAGAGTTGATCTTTTCGAATACTACCTGGCTAAAAGGATCTGATATCAGCATTTTCTCCTTTGGATTATCCCAAAGAGTTGGTGAAACAGGTGCATTTGGCCTTGCAGTGATGAGTATGAGTTTTGGTGATATACCCATTACAACAACTGAAAGTCCGGATGGAGGGATTGGTACCTATTCGCCTAACCTGATGAATATTAGCTTGTCATATGCAAAATCCTTCTCAAATAGTATTCATGCTGGATTTGTGCTCAAAATTATCTCTGAGAGTATTTCAGATATGAGTGCTCAGGGAGTTGCAATTGATGCAGGTATTCAGTATGTTACTGGTGAAAGGGAGAATATTCATTTTGGGATTACCCTTAAGAATATCGGACCAACAATGAGTTTTTCTGGTGACGGATTGTCGATCAAATCTTTTATCCCAGGCCGACCAGACGAAACCCAGTTTACGCTTGAACAACGTAAGGAAGCTTTTGAGCTGCCCACACAACTTTCAATAGCTGCAGCTTATGATTTCCTTTTTGAGAATGATTACCGTTTTACGCTGGCTGGGAACTTCACTTCTAATTCATTTACCAAAGACCAGATAACACTTGGAGGCGAGTTTTCACTTAAAGAATATCTGATGCTACGCGCTGGATATACCTATGAGGAGGGTATTGGGGATGATATCGAAAGTGTTGATCGTACCAATGTTGCAAAAGGGCTTAGTATGGGGCTTTCGGTTCAGGTGCCACTTAATAAGGAGAATGGTTCTGTATTTTCAGTGGATTATTCTTACAGAGATACAGATCACTTTAGTGGATCACATACTATTGGTGCCAAAATAAGCTTCTAAATAGCTCCCCTAAAATATTGGATCAGTGGGAAGCTTTTTCTGCTGATCCTTTACGTTTTAAGTGGAATTTTAAAAAAACATAAAAACCCTTAGTAATTAGCCAATAAAAATTAAAAGTTTTATCTTTGCAAAAGAAAGGCCCTTATTGTGTTAAGGGTCTTTTCTATTATAAAATTAGCACCATACAACACTATTGTTTATTGTTAAGAAAGGACTCTAAACCGGTCTGGTTAATACAGGCTGGGTTTATTTATTTTAAAAACCATTGTTATGTCTGAAACAAAGTATTTTACGCAGGAAGGACTGCAAAAGCTCAAAGATGAATTAGAAGAGTTAATGCTAAAGGAACGCCCTAAAATTTCTCAAATGATTGCGGAGGCAAGAGATAAGGGTGATTTATCAGAAAATGCAGAGTATGATGCTGCCAAAGAAGCCCAGGGAATGCTCGAGCTTAAAATTTCCAGGCTTCAGCAATTAATTATGAATGCCCGTGTTATCGATGAGTCAAAAATGGATACTACAAAAGTGCTTTTGTTTTCGAAGGTGAAGATCAAAAACCTTAAGAATGGTGCAATCATGAATTATATGCTTGTGCCGGAAAAAGAGGCTGACCTAAAAAGTGGTAAAATCTCTGTTAACTCTCCTATTGCAAAAGGCCTGCTTGGAAAAACGGTAGGCGAACGGGCTGAAATCATTGTGCCTGCCGGAGTGATGACTTTTGAAATTGTTGAAATTTCACGTTAAACGAAATTAATATGGCAACCTTATTCACAAAAATTGTTCAGGGAGAAATTCCAGCTTATAAAGTAGCTGAGAATGATCGTTTTTTAGCTTTTTTGGATATAAATCCATTGGCTAAAGGCCATACGCTTGTTATTCCTAAAAAGGAGACAGATTATATCCTTGATATGGAAGACGAAGAACTTGCGGCCTTAATGGTATTTGCAAAAAAAGTTGGTCGTGCTATTGAAAAACTAGTGCCATGCAAACGCATGGGTATCACCGTAATAGGCTTGGAAATACCTCATACGCATATTCACCTGATCCCGATCAATAGCATTTATGATATGGATTTTAAGCAGCCTAAGCTGAAATTTACACCGGAAGAAATGGAACAGCTCAGTTTAGCAATACGAAATGCAGTGAGTTTAGACTAGCGAATATCAAGGTTTTAGACAACAGTAAAAGGCCGTCGATTTTCGATGGCCTTTGCTGTTAATAGGCTCTTTCATCACGTCCCTCAATGAAGTTGATAAATGATTTGTTTACCACTTTGTTCCCGCCGGGTGTTGGGTAATCTCCAGTAAAGTACCAATCACCTTTATGATTGGGTATTGCAGCATGCAGATTTTCAATGGATTGATATACCACACTAACTTTTGATTTGATTTCGGGCGAGGTAATCATTGCAGCAATCTGTTCCGAAATCTGTTGAGCTGTGAAGGGTTTGTATATTTCTTTCACATAATTTACGATGGATTCTTTTGGAAAATTTTCCTGGGCTTTACACTTTTTGTACACTTCGTTGATGATATATTCCTGATGTGTTGATTTTAGCAAGCTGATAGTGGCTCTAAAGGCAATAAAATCACTCAATTTGGCCATGTCGATTCCGTAACAATCGGGATAGCGGATCTGTGGAGCCGATGAAGCGATTACAATGTGATTGGGGCCAAGACGGTCTAAAATCCGAATGATACTATTACGCAGGGTAGTACCTCTTACGATGGAATCATCCAGCACCACCAGCGTATCTTCGCCGGCGCGAACAACGCCATAAGTTACGTCATAGATATGCGTAACAAGATCGTTACGTTGATTATCCTGAGTAATGAATGTGCGCAGTTTCATGTCTTTCACGGCAATTTCTTCAATCCTGAGTTGGGTCGAGAAGATTTCATTCAATTGCTCCTGATTGATAGTTTGGCCGGCTGCCAGTATTTTATCTTTTTTTACTTCGACAAAATGTCTGTTAAGCTCTTGCACCATGCCTCTGAAGGCAACAGAAGCAGTATTGGGGATATAAGAAAAAACAGTGTTTTTTATGTTGTGGTCAATTTCATACAGGATGGCAGGAACAAGCAGTTCGCCAAGCTTTTTGCGTTCCTTGTAAATATCGGCATCGGTACCCCGCGAAAAATAAATCCTTTCGAAAGAACAGGCTTTGCGTGGCAGCTTATCTTTACACCTTTCCTCACTGAAACGACCATCCTTTTTGATGATCAGTGCATGACCCGGCTCGATTTCCTTAATAGAATTGATAGGTACATTGAAAGCTGTTTGTATGGGTGGCCGTTCTGATGTTGCAACCACAATTTCATCATCAGCATAATAATAAGCCGGACGAATGCCAGCTGGATCTCTGAACACGAAAGCATCACCATGTCCCATCATCCCGGTGATCACATAACCACCATCCCAATATTGGGAGCTCTCAGTTAAAATAGCTTTTACATTTAGCTCCTCAGCAATTTTGAGTGAAATATCTCTTTTAGAAAGACCTGACTGCCTGTACTTTTTGTAAATACGTTCATTTTCGGTATCCAGAAAATGTCCAATCTTCTCTAAAACTGTCACAGTATCAGAGGTTTCAACCGGATATTGTCCTAATTCAACAAGTTTATCAAATAATTCGTCAACATTGGTCATATTGAAATTTCCGGCCAGAACCAAATTTCGCGTCATCCAGTTATTGGCTCTTACGAATGGATGCAGGTTCGTGATGTCGTTACTGCCAAATGTTCCATAACGCAGGTGCCCCATAAACAATTCACCGCTAAAATCAACGTTATTTTTTAGCCAGTTTACATCTTTAAGCCTATCGGGGCGTTCAAGCTCGATAAGTTGAAGTTGATCATAAATATTATTGAAAATCTCTTTTATGGGAGTATTGGAATTCGAACGAAGTCTGCTAATGTATTTATTTCCGGGCTCCAGGTCTAGCTTTATCCCTGCAATACCAGCTCCGTCCTGTCCTCTGTTGTGCTGCTTTTGCATTAAAAGGTGCAATTTTTGCAATCCGTAAAGGGCTGTGCCATATTTAGCAAGATAATATTCGAGGGGTTTGAGTAAACGAATGAATGCAATACCGCATTCATGTTTTATTTGGTCGCTCATGAAGCTTTAGCTTAAAAATGATAAATTTGCTCATTTAAGGTGCAAATTTACAGTTTTTTTTAAGGGAGCGCTTGTTTATACAAGACTGTCTTTAAAATTGCTTTTTACTGAAATTCAGATATAAACATCCTGGTTTAATCGGTTTTGGCTGAAAATCCGGGTTTAGCAAACCAAAATTAATCTGCTATGAATTTTTTAATTAGAGATGCTGTTAAAGATGACCTTGAAAGCATCGCACGCTTTCAGGAGAATATGGCATGGGAAACAGAAAAGCTAAAGCTTGATGCCAACAAAATCAGAGCTGGAATTGCTGCTGTTTTTGAGGATGCTTCTAAGGGACGTTATTTCATTGCTGAATTTGATGGAGAAGCGGCCGGCTCGCTACTGATCACTTACGAGTGGAGCGACTGGCGCAACAGCTGGGTGTATTGGATTCAATCGGTTTATGTGGAAGCGGCATTTCGCCGAAAAGGTATCTATCGTGCATTATATCAACATGTTCAGGATCTGGTAAGCAAGCAAAATGATGTTGCAGGTATTCGTTTGTATGTGGAAAGAACAAACGAAACTGCTCAAAAAACTTATACAAATCTTGGAATGGATGGGCAACATTATCAACTCTTTGAATGGATGAAATCCTAAACTAAAACTAAGCTTTAGCTACTTATGGCAAAATCGCGTAAAGTCCCCCACACTTATGTAATCGTTTTTTTTATCATCCTGCTGGCTGCAGTGTTAACATGGATTATTCCTCCCGGGAAGTATGTTGAAGTAAGCACCGAAACGGAGCAGGGAACAGCAGCTACCCTGCAGTTTTTTTATCAGGATCAACTTCCGGAGGAGGCTCAGCAGGAATTTAATGCCAGACCACAGACCTGGCAGGTTTTTTCGGCGCTGTTCAAAGGCTTTGTAAAACAAAGTAATATCATCATTTTTATCTTGATGATAGGTGGTGCTTTCTGGATCATGAACCAAAGCAAAGCCATTGACGTTGGGATTTATGATTTTTTGAAATTTACCCGAAAAATTGGTCATAACGGTCTAATCAGAAAAATTGGGGTTGATAATATTATCATCAGCCTTGTAATGCTGTTGTTCAGCGTTTTTGGAGCTGTTTTTGGGATGAGCGAAGAAACCATAGCCTTTGCTATTATTATTGTTCCCCTGGCCATTTCGATGGGTTACGATTCAATTGTTGGAGTGAGTATGGTTTATGTTGGTGCTCATTTGGGCTTTGCAGGGGCAATTCTGAATCCATTTACCATAGGTATTGCCCAGGGTTTGGCAGATATTCCATTGTTTTCCGGAATTGAATACCGCATGATTAGTTGGTTGGCTATCAATGCAGTGGGGATTTATTTTGTGTTGCGTTATGCGGCCAAAATCCGACGCAAGCCGTCTCTTTCTCCTGTATATGACGAAGATGTCTATTGGCGTGCCCGAGAACAGGACGAGTCGCGCGAAGTAGTTTATTATACACCCCGCATAGCCTGGATAGTTTATGCCATTATTACAGTTGCGCTGGGCATTTTTTCGTTTTACTATCCGGAATCAACCTTGCATATTGGTAATAGTAATATTAGTTTTTATATCATTCCGTTGAGTGCCGTGATTTTTGTGATTCTTGGTTATTTTACACTTAAGAAGTCGGTACATTATTTCATTCTCCTTTTGCTCTCTTACACTATTTTTTATCTGATTGTAGGGGTGATGGGCTACGACTGGTATGTGATGGAGATAGCCACTTTGTTTCTGGTGCTGGGTATAGCCAGTGGACTGGCAATCAATAAATCGGCTGATGAGATAGCCAAACTGTTTTTAGAAGGGGTAAACGATATCATGTCGGCTGCGGTGATCGTAGGACTTGCAGGCGGGATTATTGTTATACTCGAGGATGGCGGCATCATCGATTCCATCCTTTATGGTTTATCCAAAGCTATGGTAAACTTTGGTAATATTGCTTCAATAGGAGTGATGTATCTGATACAAACCATCATTAATATTGTGATTCCGTCCGGTTCGGCTAAGGCGGCTATAACTATGCCCATCATGGCGCCTTTCAGCGATTTGATTGGCATATCGCGACAGGCAACAGTTATGGCTTTTCAGTTTGGTGATGGCTTCACGAATATGATTACACCTACTTCAGGTATTTTAATCGGTGTGTTAGGTGTGGCCAGAATACCTTACCATAAATGGGTGAAATGGGTGTGGCCGATGATCTTAGCTTTAATAGTGCTGGGGTTTTTATTGCTTATCCCAACGGTAACTATACCATTGAATGGTTTTTAAGTAACTGTTTTTGTCTGAGCGCATAAATAGGACATTGATGCAAAGCCAACGGAATTGAACAAGACTTCCTGGCGTATGGAAATTGAAGATCAAGGCAGTTTATTCGATAAGTTGAATGCACTGTTCAACATTTATTCGTAATTGACAACATTAATGAGAGCTATTCGATTGGCCTGTAAGGCTTGCCAAAATATACTTATCCAAGCCAGGAAAAGACAAAAGCTTAGTGTTAAAGGAAAAATCCAAAAGGGTAGCGGAATATGAGCACTGAAATTGGACAACCATTCTTCCATAAAAAGCCATACGGGAATAATAGCCAGAATGTTAGCGCTAATCACAAGAAGCGAAAAATTACCTCCGGTAAATAGTAACAGCTGCAATGGAGATGCTCCTAAAATTTTTCTGATGCCCAGTTCTTTGAGCTGTTGGTTGATCCTTAAGCCAGCCAGCCCAAAAAGTCCCATAGTTGCAACCAAAAGCCCAATTACTGTAAACCATGCAAGCAAATCACCCAGCTTTTTTTCATCCTGATAGGCTTTTCCGAGATAAGTGTTTAGCGTATTAAAAATGAAGGGATCGTTGGGTAGATTAGTTCTCCAAATATTTTGAATGCTATTTGTAAGTGTTTCGTTTATAGGCTGATCAATATTTATAACTAAATAATAATAACCTTCGTAGGGATGCATCGTAATAATTAATGGCTTCAATGGCTCGTGCAAGGAATTGAAATGAAAATCTTTTACCACACCGATTATTGGAAAATTTCCTTCTCGTTGGATGGTTTTTCCTAAAGGATTTTTGTAGTTAAAAGTTCTGACAAAAGTTTCATTCACCAGATAAGCCTTTTTGTCAGCAGCAAATGAGGGATCGAAATTTCTGCCATTGATGATCTTGATACCAAACACATCTAATGCCTTTCCATCTACATCCATTACATGAATCATTACCGGATTTTCGATTCCTTCAGGTTTATATCCATTCATGCTTAGTCCGGTACCCGGCAAGTCCGTAACAGCACCGCAATTATTCACTTGAGGCAGACTGCTAATTTCTTGTTTAAGCACCTCCACAGCCTTTTTTGCGCTTGCTGAAGGAAGTGCAATTGTGACTACATGATCAGATTCGAACCCTTTATCAAATGACATCAAATAATTCAACTGCAAGTATATTATAAGGGTACAACTGATCAGCACCGAAGCGGCCAAAAATTGTACAAAGACGAGACTCTTAGGCAGCAGATGCCTTTTCTTAACATTATCAAAAGCCCCTTTGAGTGCTTTTATTGGCCTGAAAGATGACAGGTAGAAAGCAGGATAAATACCTGAAACCAAACCACTACAAATAAACAGTAAGATCATTGAAAGTTGAAACACTGCCGGAGCATCTGCCAATCGCAGGTTTTTGCCAATCAGGGCATTGTAATAGGGGAGAATTAATTCGATTAGCAATAATGCACCCAGAAAGGCTATCAGACTCATCAGAACCGATTCAGCAAGGAATTGCCTGATAAGGCTGTTTTTTGTTGCGCCAAGCACTTTCTTTATCCCGATTTCTTTTGCTCTTCGCAAAGAGGATGCCGTGGAAATATTGGTAAAATTAAAACAAGCGATAAGTAGAACAATAAAGGCAACCAAAGTGAAAATGTGCAAATTACTCAGTGCTTTGTTGGATTCCGATACAGATGGGTGTAAATGAATATCTTTTAGGGGTTCAAGCAATAAATCTACTGTAAAGCCACTATTTTCAAGCTGTTTATTTAACTTTTCGTAGAGAAAGTCGGGCAGTTTTTTTCTAAAAACTTCTTCATTAAAAGGTTTACTAAGCTTTACGAAAGTTGAATATCGATTCCCTCCGTTCCAGTCCATATGTAAGCCAGGGTTGTTATAAAGTGTCTCGAACGAAAGCAAAACATCAAATTGAATACTCGAATTTTGAGGAGCCCTTTTTACAACTCCGCTCACAATCCAGTTTTCCTGTCCGTTGAGTTGTATGAGCTGCCCTATTGGGTTTAAATTTCCAAAAAGCTGTTCAGCTAAGGCATCGCTTAACACTGCTTTGTTAATACCATTCAAAGCTTCAGCTGGTTGCCCGTTAATCAGATGAAAGGAAAAAAGACTAAAAAAACTGGTATCAGCATACATGATTTTATCCGCTTCAAAAGCTTTGTTTTCGTAAAGCAGATAGCCTTTTTCGGGCTGTGTTGTCCGGCAAAATGTGATGATCTCAGGAAAGGTTTCAAAAAGTGAAGGTCCTACTGCTGCAGGAATTGTTGGTGTTACAAATTTATGCTCCTGCTGCTGGTAATTTAGGGTTACAAGGTGCAAACTCTCTGCCTGGTCATGAAAGCGATCATAACTGTATTCATTAAAAACATAGAGAAGTATTAGCGTTGTAACAGCCAGGCCTATGGCCATACTGATTAGATTTATTAAGCTATACTGCCATTGCCTTTTTAGGGTTCTCAAAAATACAATGATAAAATGTCGGGTCATAATTTATTTTTTTATGCAATACAATCATTCATATTTGATTGCATCCACAGGATTTTTGTTTACAACTTTTATTACCTGAGCAAAAATCGTAAGCAGGGCAATCATCACGGCCAGTAATATACCGGCTCCAAACCAAGCAGGATTTAGCCCGACACGAATCGCAAATTCGCTCATCCATTCACCCATCAGATAATATGTTATTGGCAAAGCGATGATACCGGCCATAATCACCAGTTTTAGAAAGTCGAACATCAACAAGCGTATCAGTTGTGAAGGTTTACTGCCTAAAATTTTTCTGATACCAATCTCTTTGGTGTGTTGTTCGATCGTAAAGGCAGATAAGCCATAAAGCCCAAGACTGGAAATTAAAACCACTATAAGTGAGAAATATCCGAAGAGCGAAAGCATTTTTTCTTCGCGTTGATACTGTATTTGAAAATGCTGATCAAGAAAATTGTAATTAAAAAAGTGCTTTTGGTCAAAACCGAGCCATTGATTCTCTATTTTTTTTATGGCTCCCGTGAGGTCGTTTCCTTTGATTTTGATGGCTACATAATCAGGTCTTCCTCTGCTAATGATAAATACCAGCGGTTCAATAGGGTTATGAAGGCTGGTGTAGTTAAAATCTTTTACCATGCCCACGATTTTCCCTTGTACACCCATTCCGCAATTCATCTCAACACCGACGGGATTGTCGTATCCCAAAAATTCTGCTGCTGCCTTATTCACAACAAATGCCGTATTTACATCATTGGGATAATCCTTTGAAAATGTTCTGCCATAAATCGTTTCAATGCCGAGCAAATCAAAAAATTCGTGATCAACCACATACAAATTCATTGTGCGCACCTCAGGTTTGGCGGTATCACCTAAAAAGAACATCAACCTGCCGGATTGATAACCTGGCAAATTTTCGGGAAGTGAGACCTGTTTCACTTCCGGTAATTTCAGTAATTCCTGGCGGAGAAATTCTTTATTATTGTACAGTGTAGTGTCAGAAGGAAAATGTATCACCATTACCTGATCAAGAGAAATGCCGTTATCATGTTTGCGCATATAACTTAATTGATCTGAAACAATCAGAGTACTGATAATCATACAGATAGCAATTAAAAACTGAAATACAACCAGTGTTTTGCGTAAATTGGCTGCGTTGAATAGGTGCCTGGAACCGGACGATACACCACCCGAGCGAAGCACGTCTAACGGGGTAAAGGAAGAAAGCACAAAAGCAGGAAAACTTCCGCTCAACAATCCGAGTGCCAGCACAATCAAAACCAATCCGATGCCATAAACCAAACCATTAGCTTGATACAGCGCAGCAAGTTTAAGGTCGATTGCGATCAGTTGGCTGAACCACGGAAGTATGAGTTCGGTAATGATCAATGCCAGCAAAAATGCAAAAAGTGTGGTGAAAACACTTTCGCCCAAAAACTGAAGCACCAGTTGTGGCTTATGTGCACCGGCCACTTTTCTGATACCAATTTCTCTGGCTCGTTTGATCGATCTCGCTGTAGCAAGGTTCATATAATTAATCGAAGCGATCAGTAGCAGGAAGATAGCGATGTAGGCAAACATATTTACAAATCGCTGGTTGGTATTGGTGGGGCTGTCGTATTGCAGGCGATTATTGAAATGAATTCCTGATACAGGTTCGATTGCCATTTTGATATCACCATCCACATTCACTTCCCTTATCCAGGGTTTGATGGTGTTTTCGCGCAACAAGTCAAGCTTTTGGACGAAATTCGAAGCAAATTCCGGCGATTTAAACCTGATATAGGTGTAGCCCATCAGCCAGAACCAGTCGCTTTTCATTTGATTGATTTGATCCTGCGGCATGGTACTCATTGATATCAGCGCATCAAACTGTAAATGCGTGGAACAGGGCTGTTTATCGATTACCCCTGTCACCTTATAGGTGTTCGCATTGATTCGTATCAGTTCGCCAACTGCCTTTTCTTTTCCAAAAATTCTTGCTGCGATGCTTTTGCTGATTACCAGACTTTTGGGTTCCATAAGTGCTGTAAGTGGATCGCCTTCAAGAAACGGGTAATCAAAAACACGAAAAAAGTCGGCGTCGGCCATAGTGTAGGAAGGTATTTCATGCATTTCGTCATTGTGATAGACTGTAACACCAACCTGATCATTCGAAAAACTTGTCCTGAATATCAGTGTAGCAGCCTCCACTTCAGGGAAATCATTTTTCATGGCCTGTGCCATATTGTAGGAGGAGAGCGCAAAATGGTCTTCGCGTCCGTTGAAGTTGAGTGTGACGCTCAAACGATAAAGTGAATCATAATCATTCCAGCACCTGTCGTATTGATTTTCGTTAACAAGGAAAAGATAGATCAAAATAAAAACGACTAAACCCGCCGAAAGTCCAATGATGTTAATGGCGGCATGGCTGCGCTGGCGTTTAATATTGCGCAATCCCATCAGGAAATAGTTGGAGAGGAGGCTAAACATGATGCTGCGTTGTAAAATTTTATTCAGGAATACGGTAATAGGTTTTACTCAAAATTTTCCATCCCTTTTCAAGTTTATACAGCAACAAGAAATTTGTAAACAGGTGCTGCTCATTGCGATACAAATCAACTTTGGCCATTGCAGCATCTCCTGCGATATCGATTAATGGAAACTTAGCAGTTATCGTTGTTTTTTTAGTAGTGGTTTCATCCGAAAACATGGCCTGTTCAACGGTTTCAATCCAGCTGTAGATAGGAAATTTTGTGAGCATATCATTACGTTTGTCCAGTGTTTCGAAGTCGGGATGAAAGCCTTCGCTAATCTTTTCAATGCCTGTCCGGTTGTGGATGCCATCAACATAAGCTGATTGAACGACTTGCTGCACGGCTTCTTTCTCGGATTGCCAGGCAAAATTCAGGGTAGAGAAAAAAAAGATCAACATTGAAATCAAAGCGGTTTTCATAAGTGAGCTATTTTTTGGGGTTAATGAATTGTAGATGATAATTCAGCTAAAACAAGCATATCCATTTGTAAATGAGCGTTTTCGGGTTGATCTTCCATCACTGCCCTAATGGTATAGCCGTTTTCGTAATTGAAAACGATTTGTCGATTGAGGGCATTTTCAGCACTGCCAAAATATTTTTGGGCAGTCTTTAATGAAATTACCACACTTTTAAGCTCAGTTAATGCGTGGGTTGTAACACTTGCTACCAGTTCGATTCCAAAGATTCTGAAAACCGAATGATCCGTCCAAATCATATTGTCCTGAGTATGATAATTTTCTCCAACACACACCGGAACAGAACCACAGGCCATCATAAGCACGGCATCTGTAATTGCTGGAATAACCTTTACGGCCTCTTCTGATAAAGGGCCGGTAAAAGCCACATGCTGCTCACCAACACCCTCTGCCTGCTGAATTTGTATTACCCTGTACAGATTTTCTATGTTGGGAATGTGCTTGTCGAAGCTCAAATAAAACTGTATATAAATCACAATCAGCACGAAAGCAGCAATTCCGGTGCTTAATACGATAACCTTGATTAAGGGGTATAAATATTGTTTGTACAGATTGCGGAAGGCTATTTTCAAGTAATTCCGGTACATAGTGTAGGTTTTTTTAAGCGCTTTTAGTTGCTTGTTTACAGCAAATTTTTCTTGATGTTTTCGTTAATGATCTGACCATCAAAGAGACGGATTACACGCTGAGCGTATGCCGCGTCGCGTTGCGAGTGGGTAACCATAATAATGGTAGTACCATTTGCATTCAGATCGTTCAAAAGGTTCATCACTTCTTCGCCATGTGCCGAATCGAGGTTACCTGTTGGCTCATCCGCTAAAATCAAGGCTGGTTTGGCAATTACGGCTCTTGCTACGGCCACGCGCTGTTGCTGACCACCTGAAAGCTGGAGCGGAAAATGCTTGCTACGGTGGGCAATTTGCATTTGTTCCAGTACTTCAGTCACTCTTTTGCGGCGTTCCTTCACATGTAAACCAAGATAAATCAAGGGAAGCTCAACATTTTCGAAAACAGTGAGCTCGTCAATCAAATTGAAATTCTGAAATACAAATCCAATGTTTTCTTTTCTGAGGTTAGCCCGTTGGCGCTCAGTACTTTTGGAGACTTCTTTATCCAGGAAAAAATAATTGCCGCCTGTTGGATTATCCAATAATCCTAAAATATTCAACAAGGTCGATTTCCCGCAGCCTGAAGGCCCCATAATGGCTACAAATTCACCTTTATGTATGGAGAATGAAACCTCATTAAGTGCAGTAGTTTCCACCTCATCGGTGCGAAATACTTTTGTTAATTTTTCTGCTTTGATCATTGATTAAAGAGTTGATATATAATAGTTAATAATTATTAGTACCGTAAAGTCCTGACAGGATTAACACGCGACAGCCGGATCAGATGGCTGCTAATGGTAATCAGTGTAACAACAATGGCCAGCAATTCCGAAAATACTAAACCAGCCCATTGCATATTTAAATGATATGGAAATTGATAGCGCCATTGTAATATAAATTGTAATATAAAAAGAAAACTTAAGAGCATAGCTCCTGCAAATACTATTGAAATGTGAATCGAAATTTCTGAGGCAGGCAAATGATAAAGCTGTATGCTGCTGCCAGCATGAATTTTTCTGATCAAGCTGTTGACATTATTGCGAAACCGGCGTTGTGAAGTAAGGATGAAAAATTTACGTGTCATGTCAGTTCGAGTTTAACGGAATACAACTTTATCTTTTTCGCCAAAGCTGTCGTAAGAAGAAATGATTACTTTTTCGCCGGCATTCAAGCCTTCCATCACTTCGTAATAAAGGGTATTTTGACGGTTTATCCTTATCGGACGTTTCACGGCAAACTTAGCAGAGGGATCCAAAACATAGATCCAATTGCCGCCAGTTTGCTGGAAGAACCCACCTCTTCTGATGATAAGGGCGTTGGTATGGCTGCTGAATTTCAGGCGAAGCTGCAAGGTTTGGCCGCGTTTGATATGTGGCGGATATCCGTTCTCGAAAAAAAGATCAACCTGAAAAGATCCGGAAGTTACATCTGTATATATTTTATTGATAGTGAGGGTGTAGCTTTGTCCGCCAAAATCAAATTCGGCCTCTTGTCCAATGCTCACACGTGATACATAACGCTCATCGATATTGGCTCTTAATTTAAAGTCGTCCGGATTGTCGATCTGGCCCAAATGCTCACCACTGCTGGCTGTTTGTCCCACTTCAATGTTGAATGATGAAAGTTTGCCATCGGCAGGGGCTCTTAAGGTAAGGTTATCGAGGTTCAGTCGTAGGAGTTCGAGGTTATTGTATAGCCGGTCCATCGATTGATCAATCTGGCGATACCTTCTTTCGGTTGAGATAGAATCAAGTTTTTGCAGTTCGAGTGAAATCTGAAGTTGTTTTTTGCCATACCTGTAGTTTCTTTCAGCATCCTCAAAAGTCTGATCTGATATCAAACTGTCGCTGTACAAGGTTTTTTGTCTGCCAAAATTTGCTTCAACAGCTTCAAGTTGCTGATTGAGATTTGCAATTTCTTTCTGTCGGATAAACTTGTTTTGTTCCAAACCAATTTTTGTGTTTTGAAGGTTGTTGATGGCTTCAAAAATTCTGGTTTCCTGTTCCATATAACTCAGTTCCAGATTGGTATTTACCAGCCTCAGGATGGGGTCGCCTTTTTTAAGCAGGGCACCATCTTCAACAAAAATCTCTTTTACATTACCTCCCATAATCGCATCAATGTAAATGGTGGTTTTTGGCAGTACGATACCATCTATTGGAATAAATTCCTGAAATTTATCAGCTTTCACTTCGGCAATTGTAACCTGGTCTTGATTTATGTATATTTTACTGCTGTTGTCGCGCAGGAAAAATAAATACACTAAGAAAAATGCAAAAACGACAATGCCGGCTATTAATGCTATTCGGCTAATTGTCCATTTTTGCTTTTCTATCTTTCTGTCCATGCCTTTTGGTTTTTGTTAGGACAGCAAAACCAAGACTGTGCCACTTATGCTATACATCATAAAACGAGATAGTTAAATTAATTATTTGCATTATGTGTAACCTTCACTGTTCGATTTCGTCCATCTTTTTGTACAATTCTGAACAATATGCTTATTTTTACCTTTTGAAACATACCAAAAAACCAATCTAAAGCACTATGGAGAAAATCAATGCACGTATCCTAATTGTTGACGATGATGCAGATGTGTTGATGGCAGCACGTTTGTTTTTGCGTCAACATATTGAATTTGTGCACACTGAAAAAAATCCCGAAAACCTTCCTGATTTGTTAAAAACAGAGTCGTACGATTTGATTCTGCTCGACATGAATTTTTCGCGGGATGCCACTTCCGGAAAAGAAGGCTTTCACTGGATGAACAAAATCCTTGAGATTGACCCTGCAGCGGCTATCATTTTAATAACAGGCTATGGCGATATTGAACTTGCGGTGCAGGGAATAAAAGAAGGTGCAACTAATTTTCTGCTAAAACCCTGGGAAAACAGAAAGCTGCTGGCTACGATAAATGCCACGCTCGAAGTGCACCGGTCAAAGTTAGAACTGCAGGATTTGAAAAGCAGGCAAAAATTATTTATTGCGGATCAGGATCAGGCTTATGGCAATATTATCGGCAGCAGTCCGGCCATGATGAAAGTATTGGCAACCGTAAGTAAAGTGGCTAAAACAGACGCCAATGTATTGATTTTGGGAGAAAATGGAACAGGTAAAGAAGTGATAGCAAGAGCCATTCATCGTGCTTCCCGAAGGGCCGAAGAGATATTTGTGAGTGTGGATCTGGGTGCGATAACGGAGAGCCTGTTCGAAAGTGAGCTGTTTGGGTATAAAAAAGGCGCTTTTACAGATGCCAGGGAAGATCGTGCCGGTCGTTTTGAAGCGGCACATAAGGGGACAATTTTTCTGGATGAAATCGGTAACCTGACCCATTCTTTACAATCAAAATTGCTGAGTGTGCTTCAAAACCGGAAGGTTGTAAGGTTGGGCTCGCATAAGGAAATCCCGATTGATGTGCGCCTGGTTTGTGCTACCAATATGCCGCTTTATCAAATGGTTAGTGAGAACAAATTCAGGCAGGATTTGCTTTACCGGATCAATACCGTCGAAATAAAATTGCCTGCCCTCAGAGAGCGTATCGAAGATATTGAACCGCTGGTTGAGCATTATCTGGAAGTGTATTGCAAGAAATATAAAATGCAAAAGAAACGCATGAACGCCAGCACACTCAAGCGGCTTCAAACGCACCACTGGCCCGGAAATATCCGCGAATTGCAGCATTCAGTGGAACGGGCTGTGATTATGAGCGAAAGTCAGGTGCTTGAACCTCATGATTTCTTCCTTTCCGATAACGAAGACCGTAGTGAGGCCGAGGTAGTACCGGCAAATATGAATCTGGAAGAAACCGAAAAAATGCTGATTCGCAAGGTAGTTGACAAGCATGGCGGAAATATTAGCAGAGCCGCAAAAGAACTGGGGTTAACGCGTGCATCTTTATACCGCAGAATGGAAAAATATGATCTTTAAACGATTTCGCGTCCAGATGGCGCTAAGGGTTACCCTGTTGGTGATCTCAGCGCTTGTTTTTGCCTTTTTGTATGGGCAGGAGCAGTTTTTGGTGAGCGCTATCATCGCCCTGGTTTTGATCGTACTACAAACTATTTCGCTGGTTTTGTTTGCAGAGCATACTAACAAGCGACTGGCAAAATTTCTTGAAGGCATCCGTCATGCTGATTTTTCGACTTCCTTTTCTGACGAAGGGCTAGGCAAAAGTTTTACCGATCTCAGTCATCAGTTCAACCAAATTATTAACGAATTCAAAAAGAACAGGGCCGAAAAGGAGGAACATTTCAATTATCTGCTTACAGTGATTCAGCATGTTAGTATTGGGATCATCGTTTTTAGAAGAGATGGTAAGATAGACGTATTCAACAATGCTATCAAAAAGCTGTTGAGGGTAAGTCATTTACGCAATATCAAAGAGCTTGAAGTGGTGAAAGACGATCTGCCCGAAACGCTACTCAGGATGAAGGCCGGGGATAAAAATCTGATCAAAATCTTTCTGGAAGATGAGTTGATTCAGCTTTCAGTGAATGCCACCGAATTCAGGATGCGGGATGAGGAATATGTTTTGGTTTCGCTGCAAAACATTCATCCTGAGCTGGAAGAGAAAGAAATTGAAAGTTGGCAACGACTGATTAGGGTGCTCACGCACGAAATCATGAATTCTATTACGCCTATTTCTTCACTGGCGTCAACCGTTCAGGAAATGCTGGTAAATCCGGAGACAGATAAAATTGAGATGGGACAGCTCACCGAAGAAGATCTGGAGAGCATTCACAGTGCCATGTCAACAATTGAAAGCCGAAGCAAGGGCTTGCTCAATTTTGTTGAAATATACAGAAACCTTACCCGTATTCCAAAACCCAACTTCAGATATTTTGCTATCAGGGAGTTGTTTGATAAGGCACACGAACTACTTAAGCCCAAGCTGGATAAGCATAACATCAAATGCGTTTGCAAGGTATTTCCGGACGAACTGATGCTGCTCGCCGACCCTGATTTGGTTGATCAGGTGTTGATAAACCTCTTGCTGAACGCAATAGATGCCGTTAAGGAAAAACAGGACGCTCAGATTGCCATTACGGCTTCAACCAATTTAAACAATCGCATCAGTATTGAAATAGCTGATAATGGATCTGGCATCAAACCCGATTTAATGGATAAGATTTTTATGCCTTTTTTCACTAGTAAAAATGAAGGATCTGGCATTGGGCTAAGCCTTTCGCGACAAATCATGCAGATGCACAAAGGTGCTATTTCAGTGAAATCGAAGCCTGAGGAAGGAACGGTTTTTACATTGACTTTTTAATTGCCTAACCCAATGTTAATCACACGAATCTAACAATTAATTAAAATTCCATGAAGCAACTGACATTTCTGATTTTAGCTAATATGATTTTTTCACAAATGCTTGTTTCGCAGGTATTTGTTGAACATCAAAAAAATATTTCTACCTGCATTCATGCTGATGCTTCCTGGTTTCCGGGAAGCTCGGGTCTCGATCTGATTGTGGCCGGCGAATGGGTGCAGCATAATATGCAAGCTGCCACCACTTATTATAAAAAGGATCGTAACCATAGTTTCAAAGCACAACAAAAGGGCTTACCCGATGTGAGCAGGGCTACGCTGGCCGTGGCGGATATAAACAAAGACGGCAGACCCGACGTTTTGCTTTCTGGCGTTGATGCCGACGGGAATTTTATAGCCGGCATGTATTTTCAGCAGCCGAATGGCAATTTCATCCTGGGTCCGCATCAGTTTCCGGCACTTATCGATGGCAATGCCGAAATTGCCGACTTTGATAAGGATAATGATTTCGACGTGTTAATCACCGGAATCGACCCTTCAGGAAGAAGCCGCTGCCTGATCCTGCAAAATAAATCTGGGGAGTTTGTGCTAAAAGATTATGGTATTCCCGGCGTTGTAAATGGTGAGGCCCACTGGGGCGATGCCAACAAAGATGGCTTTTTGGATGTTTTTGTTACGGGTAGCTGGAACAATAGTCCTGTTAGCCGGCTTTATATCTATCAAAACGAAAATTATTTACTTCATCCACAGTCGTTTCCGGCCTTAAGAAACAGCGCAGTGGTGTGGGCTGATTTTAATAATGATGGGCTCAACGATTTTATCCTAGCCGGTGCAGATGTGGATGATCGGCCCTATACAAGATTGTTTTTGGGTAATAAAAGTCTTTATTTCGACGAGCAAAGTGTTTCAGGATTCAGGCCGCTGAAAAA
Organism: Bacteroidales bacterium; assembly: GCA_015709215.1. Lineage (GTDB taxonomy): Bacteria > Bacteroidota > Bacteroidia > Bacteroidales > F082 > UBA5536. Next base: position 87,527 of record JACCQN010000004.1, read on the forward strand.
TGTAAGTATGGATGTGGCTGATTTTGATGTGGATGGTGATATCGACTTTTTGATTGCCGGCGAAAGCATGGAACGACCCTATACCATCCTTTATGAAAATCAGGGTCAGGGTATTTTTCGCGATTTTGTTGCAGGATTGCCCTGGGTGAGTGAAGGCGTGGTGCGTTTTGGTGATTATGACCTGGATGGCGATCCGGATATTTTTATCATGGGTATTGATGTTTGCTACAATCTGGTAGGCAGCATATATAAAAACACCACCAATCCCGAAAGAATTGTGGAAGATTCCATTACAAATATCTTCATCGAGTCGCCTATTGTTGATCTGAGCCGCGGGCCCTATTATTATTTTGTGTTTTCATCGTGCTTTTGCGATCCCGAAAATACCGGCCAAAAGGATTACCACGCTTTCGTAAGTAACATCCATCAGGAAAAAAAGGATTTTGACCTGACTTATATTTTCAATGATCTGTTGATCAAGCGTTTTCCGGGATGGGGTGCAGCTGATCGCGGGCATCGGACTTCGAATGCTTTTAACAGTCGCGCCGATGCCGAAGAAGGGCGCAGGCAGGTGATTGGTGGTTATCAGGACGAAGGATTTATCATGCATTATATTAATTGGTAAGCTGAAAGTTTTTATATTAGGCGTTCAATTTATGATGCGATTTTAAGCATTTGCAGCAACCATTAGAAAGCATGAAGAAAATTATCTCCAATGAACAGCTCGAGCTTGCGGCCGGTTTCATTCAGTTTACCAATCGGCATGTCTATCTCACCGGTAAAGCCGGAACGGGAAAGACCACCTTTTTGAAGAACCTTCCAAATATCACTTCCAAGCATCATGTGGTGGTTGCACCAACTGGTGTGGCGGCCATCAATGCCGGAGGTGTGACTATACATTCCTTTTTTCAGTTTTCGTTTGGACCACAGTTGCCCGAAGCTGCTTTTGAAGCTTTAGCCTCCAATCCGCAGGCAGCTCAGCCATCATACGAAGCGCGATATCAGCGGTTTACCCGGGAAAAAATCAGGCTGATCAAACGACTTGATTTGCTGGTGATTGACGAAATCAGTATGGTACGTGCAGATCTGCTGGATGCTATCGACAGGGTTTTGCGTCGTTTCAGAAGGAGAGATTTGCCTTTTGGTGGTGTACAACTTTTGATGATTGGCGATATTCAGCAATTAGCACCAGTAGCCCGCGAAGAAGAATGGCGGCTGCTCAGGCCGTATTACGATTCGGTTTATTTTTTTAGCAGCCACGCCCTCAAGGCCTCTGATTATGTGACCATCGAGCTGAAACATGTGTACCGGCAACAGGACCAGTATTTTATTGACATCCTGAATCGCATCCGCGATAATCAGCTGGATCAGCCAACCCTGGAAAAGCTCAACAGCCGCTACCATCCTGATTTTGATCCCGACGAAAAGGAAGGGTTCATCACACTCACTACGCATAACTATCAGGCCGATCAGATCAATCAGTTGAAAATGAAACAGCTAAAAGGAAAAAGCTGGATTTTTGAAGCAACAGTTGAAGGTGATTTCCCTGAAATGGCCTATCCGGCGGATAAGCAGCTTGAACTGAAAGTGGAGGCGCAAGTAATGTTTGTTAAGAATGATCTGTCGCCAGAGAAACGCTTTTACAACGGAAAAATCGGACGGTTGATAGCCAGGGAGGATGACAAACTTGTGGTGCAATGTGAAGATGAAATTATTGATGTGGAGCCGCTTACCTGGCATAATATGAAATATCAGCTGGATGAAAAAACCCAGCAGATCGAAGAAAAGATTATCGGTAGCTTTAAACAATATCCTTTGAAACTTGCATGGGCAATTACCATTCATAAAAGTCAGGGACTAACCTTCGAAAAAGTAATTATTGATGCCAATGCGGCCTTTGCGCATGGTCAGGTTTATGTGGCCTTGAGCCGGTGCACAAGCTTTGAAGGTGTAGTGTTGAAATCACGGCTTCAGCCCCGTGGGATTGGTGCTGATGCTGCGGTGTACGGTTTTCTACATGAGATTCCAAATCGCAGCCCCGATGAAGCAGGACTGGAACAGTCCCGAAAAGCATATGAGTTTAATCTGCTTTTGGAATTGTTTGATTTTCAGCCTTTGCTGAGGTTGCTTAAAATCATTTATAAGCTTGCAAACGAAAATAGTGGAAGCATTCAAACAGCTTATTTGGCGCTGGTTTCGAATGCTATAGATAAATTGAATGAGCTCGAAAATGTGAGTCAGCGATTCCGGCCTCAGCTGAGGCAGTTGTTTAATGCTTCAGACAATCCGGAGCAAAACAATGCTTTGCAGGAAAGGATAAAAAAGGCCGCTAACTACTTTCTGGAGCAGCTTAATGCTTCACTTACAAAACAGGATTTTACGGTTGAAACGGACAATAAACAAGTTCGAAAGCGATTTACTGGTTTGGAAGAGCAGGTGGAGGAACAGCTTCGCGTAAAGCTGGCCACGCTCAGACAATGCAAGGAAGGTTTTGAAACAACGGCCTATCTTAAAACCCGCAATGATGCAGCACTGGGTAAGGCTGTAAGAACCTTTGGCAAAGCAAAACAGGAAACGCCTGTTGACTATCACAAGCCGTTGTTCGAATCGCTAAAGAGATGGAGAAATATGCGGGCGAGGGATGATGATTTGGAACATTACAGAGTAATCACCATCAAATCGATGCAGGAAATTGCGGCCAGGCTGCCTGTGAGTATGGCTGAGCTAAAAACGATTAACGGTTTAGGCAAACGGAAGCTGGCTGCCTACGGACAGGAGCTGCTCGCTTTGGTGGTAGATTATGTGGGTAAAGAGCATATTGATAAATCAATTTCTGAAGGAGCCGAACCAGCGGCAGTTAAACAAAAGCAAGCAAAAGGAGCCACTTATGCTCTTACGCTGGAGCATCTTTTGGCGGGCAAATCTATTGAACAAACGGCTCAACTGCGCGGGTTTGCTGTGAGCACGATTGAGGGTCATGCCGCCCGGCTCATCAATGAAGGCAAGCTGCAAGCCGTTCAGCTGGTGGGGGAGAAGAAGCTAAACCTTATTTCTGAATACTTTTTGGAGACAGAAGATCCGCGGCTTGGGCCGGCAAAAGAAGTGCTGGGCGAGGAGGTTAGTTTTGGAGAGTTGAGGTTAGTTTTAAGTCAGCTGATACACGACGGAAAGCTGGAGCCCTGGCAGATGAGAAAATGGCAGTGAATAGTTGATCAATATTTTGCGGGAAACAAATCTTGGTGTATTTTTGCAAAGCACTTCGGGGTATAGTCCCGCATGAAGCGGGGTGCAAAGTTCGGGGTATTGCTCGCACTTTCGGTGGTGAGTAGATTTTAGGAATACGGGATGTAGCGCAGCCCGGTAGCGCGCTTCGTTCGGGACGAAGAGGCCGCAGGTTCAAATCCTGTCATCCCGACATAA
>JACCQN010000004.1:91046-98307 GCA_015709215.1 Bacteroidales bacterium
TCCCGCCAAGGCGGGATCTCATCCCGACACAAGGCTGAGCATTTTGCTCAGCCTTCTTGACTTTGGCCTGAAATTATAAAGTAACAAGAATAAAAATCAAGATGACCTTTGGATGTGCACCGTTCTTTTGAACTTGCTACAAAAATATTGGTTTTAACGAATGAACAATTTGTTATTCTGCATTTTACTGCTGTTTCTTATATTTGTATGATGGCTTGTGAAGCGCAAAAGTTTATTCAAATTCAATCTAAATTCAAAGAACTGTTAATCATATAACAATTCTATTTACATAGTGTTATGTATTAAACATCAGTGTTTTACGAATTACAAAGCTGATTCGGTGGAGGATTTATATCATGAAATTATGTATTATTGCAAGCCTATTTGAACCAAAATTCGCTTTATGACTGCACAAATCTTGTTTGCGCTAAGTTTGCTAATCACCCTTGTAGCGTTTGTTTTTACAATGCGGCGGGTTTTTTTTAACTTCAGATATACCCAAAAGAAATCAATTTCAGACATTCCTGCCCGGCTCAAAGAAACCTTTAAAGTGGCCATTGCACAGCAAAAAATTTTCAGGCATCCGGTGATGGGATTTCTGCATGCAATGGTATTCTGGGGTTTTATAGTAATATTGTTTGGCAGTATCGAGATGGTTATCGACGGGCTTTTCGGTACAGTGAGGAGTTTTGCTGTCCTGGGTTGGTTTTACGATTTTTTGATAGCTACGGGCGATCTGTTTGCTGCCATCATTACCGTATCTGTCTTGGTATTTTTATTCAGAAGGCTTTTCCTTCACGTGAGGCGTTTTTATGGTCCTGAGATGAAACCCGTATCGAAGGCCGATGCCAACCTGGCGCTCTCATTCATTCTACTGCTGATGCTTAGTCTGTTGGGGATGAACACCTTCTACCTCCTCGAAATGCATAATGCCGGACTGGAATTTGAGGGTATTTATCCGGTGAGCCAAAGTCTGGCTGATCTCTTTGCTGGCCTGTCGGATCAAAGTGTCATTTTTTGGCATCATTTCAATTGGTGGTTTCATATCCTGCTGATCTTTGCTTTTGCCAATGTTTTGCCTTACAGCAAGCACTTCCATGTGTTTATGTCGGTGCCTAATGTTTTTGTCAGCCGCATCGAACCCCTTGGCAAAGTGGATAATATGGAAAGTATTACCACAGAAGTAAAACTGATGCTCGATCCGTCGGCAACAATGGATGCTGCGGCTGATGAGCCTATCACGAAATTTGGCGTGTCGGATGCTAATGATGTTAACTGGGTGAATTATATGAATGCCCTCAGTTGTACCGAATGTGGCCGTTGCACAGCTGTTTGTCCGGCCAATATCACCGGCAAATTGCTTTCACCACGTAAAATCATGATGGATGTAAGGGCTCGCATGAAAGAAAAAGGTGCAGGACTGATGAAAGAAGGCTCGGCTTTTGATGACGGAAAATCTTTGATTGGCGATTATATTACCGAAGAGGAATTGTGGGCTTGTACCATGTGCAATGCCTGTGCGCAGGAATGCCCGATCAATATCAACCAGCCTTCCCTTATTCTCGATATGCGTCGCTATCTGGTTTTGGAGCAATCCAAAGCACCTTCGGGATTAAATACCGCTTTTACGAATATCGAGAATAATGGAGCTCCCTGGCAGTTTTCGCCCGAAGACCGTTTGAACTGGGCTGAGGATTTGTATATGAACCAAAAAGCCTGAAAACAAAGCAATAGGAACGACTAAAGAAAGTGTAATGACAGAGAATAAAATAAAACTTTTAGTACCCGTTATGGCTGATCTGGCAGCTGCAGGACGCAAGCCCGAATGGCTTTTCTGGGTGGGATCGGCAGGTGCTTTCGATGATCGCTATAAAAAGGTTAGCCGCGAATTTGTGAAACTGCTCACTTATCTGGGCGTTGATTATGCCGTGTTAGGTGTGGAAGAATCCGATAGCGGAGATGTAGCCCGCCGGGCAGGCAATGAGATGCTTTTTCAGATGCAGGCACTGCAAAACATTGAAATATTGAATGGTTATGAAGTGAAAAAGATAGTGACCTGTTGCCCGCATGATTTCAACACGCTTAAAAATGAATATCCTGAGCTGGGTGGACAGTATGAGGTATGGCATCATTCGCAGTTTTTGGCCGAAAGGCTGAAAGCCGGCGATTTTAAAGGTATTTCTGAAACTTTCGCTTCCAAAAAAATCGTGTTTCACGATCCTTGCTACCTGGGCAGGGGCAATGGCGAATATGAGGCGCCGCGCTCGGTGCTTGACGCCATACCTTCTGTAAAGGTTGAAATGAAACGCAACAAAAGTTTTGGTTTATGTTGTGGAGCCGGCGGCGGACAGATGTTTAAGGAGGCCGAGAAAGGCGACAAGGAAGTTTTTATCGAGCGCACCGAAGAAGCCATTGCAACCGGAGCAGATATCATAGCCACGGCTTGTCCGTTTTGTATGGTGATGATGACGGATGGCATCAAATACAAAAATCGGGAAGACCGGATGAAGAATTATGACATCGCCGAGCTGCTGAGTTTGAGCTTGGGGCTTTGAGGGGGTGAAAGAAGAGAATATGTTTGGTATTACTTTTGTATATTACTCACTCCATTTTTATAACTGCCAAGTCCAAAAAAGAATCACTCAAACTTCAATCCTTCTTTTTCCAGTTGTTTTTTAAGGGAGTTAACGGCTTTGTCGAGCGAGCGGACGCCTTTGCTGAGCTCGGGAGAAGCTTGTTGCAAATGTTGCAACAGTCCCAGGCTGTTGGCCAGATTTTTGCCCGAATCGAGTAGCAGGCGGTCGCTTGTTTCTGAATGGCGTGGGCCGTTTTGTTGGTGCCAGTCAACCCATTCATTATAGGATGTTGCAGCCTGATTATAGCTTGTAGTCGCTTGATTCAGCAAATCAACTTCTTGATTGTAGCGGGCAATTTCGAGGTTTTGAGATAAAAAATCAAGACGGTTGTTAATGGCTTTATGTGGATAATAGTAACGCAAAATCCGGTGGTATTCGGCGAGCATTTTGGCATTCTGATCTAAATTTTCATAGGCTGTAATGGAATCGGCATAAGCAAAAACCTCCATCAAATCTGTTTTTTGAAACTTGCTGTGGATGAAATCCTGATGCGAAAGTGGCCGCTCGCTAAATTGCCAGATTGGATCGTATGGCATATGTGTAAGCCGCATTTGCTCGGGTTCTACCAGAAAAAAGCCCGGATCAAATCGGGTTTCAAAGCGTTTGCCAACGAGCGAACCTGCTGCCCATGTTGGGTCAAAAAGCATCCATTTTTGATCAATTTTTGCAGCCACCCAGGCATGCGGCACCGGGCTAATGATTTCTCCTTGACGGGTATAGCCTCCTATGCTGAATGAAGGAATATGCAAAAGCCTGAGCACGCTATCCATGATACCGGCATAGCCTTCGCACACACCTTTGCGCTGTTTAAAAGTACGCTCAATAATTGTCTGAGGGCTTTCGTTTCGAGTGTTTCCAGCCTGCCGGTAAGCTTGCACATCGTAGGTGATGTTGTTTCCCAGCCACCAATAAATGGCAGCAGCGGCTTCTTTTTCTTCAGGAAAGTGCTTGTTGATGAAGTCAGCGAGTGCATTGATGGAGTTAAACTTTGAGTTTTCCTTTTGGAAAATTGCTTCGATTTGTTTCCAGTCGGGTTCGGCTTGCGTTGCCAAGAGCTGCAGCGATGTGAGAAAAAGTATGAGCAAACCAAAATGTTTCAGCATGAGCATGAAACGCAAATTGCTCGATTTTATTTTGAAGCATTGTTGCTTATTAAATTCACCTAAAGAAGCGCTATTAAGGGATAGTGATTTGGAGTAAAAGAGAAAGAAAAAAATCCCGACGAGTGTACTACTGCCGGGATTTGGATTATTTTATATCAGCTATTATTCAACCATTGAAACTTCTTCAACGGCTTTTTCCGCTTTTTCAATTTTCGAAACCGGACGATCTTTCACAATCACCATTTCGTCAATCAGGTTTTGAGCGCCGGCAAATTTGTCGATAATTAGTAGCACATAGCGGATGTCCACACTGATGGTACGCTGCAGTTCGGGTTCAAAGGCGATATCACCACTCATGGCTTCCCAATTGCCATCAAAAGCCAATCCAATCAGGCGGCCTTTGGCATCAATCACAGGGCTTCCGGAATTTCCTCCGGTGATGTCGTGCGTTGTAAGCATATTTACTGTCATGCTGCCATCTTTGTTGGCATACGGACCGTAATCTTTGGTTTCGATGATTTCTTTCAGGCGATCGGGCACCACAAATTCCCAGGTAGTTGGGTCTTCTTTTTCTAGAATACCTTTTGTGGTGGTAATATAATCATAGTGAACAGCATCAGCCGGATAGTAATCCTGAACTGTTCCGTAAGTCAGCCTCAGGCTGAAGTTGGCATTAGGATAAAATTTCTTATCGGGTTGCATCTCGCGCAAACCAGCCATAAATAAGCGGTTACCTTTGTCGAGATCGTCATAGGCATCAGCTATTTTTTCCATCATTTGGTTGTAGGATTCAATAAATGCACGTACCAGATCAAAAGCAGGGTCTTTCAAAATGGTTTTTGCTTTAGGACTATTGAGCAGCGCATTTACAGATGATTCTGAGACAAATGCTGATTTTTTGAAAATATCGGCAGCGTAAGATTCAAAATTACCTTTGTATTTATTGGCTATTTCTTTTAGTGCTTCGGGCTGTTGATTTGCAGGAACGTTGTTGTAGTACATCCGCATCATGCTTGCCAGCATATTTTGATCAATACCAGTATTATAGTTTTTGAAGTGCTCTTCAACAGTGCTTTTTAGCCTTTCTGTTTGCTGTTTGATTGCAGTTTCATCAGTGTCTTTTTCAGCAAGCAGTTCGGCAAGGCGATTGAAACGGTTGGCAAAACCCAGAATTTCGGGACCACGTAGAACGGATTCCATCATATACCAGCGTGCAAGGTTATATTCGCTTATGGTTTGATAGGCATTTTCGATCAATGGAAGCGCCTCACCATATTTGTTGTTCATGGCAGGGTTGTTGCTGAGCCATTGATGGAAGTCGGCTTCAATGCGGCGTTTTTTGTCAGCAACTTTTAGGCGTTTCAGGCCTTTGGTCTGACCGATGAAATATTTCCAGTAATTGGCTGTTCCAGCATACTTTGATGCATATTGCAGGCGAGTTTTTTCGCTTGCGTCCATACCTTCGCGCATGATGCGAAGTTTTTCTTCACGAATTTTTACGATGGTAGGATTGCTTTCTTTCACAGCCAGATCAACACCCCATGAAGTGAGGTATCTGTCGGTGCTTCCAGGGTTACCAAGAATCATAGAGAAATCACCTTTTTCGATACCGGCAATAGAAACCGGCAGGAAATGGCGAGGTTTGAAAGGCGTATTATCAGCACTATATTCAGCGGGTTTGTTATCAGTGCCGGCATAAACCCTGAAGATCGAAAAGTCGCCTGTATGGCGTGGCCACATCCAATTGTCGGTATCGGCGCCAAATTTTCCAATGGCTTCGGGGGGTGTGCCGACAAGACGGATATCTTTGAAAGTTTCGTAAGTGAGCAGGTAAAATTCGTTGCCTTCAAAATAATCTTTTACAACTGCATTGTAGTGTGTGTCTTTGGTGGCTTCTTCAACAATGGCACGACGATTTTCGTTCAGTTTTTTGCTGCGTTCTTTCTCTGTCATGTCAGCAGTAACGCCTTCGAGCATACGACTGGTAACATCGTCCATGCGAATGAGAAATTGCACTGTGAGGCCGGGAATTGGAATTTCTTCTTCCATGCTTCTTGCCCAGAAACCATTAGAAAGATAATCGTTTTCGACTGTGCTTACCGACTGGATTGAGCCATACCCACAGTGGTGATTAGTGAGCAAAAGTCCCTGATCAGAGATGATCTCGCCGGTACATCCTCTGCCAAAGATCACAACGGCATCTTTCAGGCTACCCTGATTCACACTATAAATTTCTTCAGCAGTGAGCTGAAGTCCCATTTTTTGCATGTCTTCGTAATTAAGACGATCGATAAACATCGGAATCCACATGCCTTCGTCGGCTTTCGCTTCCATGCGAAACAATCCCAGGCATAGCACCATAAGGATTAGTAAGTTTTTCATTTTGTGCAACATATCACGTTTTGTTTAGTATAAAATATTCTTTACGCAGCAAATTTAGCAAATTACAGCTTGCGCTAATGTAGAATATCGTGTGTTGAACAATAATTCAGTATTGCTGTTTGAGCCTTATGAAATTATTTTGGGACGAACGTTTTTCGCAGGAAGCTTATATTTATGGAGAGGCTCCTAATGTGTTTTTTAGTGAACTACTTCAGGAAAATGTTCCCGGAAAACTTTTACTGCCTGGCGAAGGTGAAGGTCGCAATGCAGTGTGGGCAGCTACTATTGGATGGGATGTTACTGCCGTCGATTACAGCACCTCTGGAAAAGCAAAGGCATTAAAACTGGCAGAGCGACATAAAATACTGATTGATTATCAGATACAAGATCTTGCACAGCTCAAAGTACCCGAAAACACTTACGATGCTGTTGCATTGATTTTTGTGCATCTGCCTGTACAGATCAGACGAGCCGTTCATCAGGAATTGGTAAAAAGCCTCAGGCCTGGTGGTCTGCTAATTGTTGAGGCTTTTCATAAAGATCAGCTTCAATATAATTCGGGCGGCCCAAAAAATGAGGAAATGCTTTATACTCGTGAAATGCTGCAACAGGATTTTGAAGGTTTGAATACCACACAGCTCACTAAAACCAAAACATTTCTTAACGAGGGCGAATGGCACAGTGGCGAAGCAGCCGTCGTGCGATTTGTTGCTAAAAAACCGTTATTAAGCAGTTATCCGAGAAAGGAATAGATTGTTTCAAGGAGTTGATTGCGATCAATAGGTTTGGTGATATAGCCATCGCAGCCAGCTCTTTCAGCTCTATGAATCTCAATATCCATCGCGTAGGCTGTTTGGGCTATGATAGGAACAGAAGGGTTGATTTTTTTAATGGTTTCTGTTGCTTCGTATCCATTTATTCTGGGCAATCTAATATCCATCAAAATCAAATCAATTTGTTTTTTTCCTTCCTTAATCATGTCGATGGCTTCCTGTCCGTCCATCGCCCAAAGAATTTTCACTTGCGAAGGGCGCAACATAATGGTGAGCAAATTATAATTGGTTTGCTCATCTTCAACAATTAAAATTTGCTTTTCGGGCCAGTGATAAGCATGTTTCATATTTTCAGTAGTTTGTATTG
>JACCQN010000070.1 GCA_015709215.1 Bacteroidales bacterium
AAAAAGGAAAGGTAAAAAGAGTTTATTTCAATAAAATTGATGATTATTCTTCAAAAAATATTAAGGATGTTGATGCATAATCCTATTACTTATCAGCAAATTAAAATAAGGAATAAACTAAACACCTCAATGAATCTTTAACCGGAAGCGATTTATAAACGCTTCCGGTTATTACTTGTTATGCCTTTTCCAATTCCACCGTAAAATGCCTCATTATAGGAGCTTCGTAGATTATTTTGTAACCTGAAGTAATTTTTTCGCGTCTTTTCCATACATTGATCAGCGCTGCAGCCACATACGCCATGTGGTTGTTAGTATAGGTGCGTCGAGGGATAGCCAGTCTTAAAAGTTCCAATTCAGGATAGCGGTTTTCCCGTGTAACGGGATCGCGATCTGCCAATAGCGTTCCTATTTCAACTGCTCTCACACCTGCTTCAATATACAATTCAACCGCCAGTGTTTGAGCTGCAAACTGTTCCTTAGGCAATTGAGGCAAAAAGCGTTTGGCATCCACAAAAATGGCATGACCGCCATAAGGAAGTTGAAGCGGAATATCAGCTTCATGGAGCAGTTTTCCTAAATAAGCAACTTGTTTGATACGGGTGTCGAGGGTATCAAATTCTGTACCTTCATACAGCCCTTGAGCCAAGGCATTCATGTCTCGTCCCGACATGCCACCATAGGTGATAAAACCCTCAAACATAATGTTAAAGGTGCTTGCTTCACGGAAAAGTTCCTGATCGCGCAAAGCGATAAATCCGCCCATATTCACAATGGCGTCTTTTTTGCTGCTCATGGTCATACCATCGCCGTACGAAAACATCTCCAATACTATCTCGCGAATTGATTTTCTCTCATAACCAGCCTCCCGCTGTTGAATGAAATAGGCATTTTCGGCAAAACGAGCTGCATCAAAAATGACCTTTACCCCATAATTTCTGGCCATATCGCTCACTGCTTTGATGTTTGCCATCGAAACAGGCTGCCCACCAGAAGTGTTACAGGTCACCGTGATAATAATCATTGGAATGTGTTCAACAGGATTTCCGACCAGCACTTTTTCGAGTTTTTTCAGATCGATATTTCCTTTAAAGGGATGATCCAGTGTGGTTATGGAAGCCTCATCAATGGTGCAATCTACGGCTGATGCCTTACGAAATTCGATATGTCCCTTTGTAGTATCGAAATGGGCATTACCTGGAATAAGATCACCGGGTTTTATAAGGGCCGAAAAAAGCACATTTTCTGCTGCGCGACCCTGGTGTGTAGGTAAAAAATAGGGGAAACCTGTTATAGTGTTGATGGCTTCTTTAAGTTTATAGTAAGAGCTGGCACCTGCATAAGATTCGTCGCCCAGCATCATTTCCGACCATTGCCGGTCGCTCATGGCACCAGTGCCCGAGTCGGTGAGTAAGTCAACAAAAACCTGATTGCTTTTCAGGTTGAAGAGGTTGTATTTTGCGTCTTTTATCCATTGCTCGCGTTCGGCACGAGTGCTTTTGCGCACAGGTTCAACCATTTTTATTTTGTATGATTCTGCAAAAGGAAGTTCCATAATTTTTGGTGTTTAAAGTGAATAAATAAAAAGAAATCTAGCCCGATAAAGGACACCCAAAATGGAACTTTAAAAGCTGTCGCGCCTTTTAATGTTGAGATAGGTTTGTTTTGACGAAGGTTGATAAAGCATTTCAAACGATTTCGCCTGACAAAAATAGGTTAATCTAAATAAAAATGCAAGTCTGTCGGTTTTGGGTTTTTTATAGCTTTTCCCAGATCAAAAGTTCAAATTCGTATTGTTTTTTATGAAAATCACCTGTATAAACCACTTTTTGGCAAGTGTTTTTTTATTGTTATTCCATTTGCGGAGATATCGAATTTGTTTTAAACAACACTTCCGGAAATTTCATAGCTGATTGTATCTCAATCAAATAGAAGTCGTAAGCACTTTCGGGAACACTATAATTCTCCTGCCTGGTTTGATTCCGCCGAAAAATAAATGGGTTCGTTTTTTAACCTGATTGTGATAGTGCTTTTGTTTTTCATTAATTATTATGTTTTCTAACTGTCCTCGTTTGAGGTAATGTGTTTTGAGTTGTTCAGATTCTTTTGGCTTAAGTAATTGAACCATAATGTAATATATCATTTTAGCCTAGTGTATAATTTTTCCATATCCATACTCATTGTTTTTCTTTAGTTCTATGGACTTGTTTAATAGCTCCATTAAGAACTCTTAAACCTATAAACTCTTAAACCCGGCGAACCCGTGAACTCCAAATCCCTACGCCACCCGATTCAAATAATAAGCCTCCACAGCCTTCCAGTTCACTACTTTCCAGAAATCTTCCACATAAGCAGGTCGTCTGTTACGCTTATCGATATAATACGCATGCTCCCAAACGTCGCAGGTTAACAAAGGCATCAGACCCTTCCTAAGCGGATTACCGGCATTTTGTTCCTGCACGATCGAAAGCTTTCCGGCCCTGTCGCAAACCAGCCATACCCAGCCTGATCCAAACAAACTGGTTGCCGCCTGACTAAACATCTCCCTGAATTGACCAAAACTTCCAAACTCGCGATCTATCGCCTCTTTCAGCTTTCCTTCCGGCTCGCCTCCACCTTCTGGTTTCAAACAATTCCAATAAAAACTATGATTCCAAACCTGTGCTCCATTATTAAAGATACTTCCTTCGGCCTCTTTAACAATCGTTTCGAGACTCGCGTTTTCAAATCGCGAACCCGGAACCTGCTTATTCAGGTTATTCACATAGGTGGCATGGTGCTTGCCATAATGAAACTCGATGGTTTCCTTAGAAATAAATGGCTCCAATGCATCCATTGCATAAGGCAGAGCCGGTAATTCATATGCCATAATAGTATTTTTTTATGGTTACACTTTAACGCACAAAACTAATAAAAATCCAGCCTCTTTCAAATTACCCATAGACTTATAATATAACCACTTAACCGCTATTAGTCCCGCTAAGAAAGAGCTCTTGGCTCGTTACAGATTGTAAACCAATATTTTGCATCATTCAAAGCTTAAAAAATAATAACAAACTTAAACCTGTGAGCCCATGGACTCATAAACCCAAAAACTCTCAAATTGCTAATCCCCACAATTTTTATTACCTTTGCACATATTTTTTTCGAATACGTTCATCAAATCTCTAAAAAATGGAAAAAGCAAGGGTTCTTTTTGTAGAACAGGCCATTATGCCGTATCTCAAAGAAACCCCCATGAGCAGAATCGGTCGCTATCTGCCCCAGGGAATTCAGGAAAAAGGTAAAGAAATTCGCACCTTCATGCCTCGCTTCGGCAATATCAACGAAAGGAGAAACCAACTCCACGAAGTGATCCGCCTTTCGGGTATGAACCTTATCATCAACGACACCGATCACCCACTGATCATCAAAGTAGCTTCAATCCAACAGGCACGGATGCAAATCTATTTCATTGATAATGAAGACTTTTTTCACCGTAAATTTACCATCCGCGATAAAGCCAATAAATTTTACCCCGACAACGACGAACGCTCCGTATTTTTCTCGCGTGGCGTGCTCGAAACAGTGAAAAAACTCGGATGGGGCCCCGATATCGTCCATTGCCACGGCTGGTTATCTGCACTTGTGCCCCTCTACGTGAAACGTGCTTACAAAGATAACCCGCTCTTCTCCGATGCTAAAGTTGTCTATTCTGTTTACGACGACGACTTCAGCGAAAGCTTCCGCAAAGAATTTGATAAAAAAATTAAGCTCCCCGGCATCACCGCCAAAGACCTCAAATACTATAAAGATGTAAACTACCTTAGCCTTACCAAAGCTGCTATCGACTATGCCGATGCCGTGATTATAGGCAGTGAGAAAATCAATCCCGAACTGGAAGCTTATATCAGCACTCTCAACAAACCTGTGCTGCCTTTCCAGAACGAGGAAACCTATGTGGATGCCTACAACACCTTCTACGATAGCCTGCTCGAAAAATAACCCTTGTAGAATATTAAGTAAAAGGATAAAAAACTTGAAACATATCCCATCCTTGTTATTGTACCGGCTGCTGCCACTGGCATTGCTGGTGCTTTTTGCAACTGCTTGCAGCAAAAAAACCGAACGTATCGGCGATAACCTGCAACCCGATCAAAACCTGATCCGGCTCATGCATACCGATACCACCTCCATTGTGGCTTACAGCGAGCTCGTTGATACCATCCGCACCGATGAACCTGCACGTAACCTCTTCGGTAGCCTTAAAGATCCGGTATTCGGAACTACCAGAGCAGGATTTTACACCCAGACACGACTCTCGACCAACGGCCATAATTTTGGCATCAACCCACAGCTCGATTCCCTGGTGCTGCAAATAGCCTACCAAGGCTACTACGGCGACACCAACACCACACAAACCATGCGCGTGTACGAACTGCTCGACGACATCTATCTCGACTCGGCCTACTACTCTTCTAATGTGCGAAATATCACACAAATCGATCTGGCTAATCACAGTTTTGTTCCGGCACCCCGTACCCCCTTCATCTGGCAGGAAGACACCCTGTCGCCGGCCATGCGCGTGCGCCTCAGTGATATCAGTACCGCCTTGGGCGAAAAAATCCTCAATGCTTCCGATACAGATCTGGAATCAACGGAGAATTTTAAGGAATACTTCAAAGGCCTTTTCGTTATGGCCGAAGCTGTAAATAGTGATGGGGCAATCCTTTACTACAACCTCAATTCAAACCTCTCACGCCTTACTATCTATTACAGCAACGATACCGACGACTCCCTGCGCTATGAGTTCTTTATCACTACCTCCGAGGCCCGCTACAACTACTTCGACCATAACAACTATGCCGATGCTGATCCTGCTTTTCAAAATCAGGTGCTCAACGGAGATACTGCTTCCGGATCGCAGAAACTCTATACACAGGCCATGGCAGGCGTTAAAACCAAGCTGCGATTTCCTCACCTAAGCAAAATGGCTGCTGATGGCAAAAATGTCGTTATCAATGAAGCTAAACTCCTGTTCCGCAGCACAGAAGATACCGTGCTTACCCCACCTTCGCAGATGGTCCTGGTAAAAGATAAAGGTGACGGCACTTATACTGTGCTGCCCGATCAGCTCGAAGGTGATGCTTATTTTGGAGGGCTGTACAAATCTTCCGTAAATGGTTATGAGTTTCGTATCACACACTATGTGCAAGACCTCTTGCTTAACCCAGCCCAAACCGACAACTACGGTCTCTACTTCTTTGTGCTAAGCGCATCCTCCAAAGCTGACCGATGGGTTTTTAACGGGCCCCGGCCGGAAACTGATACACTTAACTCTTTGAAATTGCAACTGATATACTCCATTGTGGAGGAATAGTAAAAGATAAATTTGGACATCAGCCAAAGGCATTTTACATTTGCACCTGTTTCTATAGAAACTTAATTTTATACTCAAGTGATTATCACTGTTACCAACCATTGACATAAAATATTACAACTATGTGTGGAATTGTTGCCTACCTAGGCCCCAAACAAGCCTACCCAATCCTGATCAACGGTCTCAGAAGACTGGAATACCGTGGATACGACAGTGCCGGAGTGGCGTTGCTCAATAGTAAACTCAACGTATATAAAACAAAAGGTAAAGTTGCCGACCTCGAAGAATTTGTGCGTGATGTGGATATCAGCGGTACCATTGGTATCGCCCATACCCGCTGGGCAACGCATGGTGAACCCAACTATGCTAATGCACACCCTCATTTTTCTCAATCGAAAAATATTGCCCTGATTCACAACGGTATCATCGAAAATTATGCTCCGCTTAGAAAGGAGCTTGAAACCAGAGGGTATAAATTCGAATCGAATACTGATACCGAAGTGCTTACCAACCTTATCGAAGATATCAAAATTAACGAAAACGTTTCCCTCTTCGAGGCTGTACGTATCGCTCTCAATCAGGTAATTGGAGCTTATGCCATTGTGGTGATAGACGCTAATGATCCCAACAGTCTTATCGCTGCCCGCAAAGGCAGCCCACTGGTGATAGGCATCGGTAAAGATGACTATTTTGTGGCCTCCGATGCCACACCTATTATTGAGCACACTAAAAATGTGGTTTATCTCGACGAAGAAGAAATCGCTCTGATCAAACGTGACAGCGACCTAAAGATCAAGACCATCCGCAATAAAGAAAAGACGCCTTACATCCAGGCCCTCGAGATGAACCTGAGCGCTCTCGAAAAAGGTGGCTTCGAACATTTTATGCTCAAAGAAATTTACGAGCAACCTTCTTCTATCCGCGATAGCATGCGTGGCAGGCTTCATGCCGAAGCAGGTAGCGTTTCGCTGGGGGGCATCATCGACTACGAACAGAAAATGGTAAATGCCAGCCGTATTATCATCGTTGCCTGTGGCACCTCCTGGCATGCCGGTTTGGTAGGCGAATACCTCTTCGAAGACATCGCCCGTATCCCGGTAGAAGTAGAATATGCCTCTGAATTTCGCTACCGTAATCCCGTAATCTACGAAAGCGATGTGGTGATCGCTATTTCACAATCAGGCGAAACTGCCGATACCCTGGCCGCCATCGAGCTGGCCAAAAGCAAAGGCGCCACAATTCTTGGCATCTGCAATGTGGTAGGTTCTTCTATTGCGCGTGCTACTCATGCAGGCTCCTACACCCATGCCGGCCCCGAAATTGGTGTAGCCTCCACCAAAGCCTTTACTGCACAGGTAACACTGCTTACCCTGATGGCACTGCGCATGGCACAGCTCAAAGGCACACTTACCAAAAGCCGCTTCATCCAGCTGCTTCACGAGATGGAACGCATCCCCGAAAAAGTTCAGAAAACCCTCGAAGTCAGTAAAAAAGTCATCGAAATAGCTGAACAATTTAAAGACGTTCGCAACTTCCTCTACCTCGGCAGGGGCTACAACTTCCCTGTGGCCCTTGAAGGCGCTCTCAAACTTAAGGAAATCTCTTACATCCATGCCGAAGGATATCCCGCAGCTGAGATGAAACACGGCCCCATCGCCCTTATCGACGAAGAAATGCCCGTTGTCTTTATCGCCACTAACAAAGGTACTTACGACAAAGTTGTAAGCAACATACAGGAGGTAAAAGCCCGTAAGGGCAAAGTCATCGCCATTGTTACCGAAGGCGACGTAACCGTTCGCGGCATGGCCGATTACGTGATAGAGATACCGGAAACTGAGGAGATGTTTGTGCCACTGCTGGCCACCATCCCTCTGCAAAAACTCTCTTATCACATCGCTGTAATGCGCGGCTGCAACGTCGATCAGCCCCGCAATCTTGCTAAATCCGTGACAGTAGAATAACCAAACTACTCCCCTCCCGCCCGAATTATGATCACCTTAGGTAATCCCTTCGCGCGTCCCCTTGCCGTACAAATCCTTTCGTGTGGCAACCAACCCCAACCAACCTCAAAGACCCTGTCCCTGTCGAAATGTCGTGAGGTTCAGTTGCTACTAATTATCCCGTAAACAGCAATAACTTAAACTAATCCCTCTGTTTGAGCCTATTCACTGTTGCACAAATTGCTCATCCAATAAAGAGGTTATCGATCGAGTTGAGATAGCAACTTTCAATAATATTTCACTTTTTTATCGTTTTTCTTTTTTCGTTTTCCTAAACCAAAACAACCCCTAACCAAAAAAAATCCTATTTTTGGCCATTATTCACCATTAATATTACACCCCAAATGAGAAAAACATTTACCATAGTGCTGACAGTCAGCCTGATTCTCCTCGCAGCCAGTCTGCAATGGGTCATCAGCGACGACAGCAAAAGCGAACGCGAACGCCGCAACATGGTCGATACCCGTGTTGACAACAACGGCTATTACAAGCGTTTGGCCGAACAAGGCCTTTACACCCTCAACCCCGACATACGAACTGCCCAGGCAGTGTATACCGGGAGCAAAATCAATGCTTACTCCGTTTTAAACGACAACTCACCTGATGTACCGGTAACCGACATTAATTCTACACAAAGTGAAAACTCCATCTTTGTAGATCCCAACAACCCCGACATCATTTTGCAGTCGAACAACTCCACCCAAAATCCCGTTGGATCACTATATGGTGCAAACGACTTCTACTCCTTCGATGCCGGAGAAACCTGGCTTGGTGAAGTGCAGGGTGCAGGCGGCAGCAACAGCGGCGACCCTGCAACGGCCATCAACCTCAACGGCCGTTGGTTTGTTAATTATATCTCAAATCCTGGCGGACAAGGCGTAGCTTACTCTGATGACCAGGGCGAAACCTGGACAGCACGCACCATCTCGCCCAATCCGGGCCAACTGGCCGACAAAAACCATTTTTGGGTAGATAACAGCCCTACTTCTCCTTACGAAGGCAATCTTTACAATGTTTGGACTGACTTTGGAGGCCCTTACGATTCTGAAATCGTTGTTTCACGCTCAACAGATGACGGTGATACCTGGACTCCTCGCATTCCAATCAGTACTGCTGTTAATGCCGGCAGCCACAATCAGGGTGTCAATGTAAATACCGGACCTAATGGCGAAGTATATGCCGTGTGGGCAATTTATAACAGCTGGCCGAATGATGAAGGTGCTCTCGGCTTTGCACGCTCTTTTGATGGGGGTGAAACCTGGGAAGATGCCAGCCGTATCATCGAAAATATTCGGGGTATTCGTAATACTGAAACCAGTAAAAACCATCGCGTAAACAGCTTCCCGGTGATGACTGTAGATATCTCCGGAGGCCCTGATAACGGAACAATTTATGTGGTATGGTCTAACATTGGTACACCTGGCATCAATCTAAACGACGGCATCGATGTGTATATGATCAAATCTACCGATCAGGGTGAAACTTGGACGGATCCTATTCGTGTAAATCAAAATCCTTATGGTGAAGGTAAAGAGCATTACTTCCCATGGATCACCAGCGACCCCGAAAATGGAATCCTTAGCGTAGTGTTTTATGGCGACCGTGATGTGAACAGTAATCAGTGTGAGGTGTTCTGCGCCAATAGCTTTGATGCAGGAGAAACCTGGGAAGATTTCAAAGTGTCTGACGTGGCCTTTACGCCTTCTCCAATTCCAGGATTGGCTGGTGGTTATATGGGCGATTACCTGGGTATCTCAGCTCGCGGTGGTAAGGTTTATCCCGTTTGGGGCGACAATCGCCTTGGCTATATGATGACGTTTACCTCTCCTTACGAAACCAACGCCCTCAGCCGTCCGTTTGATCTGGTGGCCGAAGTGCCTTTCGAAACCGGTATCACCGAACTTTCATGGGAATATGAAGATGCACCCGGATTCCTCAACTTCAATATTTACCGCGACAATGAACTCATTGGCACCACCGAAGAACAAACGTATAGCGACCAGCTTCCCTACTATGGTGTGTTTACCTACAGCATCACAGCAGCTTATGAAGATGATGGCGAAAGCGGCGCTGCCCGGGCCAGCGTTCAATGGGGCGACGCACGAATTGCCGTTGAACCTACCAGCCTCTTCCAGATACTGCAACCCGGCAATACAGCTAGTCAACAGGTTGTAATTTCCAATGTGGGTCAGTTAGATATGATATACAGCATCAGCTCCGAAGTGATCGACCTGCCACGGGATATAAACGACTATTGTGGAGCATCAGGCGGTGGAGATGAATATATCTCGCGTGTTGAAATGGGTAGTATTAACAACGCTTCCGGCGAAGATGGCTATTCCGATTATACCGATATGGCTACCGAAGTGCGCACCGGTGAACCGGTTTTACTTACTGTCACTAATGGAAATCCATACAGCAGCGATCAGTGTGGCGTTTGGATCGACTGGGATCAGAATGGAGTATTTGATGATGAACCCGTTATGGTTTCAGGCACTCCGGGTAATGGCCCCTATACCGCAATGATTGAGCCTCCGATCGGTACACCCTCCGGCGAAACCCGTATGCGAATCCGTATTACTTATACCGGCGAATTAAGTCCTTGTGGTAGCACCACTTACGGAGAAGTAGAAGATTACACCCTCAATGTAATTAGCTGGCTCAGCTACGGACCCAATAACGGCCTGATTCCTCCGGGAGCAACAGATACCATTACAGTAAGCTTCAACGCTCAGGATGTGGAACTCGGCGATTATTATGCTAACCTTAAAATTGCCAATAACGATCCTGATAACCTCTTACTCGAAGTTCCTGTTCATCTGAAAGTGGCAGATATTATGATTGCTGCTCAAGCTGACCCGACAGAACTTTGTGAAGGTGGAAGCAGCACTTTATTTGTAGAGGCTACTGGACAAGGGGCCGAAAACTTTGGCTATTTCTGGACCGATCTAAATGGTGAATTGCTGGGCGAAACACAAAGCATAGAAGTTAGCCCAATGGTAACTACCACATATTTGCCCTTTGTAACGCTAGAAAATGATACCATTCCAGGCGAGGAAGTCACAATAACCGTTTTTGCACTGCCACAACCTAACCTGGGTGAAGATCAGAGTCACTGCGGCAATACCTCCGTAGAATTAGTAACTAACACTGATGGTGTTGCTTTCGAATGGTCAACAGGCGAAACAACAGATGCAGTGGTTGTTTCTGCTGAATCCCTCGGCTTTGGTACACACGAAATCTGGGTGAACGTAATCAACGAAAACGGCTGCGAAAACGCTGATACCATCATGATCACCTTCGGTGAAATTCCAACAGTGGAATTAGGCGAAAGCTATCAGTTTTGTGCTAACGAAAATCTTTTGCTGGATGCTACCTACGAAGGAGCCTCTTACCTCTGGTCGAACGGAGAAACTACAGCGACCCTCGACCTCAGCGGAGAAACACTCGGTGCCGGAACACATCAGATCTGGGTGCAGCTTACATCAGAATTAGGATGCGTAAATAGCGACACAACAACGGTTACTGTCAACGAATTACCACCTGTTGCCGAACTGGGCAGCAATCAGGTACTTTGTGGCGGAGAGCAATTCACCCTTGATGCCGGAATTGAAGGCTATGCCTACAACTGGTCGAATGGCGCCACAACAAAAACTATTGTGGCTGATACTACCGGCTTTGGCTATGGCGTTCAAACCTTCTGGGTAGAATTGATCAGCGAACAAAGTTGCATGAGCCGTTCCGAAGAGGTGTTGATCGAATTTATCAACTGCACAGGTATTAACGAAAGAGATGCCATAGCCCTTAAGGTTTATCCCAATCCGGGCGACGGGCAATTCAGGATCGAAATGGCCTCAGCCGATCAGCAACGCGTCAGCCTCAGCGTTTTTGATGCTCAGGGCGTAGTAGTTTACAGTCAAAAAGACCTCATGACTAATACCGGACAGCTCAGGCTCAACCTCAGCCACTTGCCTGCCGGCACCTATCAGCTCATCCTCGAAGGTAAGACACGTGTCAGCAAAAAGCTGATCATTAAATAAGTCAAAAGCTGACTTCATAAAATCAAAAACCTGCCAGTTGACTGGCAGGTTTTTTCATTCTTCTCAATAATCTCTGTTTTAGGGTTACTTTTTCGATACCCTATTTTAGGATTAGGCAAATAAGCAGTAACAACCCTTAACCCAACTTGTTATCTTACTATCATAAGATTCTGTATTCCAGTTGGATGGG
>JACCQN010000071.1 GCA_015709215.1 Bacteroidales bacterium
TCCCTACGGGACTTGGGATAATCAGGGGTAAGCTTTTATGCCACCCACATTTTGTCCCTAACGGGACTGTCCTGCCAAGGACAAAATGGGGTATTCAGTGCGTTAGAAATCAATAAAAAGTCCCGTATAGACGGCATTTAATTTTACCGGACAACAGTGTTTCTGTTTATGTAAAAAACAAAAATCTTTGTTTTCTATTAATAGCTCAATCACAAACAATTACCTATTGCATATAGAGCCTATTCCTTAATTAAATCTGGTTAATTATTTCATCAGCAAAACATACGGGAATCTGTATTAATAAATTGTGGATAAAATTCAGAGCATCGCTTTAGGCCGTCTTGTAACAATAACTATCTTTATGCTTTTAAAAAACTAAGGTTTGCCTCAATGATCCATAAAATAACGCTATGGCAGATTATTTTTATCTTTAGTCTGATTCCATGGTTTACCTTATCGGCACAAAGTTCTGTAGTCGAAGATTTTAAAGTCACGATTACCTTTGTTGATGAGCCAGGAACCGGGCTGCAGATATACAAAGCACCTCTGAAGTATAACAAGGATTTTGCGCTTGTTTTACAATTAAACAATGGTAATCCTGCGATAAATGATCAGGTTTTGCCCTATTTTAAAGGACAGGCCGGAAATCCAGGTTTGTTTTTTACCGAAGGACAGCCTAACAGCAAACAGCCTTTTAAAATGGATGCAGTGCATTATTTATTTGATGAAAATGGCGTTGATGTACATGATTTTCAAGCCGGATATTTAAACTGGGACAACATCATCAATTTGTGGGCAGGCGAATTTGGTATTGTGGGCAATGGTCTCAACTTTCCGTCAGTTGATGATGCCGGAGTAGAAGTTTCCAGAAGTAAGAGTTATACCCAACGAAAAACATTAAGCGGCACTATACCAGGTGGTTATCGCACACAGATTTATGTTGTTCCTGAGGGAGCATCTGATCAGTTGTCTTACGCAAAGGAACGGTTTTTGGCTGTATATAGCAATGAATCAGGAGCTTTCCCCAATCCGGTTGATGCTGAAGATCTTTCAAATATTAATGGTGTTCAATTATCAAGAACCCCTTTTACAAGCGCTTTTTTTAATCAAATACAAGTGCTGGCGCAACAAAGCTCTGAAACAAGTCATCCTATAGCTACTTATTACCTCGAAAATTTTGAAAGCAGCGGTATTAGTTTTGACCAATTCAAACAGGAAATGAATCAGGTGGCCAGCACTTTCGGGCAAAATGGAAGCGACCAGATTTGGTCAGCCACTTCTACAGATGTGATTGAATATATGAAAGTTAAAGAGCTAGTTGAGGTTCAAACCAACATCAACGGCAATATTGTGGAAATTACTTTTAGTGCTCAGGATATCCCTGTCGATTTGCGTGATTATTGTGTGACGCTCATTGTAGAAGGCGAGTCGAATATTGTTGAAATGGTGGTTGATGAGCCTGATAATATTTCTACATACCGGTTTTCGGGCGGTAATGCTTTGCTCAACCTGAAGTGGAGAGGCAGCATTGTTCCAGATCTTGAAACTCAGGCAGAAAACGCTGTAAACCTTGCCGAAACAAGCCTCATCGCTGCTGATGCACTTTCGGCAATGGATTATGTACAAATGCTTCCTGATGGTGATCTGAAAGAAAATCTGCGCGACAGACTATGCGCCTTGTCTTTTACTTATGAAGTCGGTTTTTGCCCCAAAAATGAATTCCTGGGCGCTGACACTTCCGTTTGTGTAGGTACAATACTTCCTTTTGAAGCGCCTGAAGCGGCAAATTATTTATGGAGCACTGGCGAAACCTCACGTACTATTGATTTTGAGTGCATTAGCGATACATTGCTTTGGGCTCAGGCCGCACTTGCAAATGGTTTCATCTTGAGTGATACCATCGAAATCACAAGCATTGCCTTACCAAATGTTGAAATCACTGCATCAAGCGATACGATTGGCCCTTCAGAAGCGGTGACACTGGTTGCCTCAGGAGCTGACAGTTATCTTTGGAACGACGGCTCAACTAATGACACTCTAATTGCTCAGCCAGAGCAAACGGAAGTTTTTATTGTTAGCGGAACCAGCGAGGCAGGATGTGTTCAAACAGATACAGCTGTGGTTGTTGTGCAATATATCGTGGAGGTAGATTTTATTTTTGATACTGTGTGTTATGGCGTTGCAACCAATCATTTCAGCCGCATCGTGAGCAATGATTCCATTTTGATAAAAGAATGGGATTTAAATGGCGATGGAATCTTTGGTGATGCATTTGGCGATACAGTTCAATACCTTTACGAACAACCCGGAGAGCAGCTTACTGGCCTAAGAGTCAAAACAAAAAGCGGTCGTTTGGTTACTAAATACCACGCCATTCCTGTTGCTGATTATCCTTTCGCAAAATTCGATTTTAGTAATACCTGCGAGGGTAATGCTGTACAATTTACCGACCTCAGCACTGTTACGGTTGGTTTTCCGGCCACCTGGGAATGGGATTTGGGAGATGGCAGCACCGCCGATTTTCAGCATCCTTCCTATTTCTATGATGCAGCAGGCACATATACCGTCCAGTTGATTGTAACTTCCAGCTTCGGCTGCAGCGATACGGTTTCGCACAATGTTGCCATCAGGCCGGCACCGTTGATCGATTTAAGGCTTGAAGACGGAACTCCTGTTGCTGATGAAGCAGAAGTGAAAATGCAAAAAGGCGGCAGCCTTACTTTTATGGTCGAAAGCCCTTACGACAGCATTATTTGGGGAGGTGGAGTTACTACCGAAACCTTCATGGTAATCAATGATGGCTTTTTTGATGTTCAGATTTTTTATCAGGGATGCTCAAACAGCAGATCGTTTAGTGTGATAGAAACAGAAAATCCAATTGATCCAACAGAAAGCATCATGAACCTGATAACGCCTAACGGAGATGGGTTTAACGACACCTGGCTGATCGACTTAAATGCATACGGACCTGCAAAAGTAGCTGTTTACAGTAGAAATGGCCGCCAGGTTTTTAGCGCCAACGACTATCAAAACAACTGGGACGGACGCTTCAACGGAAATCCATTACCCGAAGGCACCTATTACTATATGATCGAAGCTGCGGATGGAAAAGTGATTAAAGGACCAATCAGTATTTTGCGATGAGGAAAAGAAACTTTACGATAATAATTTTTGCCTGTCTTATTGGTTTGATGTTGCCCGCGCTGCCACTGCAATCTCAGCAACTGCCATTTAGCACACATTATACTTTTAACCGTTACAACCTCGATCCTGCTTTTGCCGGAGCTTACGACAAGGCTGCCATTTTTCTCAATTACCGGCGCGATTGGGGAAATATTGCTGGCAGTCCGCAAACATACAGAATAAACGGTTTTGGACAAGTATATCCTGGTATGTACCTGGGAGGAGAAATCCTGGCCGATAACACAGACATCTTTAACCGGATCAAGGCCAATATAAATTACACTTACCGCCTGCAAATGGCTAATGATCAGTTTCTTTCGTTTGCTATGGGTGGAAGCTTCTATCAGAGTGTTATTCATTTTGATCAGGTAAATGCCGACCTGAATGATCCTTTGCTAAAAGATTTAGACAGAATTACAGGATCAAATTTCAATGCTAATTTCGGGCTGATTTACAATTGGAATCAGTTTCACTTTGGAATTGGCTTACCTGTTCTTTTCCGCTCAAAAGACACTTATAACAAAGGTGCAGATGCTGGTTTTACCTTTGACCGTTCTTTTCTGATGCATGCTTCAAATCGTTTTGCCTTGGCAGAACTCTGGCGGCTTCAGGTTTTTGGAGTTTATCAAAAAACAGATAATCTTCCGGCAGTTGTTGATATTTCGGCCACTGCTTTTTATGATGATGCCTACCACATTGGGCTGATGTACCGAAGCAGTAACGCACTTGTTTTTGGCTTGGGAGGAGAACTTATCGAAGGTTTTGTAATCGGCTATTCTTACGAAATGGGATTTGGTGGCGTGTATAATGGATCAGGAGGCGCACACGAAATTAGTGTGGGTTATCGAATCACCACAAAAAATCTGACCCGTTTTTACGATGCCCGCAACCGAAAAAAAGCCGCTACACCAATCAGGCCATTAAAACCCGGGCCAAAACCCGCAGAATTTAACAGGAGGTAGTAAACATGAAAACGCTATATACATACACGATTACATGGGTGCTGCTTTTATCAATGCAGCTGTTTTTGTCATTCAACAAAGCGGTTAATGCTCAAACTGCAGATCCCGGAATAAGCTTTATCTTAGTTAGTTTTGATCAGGCACCCGTAAATGTAGTGGTTGAAAAAGCACCGCTTCGATACAACAAAAAATTTGCACTCAGCTTTCACACCGACGATGGTATTGATGATGTTTATACCGTTGGCTTCCCTTTCTTCACCGGAATTAATGAAGACGGCACCAATTATCCCGGCCTGTTTTATACGGATGGCTGTGGTAATGCACTGTCTTTCAAAATAAGTAACTCTGTTTTCTCCTACAGTGAATTCAATGATGAAGATATGCATCAGCCTGATAATAATTATAATACTGTTACTTGGCCGCAACTACAAACCATGGTTCAAAACGGATGCGCGATTTACAATCACGGTTTTACATCTGGCGCCTCTTCCGAACCCGATTTCATGTTGTATAGCATAAAGCGTAACGAAAGTTATATCAGACGTCAGCTTTATGATGCAATTCCTGGTGGGTTGAGAACTCGGGTTTTTGTTAATCCAAATGGTGTTTCGAATTATACCTCCGTTGCTTTTAACAATGGCTACCGTACAGCTTTCAGGATTGGGGGAGGAATTATCACAGAAAATGGTGTTGATGTAAACAATTTCATAGAATGGGATCAAAACAATGAACTAAACCGTTTATCAGCCGAAAACACAGATGTTGCAACGTTGGCAACAACCATGGCCAATGCGGAGGGAAATTGGTGGGCTCCGGTTTTTACCCACCGAATTATAGAAGATTATCCTCAAGCCACATTCTTCAACGATTTCAATACCATCGCAAGCAATTATGGTATTGCAGGGCAAGACAATATTTGGATGGCCAGCGAGGAAGAAATACTGGATTATCTGCGCATTCGTGAACTAACAACACTCACCTACAATGTGGCTGGTAATACACTTCTCATTCTTTTGGAAGGACAAATTCCAACAGATCAGCGGTTCTATCCCTTATCGTTGACCATTGAAGCCGAGGGTGCTGTGATCACAAACATCAATATCAATGGCGGAACCAATAACAGCTTTAATGGTATCGGTACGGCAAATTCGCTCATCAATCTGGAATGGGATGGCCGCGAAATAGAAGACCCGGAAATACTGGCAGATGAGTTTGTTACACTCGCCGAACAAACTCAGGCACAATACGACTGCCTGATTGCCATGGATTATGTGTTGATGATGCCTCCGGGTGAAGCTCAACAGACAATGAAAGACAGGTTATGTGCCATTCCGGATGTTGAATATGAAGCTGGCTTTTGTGAAACTTGCGATTTCGATTTGGGACCCGATATAGAAATTTGCCAGGGCGAATGTGTTCTGCTCGAAGCTCCTGTGGCAGAAGGAAATACTTATCTCTGGAGCAACGACAGCACCACAAGTTCAATACTGGTTTGTCCCGAAATCTCAACAACTTACTGGGTCGATCTGCTTACCGAAGGCGGCTGCGAAGCTTCAGATACCATAACCATAAACGTGCTCGAAGCACCAATGTTTGATCTTGGCCCAAATTTGGAAATTTGCCAGTTTGACAGTGTATCCTTTGAATTGCCTTTTTCTGAAGATTATACCTATTTATGGATAGCCAATACAGATACAGTAGCGCAAAATGTTAACGAATACGGTTTTATCGTTCAGGATACTGTTTCGCTTTTTGCTGAAATTGGCTCAACCAATGGTTGTATTTCCACTGATAGTGTGGTGATAAATGCTTTAATAAAACCTCAAATCGATTGGGCTGACACTTTGTATAGTTGCCTGAATGATACTTTGGAAATTGTTGCACCTTCCGGAGCTGAATTTACTTATAACTGGTTTGTTGATGGCGAATTACAGGCTGTTTCGGATTCTGTTTTTATAATTATTTTAAGCGATACTTTAGAAGTGATGGTTGAAGTAATTCCACCAGGTGGTTGTATGACAGCAGATTCGGTAGTTTTAATGCCTCTTGATACACCGGTTTTTGATTTTCCGCAGGATATCCAGTTGTGTACGCTTGATACACTTTTTCTTGAAGGACCAACAGGTGTAAGCTATTCTTATTCGTGGTATGCAGATGGCGAATTGCTTCCCGAAACAGATGTTGAGCTACAGTATGTAGTTACTAATAATGTAATCATAA
Source organism: Bacteroidales bacterium (assembly GCA_015709215.1). GTDB lineage: Bacteria > Bacteroidota > Bacteroidia > Bacteroidales > F082 > UBA5536. The sequence continues at coordinate 6,366 of JACCQN010000071.1, forward strand.
AACTTGAGGTTACTGCAGCAACCGGATGTATGGCAACTGACTCTTTGCTTGTTAATGCACTCGAAATACCCATCATCAATGTAGATCCGCAACAGGGATCGCTTTGTTTTGGCAGTGATATTGAATTAACCCTGACAACCCAAAACGCTATCGGATTTCAATGGTGGAACGGAAATACCAATCAAACCATTACTTTTGATCCGCCACTTGCTGATTCCACTTATTACCTCTGGGCAGAAGCCATAAACGGATTTGGTTGCACCGCGCGCGATACAGCCATTATTGAAGTGCAAAGTCAGCCCGAAATCAATCTTGAAATTACCCAAGGAAGCAGTCAGCTGTGCACTGGTGAAGCCGTTGAACTGAGCGTTTCGAGTAACAATCACATCATCCCGCAATATGTTGTATGGAACAACACTGACACTACTTTCTTTGGAAGCCAAACAACGATAAGCAAAAGCTTCGACCTGCTTGAAACCACCTGGGTAAAAGCAGCAATCTTTTCCGAAATCGGATGCTCATCGGCTGACAGCTTACTTATTTTGGTTTATGAAACACCCGAAATAACAGTTAGTGAGGATGTCGAAGTTTGTTTTGGTGAAAGCATCACCCTCGAGGCTAGCGGTGGCATCAGCTGTGAATGGTATAACTCAACAGGACTTGTTGGCAGTGATTATATCCTTGAAATAATGCCGGAACAAACAGACGCTTATTTTGCTGTTGTTTCCAATAATGGCCCCTTGTTCTGCAGCGCAACTGATACAGTAGATGTTACTGTGAGACCCAATCCTTCAGTTACTGCAAGCTCTTCGGAAACTGCAGTTTGTGCCGGCACGCAAATTGAGCTGGCTGCTACAGGTGCCTTAAGTTATACCTGGAGCAATGGCGAAACAGGATCACCCATTTTTGTTTTTCCGCTCAACACCACTACTTATCAGGTAGTTGGCAGCAACGAATTTGGTTGTGTTGATACCGCCGAAGTTACTATAGAAGTGTTCCCGAGAACTGTGGTAACTATCAGCGGTTTATTGCCTGTTTATTGCCAAAGTGATGAGCCCTCCCAACTCATTGGCACACCGGAAGGCGGCCTTTTTGCAGGAGCAGGAATGGTGGCAGGGTTTTTTAATCCGGAACTGGCAGGTGATGGCACACATCAGATTGTTTACAGCTTAACAAATGAATATGGTTGTACAGATAGTGCAACTGCAACTACGATTGTGTTTGGCGGATTGAGCAGTATTGATTTGGGAAATGACACCCTGATTTGCCCCAACGATACTTTACGTTTGGATGCCGGAGAAGGTTTTACTGAGTATTATTGGAATACCGGAGCAACGACACAACAAATCACCATATTAGGATCAGATTATCAGGCTGGCACTTCCCGCGAAATTAGTGTCGTTGGTGTGCTGGATGGCTGCACTGCCTCTGGGAAAATGCGGCTCACCATTCGCGATGATTGTTTTATTGGAATTGATGAGCAAATTGCAAACCAACTCACCGTTTCGCCTAATCCGGGTACAGGTCAGTTTCAGATTAGCCTTCCCGACGGATTTTTGCCCGAACAATTTGAATTGATCGAATTAAATGGGAAAGCCGTGCCCTTCACTTATGATTTGAGTAAAAACAAGCTTAATCTCAGCCTCAAAAAATTCTACCAGGGGGTGTTGCTTTTACGGCTGGTTTCAAATTATCAAACCCTTACCACAAAGATTATCGCTTACTAGCTGTCCATTTCTTAAAGTTGATATTATCCGTTTTAGGTTATTTTTGGGTGTATTTCATACCTTTGCGCCACTCAAAATCAAAAATTAATATGACAACAAAAAAAGTATTGGGCATCGGAAATGCACTCGTTGATAATATGATTCGGCTGGAAGATGAGGCATTGCTAATCCAACTTGAGCTGCCAAAAGGAAGCATGCAGCTGGTTGATACCGGTCGCTCATCAGCAGTTGCAGAAGCATCGGCACATCTAAGTAATCTGCGCTCTTCAGGAGGTTCGGCAGCCAACACTATTCACGGGCTGGCTCGTTTGGGCGTTGAAACGGCTTTTATTGGCCATGTTGGTGAAGATGAAACCGGCGATTTTTTTAAAGAAGACATGATTGCAGCCGGTATTAAACCCTTACTTTTCAGTAGTAAAACAGCCTCAGGCCTTGCTCATGCTTTTGTGACAAAGGATGGCGAACGTACCTTTGCCACCTGTCTGGGAGCCGCCATCGAATTATCTGAATCCCATCTTAAAGAAGACTTATTCAAAGGTTACGATTACTTTTATATCGAGGGTTATCTGGTTCAAAACAAGCCCCTACTCAAAAAGGCCATTAAGCTGGCAGCACAATCAGGTGCCAAAATTGCTATCGACCTGGCGAGTTATAATGTAGTGGAAGAACAGCGTGAATTTTTATTGGAACTTCTGAACAATAAAAATATCGACCTTGTATTTGCCAATGAAGAAGAAGCAAAAGCGCTTACCAGACTAAAGCCTCGCGAAGCACTTGATTTTATTGCTGATCGCTGTGAAACTGCTATCGTAAAAATTGGCAAAGAAGGTTCGTTGATTAAATATCAGGGAAAGGTTTATCCAATCGATCCGATTAAGGCAAACGCAATCGACACCACTGGTGCCGGCGATATGTATGCCGCGGGTTTCCTTTATGGCATTTCCAGGCAGTTAAGTCTTACTCAGGCAGGTCAGATTGGTAGCCTTTTGGCTGGCAATGTTATTGAAGTGATTGGAGCCAAAATGGAGCCTGACAAATGGGAAAAGATAAAAAAAGAGATCAGTAAGATTGAAGCTGCTTTGTAAGCGTTAAAGTTTCCAAAAACCCCTTAATTGTCATCATTATAAATAAGCAACGGGATTTGTTTATAATGCTGAAATGCTTAGCTTTGCAGGCCTGTTTTTAAAAAAAGTTGAATAATTTTAACAACATTTTATATGAAGGTTTACCAGACAGACGAAATTCGGAATATTGCCCTGATTGGTGCTGCAAAATCCGGCAAAACAACCCTGGCAGAGAATATGCTCTTCGAGGGCAAGGTGATTAACAGAAAAGGAAGTGTGGATGACAAAAACTCTGTTTCTGATTACAGGCAGATAGAACTTGATCGTCAGATTTCTGTTCACCTCAGTTTACTGTACACCCTGCACGAAGACAAAAAAATAAACATTCTTGACGCCCCTGGTTTTAGCGACTTTGCAGGTGATATCCTTGCAGCTACAACAGTTGCGGATACTTCAATTTTAATAATTAATGGTCAGGCTGCCGTAGAAGCAACTACCGAAAATGCCTGGAAACTTGCCGAACGTTCCAACACTCCTGTGGTATTTTTTATCAATCATCTTGATCATCATAATGCCAATTTTGATGAAGCTGTTCGTCAGATAAAAGATTATTTTGGCGATAAAGCTACCGTGGCACAATACCCTGTTAATACTGGCGAAGGCTTCGACAGTGTGATCGATCTGATGCTGATGAAAATGCTGAAATTTCCACAAGGTGGTGGCGCTCCTGAAGTGTTGGATATCCCGGCTGAAGAAATGGAAAAAGCAGCAAGCCTTCACAAAGAATTGGTTGAAAATGCTGCCGAGGGTGATGAGGAATTGATGGAAAAATATTTCGAAAATGATACACTAAGCCTTGAAGAAACCCGCACAGGAATCCGTTTGGGTCTGGTTCAGCGTGCTATTTTCCCAATCATGTGTGGTGCCGTAAAACATGGCATCGGTGTGCATCGCCTGATGGATTTCATTGTGCATAGTTGCCCAGCCCCAAATAATTCAAAGCCAATCAAAACTACTGCTGGCAAAGAATATAAATGTGACGTGAATGATCCGGCCGGACTGTTTGTTTTCAAAGTAGCCAATGAGCAGCATCTGGGAGAGATTTCGATGTTTAAAGTTTATGGCGGAACCATCACCGAAGGTCAGGATTTGATCAACCCAAGAAACGAACATAAAGAAAGAATTTCCCAGCTGTTTGTCGTTAACGGAAAAAATCGCGAAAAAGTTGATAAAGTTATTGCCGGTGATATCGCTGTTACTATTAAACTTAAAGATATCCGCACCAACGACTCGCTGATGGATCCTAAATTTTCTGATGCAGGATTTTCACAAATCGAATTTCCTGATCCAATTTTCACTACAGCCGTAAAAGCTGTTCAATCGACCGATGATGAAAAACTGGGTAGTGTTTTGCAGGACATGCATCGTACTGATCCAACAATTATTGCAGGACTTTCACGCGAGTTGAGACAGCTCATTCTGCAGTGTCAGGGCGAGTATCATATGAACACTATTAAATGGTACCTTGATCACGTGCATAAACTGGAAGTAGAGTTTTATTCACCTAAAATTCCATATCGCGAAACCATCACCAAAGCAGCAAGAGCTGATTACCGTCACAAAAAACAATCTGGTGGTTCTGGTCAGTTTGGTGAGGTTCACCTGATGGTACAACCTTACTTTGAAGGCTACAAAGATCCTACCGACTTCCCTGTTCGTGGAAAAGAAGAACACAATCTCAGCTGGGGAGGTAAACTTATTTTTGCTAACTGTATCGTTGGTGGTTCAATCGATGCACGTTTTATGCCGGCTATCCTGAAAGGAATTATGGAACGCATGGAAGAAGGCCCGCTCACGGGATCGTATGCCCGCGATATCGTTGTTTACATCTATGACGGCAAGATGCACCCGGTGGATTCAAACGAAATTTCTTTTAAACTTGCTGGTCGTCACGCCTTTAGTGATGCATTTAAAAATGCAGGCCCAAAGATTATGGAACCCATTTATGATGTTTCGGTTAGAATACCGGAAGACATGATGGGTGCTTGTATGACAGATTTGCAAGGCCGTCGTGCTGTTATCATGGGTATGGATTCCGATGGAAAATATCAGATAATTAACGCTAAAGTGCCATTGGCCGAGATGGATAAATACAGCACTTCGCTCAGCTCGATCACTTCGGGTCGTGGAACGTATTCCATGAAGTTTGCCGAATACGCTCAGGTTCCTGGCGATGTGCAGACCAAACTGCTCAAAGAATACGAAGAAAGCCTCAAGGAAGAAGAATAGGAAACTATATCTTTATAAAACTGAAAAACCGGCAGTTAGAATTTGCCGGTTTTTTTTGTTTCAATCGCTAATAATAAACTACAATTCCAGCTTAACCCAACTTGTTATCTTACTATCATAAGATTCTGTATTCCAGTTGGATGG